>NZ_JACYVZ010000014.1 GCF_014857925.1 Cysteiniphilum marinum | reverse complement strand
TCCCCTAGAAGGGTTGTTGAAGACTACGACGTTGATAGGCTGGCTGTAGAAGTGCAGTAATGTATGAAGCTAACCAGTACTAATTGCCCGAGAGACTTGGTTATTACTCTATGATAGATTGTTAGAGGTTTTTAGAGAACCTACAAGTTGCTTGGCGACGATAGCAAATCGGCTCCACCTGATTCCATTCCGAACTCAGAAGTGAAACGATTTAGCGCTGATGATAGTGTGGCATTCGCCATGTGAAAGTAAGACATTGCCAAGCATATTATTCCACCTGAGCTTTTCAAAAATACTTCCTTGTATTTTTATCAAAGCCAGCCATTAGCTTAGCCGTAGCAAATGGCGTTCAGCGGCAAATAGCGATGCTATTTGTATTCCCGCTTCACCATTCCGAACTCAGAAGTGAGAACAGTTAGCGTCGATGATAGTGTATTTATCAAAAATACGTCCTGTATTTTTTCAAATCGGCCACTTGCTAATCCGTTACAAGTGGCATTCGCCATGTGAAAGTAGGACACCGCCAAATTATTCGACGTTAAAAGACGATGGTACATCGCAAAACAATACCAATTCAAAAGGCTCCTTAGGGAGCCTTTTTGCTTTCTGACATAGGATTTATAGTAAAAACTTCTGATGTTTTTTCTAAAATCACAAGGAAAAATAATAGCGACTGATCTATACTTTGTGTGGTATGGATTATTTTGATGAGCTAGCTATGTATAAGAATAAACATAATCAACACGGTGGCGTATTACTTATTGCGTTAATTATTGTTGCAGTAGTCTCAATACTGTCTGGCTCAATTTTATATATGCTAAAAACCAGTGTTGTCCAGAATCAAGCCATTGAAAATTATAACAACTCACGTAATAGTGCTTTTTTGTCGCTAAAAGAAACTTTAGAGGCGCATGATTATGTTTATACCAATACCCCACTTCTTTCAAGTGTTAAAAATTATAGCTCAGGCAGTTCAAGTGTCACGGTAACAAGTGCTGTAAATTCAGATTTAAATGATGCAGTGTTTCCAGATAGTGTTGCATTAAACAATGCTTCTGCGGTATTGCAATATCATGTGACTATGGAGATTTCTGCGCAAACAGGGCATCAAGCAGATTATGTCGCAGTTGTTAATGCTCCGAGCCAATATCGTCAGGAGAATGATTTAACACCACAAACGACGCAAAATATTAATATCCCAACGGTTATTTTAACTAATCTTAATGTCGCACAACAAATCTCAGGAACCGGTGGGTTAACCGATGGACAAGCTGGTTCTTTTGGAACTGTTGCTATTGATAACTCAGGAACTATTGAAACAACAGGGAAAGAGGTAGTGCTTAGTCCTGCTGCAGGAGGAAGTTATTCATTAAAGTTTGAAGATAATGGTACATATAGGTTGGAGCAAGGTTGGAATTTAGATGATGGCGTATGGAATTGGAGTTTATTGCTATATGACACTTCGACAGTTAATGCTTGGCATACGAGTATTGCCTTAGATACCCTTAAAACCACACCATCAGATTTTTCATTGTTAACATGGCAGAATGTATTAGGACAGGAGGATAATCCGCTTCCTGATTATGACTCAGGTAAGCAATATCCAAAGGGAAGTTATATTACCTTTGATGGACAAGTCTTTGTTTCAACTTCTGCTATTAATAGTGGCAACAATAAAGACCCGTACAGTAACCCAAATAATTGGCGTTTGGTCATTCCTGGTGGCACATACCCTAACTGGAATACTGATGTGAAATATTATAAAGGGGATATTATCACCCAAAATAGTGTGCAGTATGTAGCAACTGCTAATAATGGGCTAAATGTAGGCGCACCACCTAATAATAAATGGGCAGTTGCACAATTTGGCGCAAGTGCTTGGCAAAATCAAGTTTATAACCCAGGGGAAATGGTGACGTATAATGGTTTTACTTTTGTTAATATTACAAAAAGCTCATCCAACAAAAATCCATTTCAACAAAATGGACGTTGGCGCGTGGTGCCACAAGATAGTTCCCCTTTAACTTATGACTCAAATGTTGTTTATACCAAAGGTTTACAAATTAGCTATGATAATCAGGTGTTTGTTAATATCTCATCAACAAGTAACAACCCCTATCAGAATCAACAAAATCGCTGGCGTATTATCATTCCTGAGAACACAGCGCCTACCTATAATAATCAAGTGCGTTATTATAAAGATGACCAAGTTACTTATTTAGGTACGAAATATGTTGCAAATGTGAATTACAAGGACTCTATTGCACCTAATAAACCGCCTCCAAATAATAATTGGCAAACTGTACCATAGTTGAGAAAGGAGTTGCTTTATGATCAATATTTTAATAGAAAGAATAACTCAACTATTAAGCCTATGTATGATGATTTTATCTCTTGGCTATAGTGCATTGTTACCAGTTGATAAGACGCTAATCAATATGAAGTTAGTAGATGACTATAATAATATATACGCACTTGCAATTACTAAGGATACATCTAATTGGATTCAAGCGTGGCTTTATAACAATGTAGGCACAGAAATCTCAACAGGCTCTAATTTGGTGCAGATAGCCAATATTACCAATAGTTATATTTTGCCAATTGATTTGCAAAGTAATCAAAGCACAACAAAAGCATTAATTTTTCTATCGACAAATGCTGGCTTAGCAAGTATTGTTTCTTTATCGTTAAATAGTCAGACTATCTCATTATCAACTGCAACAGAGGTACTTTCGTTAACACCTTCAGCTAATCTAGTTTATCCACCGCAAATTATTCCTGACAGTGCAACAGAAAATTTCTTAGTATTGCCGTATGCATCTTCAATTGTGATTTATAAGTATACTCCTTCAACACCTAGTCTAACTTCACCAAGGAATGAAAACTTTACCAATCAAACGGTTAAGCAAGTTTTGCCTTTTAAAGGTTTTATAATTGTTATTACTGAAAACAATCTAGCACCTCCGCCTGTGGGTTATGCCCATTTCATTGCGCTGGGTGTTGAAAAAGAATTTGCAACGATAAATTTAACATCTACAAATGGTGTCTACTTAACGTATAATCCTGCGACACAGCAGACGCTTTTGAAAACTGCGAGTGATTCTGTTGGGATTGAGGTTCAAGATGTACCAATGCCATATGGTGTAATTGGGATGCAATCAGTACAATAAAATGGCATTACATAATGGCATTACATAGGAGAGGTGACAAAGCTTATTCTGAAACACAGCGTATGCATAGTTGGCGTCATTATAATCCTTAACCTCGGCTAAATTTAAGTAATAATGGATTATGGTCTGAGATTTTACGGCTCTCGATTGCCGTGGCGTATTGGCAATTAAGATTACGATACATCACAAGGTCAAGCGGATGTTTGGCAAAGCGCTTGATATGTTTATCTTCTTCAAATTGTGCTTGTGTTAAGTTCAGCGCATGGCAAAATTCATGAATGAGTGAATTACGCTTTTTATTCCAACTATTAAAATCACCGGCAATAATAACGGCAGCGTCTTGATACTCGGCAAGATAGTCATGCAATTGCAGAATTTCTTCTGCATAAATACGTGAATTATTAAAATTAATCGCATGTACATTAATGATGATCAGTGGCGTGTTGTCAGCAAAAACATAGTGATTGGCAAGGCTTGACTTGTGTGTTTTAAAGAGAACTTCTGTTTTTTTGGATAAGATTTGCTGTGCTTTATGGCTCATAATACTGCTTGCCGTCATCACACCGTAGGCGTGTGATTTAAGCTGTAAGTTGGGTGCAAAATGTAGACAAAATCCATCTAATGGGAAACTCGTGCTATCAGTGTGTTTTGCCTCTTGTAAGCAATAAAAGTGAAGATTATATGCTTGTTGTAAGCTTTTGATAAAGTGTTGGAATTCAAAGGGATCCTTATGATTAATTTTATAGATATTCCAGCTCAAGATACTAAAAAAATCAGGCGTGAAGGGAGATTTAACCTGATTCTCACAGCTTAGGGTAATTTGTGGTGGTTTAAACATAATTATAATAAAGGGGATAAAACTTTAACCATACTTTCCCCTAACTTACGTGCTTTTGATGGTGCTGGCAATGTCTTGTCAGCATCTTTTAAAAACTCACTCATCCATTGATCAATTTGTTTGATAATGGGCGCTTCATAAGCATAGGTCACGACTTCATAATTTAAAAATAAGCTTCTATTATCGAGATTTACGGAACCAAGCATAACTGCTTTATCATCAAATAAAACGGCTTTTGCATGAATCATTTTCTTGTCAAATAGAGCGATTTCGATACCCGTTTTTGCAAGTTGGCGCATAAAGTTACTACGCGCTAAATCAGCAATTAAGTGGTTGGACACTTTTGGGGTGATAAGCTTGACATCAACGCCGCGATGATAGGCAATTTGTAGCGCTTCAAGCAACGAATCGGATGGTACAAAATAAGGAGTCACAATCCAGATGCGTGTTTGTGTGGCATAGATGCCTGCAATCAGTGAGTCATATAGAGCATCATTAGGGATGTCAGGCCCTGAGGGAGCCACTTGAATTAAGTTTTGCCCATAGTCTTTTTTCAAGCAAACCTCTTTCATTGGATCAAGATGCTCTTTTGCTGAATACTCCCAGTCGGAAGCAAAGATGTTATGAAAATGGCAAACGGCATGCCCTTGTATTTTAAACAAGATGTCATCCCAGCGCTTATTGCAAAGAGTGGGTCCCATGTACTCATCTCCTAAATTCATACCACCTGTCAGTACAGTATAATTATCAAATAGATAAATTTTTCGATGGTTTCTAAAGTTAATATAATTACGAAAAGGCATTTGAATAATTGGCATGAAGAAACACACTTTGCCCCCAGCTTTACGTAAGCGTTTAAAAATACGCTGATTGAAATACACGCGATAGGAGCCTAGAGAGTCGATTAAGAGTTTCACCGTAACACCTTGTTTGGCTTTTTCAGTCAATGAGGCAAGGAGTCTTAAGGTTACGTGATCATTTTGAAAAACATAAGTGCTGATATAGATACTTGTTTTAGCTTTATGAATTTGATTAATAAGTGCCTCATAGGCATGAATGCCATCAAGATAAAGCTCAAAGTGATTGTTGCTGGTAGGTGCTGGAATATCCTGGTTAATCAATACTGTACGAATGGGGTGTGGGTTGTAAGTGTCGACGTGATCAATTTTACGTAAATTAAATTCATGTTTGTGGCGTTTGCGCTTACGTTTGCGAATGCCAAAAATAAAATAAAAAGGCACGGCAACATAGGGTATTAAAATAATGGCAAGAAGCCATGCCATCATGCTGGTTGGTTTTTGTTTCTCCGCAACCATGCGCACGACAACGATTAAAATTAAAATTTCACATATAATTAAAAAGGTATGTAATTCAATAAGATTAAATATACTCATTTATTTCCTTCTATCCTTAGATGAGGCTTAGCAAATTCTATAACAATAATAGCATGCCTTTGATAAATGGCAGTGTCAAAGTTTGATAAAAATTACAAGCATTTTGAATCGCTAGTTTTCTTTACGTTTTTTTTATTTTTTATGCTACCATGCCGTGAGTCTTTATGTTGTGGCTAAGGGGTGAACGATGATTGTTGAAAACGAAAATGAGAATGCGATAGATCAAGAGGTTTTGTCGCGCCTACGCTGGGCGGCAAGAAGAGGTATGCTTGAATTAGACCTTATTCTTTCGCCATATATTGAGTTTGCTTATTTGGCAGCAGCTCAAGCTGAAAAAGAGGCATTTCATGCATTGCTTAAATGTGAGGATCAGGATCTTTTTAACTGGTTTATTAAATCAAAACCGGCAGATGAAGCGCATCAAATGATGGTTGATAAGATTTTAACCGTTAAAAAACAAACAGCTCAACAGCAAGCAAGTAATATAAATTTGCCTTCTCAGGAATTAACGATGATTTTAGATAGAAATAATAAATTTGATCAATCCAGCTTGATGCAAGAGGTATCAAAGCACTGGCTGTGTGATGAACAGATGATTGTAGAGAAGCTTGCCAAGCAAGCTGCACTCACAGATAAAGAGCGTTTATCTGTGCAGGATATTGCCAGTGGTTTGGTAGCAAGTGTACGTGAAACACGTTTGAGTAAGAGCGGATTAGATGCTTTTATGACGAAGTATGATCTTTCAAGTGATGAAGGGATTGTACTGATGTGTTTGGCAGAAGCCTTATTGCGTGTTCCAGATAAGCACACGGCAGATAAGCTCATTAAAGATAAACTAACGAGTGCTAATTGGCATGAGCATGTTGGCGATAGTGAGTATCTATTTGTGAATGCCGCAACGTGGTGTTTGATGTTAACCGGTAAAATATTAAAGCCAGATCAATATCAGAATAAATTCAAAGGCGTACTAAAAGGTTTCTTAGATAAGCGCTCGCGTCCAGTTGTGCGTCGTGCGGTAATGCATGCAATGAAAGTTCTTGGCCAGCAATATGTAATGGGTGAATCGATTGATAAAGCACTAAAGCGCGCCCAAGAAAAAGAAGCGATGGGCTTTACCTATTCGTATGATATGTTGGGTGAAGCGGCAACAACTAAAGCCGATGCTGAATATTACTATAATGAATACCGTCAGGCGATTGATGCCATTGGATTTTCAGCGACCAAAAACAGTGTGCGCACAAATCCTGGGATTTCAGTTAAATTATCTGCTTTGCATCCACGTTATGAAGTGTCACAAGCAGATCGTGTGCATGCTGAAATGTATCCTAAATTATTAAAATTAGTTGAGTTAGCACAAAGCTATAATATTGGGTTAAATATCGATGCTGAAGAAACTGAGCGCTTAGAGTTATCACTTGAGTTGGTGAGTCGTTTAGCGCATGAGACATCTTTGCAAGGCTTTGAAGGGATTGGTATTGTCGTTCAAGCGTATCAAAAACGTGCCAGTTTTGTACTTGATTATTTGATTGACTTGGCTGAGCGCACAGGACATCGATTTATGATTCGTTTAGTCAAAGGCGCTTATTGGGATTCTGAGATTAAACATGCGCAAGTTGAGGGACTCGAGGGTTATCCTGTATTTACGCAAAAATGTTATACCGATGTCTCGTATCAGGCTTGTATTAAAAAGCTCTTTGCCAATAGCAAACATATTTACCCACAGTTTGCAACGCATAATGCCTATACAACAGCATTGGTTATGCAATTAGCAGGAGATTATCGTGATTATGAGTTCCAGTGTTTACATGGCATGGGTGATGCACTATATGATCATGTTGTTGGTGAGGGTAATTATAATATCCCATGTCGTATTTACGCGCCAGTGGGGACGTATAAACATCTACTGCCTTACTTGGTCAGGCGCCTATTAGAAAATGGTGCCAATTCATCATTTGTTCACCGTATTGTCGATGAGCAGACACCGATTGAAAGTTTGGTTGAAGACCCTGTTGAAAAAGCAAAGCGTCTAGGCTTTAAAGCGCATCCACAAATTGCTTTACCTGTGAATATGTTTGGAGAAGAAAGAATGAATTCAAAAAGTTATAACTTAAATGACACACGCGCATTAGAAAAATTGGCATTACAAATGAGTCAATTTGATCGCGATGATTATGTTGCTAAGCCTTTAATAAAAGGGATTGATACTTCAAAGCTTACTGCGGAAAATATTTTTAACCCAGCAAATAATCAAATATTTGGCAAAGTTTATCATGCCGACAAGGCAATGGCTGAAAAAGCAATGGAAGTTGCACATAATGCATTTGACGCTTGGAGTCTGGTTGAAGCTGAAAAACGTGCTGACGCTTTGGATAAGTGTGCGGATTTATTAGAAGAAAATATGCCAAAATTTATGGCAATTGCGGTACGTGAAGCAGGTAAAACCTTGGCAAATGCTGTTAATGAGATTCGTGAAGCGGTTGATTTTTGTCGTTATTATGCCGCACAAGCGCGTGCTGAATTCTCAGCACCTAAAACGTTGCCTGGCCCTACAGGTGAGCTTAATCAAATTAGCTTACATGGTCGCGGTGCTGTAGTATGCATCAGTCCGTGGAACTTTCCATTGGCCATTTTCTTAGGTGAGGTAACAGCCGCCTTAGCTGCTGGAAATACAGTGGTTGCTAAACCTGCTGAGCAAACACCTATTATTGCCTATGAAGCGATTAAATTGCTGCATCAAGCAGGTATTCCTAAAGAAGTATTACAATTTGTGCCAGGCACAGGTGAAGAAGTTGGCAGTACGTTGACACAAGATCCACGTGTTGCTGGTGTGATCTTTACAGGATCCACTGAAGTAGCCAAAATCATTCAGAAAACGCTATCAGCCAAAGAAGGTGCGATTGTGCCATTTGTTGCTGAAACAGGTGGGCAAAACGTAATGGTTGTTGACTCATCATCATTGCCTGAGCAGGTAGTGCGTGATGTGGTATCTTCGGCTTTTGACAGTGCAGGACAACGCTGTTCAGCACTGCGCGTTTTATACCTACAAGAAGATATTGCGGATAATGTTATCACCATGCTTAAGGGTGCGATGGATGAATTAAAGGTTCATGATCCAGCGTTTATTGAAACCGATGTCGGTCCTGTGATTGATCAGGAAGCGCAAGCTAATCTAAAAGCACATATCGATAATATGCGCCAATCAGCAAAGCTTGTGCATGAAGTTAGTCAAGATAAGGCGCTTGAGAAAGGAAATTATATTTACCCTGTGGTATTTGAGATCGATAGTATCCATGCACTTAAGCGTGAAGTATTTGGTCCGGTTCTTCATATTGTGCGTTTTAAAGCGACTGAACTTGAAAAGGTCGTTAAAGATATTAACTCAACTGGTTATGGTTTAACGTTTGGTGTGCATAGTCGTATTCAGGAAACCGTTAATTTCTTTAAAAAACATATTCGTGTTGGCAATATTTATGTTAATCGCAATATTGTTGGTGCAGTTGTTGGGGTACAACCTTTTGGTGGTCAAGGTCTATCAGGTACAGGACCTAAAGCTGGGGGACCCTTCTACTTACATCGCTTAGCTGTTGAGCGCACGATTAGTATTGATACCACTGCATCAGGTGGCAATGCCTCATTGATGAGCTTAGAGCAATAAGGATAACGCTTTAAGATGACTAATTTAGAGCAGCAACTGCGCGAGGATCTCGCGGTAAGTCATCATATTGTTTACCATTATGGTTGGGATGATTTATTGGCAACGCATCTAAGTGTGCGTATACCACAATCAAATGCGGTGTTGATTACGCCACATAATGTTCCTTTTGAAGAAGTGAGCGTGGATAATCTAGTTAAAGTTGATCTAAATGGCAAAGTATTATCACAAGATGGTTATACGGTCATGCCGCAAGCTTTTAATATTCATGCTGAGATTTACAAAACAAGCAGCTCTATTCATAGTGCGATGCATACCCATAGCACTTATGGTGTTGCGGTATCATCACTGAAATCGGGGTTACTGTTTTGTAATCAACAAGCGTTACGCTTTTATAATGATGTTGCCTATCATGATTACAATGGGCTTGCATTAGCAAATGAAGGCCATGAAATTGTTCAAAGTTTGCAGGGTAAAAAAGTCATGATTTTACGTAATCATGGCTTATTAACAACTGGTAAAACGATCTATGAGGCGCTTTATTTACTCTACTACCTAGAGAAAGTGTGTGAATTGCAAATTAAATTGCAAAGTGTAAACGACTTACTGATTGAATTAGATGAAGCCGTGTGTCTGAAAACTAAAGCACAATTTGATCGTATTTTAACGCCAGAAAAGGAATTTGTTGTGCTTAAGCGCCGAGTGCAGTACTTAAGCCGGAATAAATAATAGGAAATCCGTTAATTAATCTTTAGAAGTTTGTTAGACTCGGCACGGGACAGGAAAAAAAGGTAATTAACGGGATAGCAAAATATATGGAAAAGATAAAGCAAGCAAGTACCAAAAAAACGGTTGCGATTACGACCTTGGGTGCAGCCTTAGAATGGTTTGAATTTAGTTTATATGGTTATTTGGCGACTTACTTAAGTGTTTTATTTTTTCCGGATGAAAATAGAACTGTCGGTTTGATTACTGTTTTTGGTATCTTTGCGGCGAGTTATTTTATGCGTCCACTAGGCGGCTTTGTCTTGGGTTCTATTGGTGATCGACTAGGGCGACGCTATGCGATCACACTTAGTATTGGTCTTATGTGTATTCCAATGTTTATTATGACCATTATGCCAACGTATAATAGCTTCGGTATTTGGGCGGTAGTTATTTTAATTTTAGCGCGCATGATTCAGGGTTTTTCGGTTGGTGGTGAGTATACTGGCGTTTTAATTATGCTTGCTGAAAGTGCGCCAAAGCAATATCGTGGATTTGCAACAGCTTTAGCGGCAATGTCATCACAAGTTGGTACGATCCTAAGTGCGGTAGTGGTTGGTGTGTTAGCCACAGTTTTTAGCAAAGCACAAATGCTTGCGTATGGGTGGCGTGTGGCATTTTTTATTGGATTTATTTTTGCATTAACCTCAATGTTCCTGCAGCATTCAGTGCGTGAGTCGCCGTTTTTTGAAGAAGTAAAAAAGTCAAAAAAAGCCTTAAAAAACCCATTAATGACGGCGCTAAAGGGTCCCAAGATGCCGCTTGTATGGGTGTTTGTGTTAACCGGTTACATCGGTATTGCTTATTATATGATGGCAACTTTTTTGCCGAATAACTTTATCGCAACGCGCCATTTAGATGTCAGTATTGTGATGTGGATTACTGTTGTTATATCTGTTGTCTATGCTGTGTTCTCGCCATTGTTTGGCTGGTTTGCCGATTTGTGGGGGCGCAAAGTAATGCTAAACGTCCCGATATTCTTATTACTCATTCTTGCCTATCCAATGTTTATCTGGCTTAATTACGGTGGCATTGTTCAGATATTAATTGCTGAGTCGATTTTTGCGTTATTAGTGGCAGCGATGACAGCATCGTTTCAGGTGGCAATTAGTGAGCTTTTTCCAACGGAATGCCGCTATAGCGGGATGTCAGCAGCTTATAATGTAGGAAATGCCTTATTTGCGGGCACAACACCGATGATCTCATTAATGCTGGTAGATGTTTCAGGCTCACATTATGCGCCTTGTTATTATTTGATTATTACGTCAATCATTACTTTGGCAGTGATTTATAAAATGCCAGAAACACGTACCAGTAGATATTTTGAGTTAGGTGAGAACTCACAAAAATAAGTTGCACCAGCTAGCACCTCTCCCCTTGTGGGATTGCTCGTGCAGCTCAAGCTGCACGGGTGAGGGGATTGAAACGCAACTTACTCTTGATTCATTACATCAGGTATTTTTTTGATTTTTGGATCAAATCCAAAAATGACAGCAAAACATTGAGCGATCATATTTGAGCTTGACTCGGATATCTATACTTACTAATGAAACTATTATTTAGGCGCTTAACTATTGTTTATACTTGTTATTCATCCCAAGGGTTAATTAATGCTACGCTCATATCTTTAAAATCAATGATATTACGTGTTACCAGAGTCATTCCATGAGTAATTGCACTTGCCGCGATCATGGCGTCGCGATCTAATTTTGGGTTAGGGATATGAAGTTGAGCGGTATATATTAACACATGAGCTTATAATCACGTATAATCGCCTAAGTTTTGACGTAATAGCGAATGATTTAACATGCTTGAGCAAACAGATGTATTAATTGTCGGAGCAGGTACCGCGGGGTTAACAGCCGCACTTAATTTAGCGGATGATTGTAACGTGGCGATATTGTGTAAATCCGCCTTGGGTGAAGGCTCCAGCCTTTATGCACAAGGTGGAATTGCTGCAGTGATGGACAAAGGGGACTCATTAGAGGCGCATATTAAAGATACCCTTATTGCAGGTGATGGGTTATGTGATAAAAAAGCGGTGCGTTTTACTGTTGAGAATGCTAAATCATGTGTTGAATGGTTGATTGATCAAGGCGTGCACTTTACGTTAGATAGTGAGCATGAAAATTATTACCACTTAACGATGGAAGGAGGACACTCTTATCGT
The DNA here is from genome assembly GCF_014857925.1 of Cysteiniphilum marinum. Lineage (GTDB taxonomy): Bacteria > Pseudomonadota > Gammaproteobacteria > Francisellales > Francisellaceae > Caedibacter > Caedibacter marinus. Next base: position 52,900 of record NZ_JACYVZ010000014.1, on the reverse strand, counting down.
CGAATTTTGCATGCTGCGGATGCTACGGGCAAAGAAGTACAAACGACGTTAACGGCTTTAGTTAAAAATCACCCGAATATAAAAGTATATGAATATTACAATGTCGTTGATTTGATTTTACAGCAACAACGTTGTGTTGGGGCTTACGCGTTAAACCTTAAGTCAAACAAGATTGAAACTTTTGGTGCACGTGCTGTTGTCTTGGCATCAGGAGGTGCCTCACGCGTCTATCAATATTCCACTAATCCCGTGGTCTCTAGTGGCGATGGCATTGCCATTGCCTATCGCGCGGGCTGTCGCGTGGCAAATTTGGAGTTTAATCAATTTCATCCGACTTGCCTATATCACGTTCAAGCAGGATCATTTTTATTAAGTGAGGCATTGCGTGGTGAAGGCGCATATTTGCGTTTGCCTGATGGTAAGCGTTTTATGCCTGAGATTGATGAGCGTGCTGAGCTGGCCCCTCGTGATGTTGTTGCACGCGCTATTGACCTGCAGATGAAAAAATATGGTTTAGAATGTGTTTACTTGGACATTACCCATAAGCCAGAGGCATTTATTAAAGAACACTTTCCGATGATTTATGAAAATTTATTAAAATATGGACTTGATTTGACCAAAGATCAGATTCCCGTGGTGCCAGCGGCACACTACACTTGTGGTGGTGTGATGGTTGATAATAAGGCACGTACCGATGTTGTTGGATTGTATGCTGCAGGAGAGGTAACTTATACAGGACTTCACGGCGCTAATCGCATGGCAAGTAATTCGTTATTAGAGTGTCTTGTATATGCTTTTGCTGCGGCTAATGATATTAAACAAAATCTCTCAAAATTAATACCAATGTCAGATATTCCCCGCTGGGATGATGCACTCGTCATGGACTCGGATGAGGAGATTTTTATTCGCCATAATTGGCGTGAGATCAGACGTTGCATGTGGGACTTTATGGGGATTGTTAGAAGTAACAAACGCTTGGAGCGCGCAATGCATCGGATTAAGCTGTTGCGCCAGGAGGTATTTGACTATTATTCTGATTTTACGGTAACTGCTGATTTGTTAGAGCTTAGAAATCTGGTGTTAGTTGCTGAATTGATGGTTGAGTCTGCAATGCGCAGAAAGGAAAGTCGAGGGCTTCATTTTACGCTGGATTATAAGCAAAAAGATCCGCGGTTTTTAAAACCTACTATTTTGCATCCAGCTAAAAATTAATAAAACGGACGGTGCACTATGTGTAAGTACAATAATGTGATTTTTGATTTTGATTCAACGCTGATCCATTTTGAATCACTAGAAGTTATCATGGCTGAGCTGCTTCAAGGGGATCAGTCTAAAATACAGCAAATTGAAACCTTAACGAATGCCGGTATGAATGGTGAGATGAGTTTTCGTGATAGTTTGGAGGCGCGTTTAAAAGTAGCAAAGCCAACAAAGGCCGCAGTCAATGAGTTTATTACTCAGTATTGTCCTAGTGCATTAACTGTTGGTATCAAGGAATTAATCGAAACATTACATCAGCATAATGTCAAAGTGTGGATTATTAGTGGTGGTTTTAGTGAACTTATTTTGCCTTTTGCTGAGTATCTGGGTATTCCAGCATCACGCGTTTTTGCGGTGAATTTACACTGGGATGAAAATGGATACTTTGATGGCTTAAATAATGACAATGGTTTTTGTGATTCAAAAGTCACTGGTGCTACAAAAATCCAAGATCAATTGACTGGAAAAACCGTAATTGTTGGCGATGGTTTTACCGACTATGAGCTTTATAATGCTGGTATTGCTGATGAGTTTATTGCTTATACTGAACATGCTCAGAGAGACAAAGTTTTATCTGTTACTAGGCTTTGTGCAAAAAATATTGATGAGCTTAGTACATTAATTGGCAGTTAGAGTATTGTTGATTTAGTAGTGAAAACGGCATTGGGCGATAAGTAAATTGTTACCTTCAACTTTATAAACAAGTCTATGCGTCAAATCAATTCTTCGAGAGTACCAACCTTGTAGATTATGCTTTAGCGGTTCAGGTTTGCCAATTCCTTTGAAAGGGTCACGCATGATTTCTTTTATAAGTCTATTAATGGACTTTACTATTTTTTTGTCATGTGCTTGCCAATATAGATATTGTTCCCAAGCAAGACTATGCCAACATAGGATCATTCCATTAGGTCTCTTTGAATAACATTTTTCATCTTCTCTAAATCATGAATTGCTTTATTAAGTTGTTTTGCATTTTCAGGTGAGCTCATCAGATAAAGTGTTTCATTGTAAGCGTTATAATCCTCAAGCGACATTAAAACGGCATCTTTTCCTCTTTCTCTGGTAATTAATAGCGGAGCATGATCATCATTTACTTTATTAATCATCGAGGCTAGATTGTTTCGGCATTTTGAATAGGTTACTTTTTCCATATTTATACTCGCTCTGCTTATAAGTGATTCAAATTGTACAATACATTGTCAATTTAAACAAGAATGGCGTAAGGCAATGATAGAAATACTATAAAATGGTTTGTGCTGATTTGCCTTGTATATTCTGCTATTACAATTTCGATCATGAGGTGGCGGATACAGAACTTTTAACGGAGTGTTGGCTATTGCTTAAATAGTTTTTATACTAAACGTATGATTTTATAAGTAAAGGGCGATGAAATGGATAGAATTGATCATGTTGCCATTGTGGTCAAAGACTTAGAGCAAACACTTACATGGTATTTGTCGCACTTTAATGCCAAACTCATTTATCAGGATGATACGTGGGCAATGATTGAGTTTCAAAATATAAAGCTTGCCTTTGTTGTGCCACACCAGCATCCACCACATATTGCATTTAATTCTGAAAATGCAGAAAGTCTTGGCAAGTTGAAACAACATCGTGATGGTACTTTATCTTGTTATGCAAAAGACCCCTCAGGCAATATTGTTGAATTTATTAAGCCATGAATATTGCTATTTGCTACAAAAAACAATAGAATTTGCGAGCTTTTTAAAAAGCGCTTTAAATTATGATAACAAAAAGTCAAGCGGCATTATGTCAGCTTGAGCATTCGGAGAATATTATGTTCGCAATTATTAAAAGTGGCGGTAAGCAGTACAAAGCCAAAGAAGGTGGTGTACTTAAGCTAGAAAAAATTGAAAAAGGCGTTGGTGAAACGATTGAGTTCACTGATGTGTTGATGTTGCAAAATGGCGATGAGATCAAAGTTGGCAGTCCTGTTGTTGATGGTGCTAAAGTGGTTGCTGAAATCGTTGAGCAAGGTCGTCATAAGAAAGTTCAGATTATCAAGTTTCGTCGTCGTAAGCACAGCATGAAACGTCAAGGTCATCGTCAGTATTACACTGCGGTAAAAGTCACAGCAATTCAAGGTTAATTTAAGGAGTATAAAACATGGCTCATAAGAAAGCAGGCGGTAGTACTCGTAACGGTCGCGATTCCAATCCTAAGTACCTAGGTGTTAAGCGCTATGGTGGTGAAACTGTTAAAGCAGGTTCAATTATAGTACGTCAACGTGGTACAAAATTCCATGCTGGTGTTAATGTTGGTTGTGGTCGTGATCACACGTTGTTTGCAACGACTGATGGCGTTGTTAAGTTCCACACAGGTGGTCCTTTAAATCGTCAATTCGTTTCAATTGAAGCAGTTGCTAACGCTTAATTATCAATTAGCGAAAGCCAACAAATAAAAAAGGCGCCGGATTGGCGCCTTTTTTATTGCTATTTGTTTTATACAAGGGCGTATGCAATACGCCCCTACAAAGTTGCTTGTGATAAATGTAAGCGGTAGAGGCATATGCAACACACCCTTGCAAAGCTGCCTGTAATAAATATAAGCGTAGGGGTATATGAATACGCCCCTAGAAAGTTACCTGTGATAAATGTAAGCGTAGGGGCGTATTGCATACGCCCGCCCTTGAGAAATTTATCTCATTAAATTGTATTGTTTATAGAGGATGTGACACTTGTGAAAACAGAACTTTTTGATTATGAATTACCTGAGCATCTTATTGCGCGTTATCCTGCAAAAGAGCGTGATCAAAGTCGTTTATTGGTACTTGATCGCCAAAAACAAGCATTAACTAATCATATTTTTAGTGAGATTGTTGATTATATACAAGCAGGTGACTTGGTTGTTTTTAATAATTCACGGGTGATGGCAGCGCGCCTTTTTGGACAGAAAGAAACTGGCGCTAAACTTGAATTTTTGATTGAAAAAGTAGTAAATGATAAGCTTTTTGTTAGCCATGTTCGCGCTAATAAAGCACCTAAACTGAATTCAGTGGTGGAGATCGCTGATATTAAAGCACGTGTGATTGAGAAAAATGACGGGTTATATCATATTGAATTAATTGATGGCAATGTTTGGCAGTTAATGGCTGAGCATGGTCATATGCCTCTGCCTCCTTATATCAAGCGCCAAGATGAAACCTTTGATATAGAGCGATATCAGACGGTTTATAGTGAGCTTCTTGGCTCTGTTGCAGCACCAACTGCTGGACTTCATTTTACTAAAGAGATATTACAAAAAATAAAAGACAAAGGTGCTGATATTGCTTATGTCACATTGCATGTAGGCTCTGGTACCTTTAAGCCGGTGCAAACGGATGATATTCATGAGCATGTTATGCATAGTGAATTGATTGATGTGCCACAAAATGTATGTGATCAGATCAATAAAACCAAATCGCAAGGTGGGCGTGTAATTGCTGTGGGTACAACTTCAGTGCGTTCATTGGAAACAGCGGCAGCTAATGGCAATGGTCAGATAAAGGCATTTTATGGTGAGAGTGATATCTTTCTGTATCCAGGGAAAACCTTTCATGTTATTGATGCAATGGTCACCAATTTTCACTTACCAAAATCAACATTAATTATGTTAGTTAGTGCCTTTTCTTCAATTGATATGATAAAAAAAGCATATCGCCATGCAATAGATGACAACTATCGCTTTTATAGTTATGGTGATGCTATGTTTATTCATTAAAGTCACAATCACAATGACAAAAATACGCATTATTTTATCTCTTTTAACCGTCAGTGCTTTTAGTGTGTCATCAGTTTTTGCAGCAACAGAGTCAACAGCTAGCCCAACACATAGTGCTATGACTGAATCGCAAACTCAACAGCAAGCAACGATTGTCAGTGACACATCGCAAACAGGTAGCCGGATGAAAGTTATTTCTCCAGGTAATCAATCGATGTCTTTGGAAGATCAGCTAAGAGGTGTACAAGCGCCGCAAGCGATTACGCCTGAGAATCCTGTTGCCGTTTCACAAACAGCACAAATTAATTATCCAGTAACGGTTGGCAATGAAGGACAAATTGATCAACTGCAAACAGAGCTTAGCAATATGTTTGTTAAAGCGGACAAAAATGCAGATGATCTAACAAAATATCAGCAGTATAGTTTGTATCTAGCTTATAAACAGGCGCAGCAGAATCAGTTGCTGCTTGAGCAGAATAATAAAATTATTTTGGCTTTAGAGAAAATTTCTCTGCAGAATCAGTTGTTACTCACGCGTCAATCTTCAAAATAATCACTATAACCTATAACCTATAACCTATAACCTATAACCTATAACCCATAACCCATAACCCATAACCCATAACCCATAACCCATAACCCATAACCCATAACCCATAACCCATAACCCATAACCCATAACTCGTGAGTCGCCTTTTTATATTTAAAATGTAGGCTATGACCATATTCCTGCCCACTTTGATTGTGTAAGCGTTGGCTGAGCGTAAGTCAAAGCCTCTATGAAGCATGATTACCCACTTCGACAGATGTTCAGTGAATCGCTTCGACTTACGCTTAGGGTGGGGTGAGCACTTGTGGGTGAATATTTAGTCTTAGCTAAAATGTAAATGTTGTGTTTTTAAAATTAAAAATTATAATAATCATTAATTATTAAATGTGTATTTAAGTTAAATCAAATGAAAAATAGTTATTTAGGGGTGAGTTTCACGCTGTTAAGTGCATTAATTTATGCATTTCAAGCAGCATTGATTAAGAAGTTTAATATCGGATTAAGTATACCTGTGATTGTATTTAGTCAAAGTTTAGTTGCGTTAATTCTGATATTGCCAATTATCTTTTATAAAAAGCATCAATGGCAGGTCAATTTATTAAAAACACAAGTGCCATGGCAGCATTTAGCAAGAACGGTGTTTAGTTTGGGGATCAGCTATTTTCTATTTATTGCAATTATGCATGTGCCATTAGTCGATGGTGTATTGTTAGCAAATACAGCACCATTTTTTGTGCCCTTTATCTTATTTATTTTTATGCGACAAAAGTTTCAGCATGCATTATGGTTGCCGTTAATTGTTGGTTTTGTTGGTGTTATGATGATTCTAAAGCCTGATGCTAAAATCATGAACCCTTACGCCATTGTTGCATTAGGGGCTGGCTTATCTATGGCGCTATCAATTATTATGGTGCGTAAAATTTCAAGCTATGATAATGGTTTGACGACTGTTTTTTATTACTTTTTATTTTCAAGTATTATTGCTGGAGTTGTTAGTACTCCTTTCTGGCAAGCAATATCGCTTTACGCACTTTTAATACTCGTTGCAATTGGTGTGTTATTTTTCTTTGTACAATACCTTTTGGTGTTGGCATTAGGCTATATTCAGGCGCAGAGTTTTTCTGTGCTGTATTACGCTAATGTTATTTTTGCGGCCCTTATTGGTGTCTTTTTTTTCGCAGATCGTTATGACTGGCTGACACTTGTAGGAATAGTGCTGACAATCGCTAGTGCCATTGTTATAATCCAGCTTCAGGCACAACGTCAAAGGATAACAAGCTAAGCATGTCAGACGCGACCACGCAACTATTAGAGTTTGCGATTTGTGATACCGGATTATTAATCCGTAAGATTTATAATTTTCATGCAAAAGAATTAGGCTTAAATGTTTTAGATCGGCGTGTACTAGTGCACGCAAGGTTTCGTCCAAAACTTACTCAAATTGAGTTGGCAGGACATCTAGAAATTGAAGCACAGAATCTTATTCGTGTGCTCGATCGCTTGAGTGATCAGGGTCTTGTTGAACGCATTGCACATGAGAGTGATCGTCGTGCAAAATGCGTTATTGTTACCAAACGTGGACTTGCTGTTTTGGAAGAGCTAGATAAAGCAGTAAAACAGCATTATGAGCAGATCTTGGTTGGTGTGGATCTGGATGAAAAAAATGGGCTAATTGCAACACTGGATAAGTTGAAAATCAATCTAGCAAAGACGCTAGAGGATATACAAAGTCAATCTACAGTAATTTAGGCATATGGCTAACTCATGTATACAGGAAGCATAAATAGGATAGCTATAGCTTTTTGTTATGTGCTTGATTATTTTATTTTATTGGATTGATCAAGTGTTCTATGTAACAATTGATCTTGTATCGAGAGAATTGTTCATATAGGAGCACAAAATGCCAAATCAATATAGCAATAACTTTGAGTTAAATATTCTTAAAAAATATGGCAAACCCGCTGAAAAAGTTTTAACAGATCTACATGATCAAGGCGTTTCATATCTTGAGGCCTCTGAATTGATGGGCTATCAAGTATGGACAGTTAAGCGTTGGTGTCGCCGTTATGGAATTAGTCTTGCGCAAAAAGAGTTAAACACTGAGATTAATAATCGTGAGTTTATGAATAAGTTTCATGAACAAGAATTAAATAAATACAATATCTTAAGCCGCAAGTGGGTTGTGCTGCATTAATCTTACTCGTTATACCCAGAGATTTGTTTAGCCGTTGCGCTTTTGGCAACGTCGTTGCGTTCTTTAAATGTGCCAAAACATAAGTCACCTAGATAGTTAGTAATGCCCCAGCAATAGTTCTCGTTATGAAAGTGATGGCGCATATGCGCGCGTTTTAATCTGTGTCCAACCTGAGTTTTGGGTTGATAGGTAGGGGTGTGATGTGCTAAATGCATCCATTCGTAGAATAGATAGTAAAGAATGCCAAATGTAAATGGCACAAGTGCGACACTAAAGCTCCAAGTAATGAGTGCAAATAAAATATAGGTTTGTATGAGATGCAAGATAATGGCTGACCATGGTGCAAACAGTAGTTCAACATCTTGTGGATATTTATGATGCCCATGATGTAGTCTTATCTGGAAATTGCGGAAAGTCCCGTGCTTTTCAGTAAGCTTGGCATGCAATAAATATTTATGGGCATACCATTCATAAAAAGGTGCGATAATAATCGGTAAAAATAACCACCACCAGTGACTCTCAAATACGCCTATAAAAATACTAAGGGCTAAAAAGGCAAAAAAAAGCAACCAAAGCACTTGTACAGTGCGGTGCGCAAAATAAACTTTAAATACTTCCTGCATAAGTCTGTTTGTTATCAACAAATCCAAAGATAGCGTGATTGTAACAGCTACTAAGTTTCCCTGCCATTAAAACAATCATTGAATATAAATTTATCGAATGCTTTAATGAAAAAACTCTGTCAATAAGCTAGGCTAAATAAGATAGACAGATTAAGAGAGAGTAAGGAAAGCTGATGTTAAGTTTCGCTATTGCGTTAATTGTAATTATGAATCCTATTGGTAACTTAGCCATTTATATTGGGTTGATTACGGGGAGAGATGAACAGGATTGCAATAAAACCGCTAAAATTTGTGCCATTGCTATTTTTGTACTCTTGATGATTTCATTATGGATTGGTTGGCCAATTTTAAATTTCTTTGGGATCAGTATTGGCGCATTTAGATTGGCTGGTGGTCTAATTGTTTTACGTATTGCTTTATCGATGATCCAAGGGGGTAATCATACACACAAGAAAGGTGAGAAAAAGATAGATGATGAAAAACAACCGTCTATAGCTGTGGTACCAATGGCAATCCCTGTGATTGCAGGCCCTGGCGCTATGGCGGTTATTATTACCCATGCACATGATTTCACTTTGTGGCAATTTTTGATGGCAAGCATTATATGCGCGGTAGCCGCAGTATTTTTTTGGTTGTTATTAAAATATACACCTAAGCTTGCACGTTTTCTTAGTGAAGAAGCATTATCAGTGATATCGCGTGTCATGGGACTTATTCTAGCGGCCATTGCTATTCAAATGATGGCAGGTGGATTGACAGCACTTTTTCCCAGACTGCATTAGATTAATGTATCGAACCTAATACTTAAGAATACCTATTTGAAACTTATTTTTGGTTATTTATTATTCATAATGTATTTGTTAATGAGTAATAAATGATGAGAGATTGAGTATGCAAAAAGAAGGTATTTTGACACTAGGTTTGGCGATGGTTTTTGGTCTATCTTTTTCTTCAGAAAATATTGATTCATCACGCCTTAAGTTAGCAGCAGCTGGTGCGCAAGCAGCCTACTTGTATCATATTGACTTTGATGAAAGAACTAAAACAACAGAGGTTAAAGCTGCAAATTTTTTAAAAGATCAAGGTTTCACAATAGAATTATTTTCTGACAATGCACAAATTGAACAAAATATCTCAAATACAGACTTAAAGCTTGATTTAAGCTATGACTTAGCAAGGCACAAACAAAACTACGCTTTATTTGAGAAAAATTGGCATTTAAATGAAAATTACCCTGTTCAAACTTATTCAAGTAATATCATGGGGTCACAAGTTTTGGTAGCTAAAAATAGTGATGAAAATACAGTAATTATTAGTTTTAGAGGAAGTGATAATATAACCAATTGGGTTTTGGATACTTTTGTTGTGCCTTCTTTTTTCAATGGAACCAATACAAGGGCGCATACTGGTTTTCAGCTATATTTGATAGAGATAATGCTAAATAAAAGATTTCTAGATTGGATGGATAGCAATGTAGATAATAATACCAAAGTGATCATTTCTGGACACAGTCTAGGTGGCGCTGTAGCAACACTTTTTTCAGCTAAAATGACGGAAGATGATAAGCTAAAATCTGATCATTTATCTGTGATTACTTTTGCCGCACCAGCCGTTGGGCAGTATGACTTTGTTGCATACTTTAAAGATAAACTGGTTGATTATATTTGGGTTGCGAATGTTGTTGACCCAGTTATCTATATGACACAAGCATTTGGTTATCACCACTTTGGAATTTCATATTTTTTCATGAGTGTTAAAGAAAGCTGGGTAACACATAGCATGGCAAATTATTATGACCATATTAGCCATATTTAGCTCTATACGTTAAATCTAAAATGCACAACATCGCCATCGTGAACAATATATTCCTTACCTTCTAAGCGTGCTTTACCGGCATCTTTGGAGCCTTTCTCGCCATTGTGTTCAATATAATCATTAAAGCCAATGACCTCAGCGCGAATAAATCCGCGTTCAAAATCAGTGTGTATTTTACCAGCTGCTTGCGGGGCGGTAGCACCGACAGGAATAGTCCACGCACGCACCTCTTTTACCCCTGCGGTAAAGTAAGTTTGTAGTTGTAATAGTTTATATCCTGCGCGAATCACACGATTAAGTCCAGGCTCATCTAAACCAAGATCACTTAAAAACTCCATTTTTTCATCCTCATCAAGCTCAGCAATCTCAGATTCAATGGCAGCGCATACAGCAACGACATCCGCATTATCTGCTTTGGCAAACTCAATGACTGTATCCAATAAAGGATTATTATCAAAGCCAAATTCATCAACGTTAGCAATATAAAGTGTGGGTTTGTTTGTTAATAGTGGCGTTTGTTTGATCCAAGCGCTTTGCTCATTACTAAAGTCAAAGCTGCGCGCTGGTTTCTCGGACTCCAAATGTTCTTTGAGGCTTTGGTAGAACTCAAGTTGCATCTTAGCCTCTTTATTGGCACTTTTAGCAAGTTTCTGTACGCGTTGTATCGTTTTGTCAACGCTTTCAATATCGGCAAGTAAAAGCTCAGTATTAATAGTCTGAATATCGTCAATTGGATTAACTTGTCCGGCAACGTGTACGACATCATCATTATTAAAGCAACGTACAACATGGGCGATGGCATCAGTTTCACGAATATTGGCTAAGAACTTATTCCCCAAACCTTCGCCTTTTGAAGCACCTGCAACAAGCCCTGCAATATCAACAAACTCCATTGTTGCCGCGATCACTTTTTGTGGATTAACAATATTGGACAATTGATCTAGACGTGGATCAGGAACTGAAACCATGCCAACATTTGGCTCAATCGTACAAAATGGATAGTTCTCTGCTTGAATGCCTGCTTTTGTTAATGCATTAAATAGTGTTGATTTGCCAACGTTAGGCAGTCCAACGATGCCACATTTAAAACCCATGATAAACCCTTACTTTATTGTTATTTAATTCTTATTTAATTTTTATTTCTGGTGAAGCTTATTCATCACACTTTGATGATTGCCCTGTATTATATCGTCTAGATAAGAAATCGCACGTGTAATGCTGTGATCAATCGCAATTTTATCATCAAGCGATGGTTTGCCTAGTACGTAACTCACAACTTTATTGCGATCCCCTGGGTGATCAATGCCGATGCGCAAGCGGTGATAATCACGTGTGCCAAGAGATGCATCTATATCTCTTAAGCCATTGTGCCCACCGTGTCCTCCGCCTTTTTTAAGACGAATTTGTTCGCAAGGTAAGTCAAGCTCATCATGCGCGACTAAGATTTCATCTGGGGTGATCTTATAAAATTGAGCTAATTTAGATACCGCTAAACCACTTTTATTCATAAAGGTATGTGGGTATAAAAGCCAAAGCTTGTTTGCGCCAATTTGTGTTTGTGCTGTGGCGCCATGAAATTTACTATCATTTGTTAGTGTTAAGTTTAATTTATCGGCAACTGCTTCTAAAAACCATTGCCCAGCATTGTGGCGTGTGCCTTCATATTGGTTGCCAATATTGCCAAGACCAACGATGAGTTTGATGTGAGTCATATTTGTAATGCCTTTAATTGATTGTCATTATTCAAGATAAATGCTGTATTATCTTAATTTTGATTTCATTTATTCTTTATTTTCATCATCATCGTAGTCTTCATCATCAAAATCATCATAATCGTCAGCGAAGTCGAAATAATCATCATCAAAGTCATCCTCTGCATAGCTATATAAGCTCTCAGCATCTTGACGTAGTGTATGGATGAGATTTTGCATGTCTTTGGGAGGCTTTGCACTAAATTCAACTACTTCAGTACTCACGGGGTGAATGAATGCTAGTTTGTACGCATGTAAGGCTTGGCGCTCAAAGTCTTTTAATACATCTTGCGCTTCATCAGATAAGCCACGCGCGAGTTTCAACCTTGGGTTATAAACAGGATCTCCTACTAATGGCGCTTTGATATGTGCCATGTGTACACGAATTTGATGGGTGCGTCCGGTTTCTAATTTGCAACGAATGCGTGTATGTGCACGATAGCGCTCTAATACCACAAAGTGGGTAATGGCGTCTTTGCCTGTAGGGGTCACTGCCATTTTTAAACGATTGTGCGGGCTTCTGCCAATTTTGGTTTTGATCGTGCTGCCTACGGTAATATAACCTATGGCAATTGCTTCATACTCACGTTTGACTTGACGTTTGGATAATTGAGCGACAAGTGATGCATGCGCTTTGAGACTTTTAGCGGCAACCATTAATCCAGAGGTATCTTTATCCAGTCGGTGAACAATGCCCGCGCGTGGCACTTTGGCAAATGCTGGATCATGTGCTAATAGCGCATTGGATAATGTGCCGGATAAGTTGCCTGCCCCTGGATGAACAGTCAGTCCTGCAGGTTTGTTAATAACAATGACATCATCATCTTCATAAATGATATCAAGCGGGATATCCTCTGGCTGCCAGTGGTTCTTATCCTCTAGTGTGGCATTAAGTGATATTTCCTCGCCACCAATGATTTTATCTTTGGCTTTTTTGATCTCACCATTGACAAGAATGGCGCCTTGTTTTAGCCATTTTTGTAGTTGTGAGCGTGAGTAATCACTAAAAACGTTGGATAAACATTGATCCAAACGTTGACCCGCACAGCTTTCAGGTGCAATAACATTTTGCTGAATGTTTTTAGATACGGTATGATGTGGCACAAATAAAATCCTATCAAGACGCCGGTTAAATTGTGCATCATTGTAAACAATAAATGACAAAGGCGGTAATAAATTAAAGGGTAATCGATGAAAAAGATCAGTTTGGCATTAAGCGGCTTGGGTGCGCTTTTGTTAATGGCAGGATGCTCAACAACAACGACTAAGGCATTGCCATATCAAGGCGAAAGTGCTGAATATATTTATGCCAAAGGGCATGAGCAGGTTAAAGATGGCGATTATTATAAAGCAATTGATAGCTTTAGGTCATTAAACTCACAATATCCATTCCAAAGCTATACTGAAATGGGTAACTTAGAGCTGATTTATTCCTATTATCAAGATGGGCAGCCTGAGATGGCATTAGGATTGGCTCGTCAGTTCTTACGTGCTTATCCAACATCAAAACACTTGGGGTATGTTTATTATATGATGGGTGTGATTAACTATGATAATGGTCGTGGGTTCTTACAACGTCGCTTGCCATACGACATGGCACAACATGATCCAGCATCATACTTACAAGCGTTTAATGATTTAAAGCGCTCAGTAATCTTAAGCCCTAAAGCGTCTTATGCCGAAGATGCAAGGCGTCGTATGGTGCATATTAATAATGTCGTTGCTGAGTATGAATATAACATTGCTAATTTCTACTTTGAACATGAAGCCTATGTTGCCGCGATTAATCGCGCTAAAATTGTTGTTGAGAAATACCCACAAAGTAATTCGATCGAGAATGCATTAGTTCTGTTGATTAGAAGTTATGATATCTTGAAAATGCCTGAGCTGGCTGAGAAATCAATGGAAGTATTAAAGGCAAATTACCCTAATAATGCGTATTTGAAATCTCTAGAAGATGCAGCAAAACGTCCAACAGTGGTATTTAAGTAATAAAGGTAATAATTATGTGGTTTAAAAATTTAGCATTATTTCAATTTACAGAAAACTTTACAGTCAGTGCCGAAGCGCTTGAAAAACAATTAGCCGAGCATGCATTTAGTCCGTGCTCAACAAGTGCACCCATATCAATGGGCTGGGTATCACCAATGGCACAAGATATGCCATTAGTACATGCAGCTTCTGGTTTTATGATGGTGTCATTTAAAATACAAGAAAAGATGGTGCCAGCGGGTGTTATCAAAGAAATCTTGGATGAAAAAGTTGAGGAAATTGAGCTAAGAGAATCACGTAAAGTCAAAAAGAAAGAAAAAGATACGTTAAAAGAAGAAATCTATCAAAGCTTATTGCCGCGCGCCTTTACGCGCAATACGGTTATTAATGGGTATATTGACACGCAAGCAGGATGGCTTATTGTCAATGCCTCATCCGCTAAAAAGGCGGACACGTTAACCGTTAATTTACGTAAGGCATTAGGCAGCTTGAAGATTCGTATTCCTGAGGTATTACCAGTTTCTATGCTATTAACTCAGTGGCTTAAAACGAATGAATATCCACAAGATCTAACGATTGAAGATCAATGTGTATTGCAAGATAACAAAGATGCTTCAGGCATTATCCGTTGTCAGCGTCAGAATTTGTTTACCGATGATATTTTGTCATTAATTGATTCAGGGCGTGAAGTGATTCAGTTGGGATTATCATGGCAGGATCAGTTGAGTTTTGTTATCAATGATGAGTTTATGCTGAAATCATTGAAGTTTTTAGAAGTCGTTCAAGACAAAGCCAATGATATTGTTTCCGAAACCAAACAAGAACGCTTTGATGCTGACTTTATTATTATGGCCGAAACCTTGCGTGAATTTATTGATTTTATGATGCAGATTTTTGCTAAAGAGGCGCAAGAGATTGAAGCTTCTGATACGACAAATGCAATGACTGATATGAGTCCGATTGAAAATGGCGAAGAAATAAGTCAAGCACATGATGAAGATGATGCGCCATGGGAAGAGAATGAAGCAACAGATGATACACTTGATACTTCAGTTGGCATATCAGTTGATCATCAAAACCAGTAATGTGATATTGTATGCATCCGAATGAAGTAATGTCTTTAAATAATCAGCTTGAGAATATCAAGCGACCACCATCCTCAATCGATGCTGAGCGTTCGGTCATTGGTGGGCTGATATTGGATAATGAGGCATGGTTTAAGATTGAAGAAATCTTGCGCCCTGATGACTTTTACAGTACACAACATCGCATTGTTTTTCGCCAAATGCAAAAGCTTATTAAAGATGAATCACCTTTTGATATCATCACTTTAAGTGACTCATTATCAAATGAGAAACTGTTAGAGCAAGCAGGCGGACTGCATTATTTAGCTGAGATTGCCAAAAATACGCCAACGGCTGCTAACGTTGTTGCCTATGCTGAAATTGTTAAAGAGCGCTCAAAATTACGCGTACTGTTAAATACGGCAACCGATATTGCCAATATGGTTTATGTGCCAGAAGGGCGTAAAGCCGAAGATATCTTGGATGTAGCTGAGCAGAAAATTCTATCTATTGCTGAGAGTGATACTCAGCGTAATGATGGGCCTAAGTCCGTGCGCGATATTATTCCTAATGTGATTGATCGCATTGATGCAATGATGGAAGCAAGTGATGGTATTACTGGTATCTCCAGTGGCTTTACCGACTTGGATGAGCTAACTTCAGGCTTGCATCCGGCGAATTTAGTGATTGTTGCCGGACGCCCATCAATGGGTAAAACAACCTTTGCCATGAATTTGGCTGAGAATGTTGCCAGAGGGGCTGAAAAACCTGTACTTGTCTTTAGTTTAGAGATGCCTTCAGAAGATATTGTGCTTAGAATGATTTCATCTCTTGGTCGTGTTGAGCAAAATGCACTAAGAAATGGTCGCCTAGAAGATGAACATTGGGCAAAGATCACAACGGCAATGGAAGTGTTATCCAAAGATTTCAATATGCATATTGATGATAGTGCGGGATTATCTCCTGCTGATATGCGCTCACGTGCCCGTAAACTCTATAAAGAGCAGGGCGGCTTAAGCATGATTGTTGTCGATTATTTGCAGTTGATGAAAGTGCCAGGTTATGAAAACAACCGTACTCAAGAGGTCTCAGAAATCTCTCGTGCTTTGAAGTCTCTTGCCAAAGAGTTGAATGTCCCTGTCGTTGCATTATCACAGCTTAATCGTGGTGTTGATGATCGTGCTGATAAGCGCCCTATGATGTCAGATCTGCGTGAATCTGGTGCGATTGAACAAGACGCTGATGTGATTATGTTTGTTTATCGCGATGAGGTTTATCATAAGGATAAGGAAGACAATAAAGGACTTGGTGAAATTATTATCGGTAAGCAACGTAATGGTCCAATTGGCAGTATTAAAGTGCACTTTGAAGGGCGCTTCTGTCGATTTGCTGATTTAACCTTCGAGCAAAGTGTACCGTTTGGAGTGCATTAAATATATTTTATGATATACTAAAAAATATTTAAAAATATGGAGATTGCTATGTCAACGATTTCATTAAAGTTGGATGATTCACTCGAGAAAGAGAGTATGCTAATTGCAAAGTCGCTAGGTTTATCTAGAACTAAATTTATTACTCATGCTATTGAGCATGAAATAGCGCGCATAAAACGCAAAAATGAACGTAAGAAAATAGCACAATTTTTAGTGCAAATGAATGGAAATACAGATTATCAAAAAGAATTGAATGAGATTGAAAAAGGTTTAGACGATGATTAAATACCTTAAGAACTCTGGTGTGTATTTGGCGAATTTAAACCCAAATAAGGGCAGTGAAATTGGTAAAAAAAGACTAGTTATTGTATTAACGCATCAAAGCTTTCTTGATAATGATATCTCTCCTATATTTATTTGCCCTTTAAGTACACAGTCATATGATAAAAACCAAATTTTGCACATAAAAATAACGGCAAGAGACTACTTGCAACAGGATAGTTTTGCTTTGCCTGAGCAATGTCGATCAATATCAATGGCAAGATTAGAGCCGACATTGATTACCAGTATTACAGATAAAGAGAGACAGGAAATCTTCAGTAAATTGGACTTATTAATCGGGTTTAAAGAAAATATCAATAATTTTTAATTGTTTGGTCTATGCCATTGATATCATTTTGGCATAGAATGATGGGGTTAATTAACTACAGTAACAGAGCATTCTAGTGTTAGATATACAAAAAATTCGTCAAGACTTTCCTTTTTTAAAGCAAACGATTCATGGCAAGCCCGTGGTGTTTTTGGACACGGGCGCATCAGCGCAAAAGCCAAGTATCGTCATTGATGCGGTGAAAGATAGCTATACCAATGATTATGCCAATGTTCATCGTGGCGTGTATTATCTAAGTGATCAAGCGACAGAGAAATACGAGGGCACGCGTAAGATTGTTCAGCACTTTATCGGTGCGCAAAAGATGGAGGAAATTATCTTTACCAAGGGCACGACAGAGTCGATTAATTTAATTGCAAGCTCGTTATTGGATCAGTATTTTAACGTCGGTGATGAGATTATCATTACCGAGATGGAGCATCATGCCAATATTGTGCCATGGCAGTTGATGAGTCAACATAAATCATTGAGCATTAAATATATACCCGTAACCGATAAAGGTGAGCTTGATTTATCTGTATTACCCACGCTGTTAACAGATAAGACAAGACTTATCTCATTAACGCATTGTTCAAATGTGTTGGGGACGATTAATCCGATTAAAGAAATTATACAAAATATTCGCAAAACGCATCCTGATGTCGCTATTGTGGTTGATGGTGCGCAGTCTGTTGTACATCAAAAAATTGATGTGGTTGACTTGGACTGTGATTTCTTTGCCTTTTCTTCACATAAGCTCTATGGCACGACAGGTGTTGGCGTGTTATATGCCAAAGAGAAATGGCATAAATTAATGTCTCCTTATCAAGGCGGCGGTGATATGATCAAGCATGTGACAATGAATGAGACGACATTTGCTGATCCGCCGTATAAATTTGAAGCCGGAACCCCCGATATTATCGGCGTGATTGGTCTATCTAAAGCGATTGAGTATGTCCAAAGTATTGGGCTTTGTAACATTAAAGCACATGAAGAAGCGTTACTTCACTATGCCACAGAAAAATTGCAAAGTATCCCGGGGCTTAGAATATTAGGCCAAAGTGCACATAAAGCGGCAGTTATTACGTTTGTCATTGATGGCTTTCATGCGAATGACTTGGGTACGTTACTGGACTTATCTGGCGTGTGTGTGCGTACAGGACATCATTGCGCACAACCGTTATTACAACGCTATAACGTACCATCAACAGTGCGTGCATCGTTTGGTATTTACAACACCAAAGAAGATGTTGATATGTTGGTTGAAGGACTGCACAAAGCGATTAAGATGTTGTCTTGAATTTGCGGCGAATTGTTTAATGTACGCGATTTAAGTTTAAGCGTGCCCGGAGCTAAGCCAAAGGGCACGCATAGATAAGTGGCTTAGACTAACGCTCAGCCAACGAGTTGATTATTCTTTTGAACGTGAGTGACGCTTACGATCTGATTCAGTTAGCATTTTCTTGCGTAGACGGATTGATTTTGGTGTGATCTCAACGAGCTCATCATCTTCAATAAACTCTAATGCATACTCAAGAGTTACTTTGATTGGTGTCGTTAAGACGATACTTTCATCTTTGCCAGAGGCACGTACATTGGTCAGCTGTTTGCCTTTGCATGGATTAACAGTTAAGTCATTATCACGTGAATTAATACCGATAATCATCCCTTCATAGACTTCAATACCATGACCAATAAACAGCTTGCCGCGTTCTTGCAGGTTAAATAAAGCAAAGGCTAATGCTTTACCCGCGCAGTTTGAAATCAAGGTGCCATTTAAACGTGATTCAATAATCCCTTTTTTCATCGGACCATAATGATCAAAGATCTTATTGATAATGCCAGTACCTGAGGTAATGGTTAAAAATTCAGTATAAAAACCAATTAAACCACGCGATGGAATGACAAACTCTAAGCGTACACGACCTTTGCCATCTGGCTCCATATTTCTAAGCTCACCTTGGCGCAAGCCCATTTTCTCCATCACAGAACCTTGATATTGCTCATCAACATCAATAATGGCTTGTTCATAGGGCTCACACATTTCACCATCAATTTCTTTAAAGATCACATGTGGGCGCGATACAGCGATTTCAAAACCTTCACGACGCATATTCTCAAGTAAGATAGATAAGTGAAGCTCACCACGACCAGAAACTTTGAATTTATCAGGGTCATCTAGTTGCTCAACACGAAGGGCAACGTTGTGTAAAAGCTCTTTTTCCAAACGATCTTTGATTTGACGAGAAGTGACAAATTTACCTTCGCGACCGGCAAATGGAGAATTGTTCACTTGGAAAGTCATTGAAATTGTTGGTTCATCAACAGATAGTGGCGGAAGCGCTTCAACACAATCTAATGCACAAATAGTGTCAGAGATATTAATTCCCTCAATACCGGTGATGCAGACGATGTCTCCGGCGGATGCTTCAGGCACTTCAACACGTTCAAGTCCCATATGTCCTAGTACTTGTAATACACGACCTTGTCTTGTGTTGCCATTTTTATCAACAATGCTTACTGGTGTATTGGTTTTGATCTTGCCACGTTTGATGCGACCGATACCGATAGTGCCAACAAAGCTTGAGTAATCTAATGATGAGATCTGCATTTGAAATGCACCGTCTTGATCGACTTCAGGTGGCGTCACACACTCAACAATCGTTTCAAATAGTGCATTCATATTGTCGGTAATATTATTTTCATCCATTGTCGCAAAGCCATTTAATGCTGATGTGTAGACAACAGGGAAGTCAAGCTGCTCATCAGTGGCACCTAATCGATCAAATAAATCAAAAACTTGATCCATCACCCAATCAGGGCGTGCACCTGGGCGGTCAATCTTGTTAATAACAACAATAGGCTTTAAGCCACGAGCAAATGCTTTTTCAGTAACAAAGCGTGTTTGCGGCATTGGACCATCAACGGCATCTACTAAAAGTAGTACAGAGTCAACCATTGACATGACACGCTCTACCTCACCACCGAAGTCAGCATGTCCTGGGGTGTCGACGATATTGATACGATAATCATTCCATTTAATGGCAGTGTTCTTGGCAAGAATCGTGATGCCACGCTCTTTTTCTAAATCGTTGGAATCCATTACACGCTCAACATCAGCGCCACGCGTTTGTAAAGTCCCTGATTGTTGTAATAGTTTATCAACCAGTGTTGTTTTACCATGGTCAACGTGTGCAATAATCGCGATATTACGTAAATTTTCGATCATAAAATTATATTCTTTAGAGTTATCGTAAATTGATTAGTGATTGTACGGTCACATTTAAAATACGCAATGTTTTTTTGTGAGATCTTCTATATCCATATTAAAATTCAACCTGTCGATTGTTATTCATCCATGGATTTGAGTATAGATGATAAAAAATATTTTGTTGATTGATTACTCTTAAGAAGGGTCGGATAATGTGGCATTGAGTTTTACTAACCCATATTTTAATAAGTGTCTGTAGATTCGGGAATATAAGTAATTCGGTCACAGGTTACTTCTGGATATAATTGGAGTTTTAACTTCGCTCCTCAATACGCACCTTCTTGGGTGAAATCTTTGTCGGTAAATGTATAAGCTGATTTCAGGCTGAATATTATTTGCATATCATGGTATGCATACTATAATATATAAAAACGGTTGATGACACTAAGATGCCTGTTAAGCCTCAAGACATAATTAAATTACTGGAAAAGCAAGGTTGGCTTTTAATCAGAAAAGGAAAAGGTTCACATCTTGTCTATGGCAAGGATGATAAGAAGACCATTATTGCCATGCATAAAGGGAAAGATGTGCCCAAGTCGACGGTTAGGCAAATCGAAAAACAAACTGGTATTAAAATTATTAAATAGGTGGATAGATGAAAGATAATTTAAATATAAGTTACCCTGCAACTATTGCAGAAGAAAAGCAAAATGATGGCACGGTTTGTTATGTTGTTTCTTTCCGTGATTTAGAAGGCTGCAATACTTATGGTGATAATTATGAAGAAGCCAAAGCCATGGCAAAAGAAGCCTTAGATTTATTGCTTGAGTGCATGCTGGCTGACAATGATGAAATCCCAGCGCCAAGCGTGAGAAAAAAAACTGAGATTGCAATTTACCCTAGTCCTAAAATAGCTGTGCCACTGCTTTTGAAGCTAGCTAGAGAAGAACAAAACAAAACAATTACCAATATAGCAAGCTTGCTCGACGTACCTTATCAGAATTATCAGATGTTGGAGAAAGGCAAAAGAAAAAATGTGACCATATCGACACTTACGAAAGCATTTAATGCTTTAGGATATGAAGCTGAGATTGTGTTGCATAAAATGTAAAAATGAAGTAACTACCCAGCGGGTTAGATTTTGATGCCTTTAGCAAACACTGGCAAATAAGGTTTTAAATAATCACTTTCTTAAATGAGGGTATTTTGAATTTTTAAGATCAATGACCCAGTTTACGGTGGTTAGATGAAGGATTTTTTATTAAGTTGCTTAATGAATTTTCAAGGGCAAGTTTAACAAAATTAAGATCTTATTCCTGTCTTAACTTTGCTAAACACCCTATCCTCCCCCCAGAGTATTGCAATGATGTATTAGCTTTCTTTATGAACTTGCTAAGATGGGGGGTAGATTATCAACAATCTGTTAATTAATAAACATACTGAATCATACGAAATGTATCACATCTGAAATGGACGGAATTAACAGCTCTTTTGTTTTTTAAGTGAGCGACGCTTTTTAATTATTTCAATAATTGCAGGCATGATTGAGACAAGAATAATGGCAATAACAAGATAGCTGAAGTTTTCCTGCATAAATGGAATATTACTAAAGAAATAGCCAAGATATGTGATTGATCCGACCCAAATAAATGCTGCAATAACACTTAAAGTGATAAAGCGGCGATAGGGCATCTCTCCCATGCCAGCGGCAAATGGGGTGAATGTGCGAATGATTGGCACAAAACGCGCGATAATAATGGCTTTGGCACCATACTTTTCAAAAAACTGATGGGTTTTTTCAAGATGAGATGTTTTAAGAATTTTAGCATCTGGTTTAAATAATTTCTCACCAAACAAATGACCCACCCAATAGTTAACGTTATCACCCAAAATAGCAGCGAATGCTAGTACAAATACCATCAAATGAACATTTAGATTGGTGGTTGCAGTAATAATGCCAACGGCAAATAATAAAGAGTCACCGGGTAGAAAGGGCATAATCACCAAGCCGGTTTCACAAAAAATAATTAAAAACAACAGCGCATAAGTCCAAAGACCAAAGGTGTTAACCAGTGTGTTCATGTGAACATTTAGGTTGAGCACAAAGTCAATAAGGTAGTGTATCAAATCCATAAAATAGCGAAGGCCTTCTTTAAGCAAAATTGAGTTGGCTGCATTATAACGAGAGATTGCTAGAGGAGCTATGAAAACATGTGAATTACAGTAGAAGCGCATTAGCTCAATTAAAATGCATCGATTGTAAATATCGGTGGTAAATCTTGATTTTATTACTACCCTTTTAATAAACATGAAAATTAAACAATAGGGCTTATGATATGATTATAAGATGTATGTTATCTTTATGGGCGATGCTTTGGGGTGTTGCAATTGCGAATGAATGTGTTGTTGGAGATATTAAGTTATTTGCCTTATATGACAATAATACGAGATTAGAAAACCTGCATGTTACTGATGGGAGTCTATTGTCAGTGGCGGAGTATCGAAGTTTATCATCGGTCTTAGGGAATAGATTCGGTATGACACTAGATGAGGAGAAGTTTTACCTCCCAAAATTAAAATTTCCCAATACTATGACCAATTATCTGACTTACTTTATTTGCACCAATGGTAATAGTTATGACAATAATGGTTCTTATTATTACACATTAACTCAAAGCGTATTAAAGCCTCAAGTTAAACTCGGAGAAGGATTTATGATTGCAAATGGATCTTTTGTACCTTATGAAGAGGATCAAAAGATTCCTCAAAATCTTTCTAATGAGCTTATTAGTGAGGACCCTAAAGGTATTTATTTGCCAATCATCCCAAGCTTAAAAACTGATGGCATAGTACAAGAGATTAACTATGCTTTTTATCTTGGAAATAAAGGTATGGAATCAGATGAGGAACACTTGTGTATTGTCGGCGAGATTGTACTGCTTAGTATCGATGCTAAAAAAGCGGAGGAACAATATGGCGATAGGTATTTGCCAACAGATGGTAGAGTCATTGATATAAATGACAATATAGTTTTATGCGCAGTAATTGGAGATAAGTATGGATACACTGGTAAAGGGAGTAATTTTCAACTTCCATTCGTGGAATCAACATACAAAGGTACTGGTTACTATATTTGTGCTCGTGGCTTATTTCCACATAGGGTTTAAGTCAAGCATTAAGCGTATCAAGCTTGAGTGAATATGCTTTTTAGACTACAGTTTGTTTTGAGAGTCGATTTAGAAAGGATATCACGATGAAATTTATCAAAAAACTTATAGCGATTATTACGGGGCAATCTAATCCAATGCAGTTATTTTTAGCGGCGTTATTTGGTTTCTTATTAGGGTTTATGCCGGGATTTCAATATTCGCCATTTATCTATCTTGTTGCCGTTTTGCTTTTGTT
Organism: Cysteiniphilum marinum; assembly: GCF_014857925.1. GTDB lineage: Bacteria > Pseudomonadota > Gammaproteobacteria > Francisellales > Francisellaceae > Caedibacter > Caedibacter marinus. The sequence continues at coordinate 29,233 of NZ_JACYVZ010000014.1, read as the reverse complement.
GTTATTAAATGTCAACTTAGTCGTGGCAGCCATTATTTTTGCGGTTGCTGAAATTTTATCTTTTGTTTTAGAGGCGTTATCTTATCATCTGGGGACTTGGTTATTAGATGGCTTTTTGCAACCTTTATTTAAATGGATGATTAACGCACCAGTATTAGCGTATGCTGGATTTGATTATTATCTGGTGAGCGGCAGCTTCATCTTGGCAATCATTTTGGGTGTGATTGTGGGCATTTTGCTTGCGCGATCTGCCAAAACTATCAAAGTTAAGATGGCGACCCTACAGACTGAAAAAGAAGCTTACAATAGAATTATTAATAAGCGATCTATCAAAGTCATATCATGGGCTGTATTTGGCAAATCAGCACATAAAATTGATTGGGTTCAGTTGCGTGATAAAAAACTGAAGCATCCGTTTCGTTGGTGGGGTGTGATCGTAACGGTTGTGATCATTGTTTTGTTATTTGTTATGAGTAGCTTCTTGCAGTCGCAAGTTGTCAAAAATATTTTAGTTACTCAGCTAACTAAAGTTAATGGCGCGACAGTAGATATAGGTCAACTTGATATTGATGCTTTAGATGGGAAAATAGTTATCAAGGATCTAGCTTTTGCGAACCCTGATGATTTATATCAAAATAGTTTCTTTGCAAAAGAGTTAAAAGCTGAAGTCAATGTAAGCGCACTATTGGCAAAACGCCTTGAGCTAAGTGATGTGGTTGTTGATCGTGTACTAACAAATAGTAAACGTCAAAGCAAAGCCTCATTATATGCTAATACAAGTACAGAAAGTGATACTGCAACGCCAGTTGATGATAAATCAAAAATAGCAGACTCAGCCAAAGATGTGAGCAAAAAGGATGAAACACAACAATTTGATGTGCGTCATTACATTAAAAATGCCAACGAATATTATGACTATCTTGCTAAGCTTGTGCGCGTGATTAAATGGCTAGCACCTGAGCCGGTTGCTCAGGAAGATAAAGTCATCAGCAAAGAAACTAATGATGTTATACCAGTCTATCAATACGCACAAAGGCAGGCATTGCACCTAATCGAGCAATCACCAACCCTTGTGATTGCTAAACTCATGGTCAACAATATTCATTATAGTGATGAGTTACAATTAAATGTCAAAGCAAGTAATCTTTCAACGCAACCGTGGCTGACCATCGCGCCGACAAAAATTAATATTGTTAGTGCCGATAAGACCGTGAATATTGATTTTGTTAGTGCGAATAATAGTCGAATTGCGCCAAGCTTTGGTTTAATGCTTAAAAGTATGCCGGCGGATAAACTGTTAAGTGATATTAAGTTTGGTAATAGCTTTAATCTCACGGCTAAGACATATGATATTAGTATGCATGGATCTTGGGGCTGGCAATCTGGTGATATTCAACTGAATGCGCCTGCAAATATTACATTTTATGATGCGAAGCTTAATGCCGGTGGTGTTAATCAGTCATTAGCCAAACTGCCACTGAAATTTAATGTCAAAGGTAGTTTAGCTCATCCAGTGATTGAGATGGATAATGCTCAATTACAAAACATCTTAATTGAGTCAGGCACCAGTGCAGTGAAGGATCGATTAAAAGATGAGTTAAAAAAGAGATTGCCGATTGGTTGGTGATACATATAATAATGTTGAATGTTGAATGTTGAATGTTGAATGTTGAATGTTGAATGTTGAATGTTGAATGTTGAATGTTGAATGTTGAATGTTGAATGTTGAATGTTGAATGTTGAATGTTGAATGTTGAATGAGTGTGAATTTTATCCAAACAATGAATCATCTCTGGGTGAGGTCAAAAGTAAAATTTTGATTGCGAAATCATCAATTGCTTTGCTCTTAAAAAATAAATCAAAAAACTTTAAAATTTTTTCTTGAAATGCAAATTGCTATCACCATATTTTTGCCTGCAATAAACAACTAATGTTTAACAATAGGTTAAAAAAGGAGTCTAAATATGGCAATTCGCCCTTTACATGATAGAGTGTTGGTTCGTCGCGCTGAGGAAGAAGAAAAATCAGCAGGCGGGATTATCTTAACGGATAGCGCTAAGGAAAAACCAATGCAAGGTACGATTATTGCAGCAGGTCACGGTAAGGTTTTAACAGATGGCGGCGTGCGTGCGCTTGATGTTAAAATTGGTGATAAAGTGTTATTCGGTAAGTACGCAGGCAATGAAGTTAAAGTTGATGGTGAAGAGCTATTGATGATGCGTGAAGAAGATATCATGGGTGTGATTGAATAATCTTTGACATGGCAGTGTTCTTGGTAGGTTTTTGTAGGGGCGTATTGCATACGCCCAATACTGAGGATAATGCCAAATCATATAATTAATTTTTTAAAAGTAAAATTTATAATTAGAAATAAACAAAGAAATTTAAGAGGAAAGAAACATGGCCGCTAAAGAAGTAATGTTTTCAGATGACGCACGTACTCGTATGCTAGAGGGCGTTAATACATTGGCTAATGCAGTAAAAGTAACTTTAGGTCCTAAAGGACGCAATGTGGTACTTGAGAAATCATTTGGCGCACCGGCAATTACTAAAGATGGTGTATCTGTTGCTAAAGAAATCGAATTAAAAGATAAATTTGCCAACATGGGTGCGCAAATGGTTAAAGAAGTAGCATCAAAAACTGCTGATATTGCAGGTGATGGTACAACAACGGCAACTGTTTTAGCTCAAGCTTTATTAACAGATGGCTTAAAAGCGGTTGCTGCTGGCATGAACCCTATGGATCTTAAGCGCGGTATAGATAAAGCAACGATTAAAGCGGTTGATGCATTAAAAGCATTGTCTAAGCCATGTGCTGATAATAAGGCCGTTGAGCAAGTTGGTACAATTTCAGCAAACTCTGATGCAACAGTTGGTGAGCTAATTGCTAAAGCAATGGCTAAAGTTGGTTCTGAAGGTGTGATTACTGTTGAAGAAGGCAAAGGCTTTGAAGATGAGCTAGATGTTGTTGAAGGTATGCAATTTGATCGCGGTTACTTATCTCCATATTTTGCGACTAATCAAGAGAATATGACGGCTGAGCTTGAGAACCCGTACATTTTAATCGCTGATAAGAAAGTCTCTAATATCCGTGACTTACTACCGGTATTAGAGGGTGTTGCTAAGTCTGGCAAGCCATTATTGATTATCGCTGAAGATGTTGAAGGTGAAGCATTAGCAACATTAGTTGTTAACAATATCCGTGGAATTGTTAAAGTTGCAGCGGTAAAAGCCCCTGGTTTTGGTGATCGTCGTAAAGCAATGTTAGAAGATATTGCTATCCTAACTGGTGCGACAGTTATTGCTGAAGAAGTTGGTTTGACATTAGAAAAAGCAACGGTTGAGCATTTAGGTACGGCTTCACGCGTTCAAATTACTAAAGATGATACAACAGTAATCGATGGTGCTGGTCAAAAAGGCAATATCGAAGCACGTGTTGCGCAAATCAAAAAGCAAATTGAAGAATCAACCTCTGATTATGATCGTGAGAAGCTTCAAGAGCGTTTAGCTAAGTTAGCCGGTGGCGTTGCTGTAATCCGTGTAGGCGCTGTGACTGAAGTTGAAATGAAAGAGAAAAAAGACCGTGTTGACGATGCGCTTCATGCAACGCGCGCTGCGGTTGAAGAAGGTGTTGTTGCTGGTGGTGGTGTTGCACTACTTCGTGCGCAAGCTGCTCTTGAGACGCTTAAAGGTGATAATGAAGATCAAGACCATGGTATCGCATTAATGCGTCGTGCGATGGAAGCGCCTTTACGTCAGATCGTTAAAAACGCAGGTGGTGAAGCCTCAGTTGTTGTTAATAACGTTCGCGCTAAAGATGGCAGCTATGGCTACAACGCTGCAAACGACACATATGGCGATATGATCGAGATGGGTATCTTAGATCCAACGAAAGTAACGCGCTCAGCATTACAACATGCGGCATCTGTTGCCGGTCTTATGATCACAACAGAAGCAATGGTTGGCGAGATTAAAGAAGACAAAGCTGATCCGGCTGCTGCAATGGGCGGCATGGGTGGAATGGGCGGTATGCCTGGCATGATGTAATCATCAGCTATCCACAATTATAAATAATAAAAAAGGGGCGTAACGCCCCTTTTTTATTGCTTTTTTAACGCAGCTTTGGTTGTGTTCTGCAGTTAGGCTTACTAGAATACGTTGCATTTGTAGTGCACTGTTTTTCAACCGTGCAATGAAAGTCATTAAGGCAAGGTTTTTTTAGATGTTATTATGGTTAACCGGTTGGTTGTCACAATATTTTACGTTTATGCATATTTTTAGCAGTTATGTGACGGTGCGCTCATTGATGGCAGCATTAACAGCACTTTTGATTAGTTTGTTTATTGGTAAACCAATGATTAACTGGTTGAGTAAAATGCAGATAGGGCAAGTGGTGCGTGATGATGGACCACAAACGCATCTGGTGAAGAAAAACACACCAACAATGGGAGGGTGCTTAATTATTTTTTCCATTGTTGTATCGATTTTACTATGGGCAAAGCTAAATAGTCCCTTTATATGGGTATTGCTTTTTGTACTTGTCAGTTTTGGCTTGATTGGGTTTTTAGATGATTTTCTAAAGCTCGTGTTAAAACACCCTAAAGGTCTACGTGCTAAATATAAATACTTGATGCAGTCGGTTTTTGCGATAGTAGCAATGCTGTGGGTTTATGCTTTATTGCATAACTATATGGACTTTAGTTTATCAATTCCGTTTAGCAAAGACTGGGTTATTCCGCTAGGTGCTTGGGTGATCCTGTTGGGCTATTTTGTGATAACAGGAAGTAGCAATGCGGTGAACTTAACCGATGGCTTAGATGGTTTGGCCATTTTGCCGATTGTGCTTGTGGCAATGGGACTTGCTGTTTATGCCTATGTCATTACCAATAGTGCTTTTGCTGGGCATTTGCTTTTTGATTATATGCCCAATGTTGGCATTGATGAGCTTGTTGTATTTTGTGCCGCGATTGCGGGCGCTGGCTTTGGTTTCTTATGGTTTAACGCGTATCCCGCGGAAGTATTTATGGGTGATGTTGGTTCGCTAGCATTGGGGGCAACACTTGGCACGATTGCGGTGATTATTCGTCAAGAGTTAGTGTTTTTTATTATGGGCTTCTTGTTTGTGATGGAAACGGTTTCAGTTATTCTGCAAGTTGGCTCGTACAAACTAAGAAAAAAACGTATTTTTAGAATGGCGCCACTTCATCATCATTTTGAATTAAAAGGTTGGCCTGAAACCAAAGTGGTGGTGCGTTTTTGGATTTTGACGGTTATTTTTGTGTTAATCGGGCTTGCCGCGCTTAAAGTGCGCTAATGTGACGATGAAATGATCGAGTCAAAGCCTTTTTTCTATTATCAAACACAACAAATAAAACGCGTATTAGTCGTGGGTCTTGGTGTTTCAGGGGTTGCCGTTGTTGATTATCTAAAGGCTTATGCGCTAGAGATCGATATCTTCGATCAGAACCCTAAAAACGTGAGGGTTATAGTTGATTATCAAAACTTTGATGAAATTAGCCTTGAAAGCTATGATTTAATTGTCGTAGCTCCTGGCATTCCCGTCAATAAAGCACCATTTAATCAACTCTATCGTCATTGGCATAAAGTCATTGGTGATATTGAGCTATTTGCACTACATATTGCGGCATGTAATGCAACGAGATCACACAAGCAAAAAGTAATTGCGGTCACCGGTTCAAATGGCAAGAGTACCGTTGTCTCTTTGCTTTTTCATGTGCTTAAAAGCCTTGGGATAAATGCTGCTTTAGGTGGCAATATTGGCACCCCTGCTTTAAGCCTTATCGATGAAAATGTTGATGTTTATGTGCTTGAGGTTTCAAGCTTTCAGATTGATTTATTAAAACACGCACAGTTTGATGTTGTTGCGGTACTTAATTTATCGCCCGATCATTTAGATCGTTATGCTGATTATAAGGCATATTGTAATTCTAAATTGGCATTGTTTGCGCGTGGCAAATATCGTGTGATGAATGCCAAACAAAAAAAATTATTAAATCATAGAGTGGATACTACTCTTTCATATTTTAATAATGACGCTACTTATGTCGATGATGATAAAGCGATATTCCATCACGAGGTATTTTGTCACCAGTCTGAGTTGATATTACAAGGCAAGCATAATCTTGAGAATATATTAGCGGTGCTGGTTATTTTAGACGGATTAATGAATTTGTCAGATGATGATAAAGCCAAGATTAAATCAGCAATTGCTACATTTAATCCGCTAGCGCATCGCTGCCGTTTGGTTAGAACGTTTGAAAATATTCGCTATATTAACGACTCAAAAGCCACGAATATTGCATCAACCGAAGCCGCTCTTATCGGCCTAGGAAGTAAGGAGACTAAAAACATTATTATTTTGTTAGGTGGTTTAGCAAAGGGTACTGATTTTAGCGAGTTGGTACCTGTACTTAAGACGTATGTTAGAAAAGCAGTCGTTTATGGACAGGATCATATGTCAATTTATCAAGCCATTACCAATGAAGTTGATTGTACGCTTTGTCAGAGCTTTGATGAGGCATTTAATGCTGCCACAACCCTCGCTTGTCAAAATGATATTGTGTTATTATCACCGGCATGTGCAAGCTTCGATGGCTTTTTAAGCTATGCTCATCGTGGTGAATATTTTGAAGAATTGGTTAATAAACTAAGGTAACAGCGTGCTTTTTTTTATTCGTAATTTATTTAGTCAGCGCAATAGCAAAAAGGTGCGCGTTCGAGCGACCATTGAGCTTGATATGGCATTTGTTTTTTTAGTGCTGGGATTATTAGCGTTTGGTTGGATTATGGTGACTTCGGCATCAATGGTTGATGCTAATTATGATTATGGCAATCCTTACTTTTATTGTATGCGTCAAGGCTTCTTTGCCGTGCTGGGTATAGGTGCGATGATTTGTGCACTACTGGTGCCAACAGATAACTATCAGAAAATCTATAAACTATGGCTTATCATTGCGTTTGTTTTATTGATTGCTGTGTTGATTCCACATGTTGGGCGCGAGGTCAATGGCTCAAGACGTTGGATACCTTTGATTGTGATTAATGTGCAGGTTTCAGAAGTCGTTAAGCTATGTGCGATTATGTATTTTTCATCTTATCTGGTGCGTTTTGGTGATGTTGCCAGAGAAACATTCAAAGGTGTTGTTAAGCCACTGATTATTCTTGCGGCTATGGCGGGGTTACTGCTTAAAGAGCCTGACTTTGGTGCGTCTGTTGTGATGTTTACCTGTGTGTTTGGCATTATGTTTATGGCAGGTGTCAAATTGAGATGGTTTATTATCCTGATTATATTAGGAGGTGTAGCGGCAACCTTTTTAGTGCTTTTTGAACCGTATCGTTTGGCGCGTTTAAATGGCTTTATGAACCCGTGGGCGGATGCCAATAATACCGGTTATCAGTTGGTACAAGCACTTATTGCGTATGGTCGAGGTGGTTGGTTTGGTGATGGCTTAGGCAGTGGTATTCAAAAGCAGTTTTTCCTACCTGAGGCGCATACTGATTTTATAGTATCAGTGGTCGCTGAGGAGTTAGGTGCAGTTGGTGTGATTACACTGCTTATGGTTTATGCTTATTTGATCTGGAAAGGCATGCGCATTGCGAGTCTTGCTTATATTCTCAATCGTCATTTTCAAAGCTATGTTGCTTATGGTATAAGCTTCTGGGTGGCTTTTCAGGTGATTGTTAATATTGGTGTGAATATCGGTGTTTTACCAACCAAAGGCTTAACACTGCCACTGATTAGCTATGGAGGTAGCAGCTTACTTATTATGTGCTTTGCCTTGGGCATTTTGCTTCGGATTGACTTTGAGAATAAAATTACAGCGGATGAAATTATGCCGCGTTATGTCTATCAAAAAATATCATAAGAGGGGGATATTTATGAAAAAACAAACACATTATGACGTATTGGCGCATATTATTCATTGGTTGTTCGCTTTGGCAATTATTTTTCAATTGCTATCAGCGCAATGGATGCATCATAAAATAAAGCCAGGTGTTGAGCCGTGGACATTGAAATTATTTCTATTTCATGAAATTTTTGGTGTCACTGTATTTTTCTTGTTATTAGCCTATTTATTACGTGCTGCAAGCTTAGTGGAAAAAGATAAATTCGGGCATCTTTTCCCTTACAATAAAAAAGGTTTGATGCCTGTGATAGAGGATATAAAAATGTTGTATCGTCGGCAATTGCCTGATCGTGATTTCGGTGGGTTAGCTGGGTTAATTCAAGGCTTAGGGTTTTTGTTACTTTTCTTAGTTGCTTTATTGGGAATACTCTGGCTTGTGATTCCGGCAAACTATATTGGTGCCCCATTGCTGCATGACATCAAAGAGCTACATGAGTTCTTTGCGCAAATTGTTTGGTATTATTTAGCGGGACATGTTGGCATGTTCTTAATTCATGTTATAGTGGATAAAACTTCAAAAAATAAAAAGTAAAAAACAGTATAAAGTGGAGTAGAGAGCGTGATAGACATACACGATAAAACAGATAATACACGTATCAAAGACAAACGTACCTTGGTGCCATCTGGCGTTATTCATGAAGAGCATCCGATTACCAAAGAAGCTGCGGCAACAGTGATTGCAGCGCGTAAGGCAGTATCCAATGTGCTTCAAAACAAAGATGATCGTATGGTTGTCGTTGTTGGGCCGTGTTCAGTACATGATATTAAAGCGGCAAAAGAATATGCGGGTCTTTTATTGAGTGAAGCGAAAAAGCATGCTGATGAGCTTGTTGTGATTATGCGCGTCTATTTTGAAAAACCAAGAACGACAGTGGGTTGGAAAGGATTGATTAATGATCCTGATTTAGATAATAGCTTTAAAATCAACAAAGGTTTACGTATGGCACGCCAGTTGTTATTGGATATCTCAGATATGGGGTTACCGTGCGCAACTGAGTTTCTAGATGTGATTAGTCCACAGTATATTTCGGATCTGATTGCATGGGGTGCTATTGGTGCGCGTACGACTGAGAGTCAAGTGCATCGTGAGTTGGCCTCAGGCTTATCTTGTCCAATAGGCTTTAAAAATGGTACTAAGGGAAGCATTGGGATTGCGGTTGATGCAGTAAGAGCAGCGAAATCAAAGCATCATTTCTTAGGTGTGACCAAGCAAGGCACAACGGCGATTTTTGAAACAACAGGCAATGCTGATGCACATATTATTTTGCGTGGTGGCAATGATGGACCAAACTATGCCAAGGAATATGTTGATCAAACCGCTAGCGCGTTAAAAGAGCATCACTTGCCACAAAAGGTAATGATTGATTGCAGTCATGGTAATAGCAGCAAAGATTACAAAAAACAATCATTGGTGATCGATGATATTTGTGATCAATACAAAGCAGGTAGTCAAGATATTCTTGGTGTGATGATCGAGAGTAACTTAAAAGAAGGCAATCAATCGATTTTTGTTACTCCATTAGAGTATGGCAAAAGTATTACTGATGCTTGTGTTGGTTGGGATGAAACGGTTGAGATGCTTGATAAACTAGCATCTGCTGTTAAAGAAAAGCGTCAAGTGAAATAAACTAATGTCTAGGACTAAACATTTACCCACAAGTGCTCACCGTACCCTGAGCGTAAGTCGAAGGGTAATACACTCTCATAGAGGCTTCGACTTACGCTCAGCCAGCGCTTATACAATCAAAGTGGGTAGAAATATGGTCATGGCCAAGCTAATCAATCAATAATCGTGAAAACTATTGCTCAAATCAGAGCCTTTCTAGTTGAAATTAATGCATTACAATCAACTGCTTATCAGACTGTAGATCTTAAAAATCATTCTTATTTTCTCATTGAAAACCTTTATCAAGATCATCGTTTAGTCACAAAAAACGATGGCTTTATTGCACTTAAAGGGCAAATGCATGATGGGCATCGTTATGTCAATGAATTACGCGCTCAAGGTGTTCAATTGATCTTGGTTGAGGATGTCAATTTAATTGATCCACAGGATATTCCTTTTGTTATTGAAATTCGGAATTTAAAATCAATTCTCGCAAGCTTAGCAAGTTGGTTTTATGATTACCCATCCGAGCAACAAAGTGTCTTTGCAGTAACAGGTACTAATGGTAAAACTTCAATTTGTCATTTCTTGGCGCAAAGCATGACAAGGCTTAAGCATAAAGTCGGTGTGCTTGGAACGATTGGTAATGGTATATTTCCAAAACTTGAAGCTTCTGCTTTAACGACTTTAGATAATCTAAGCTTACAGCGGGTACTTAAGAACTTTTATGATCAAGATGCTGATACGGTTGCCATGGAAGCGTCATCACATGCCATTAGTCAGCAGCGTATTCTCAATGTCAATATTCAAACGGCGATTTTTAGTAATCTTGATGTCGATCATTTGGATTACCACCAGACGATGGAGCAATATTTTCAAGCCAAGCGTCAGTTATTTAAATTAGCAAGTGTCAAGAAATGTGTGATTAATATTGATAATGACTATGGTAGGCGTTTGTATGATGAGTTGATTGAAGAGCAACAGAAAGAAATTTTTAGTTTTAGCATCGTTAATAGTAAAGCCGATTGTTATATGCCAATAACATCGATATCGCCGCAAGGCTTTGTGGTTGATATATTTTTTAAAAACAACAAGGTATTAGCTATTACAATCCCCATTATGGGTGAATACAATATCAGCAATATTACCGCAGTCGTTTGTGCTTTATTGGCAAACGATTATCCATTTGATGACGTGATAAAAACCTTAAGTGATTTACATAATCCCAAAGGACGTCTTGAAAAACTTATACATGATGGAAAAGTAACCGTTGTTATCGATTATGCGCATACCGCAGATGCTTTAGCCAAAGCCTTACAAGCCGTGCGTGTGCAAACAAAGGGCAAGCTTTATTGTGTGTTTGGTTGTGGCGGCTCACGTGAGCATAGCAAGCGCCCATTAATGGCAAAAGCAGCGCAACAATATGCTGATTTTGCGATTGTGACAGAGGATAATAATCGCACGGATGATATTAAGGATATTGTTCGAGATATTACATCGGGATTTAACGATGAGTTTACTCAGTTTACCGTAATTGAAGCGCGTAAAGAGGCGATAGAATATGCATTAAGCATTGCAAATGCTCATGATGTTATTTTGCTTGCCGGTAAAGGGCATGAAACCTATTTAGATAAAAACCATCAAAAAACACACTTTGATGAACGTGAAGTGGTATTGGAGTTTTGGAGAAAAAATGATTAAGTCATTAAAGTCATTGGCTTTGCAATTAAATGATTGTCAGTATGTTGGGCAAGATATGGCAATTACTGGCGCGCATATTAACTCAAAAGAAATTAATCAAGGGCAGCTTTTTGTCGCTTTACAAGGCGAGCGTGATGGACATGATTTTATTGATCATGCCATACAAAATGGTGCCGTTGCAGTTCTAGTGACTCAACAACAAGCTGATCTTAACGTGCCACAAATCATCGTCAAAGATACGCGTAAAGCCCTATTTGATTTAGCCCTTTTATATCGCCAAACACTTAATATGCCGATGTTATCAATAACGGGCAGTTGCGGCAAAACAACCACCAAAGAAATGTTAGTATCTATGCTTAAAGCATTTGGCAAGGTGCATTATAGTCATGGTAATTTCAACAATGATCTTGGTGTGCCGATGACAGTGTTGTCAACGCCACAAGATGCTGATTTTGTGGTGATTGAAGCCGGAACCAATGCCCCAGGTGAAATCCCGCATTTAACACAGTTAATCAAGCCTGATTATGCCGGCATTACCAATGTGTCAGCATCACACTTGGAAAAGTTAAAGTCTCTAGATGGTGTAATGGTTGAAAAAGGTGCCTTACTGCAAGGCATACAGCCACAGGGTACAGCAATTATTAATTTGGATGATCCAAGAATTAATGCTTTTGCTAAAGCTTTAGCAGTTGATCAAGTGACATTCTCGATGAATAACACGGCAGCTGATATTTATTTATATGATCAAACAGAATCAATAACAACATTGAGCTTTAGAGTGAGCGTGGCAAAGAATCACTATGAAGCACAGTTAAATGTTGTTGGTATGCATAATATTCAAAATACATTAACCGCACTTTCATTTATCTATGCCTTGCAATTAGACATTCACAAAGCACTTAATGCATTAGCAGATTATCAACCTTATAAAGGACGTTTTTCATTAGTTGCTTTAAATGATTATGTGACACTGATTGATGATACTTATAATGCCAGTGTTCAATCGGTTAAAGCGGCAATTAATGATTTAGCGACATTTAATGGTAAGAAGTATCTTGTGCTTAGTAATATGGGAGAGCTTGGCGAGCATGCTAAGCATTATCATCAAGAGATTGGTCGCTTAATCAAACAATCGAGCATTGATTATATCTATTTGTATGGCAATAAAGCATGGATGACATTACTTGCTAAAGAAGCCGGAAATCATGCACAATACTTTGAGCATAAGCATGATTTAATTGAAGCATTACAAGCGGATCTTAATAAAAATCAAAGTACATTTTCGCGTATTTTAGTTAAGGGATCGCGTGCGAATCAGATGGAAGAGGTGGTTGGTGCGTTGAAAAAGTATTATGATGAGACGGTATAGTAATAGATTAAAAATAAGTTGAGTTTTAATTCCCCCTCACCCGTGCAGCTTATGCTGCACGACCTCTCCCACAAGGAGAGAGGTATTAGCTGATGCCACTTATTTACACATTATCCCATAGTGAAAAGTAGCCATCTAAAATGGTTAAATATCTATGCAAATATTACTTTGGATTCTCGGGTCACGTCCGAGAGTGACAACGACTTGTCATATTCGGGCTTGACCCGAATATCCATGATTATCAATAAACTCTTGTTTAGGTGACTGTTAATTTGATTCAATTCGATGTTTCAGCAGTAGCTATATCAGGGCTATAAATAATTATTATGTGTGGTAAAATCGTTATTGGAAATCAATTGTAAAGGGAGTTAATTATGACGAGTAATGTTTGGTGGAGTAGGAACATAGGTCGAGAGTATACTCAGGGTAATGCTGATATTACTAATTATGGCATTGATAAAAGTCGAATTGTACACTCAAAATTTTTCAGAGCATTGCAGGCAAAAGCTCAAGTATTTAATGTGAATGAGCATGATTTTTTTAGAACTAGATTGACCCATTCAATCGAGGTGGCGGATGTTGGCATGCGTATTATTCGTGATTTAGAAAATAACGATAAGATACGATTTAAAGATACGCCAAATTTATCTATTGAACTAATTGAATCAATTTGTTTGGCTCACGATATTGGTCATCCTGCCTTTGGACATGCCGGTGAGCAAGTTTTGCAAGATAAAATGCTTTTAAAAGGAGGTTTTGAAGGTAATGGTCAAACATTTAGAGTGCTTACAAAACTTGGAGAGTATTATGAAAATAATGGATTTAACTTAACTCGAAGAGCTTTACTAGGTGTTATGAAATACCCAGCAAAACACGCGCAATTTTTAAATGCAGTTTTATCAGAGAGAGAAGAATGCTCTAAAGACAAAGACAAAGATAAAGTTAAATGCAAAAAAGAGCAGCAAGAATGGATGCAGCAAAATTTGTTAGTGAAGCAAAGAGCCTTTAAATGTATTCATGATACTGAAAGTCAGATATTTGATTGGATTCTCGAGCCATTAGCTTATAAAGATAAAAAACAATTCAATAGCATAAAGAAGTCTGGTGAAAAATGGAAAACTTCTTATAAATCGTTTGACTGTAGCATTATGGAATTAGCAGATGACATCGCCTATGGTATTTATGATCTTGAAGACTCTTTAGCTATGGGGTTGATCAGTAAAAATAAACTTGAAGAATTAGAAGATGACTTACAAATCATTGATGATAAAAATCTAGGAATTTTTCAAGATTTATGTAGTGATAATCTGTCAACAATGAAAAAAGGAATTAACAATGCTGTTCAATCGCTCATTAGGTCATTGGAAATAATAGAAATAACAGAATTTGATGAGCCATTACTTAGATTCAACGTGTCAATGACAAAAGAAAGCCAAAAAGCACAAGCTTTAAATACGATTAAAAACTTTGTATACAACACTGTTATAGCTAATCCCAGAGTCCAAAGACTGGAGCATAAAAATAAGCGCATGCTTGGGCAACTGTTTGACTTACTAGAAAGTAATCCTAAAGGTTTTTTACCTGTTAATTTACATTCGAGGCTAGAGCAAGAAGATAGTTGTCGTGTTATTTGTGATTATTTGGCGTCAATGACTGATAATGAGGCAAGTTTGTTGTACAAAAATATGTTTATCCCTCATTCTGGGACGGTTTTTTCACCGGTATAATTTTCATGAATCTGTGTTGAGCTAATCAAGGAAGTAACATGATTGAAAAACTAATCATTAAAAATATTGCCAGTTATACAGGGGAGGGTGTTGAGTTAGAAGGACTTAAAAAAATCAACTTTATTTATGGCGCTAACGGTACTGGTAAGACAACTATTTCTAATTATCTAGCAGATCAAAGTAATGATGATTATTCAAACTGTCATATAGCTTGGCAGTATAATCAACCGTATCAATGTTTGGTATATAATAAAAAATTTCGAGAAGAAAATTTTAAAGGCTCTATTAAAGGTGTTTTCACGCTGGGGAAATCAGTTAAAGAAGATATTGAGATGATTCAAGCTAAACAAAAAGAGCTTGAGGATTTAGAGAGTAAAGCTAAGCAACAGAAAAAAACGCTTGATGATAAGAAAGGCTCTGGTGGCGAATTAGATAGCCTAACAGCGGCGTTTTCAGATGAAATCTGGCAATTAGCATATCGCAAATATGAACAAGATTTTAAACCAGCATTTCGTGGGCATATCAAAAACAAAAAAGTATTTAGTTTGGAAGTTGTGCGTAAATATGATCAGTTTATAAGAGAGCTAAGAGAGATTAAATTAGATGAACTACAGGCAAGAGCAAAGACTGTTTTTAATGATGTATCACCGCAGCATATAAATGAACTGATAACGATTAACTTTGATGAGGGTATTGCTATTATTGAAAATGGGATATGGCAAAAGAGTGTAATTGGTAAAAGTGACGTTGATATTGCTAAATTAATCCAACAACTTAATATGAATGATTGGGTAGATAAAGGACGTGAATATTTATTAGAAAGTTCAAATACTTGTCCATTTTGTCAACAAGATACGGTAGATGATCAATTTAAAAAGAAATTAGAAAACTATTTTGATACTGAATATAAGCAGAATATCGATACAATAATGCAGTTATATGAACGTTTTGAGCAATATTGTAATAATTTGCTCTCAAAGCTCAATTCAATTGCACAACAGGAGACGGAGTATAGTGACTATTTTGATAAAGATATTTTTTCTTCTTATCAGTTGGGGTTAGAAGCGGAGTTGAGAAGTATAGGATCTGCTATGGTAAACAAAAGAACTGAACCAAGCAGATCGATATCTTTAGAGACTCCTTCTTTAATAATACATAACATGAATCAATTGATTATTCAGACAAATGAAAAAATTAAACAACATAATGATATTGTACAAAATTATGAACGTGAAAAAGAAAGTTTAATTTTAGATGTGTGGATGTATATTATAAGTGTTAACCAGTCCCTAATTAGAAGTTATATAGGCAGGAAAAGCGGCTTGAACAAAGCAATTGAGTCAATAGAGGAACAATTAAATAATAAAAGGAAAGCATATTCTGAGTTAAAAGCTGAGATCAAAAATTTAGAAAAAAATATTACCAGTGTACAGCCAACCGTTGATGAAATTAATAGGCTATTAAGAAATATGGGTTTTGAGAACTTTCAATTGGTTTCAGCAAGAGAGCAAAAAAATCACTATCAGATCCAGCGAGAAAATGGTGAGCTTGCAACCGAAACACTCAGTGAAGGGGAAATGACATTTATTACTTTTTTATATTTTTTACAGCTAGCCAAAGGCTCTGTTGAAGAGGTGAATATTTCAGAGAAACGTGTGGTAATAATAGATGACCCTATTTCAAGCTTGGATAGCAGCGTGCTTTTTGCGGTAAGTACATTATTAAAAGATTTTATCCTTGATTTAAGAGAACAAAAACAAAAATATCCTGTTGAGCAACTTATTATATTAACGCACAATATTTACTTTCATAAAGAAGTGACATATAACGGTAGTGGAAACAGAAAATGTAAGCATACACATTTTTGGATTTTGAGGAAATTAAATAAAGAAACGTCACTTATTTCATATGCTCAAGAAAATCCAATTCAAACGTCATATCAATTATTATGGGATGAGCTAAAAGATCGAGATAAACTCTCTAACATAACTCTTCAAAATACGATGCGTAGAATTATAGAGTATTATTTTAAGGTGTTGGGAGGCTTTAAAGATGAAGAGATTACTGAACATTTTGATAATTGCCAAGATCAACAAACCTGTCAGTCATTGCTTTCATGGGTGAATGATGGTTCACACACTATTTACGATGATATGCATATCTCTGGTTTAGAAAACACTGTTGATAAATACTTTAATATTTTTAAACAAATATTTATTAATGAAGGGCATGAAAAGCATTTTAATATGATGATGGGTATTAATGAAGTAATTCAACTTGAGAACATGAAAAAAGAAGCTATAACATCATGAAAATCCTCCACACCTCTGATTGGCATTTAGGGCGCATGCTTTATGGCAAAAAACGTTATTCTGAGTTTGAAGCTTTTTTAAATTGGTTAGTTAAAACCATTAAAATGCATAAGATTGATATCTTATTAATCGCTGGTGATGTTTTTGATACCACAACACCGAGTAATTATGCTCAAGAGTTGTATTTTCAATTTTTAAGTGATGTCGCTAAAAATACGGATTGTCAGCATGTGGTGGTGATTGGAGGTAATCACGACTCACCAAGTTTGTTGGAAGCATCCAAAAGTGTGTTAAAAGCGCTTAACATTTATGTGGTAGGGGCAGCGTGTGACAATCCACAAGATGAAGTGATTACACTGACAAAGGATAACGGCATACCGCAAGCAATCATTTGTGCAGTACCTTACTTGCGTGATCGTGATATCAGAAAGGTAGAAGCCAGTGAAACGTTGGATGATAAGAATAAGAAATTAATATCAGGCATTAAGCAGCATTATCATGAGGTGTGTCAGTACGCCAAAGAGAAGCAGATTGAGCTTTGCAAAAAGTATAAGCTTGAACACTTGCCAATGATTGGTATGGGGCATTTGTTTGCCGCTGGAGGCAAGACTGAAGTTGATGACGGTGTGCGTGAGCTATATGTTGGCTCGTTAGCACATGTTGATGCGAGTATATTTCCTGATGATTTAGACTATGTTGCCTTGGGGCATTTGCATGTGCCGCAAATGGTGGCTAAAAAAGAGCATATTCGCTATAGCGGCTCACCGATTGCTATGGGATTTGGTGAGGCTAAGCAGCAAAAGCAGGTATTAATGATCGACGTTAAAGATGGCAATAGCGTCATTACATCTATTGCTGTTCCATGCTTTCAACCGTTAGTTAGCATTAAAGGTAATCTGGAAGGTATCTTGGTGTCCTTGTCACAGTTAATCACTGATAAAAGTAATAGTTGGCTTGAGATTGAATATATAGGTAAAGAAATCATCAGTGATCTGACAGAGCAGATTAATGCTCATATTCAAGGTAGTGAACTTGAGATCAGACGCATCAAAAACAAACGTATAATTGATAAAGCAATAAGCCAATCTCAAAGTAGTGAAACACTAGAGGACCTCGATGAAATAGAAGTATTTGAGCGTTGCTTAGCTGCGTATGATATTCCAAAAGATCAACAAGCTGTTTTGATGGATTGTTATCAGGAGATTATGATGCAGCTTGTTGAGGAAGATGTGCAAGCGCAGTGAAAGCCACATGACCAAGTTAAGACTAAAATTATTTAAAAATCGAAAAAATCGATTTTTAAATGGTGAAAATGTGTGTATGATTCAGGTTTGTTTCATAAAAAATTATTGTTATAAGTGATTATCTGGGTGGTATATAGCGATGTTATTAGAGTTTTCCTTTAAAAATTGGAAATGTTTTAAAGAATTAAATACATTTTCAATGGATGCCAACACACGTCTTAAGAATAATAAAGAGCATTTGCTAATGGTAAAATACCAGCAAACCGGTAAGTCACATGAGGCAGTATTGCCATTTTCTGCAATGTATGGAGCTAATAATTCAGGCAAAACATCATTTGTCGATGCGATAGCTTTTTGTAAGCGTTTAATATGTTTTAAACATGGCGATATACGTGACTTAAAAGCCTATTGCTTAGGAGAACACACTGAAAAAAGCTTTTTTAGTTTTATCTTTTTTATGAATGACAAAATATATCAATATGAATTTACGCTGGATAAAACTCAAATTTATTATGAAAAATTGTTACTGCTAAAACCAACAACGGAACAGATACTATTTGTCAGAGATGTTGCTGATGGTGATTATTCAGGGGCGCTTTTAGAAGGCGATGGAGAGTTTATGACGCTTATTAAGCGGATGCCTACGAATAAGTTATTTGTTTCTCATATGGTAGAGCAAGCTATCGATAATAAAGAGCATTTTGAAGCAGTTTATGACTGGTTTGATGATAAGTTGATTTTAGTAAGTCCAGACACTCGAGATGGAATGAATGATATTCCTTTAAAACTGGAAGAGATAAATGCATCAATAAAACAATTTGATTTGGGGATTGATAGTATAGAACTTGAGATTGCTTCAGAGCGAACTTTAAAGGAGGAATTGCCCCGATCCTTTTATGACTTTATAGTCGAAAATATAAGAAATAATCGCCCAATGATGTTAGCTCTCCCAGATCGCTCTTTAGTTTATGTCACAAAAAAAATAGACTCAGATAGTCTTGATGTGTATAAAATCATGTTACGTCATCAAACAGATGATGGACAATATCTTAATTTTGAGTTTAATGATGAGTCTGATGGCACAAGACGTATCATTGAGCTGCTTCCTTTACTATTAAAGCTAAAGCATGACCCAAATACTGTTGTGATTATTGATGAGGTTGATCGAAGCTTGCATACTCAACTAGCCAAGGAGTTGATCCGCGAACATATATTGGCAGTATTAGATCATAATGCAAAAAGTCAGTTGATTATTACCACACACGATACGCATTTATTGGATTTATCGTTCTTACGTAAAGATGAGTTTTGGTTAGTTCAGAAAGAAGATAATGGTGCTAAACTTGTTGCATTTGATGAATTTATTTTAAAATCTGATAAAAAGTTAAGTAAATACTATCTCAGTGGCAGTTTGGGCGGTACCCCATTTATTTAATAGCTAAGGATATAGAAGATGGCAAGGATAAAACGCTATACCAAAGCAAATAAGAGGCAGCCAATAACACATCAATTTTTATTTTTCGTGGAAGGTAAAACAGAAGAGATTTATATTAAATCTATTTTTAAACAGTTAGAAATAGATGCAAAGATAACTTTTCCAATGAAAGGCAATGATAAAGCAAATATTCAGAATATTGAAAATAGAGTGATAACAACTGATTTTAATGATAGCCAAAGCGTGATTGTCGTTATTGATGGTGATCGAGATCAGCAGAAAATTAAGGAGTTTTCTCAAAAAAAGAAGATTTTTCAATCAGCAAAAAGCTTCTTAATTATTGTGTCAGTGCCAAACTTTGAGCGTTGGTTGACTTTGCATTATACCGAGGATAAAAAGAAATCAATTAAAGATGTTTGCCCTAAGTTTGAAAAGACAAACACAACAGTCGTTGAGGACATTGCTCAACAGCATCAAATAGCCATTGATAGCTCAATAAAGTTGATGCCGCAAGATGTTAGGCAATATGATAATGCTCAGCTAATTCGTTATATGCTTGATAATACAGCGCTACAGATGACAAATTTTTATCAGTTGTTTGAGGTTATTGAAAGGAGTGGAGTTTGAAGCTTTATAATAGAGTTAAGGTATGGTTATGTCTGATAGTTTCCATCACTGTGTTTGCTTGGGTATGGGGAATTAAACAAAGCTTATTGAATATATCCACTTGGCTATTCCGTGAAGTAATTTTATCTTATTGGTGGCTAATTACGGTTATCTTGTTGGCGATAATTATTTATGGAGTCAGGCTATTTCAAAAGAAACAAGTGGTTGATGAATTTATAGGTGGTCAAGCTTTTATTAAACGTTTTAATAAAATACTTGAAAGTCATCAGCCATTTGTTTGTGCACTTACGGGTTTAGTTGGTGTAGGTAAAACTCACTTTATAAAAAATCACATGGCTTATAAAAAAGACAAATGGATTTATATTTCTCTATTTGGTGTAGCAACTGTTAATGAGCTGCAAACAGAAATAATTGCAGCAGACTATCAGCAAAAGTCGTGGCTATCTAAGCTTCTATATTATATTAAGCTTTTACCACAAGTTAGATCATATGGTAAGCTTTGGGAGGAAATATATTATCAGACTAACATTCAAGATCGTGTAAT
This sequence comes from Cysteiniphilum marinum, assembly GCF_014857925.1. GTDB lineage: Bacteria > Pseudomonadota > Gammaproteobacteria > Francisellales > Francisellaceae > Caedibacter > Caedibacter marinus. Next base: position 8,740 of record NZ_JACYVZ010000014.1, on the reverse strand, counting down.
TGTCTTTGATGATCTTGAGCGTTTTACTCAAAGGACTAATGAAGATACGGCTTCAGATAGCTTAAATTTATTTATGGGGCTTGTAGAGAAGCTTAGGCAATCCAATTGTCAGATTTTTATAATTTTAGATGATACAAAATCAAAAACATACGCTAATTACTTAGATAAAGTAATTGATAGACATATTCGATTAAAGAGAAGTATAGATAATATAGATTTTGCGTTTGATCATACTGATCTTGAAGAAGGCTATAAAAAAGCAATACGGAAATATATTGGTAGTTTAGAGATAAAAAATGTGAGAATAATATTTAAAATAACGCAATTATTTGTCGACCTTTTTTCAAAAATACTTAATGACTTTGATGAAGAAACTAATGATGAGTTTATCAAGCTATTTACGTTATATGCTTACTGCTACTATTCTGAGCATGATGACAGTGTCCCTAGTTTAGATTATATTTTTGAAGGCTATCAGCAGGATCAAGCAAACTATGTGTTTCATTCAGTAGCGAATAGAACTAGTCAACAACAAGAAGAAGTTCAGTGGATAGATCAAAGATTTTTTGAATTTTTGCAACAATATCAATATCACGTTCTACCACACCAAGAGAGGACGTTATTGAATTTACTGAGAAAAGCCGTAGAAGATGGTTATATTGAGGATGAATCTTATCTAAAGGAGTGCATTAAAGGTGATGTTGAATATAGTATTAAACAAACCGAAATTAATAGTTTGCAGGAGAAAATAAAAAGCTACTTCTTTTGTAACTTTGACATAACAGAAGAAATGCTTATCAAAAAGTGCGAGGAATTTATTAGACTATCAGTTGATTTTCAAAATCAATTTAGTCAATTACCATCTTACGCAATTGCTCAGGTTGATGAGCTGTTAAGTCATCTGGCATTGGTTGATAGTGTGCAATGTCAAGAGATTAGTGAACAGTTAATTAAACAGTTGGTGGATTTTTATGAGAACAACCTTAGTGTTTGTCCTCCCACACCGATGGGCAGCATAAAAAGTCAGGAGCTAAAGAAAGCATTAGAGGGATCATCTGAAAAGTATTGGCAGACTAACAAAAAACCACTAACTCAACTTATAAATGAATCAATAACAACTCAAGGTCGGATTTTTGAGCTTGCTAGCTTTAGACTTTATAAAGAATATGACTACATTACTTTATTTTCAAGTGATAGCGTAATATGTGATGTTGAATTTTCTAGAGTGTTGGGGTGTGTTAATGATCAGGCTACAAACTTTTTTAACGCAACCATCAAGCCTGCCTTAGAAAAGGTTGCTAAAAAGAATCCACTAAATGAAGCTAAGGTCAAAAATTTGCTAAAACATATCGAATCTCCAAATGATGCTTTTAATATCCCAAAGCCTAATTTTAGGAATATGACGAGTTAAGGGCAAAGCTAATTATACGAAGCAGTAATATAATTAAGGACAAACCATGAAAATCCTCAATTTACGATTCAAAAATTTAAACTCTTTATATGGTGAATGGTCAATTGATTTTACTGATCCTGATTACATAGATAATGGTTTGTTTGCAATTACAGGGCCAACTGGAGCGGGTAAATCAACCATATTAGATGCGATTTGTTTGGCGCTTTATGGGCAAACGCCACGACTAAAAATCATCTCGGAATCGGTCAATGAAGTAATGTCACGCCAAACAGGAGAATGTTTTGCAGAAATTACATTTCAGACGAATGAAGGTGTGTATCAATGTCATTGGAGTCAACGCAAAGCGCGAGGCAAAGCAGATGGAAAGTTGCAATCACCAAAGCATGAAATCAGTGATTATAATAAGGCTAAAGTATTAGAAACAAAAATCAAAAAAGTTAAAGAGCTCGTTGAGCACAAAACAGGAATGGACTTTAAGCGCTTTTGTAAATCAATTTTGTTAGCACAAGGAGGCTTTACCGCCTTTTTAAAAGCGTCATCAGATGAACGATCTGAAATCTTAGAGCAAATGACAGGCTCTGAAATTTATAGTGATATTTCCAAAATGGTATATGCGCGTGATAAGCAGGAAACAGATAAAGTCATATTATTACAGAAAGAGCTAGAGGGTATTCAGGTATTGTCGCAAGAGAAGCTGATACAGCTAAATAATGATCTTGTCATTAACAAGTCATTGATTGAGCGATTAGATACTAGCGAAAAAGTCCTAAGTGATAAAGTGAATTGGCTTCAAACCATTAAGAAGCTTGAACATGAGGTGTCGCAACTACAAGAGCAATATGAGCATATACAGCAACAGCAAGATGCATTCAAACCAAAGCAGCAGCAATTGATCCGTTTACAGCAAGCTAAAGAGATTAAGCCAATTTATGATGCTTATCAGGGAGTTTATGCTGAGCTAAACAAAGTGAAAGATCAGATTGATACTTTGCAGCTTAAGCGTCCACAGTTGCAAAAAGATGCGGATAAATTTGTAGAAAAATCTAATAAGGCAAAAGCAGGTTGGCAACAAGCCAAAGAAGCTCAAGTAGAACAAACTCCAATCATTAAAGACGTGCGCAAGCTTGATCATAATATTCAACATAAACAAGATCAATTGCATCAGCTTGCAAAGAGAGTCAATGCATTAAATACTGAGCTGACGAATCAACAGAAGCAGAGAGAAAGTATCCAACAGGGTATCATTAAGCTTGATAAAGCCAATCAAGATAATATTTTATACACTCAGGATCATGCGGTTGATCAGAGCTTGGTTAGTGATTTTCAAAGCATCAAAGTGCAAGCCACTTCAGTCAATGATAAGCACAATGCACTTAATGGTTATCATACTGAAGTTGAAAAGACGCAAAAGCAACTAGATCAGGCTGTGCAGCAACAAGATCAATGCCAACAATCAGCAAATGCTGCCAATAATGAATTAGATCAAGCTCAGCAGTATTTGACAACATTAAATCTTAATCTTGAAAGTATATTGGCAGGTAAGCAGCTTGAAGATTATGAGGAGACTTTAGAGCTTAAACTGCATATCCAAGAGCAGCAAAAAGTCATTATTCATTTAGAGAAAGAGCGCCACAAGCTCATTAATGGTGAGGCTTGTCCTTTGTGTGGTGCCTTGGATCACCCTTATACACAAGGCTTACCAGTTTTTGATTCAGCTGATGACATTAAAATATTGAAATCACAGATTAAAAAAATAAAAGCATCACAAAAAGAAGTTGCAGAGCAAGAGAAGCAGGTCGCTCAAAAGCAGCAAGTGCATGGTGATTTAACGACACAGTTACGTGTGGCAGATGAAAAAGTAACAAGTGCCAAATCAGTATTAGCTAAAGCAAAAGAGCAACGATCACTAGCGCAAGAAAGCGTATCAAAGGCAATGTGTCAATTTAATGAAATGTTGAATAAATATGGCATGGTAGTAACACATGCTGGGCAACTCTCTGAAATCAATACGCAATTACAACAACGTTTGAATCAATGGCAAAAAACGCAACAGGCACTGCAAAACTATGCACAACAAAAACAACAGTCTACTGAACAACTAAATCTTGTTGAACAGCAAATTAAGCAGAGCAATCTTTCTATACAACAAGAGCAAGCAGCAATAGTTAGCCTCAATGAGGAAAAGAAATCGCTTGTCCAAGATCGGCAACAGCTATTTGCAGATAAAGATCCCGATGATTATGAGCAACAATTGCAACAGGCAGTTGATCAGGCGCAAAAGCAATATGATCATTTCGCTGAAGAAGTAAAATTGATTAATGATAAAATACTTGAATTGAATACTCAATTAACTACCTATCAGGCATTGCAAATAGAAAAAGATAATGAGTATACACGTCGGCAACAGGATTTTTATGAACAGCTAAAGTTATACAATATAATGGATGAAAAGGCCTTTAAAGAGCTTTTAAAGCAAATAGATCAAATCAAACCATTGCAACAGGAAGCGGAGCAATTACAAAATCATTGGCGTGATATAGATAGTCAATTAAATGTCAAAAGGAATGAGTATAACCAAATTCATACTGTGCCATTGACAGATGAGAAACTCGAAGATTTGCTGCTGCAGCAACAGTTTATCCAAAATGAAAAGCAACAAACGTATGAAAGTTTAGGGTCATTAAACACGCAATTACAAGAACATGATAGTGCAGTGCTGGCATTTAAAAATAAGCTAGCAAGTGTTGATAAGCAAAAAGCACAAGCGCAACAATGGGCAAATCTTAGAGCGTTGATTGGTTCACAAGATGGTAAAAAGTATCGCAACTTTGCTCAAGGCTTAACGTTTGAGTTAATGGTTAATTATGCCAATCAGCAATTACAACAGATGAGTGATCGCTATTTGCTTATTCGCGATAGTAATGAGCCTTTACAGCTAAATGTAATTGATAATTATCAAGCAGGAGAAATACGCACGACAAAAAACCTCTCAGGCGGTGAGAGTTTTATTATGAGTTTGGCTTTAGCGCTTGGTTTATCCAAAATGGCTAGCCAAAAAGTTCGTGTTGACTCTTTGTTTTTAGATGAAGGTTTTGGTACATTGGATGAAGATGCGTTAGAGGTGGCGTTGGAAGCACTATCACATTTGCAGCAAGATGGTAAATTAATCGGTGTGATTTCACATGTTCCTGCATTAAAAGAGCGCATTAGCTCGCAGATCAAGGTCACTCCAATCTCAGGCGGGAAAAGTGTATTAAGTGGTGTGGGGTGTTGATGTGGTTAATAATTGGCAAGATATTACTCGTTTTTTGATGGATTTGAGTAGATAATCAATATGACGAAATTAGTAGATGTAACAAAGCAAGAACAAATTAATAATGCAATAGCAATATTAAGGGCGTGGCATAAAGTTGAGTTTTTTCAACCTTATAAAATTCCAGATGATAGTAACTACGAAAATAAAGGAGTTAAAATTACATTTGATGAACTACAAAGGCAGCAGGATGCTATTTTACCTTGGTTAGATACAAACGCCAGACTTCAGATAGGTCTTTATCCAGAACAGCATGCAATGTATACACTACATATCAATCTATTTGATTTAAACGAAATAAATACGATAGTTGATAATGTGTTTAATGAAGTATCAGATGGTTATCAAGAAGTAGAATGGGAAGAGCGCAAAGATGAAAATTTAACAGAAGGTTTTAGCTGTTATGCCAAGTTAACCGTTGATCAAAATGGAATGCCTTTGTTTGATACTATGTCAGTAAGTACATTGCCTTGGGCTTTGGGTAAGCTTTGTCAAAATGCTTTAGATCAACTTGTAATGACAGAGTTTGAAAAAAGTTGTGAGAAATTGCAAGAGGGCTTGTATCGTATAGAAAATGAGCTGCCACTACATCCTGATAATGAGGGTTTAAAAGTTTTAAATGCAAGTTCATTATATAAACTTAGTAAGTTGCTAAATGATTGGGCTAATTTAAATCTGGAAGATAACCTTTGGCTTTTTAAAATTGATTGGAAAGAAATTAAAAGTAGCAAAAAAGAAGAGCAGCTAAAATTATTAAGACATGATGGTATGGAAAATGGTTTATCTCGAGATAACCTATTGTTTGATAGACGTGAGGAGGAGGAAGGTGCTCAAGAAGCTGATGAGGAAAATGATACAAATGAATTTGTAATGCCTATTCTCAATAGCTTTTATATAGAAGATATCGAAAGAGTGATTTGCTTTTTATCAGCAGGTTTTGACCATAAGCCATTAATGAGCTATTTAAGCTTTGTTGATGAAAAACATGTTGATTTATACACTCCAAATGCGTTACCACTAATTGCAGATAAGTTGTCACCAGATATGACGCCAAGAGCAAGATGGCCTTCAAAAGTATCACATCAGATGTCTTTAATGCAGCAGTTTGCTATCAATACGGTTTTTGACGAATTGCATAATGAGGGAGTGCTATCAATAAATGGACCGCCTGGAACCGGTAAAACAACGCTGTTGCGTGATATTGTTGCTGAAAATTTGGTTAATCGATCGAAGGTGTTGGCTTCTTTTGATGATGTTAGAAAGTCATTGGATGAGCAGTTTTATCCTAAATCAGAGCTTTTTGGCTTTGAAATGGTTGTTGCATCATCTAATAACAAAGCAGTGGAAAATATTTCAAAAGAGCTTCCCTTGAGAAAAGACATTGATGGTTTATTTAGTGATTTATCCTATTTATCATCAGTTGCTAACCAAGTAAACGCTAAGAAAAGGAAAGGGCGCTTGCAAGTGATGAGTGACCAAGAGCATTGTTGGGGCTTGATTTCAGCAGCAGGTGGAAGCTCACGTAATAGAAAGAATCTAGTAGATAGAATGTTTTATACAAAGCATTACCAACCATATTCAGAGCAAGAAAGTAAACGTCCAACAGGATTTGATTACTTAAACTTTTGGCGCTGGCGAGATGTGGAGCAAGAAAAAATAGAAAGCTTTTCACAAGCAAAATATAAATTTAATAAGAAATATGATGAACTGGAGAGATATCGAGATAAGATTAAAAAATTTCAGGAGTTACAAGCATATTTTAAAGAATATAATAAAGATAAGGCAACGATAGAACAGAGGCAGGCACTAGATGTTGCTAAATTGGCTTATGAAGATTATGTTGCACTAAATGAGTCTATTGAGGAGAAATGCAAACGTTTTGAAGAAAGAATTAAGTTTATAGAGGACGAGCTTAGCCTTTTTAAAAAACCTCATTGGTTATCATATCTTTTTAAAAGAGCAAAAGTTAAAGCTTACCAAAATCAGTTAAGAACCATAACCAAAGAGTTGCTTGAGCAAAGAAAATTGTACCTATCATTTAAAGATACGCATGTGGACTTTGATAGGAAAGTGAAATTAAATCATCTAAAAAACAATCTTGAAAAAGCCCAAGAAGCGCTTGGTAAAGCGGTTTTACAATTTAAAAACAAAGAAGCTTTATTTGAGAAATTAAATCAGTCATTAGTGGATTTGCGTATACCCTGTCATACTCATAGTATTTATGATGTAGACACCCAAAGACAAAGTTATTGGCAAAGTGAGCATTTGAATTGTTTGAGATCTGAACTATTTGTTTGTGCAATGCATTTACATCAATCTTGGCTTTATGAAGCCAGTTGCTATGAACTATTTAGGCAAAATGTCTTGTTTGGGTTAAGTCAACTTTTGCAAGGAGGATGTCAAATAAGGCAGGAAACCTTATGGAAATCTCTGTTTTTGATGGTTCCCGTTTTATCTACGACATTTGCATCTGTTGGAAATATGTTTAGATCAATTGGATGTGCGCAGTTGGGTTGGTTAATGATTGATGAGGCTGGTCAAGCAGTTCCTCATGCAGCAGTAGGTAGTATTTGGCGTGCGAAGCGAACAGTTGTAGTTGGAGATCCTTTGCAAATTGAACCTGTTTTTACGACACCACAAAAATTAGTTGATAAGCTCATGGATAGTGTCTTGCCAAACTCATATCAAGATTGGTTACCCTACCAGTATTCTGTTCAGCAGGTAGCGGATCGGGCAAATCAATATGGCTGTAATATATCAATTAATAATCAGAAAACTTGGATTGGTATTCCTTTGTGGGTGCATAGAAGGTGCATTGATCCTATGTTTAGTGTGGCAAATAAAATAGCGTATGAAAGTCGGATGATCCATGGCTTTGAAAATGAAAAAATACAACCACAGCTTCATTCTAGCTTGGGGCAGAATAAATGGATTCAGGTCAGAGGTATTTGTACGGTTAAGCAGTATGTGCCAGAAATTGGAGAGCGAGTATCATATTTATTACAGGAGGTTACTAAAAATAGTAAGAGCGCACTGAGTAGTATATATGTAATTACGCCATTTAAGGCAGTAAAGAAGGAACTACAAGCATTGATGTATCGACTTATGAGTCAGTCTAGTATCTTTAATAATGTGGGGTATAAGGAATTGAGTTTTTGGATTAAGAATAATATTGGTACAGTTCACACTTTCCAAGGCAAAGAAAATGAGACGGTTATTCTTGCTCTGGGTTGTGATCAACAAAATGAAGGGGGTGCTTGGTGGGCTTCAGGTAAACCAAATTTACTCAATGTGGCAATTACTCGAGCAAAGAGGAATTTATATGTGATTGGGGATTGGAATATTTGGGGGCAAAAGAAATACTTTAAGGAGCTGTATCAGCAATTGGAGAAGAATAAACGCATCGAAAATTTTTGCTAATTGCTAGCTTAAAGTTTGGAAGGAAACCGTTCACAAATCCTTAATATGACGAAACACATTGCGATATTCTAAAATCAGTCGATCTTGAGTGATTAAGTTTATGCCTTCGACAGCCGATTGAGCGATTAAAGCACGATCAAATGGGTCTTTATGAATATCGAGTGTTAACGTGCGTAACCAATTGGCGTGATCAGCTAGAAAGGGTAAAGATTGTAATCCGGATTCTTCAAGATGATTAGTAAAATCAGGAGCAACTTTGAGTTTGCCAATAGATTCTTTAATGGTGATTTCAAAGATGCTCATTGCACTGAAAAAGATATCATTATCAGTATTTTCAATGATTTTAGTCAATTTGGCTGAGAGTTTTTGAGGCTCATATAATAGCCAAATTAAATAATGGGTATCGAGTAAATACATTTATTCACCGTAAAAAAGTTGATCGATAGTATCATTGGGTGCGTCAAAGTATTGAACGACAATTATCTTTGCCGGTCGGCGACATTTATCTTTGCCGGTTTTGAGTAAATGAAATATGGTAACCAGCATAGTTAAATATCATTCACAAGATAACAAAAATTATGTCAGGCAAACAT
>NZ_JACYVZ010000013.1 GCF_014857925.1 Cysteiniphilum marinum | reverse complement strand
AGCACATTAAAAAGAAATGGACGATGCCAGTGGCAAACTGGGCAACAACCGTTTCGCAGCTCAACATCTTTTTTCCTGAACGGTTAAAACTTGAGCTTTAGGGTGACACAGTTGAGTGAACAGTCTCTACTAATTTCAAGAAACATCATCTGATTTTACCCACCAAGGAGCAACTTATCTTAGGTGTGTTATTGCTACTATTGCTACTGGCAAATGTGATTTATCGTAAGCGACTGCAAGCTAAACTTTACCTTTATCTGCGCCATTATGTTTATCATTATATCTATCTGCGCGTGTTTTCTGCCTATTTTAACGAGCTTAGCTACTTATTTGCACGTAGTATTTTTCCAGCATCTTTGCTGTATCTTATCTACTGCGTTATTTTCATTGATCAAGACCCACTTAATATTATTAATATAATGATTAACGCCTTGGTACTGAGCTTGATCTTTTATATATTATTTAGTACCACCATCAGAAATTTACTACATCTTAATTCATCTCAAAATAAATCTAGTCATCGGTATGTTCGCCCTTTAGCCCTTGTGAGCTCAATGATTGTTTTCATAGAACATATTAACCCGATTGCTTTTGGCTTTAATATTGAGCCCTTTCTTATTGACTACGCTTATGCACGCGTTTTTTGCATGCTTATCTTAGGTATTGTTCAACTCATATTACTCATAAAGCTATATTTGAGTTATGCCAAAACACACCACTTTCATTCAAGTCGCTATGGCTTACTTATCTTATATTTTCTGCTCATACTCTATAGCTTATATATTGTGATGGTGCTTATCGGTTTTGGCAATCTGGCATCTATTGGTTTTTATAAGTTATTGCAAACCTTATGGGTAATTTATATTGCTAGTCAAATAACACGTTTGATTGCTTTTTTATTAACACCATTAAGTGCGCTTAAACTCCAACGTATTACTCCACATAAAAAGCATACCAAAGCCCATGCGATTGTTGTCTATCACTGGTTAAAGCTCATTGGCATTATTATTAGCTATATGTTTGCGCTACTTCTTATTACCCTATTATGGGGTGTTGAAGCCAATGAATTAAATGCGATGATAGTTTATCTTTTTACGACACCTTTTCCTATCAGTGACAATCAGATTTTTTCTGTTATGCATATTATCAACGCATTGGCTATTTTTCTCATTTGCTACGTGGCTTTATTGATTATTAAATGGATGATTCAACGCCTGATTATTCATTATTTAACCATAGAAACTGGTACAAAATATGCGCTTGATAAGTGTCTTAACTATCTGGTATTTATTTTTGCGATTGTTATTCTTATTTACGCCATGGGGGTTAGCACACATGCATTAACTTTTATCATCAGTGGTTTATCGATTGGTATTGGTTTTGCACTACAAGATGTAATCAAAAACTTTTTCTCAGGGTTTATTCTGCTGATTGAGCGCCCTATTAAGGTTGGCGATATGGTGCATTCTGGTAATGACTTAGGATTTGTTAAACATATTAATATTCGCACAACCATTATCGAAACATTTGATAAAAACACCTTAGTCATTCCAAATAGTATTCTGATCAATGATAAATTAAGCAATGAAACCATTAATCCTTTAAGTCGCGCTAGCATTAGTATTGGTGTTGGTTATAACAGTGACCCTGAAGTAGTGAAAAATATCCTATTACAAGTTGCTAAGAATAATCAGTATGTCTTTGATGATCCTAAACCATCGGTGAAATTTAATGACTTTGGCGACTCAGCACTTATCTTTATCCTTAAGGCTTTTGTTAATAAGCTTGAGCAAAGCAAAGCAGAAGACAGCCTCAGACACGAGATCTTTGCAGTCTTTAAAGTCCATAATATCGATATTCCTTTTCCACAATTGGACATTCAGTTTAAAAATATGCAATGATTTTCTTAAGGTACCACCACAACAGATATGGTGCGACTAGCGTTTGAAGTAGTGGGTATTTACTGACTTCTGTCATTCAGCACCCTAATCACCCCAATATTCAAGATTGTTTAAAGTATCAATCATTGCTGTAATGACTTTTTTAATGATTGGATTTTTATAGGATTCACTATTTACAAGAAGATATGTTGTAAATGGTTTACTCGATAAGTCAGGTAATATATTCACAAGTGTTTGATGATCTGATTTCACAACCGACTCTGGAATCAAGCTCACTCCATAGCCTAGTTTTGTTAACTTATACTGCATAATAACTGCATCACAACCTATACTTTGCTCAAATGTGACAACGTGTTCATTTTTTTCATTTCTTTTATTTTGCTTATCTTCCTGACTTTGGTCATGTTGTAGCAACCACGATTTCGTAGGTAATAAGTTATTATAAATACAAATATGTCTTTTTAAGTCTTGTGGCTCATTAATTGCTGGATGTGTTTTAAGATAATGTTCACTAGCATATAGCTTATGTGTCGTTTGTAAGCGCATTTTAACGAGCCATTCTTCATCATTAATTAAATGAATAAGTGCATCATGGATAAAGATCACATCAAATTGATCAAACAGTGATTTTGACATTGAGCCGAAATTAAGCATTAGGTAATAAGTATAACTAATCATCTCAATTGAAATATCAGGATTTATTGCCAATACTGACTGCAAACACTCGTCAATAAAAAAGTAATACACCCCTATATTATTAAAAAAGCGTACCTGCATTTTTTGTGTTTCCTGCTTTTGAACCAGTTGCGAGAAACTTCGATCCATATGCTGCACCATCGCTTGCAATCTTGGGATCAGTTCAGATCCATAAGGCGTTAATTCAACTCGCCCACTTTTTGTCGTAATCACCATATTTTTAAGATGAAACTCCAAGCGCTGAATCCGTCGTGAGATGGTTGTACGATGCTCACCCTTAGCATCTGATAGTCCAGCAATTGAACCTATTTTAATGATATCTAACAAGGTAAGCGCATCAGTAAAGAACTCAGTATACATAACATTCCTTCGCTATTCATCAGTCATTTAACCTGCTATCAAGCATAGTTTAATCCGCCTATAAGTAAAGTATGGATTCTAATACTTCTATCTTATGTCCTCTGAACTGTGTACACAAAATGCAACAACTGGTGCAACATGTGATCTGTTTCCTACACATCAAACTGCTCATAATGCGACCATACAAGGTGATCACTAACTGTCATCTTGCAATGTTCAACAACCTTCGAGGAAAACATTATGAAAAAGATCACTCAACTTAACAAACTATATACTCTTTGTGCATTATCTCTTGGTAGCATCTCATTGGTTGCCTGTGGCGGTGGCGGCGGTGGTAGCTCTGAAGAAAACACACCTGTTGCACAAACAAAGATCAACGCTGCAGTTACATTGGATACTCCAAATAATGTGATCAACGGTGACAAAGCACTTTATAGCACGCAATTAACCGCAGAGGTTGCAAGTCTTTCTGTCAGTGCTGAACCTGCTCAGATTATTGCTAAATACTTTTCACCACAGCTAACTACCGTACAAGCAAATGCATTAACGCATAATCTTGGCTGCTATGAAGGTTTAGCACTAAGTGTTGGTGAGCATTGTGAAGATCATTATGAAGTTACATCAACCATAGAAAATGCAAGTTACCATGGTAGCCTTGTTTATGAAACAACAACTGGCACGGTTACAACGCCAATCAATATCGACTTTAAGGCTGATAATGATGCGGTATTTAATCATTCAGACATTCAAGTGACCAGTGTTGGTTCATTCTCACCAGGACTGCAGTCAGCTATCGATATTATTAACACTTCACAAAAAGTGCTACAAAATCCACAAATGCTATTCCCAGAATCAGTACGTGCATATATCCATCCATTAAATAGTGTATCAACATTAGCAAGTGGGCAAGCAACAACCTTAAAGTTTGAAGTAGATAATTCCGCTGAAGCACTTGCCGCATTAAAAGCATGGAAAAATGAACTTGATCAAGCGTTAGCAACAAGCGCTTTATACGTTAAAACCAATGCGCAAAAAGCGCAAAAAGTAGAATTAACACCGTCTTTTAGTTTAGCAACACTAGTAGCTGTGAATAATTCAAATGATTTTTCACGTAATGCTAATGGCAACTTAGAAAAAGTTATTACTTTAAAAAATACAACCAGTGACGCCATCAATAGCATTGATGCACAATTCTCACCTGTCGTAGAGGGCGTAAATGCTGACTTTTCACTATGCACATTGCCACTAGCGGCAGGTGCAAGCTGTCAAATTAAAGTCATTGTCAGTCCTGAAGTCAGTAACACAGGTATTTCAAGCTTTGAGACAAATGTTACCTTTGTTACTGATTCAATTTATCATCTTGATGATTTGAGCACGACAGTAGCAATGAATACAGATGTTGCACTAAGCCTTGATCCATTGAGTGTTTTTATTGATCATCATGATAGTGTGATTAAATTTATCAATACTGGAGATGTTAATTTTAAGCCCTCAATGCTTGCTAGTGATTATAAAGTTTACGATGCGACAGGCAAAGACATCACTAACCAGATCAGCATTTTAGAAACTTCATCATGCTTAAGTGGCAATGTTGTCGCACCTAAAGCAAGCTGCTCGCTAGTAGTTAATCCAGAAATTGCCATCTCCCAAGTTGTCCAACCGTTTAAGTTAGTTATTAATAACAGCAACACAAATACCGAAATCACTTTACCAAACTACAGCGATAATGGGATTTTTGTTGATGCAACACTCACACCAAAGGCTTTTGTTTCAGGTAAAGATGCCTCAATTTATGTAGTACTTTCGCCCGTTGAAGCCAAAGTGCTCTACGGCTTTAAGCTACCCTTTGACATGCCATACACATTAGATACCAGTGTTGAAAACAGTTGCCAAATTGGTAATCTGATCAGCTCACCTTGTGTTGCCAAACTTGATATTTCAGGAGTTGATTTAGCCAATAAAAGCCTTCTTAACAATTTGATCATTCAATGGGGTGACTCAAGTACAGATACAGAAACACTCAATATCAAGGTTGTCGATATTAATGATCCTGAAGCAGACACAAGTGAGCTTGTGGATCTTAATGCACTATCACAGTTAAGCAGTAATGCGATTGCTGTTGATAAAGAAGGCTTACATATCAGCTTAACCAACAACACCAATCAAGCACTACAACACTTAAGTGTTAGCGTCCCACAATGGCTAAGCGATATTGTTGACTTTCAAGCACTTGACACCTTAAGTATGCTTGCGGTTAATAAATCTCAATCACTAAGTCTACCTTTACTTTCAGGTCAAACGGTTGCTGATCTACAACAGGCGATGATGGCACATCAAGCAGAGGTTCTTGCTAATAATGATGTTAATTCCACACTGGATAAAGTCTTTGGCTTTGCTGCGAATAATGCCGCAACCTTGTTTTATCCTAGTATAGCTAACTCGCTTTATCCGACGTTTGATGATGGTATGTTCACACAAGAAGTTGTCTTTACAGAGCTTGGAGTACGTTATATCCCGATTAGCAATAACACGACTGAAGCACAGATGATCAGCTTTGAGCAGAATTTACCAACAGGTGTCACCTTATCTGGGCAAACCTCATCTCCAGAGATGACCTTATGTCAAGAATCGATGACATTAGCCAGTGGTGCAACCTGCTATGTTGCGTTTAATGCAGCAGCTGATGCCAATGAACAGGAAGGTAACCACTTCAACCTAACATTAACACCGGATGCTCAATCTGGGTTATTGGCGACCACTTTACAGATGAGTTTTAAAACTAATTTTGTTAATGAGCTAAGCTTTAGTACACCTGAGTCAGCGATAAATATTCCATTAACTGACATCAAACACTATGACTTAAAAATTGTCAACAATGAGCTCTTTGTTGCTTGGTTGCCATCAACAGATATTGCGAATTATCGTTTGACAGGAGATGATCTAACAGGTTTGCAATTGACTGATCCTAGCATGAGTCCAAGCTGCTTCACAGGATCTGCTGTTGCCAGTGGCAGCTATTGTTATGTTGGTTTAAACGTATCTGATAACAGCACAGCAGCTGAGTATGGATTAGTCTTAGATATGGGTAGTAATAGCAATTTAGCACAAGATGATCTTAATATTGGTGCCGTAAATATTATTGACCATGGCGTTGCATCTGCTGAGCTTGTTGCTAATGGTCAAAATATCACAGGCGTTGTCGCAGGCTTAGGTTTTGACGTTGTCATTCATGCACCTGACAATTGGTTTAATGAAGTTTCAACGGATCAAAGCTTCACGATTAATTCAAGCTCGCCAGATATTCTAATCGATGGTGCAGAAAGTAGTACTTGTAGCTTCTCACAAACTCTGCAAAGCCTAACTTGCCAAGTACATGTTACTACCACTGAGGCACTTGCTGTTGGTAGCTATGAGTTAAGTATCACCGCAAATAATACAATGCAGATTAGCAATGCTATCATTAGCTTTAATATCCAAAGTTATGCATGGAAAGCCTTATCTCAAATCACTACACGTAACGATATTGGCTCGTGTGGTATCGGACATGATAATAAGGCCTATTGCTGGGGAGATAGGAATAGCAACAGATTGGGAGCTAATGTTTCTAGTGATCAACGTAAACCTGTTGCTGTATCTCTAGGTCAGATGCCACAAGATGTTGTACTTGAAACCATTATCGCTGCTGAAGACACAAGCTGTGCGCTAGATAATACCGGACAAGCCTACTGCTGGGGGGATAATGATTATGGTAAAACAGGTACGGCTAATGGCGATAATGGCTCCATTCAACAACCAACTAAAGTCGTACAAAATGGGGTAACTTTCAAAAGTATTGTTGGCGGGCAATTCCATCTTTGTGCGATCTCAGATAATGAGGAATTATATTGCTGGGGATCAAACAGACATAATCAATTGGCAACTGCGATTGCTACTGACGAAATTATTGATCATCCCATTGTTATTCCTAGAGGAGATATTCCATTAACTGAAACCGTCAAACAAGTAACGGTTAGCTTTAGTGAAACATGTGTACTTGCCAGTAATGGCTGGGTATATTGCACCGCTGAAAATGGTTCTGCTAAATTATCACCAATTGCCCAAGGTGCTTTACCTCATGACGCATATTATACCAAGATCCAGTCAGGATATGACTACTTCTGTGGGCTTGCTAGTGATAATCATGCTTACTGCTGGGGAGATAATAGACGCGGTCAATTAGGTGATAATACAACGACTGATCGCACGGTACCGGTACAGGTCAAAGCCGGCGCCATCCCAGCTAATGCAACCTTGCAGGATATCTCAGCTAACTTTAGAAGCACCTGTTTACTTGCTGATAATAAAGCCTATTGCTTTGGTGAAAACTCTTCCTATGACCTAGGTACCGGTAACACAATTCAAAACAAAGTACCGGTTGCTGTTGCTCAAGGTCAGCTAGCTCAAGATGAAACGGTGAAATCACTGGCTGGTAACAACTGCTTTATCAGTAGCCAAGACAAAGCTTATTGCTGGGGTAATAACGAGAACTATAAGACTGGTACCAACTTAACTAATACCGTCATTATAACACCTAAAGTGGTTTACCCTTATAATGGATAATTCATAATCTCACAACAACTTAAGCCTGCGACTGCAGGCTTTTTTATTGTTACGGCAAATATTCCCTGCTCGTCATGCACACATTACGCACAATCTGGCGCGCAACATGTCGTTTTTTTAATCAGAAAACCTTTTTATCATAAGCAACATCTCTAAGCGTGATTAACTTTAAGGAAACTTACGATGCAATATAAAACATTAATCAGACTTCTTCCTTCACTCATTAGCACCTCTTTAATCAGTGCCTGTGGTGGCGGTGGAGCCGGTGCACCCTCTCCAGAGCCAATCATTGGCAGCACTAAACTTAACAATGAAACTTTATTAGCACCTGCCTCAAGCATTAAAGCCGAAGGGATTGGCATCAATAAGCAACGTTTAAGCACCGAAACCACTTATAACCTGATGACAGGTTTAAATGACCCGCAACAGGACAACATTAAAGTAATAGGTGCACATATTGATCCACAAATTGATGGTCTTACATTGAAATATGTGGCTGATAAATCAGAGAAAAGCTGTCTTATCACCAATGATGATGGTTCGCTCACACAAACGACATTAACTGCTAATGACAGCTGTGTGCTTAATATTGAAACCATCTACACCGGCTCGCAAACACTTCTTGATCAAGAGCTTAACTTAATTATCGAGGTTGAAAATATTGAAAACAAAGTGCTGCATTACCAAGGCAATTTTATTAAACAGGAAGATATCGCAACAGCACAATCATTAGCTAAAGCAAGTGTTACACCGATTACCATTCATAGTGACGGTCAAATTGATGTTGTTTTTAAAAATATTTCAGATAACGCGATAAATCGTGTGGTATTAAATATCGCTGAAGATGATGATAGCAAATGGTTTATTGATCTGTTAGATGAGGCTACAAAAAAACAACTGAATGCAAATAATCAAATCGTCGATGATGAGAAAAATATTTTGCCTGGTGAAACTGGCATTATCACTTTGCAACTTGACCCAATAAAATTAAAAACTGCCCTTGAAGATGAAACTCATCAAGCACAACTTGTAGATAATATTAACAATGGCCATCTTCTTAACATTGATGCCAGTAATATTGCTAAAACTAATATTGTACTAGCCTATGATAAGCGTGTACTTGTCAGTGATCGCTCTAATATCCATTTCACACAACCAAATAGTAATACAGTCACGCTAAAAAATACCTCTAATAACCCAATTAAAATTAATCACATAAACATCACTGATGATATTTCAGATGTTAATCTTATGGCAAACGTCAAAGATATTGCCCCACTATCTGATGCCATGATTATGCTTAATGCACAAGCATCGGCAAAAGGTCAAGGTGAATTAATCATTGAGTATGAACACGATCATGGCATAACTGAGACAATGACTATTCCAGTAAGCGTTGCCAATACCAACATTAAATTATCTGAAATTAACGATAACAATCCTTTTGAGATAAAAGATCAAAGCCTTGAGGTATCAACACAGATCACCAATAACGGTAACTTTAATTGGTATCCAGCAACAGCATCAACACAAGGAGCCTATCAAGTGCAACGAGTTGGTGACGAGAATATTGATCGCTCTTTATCTAATGCAACCAATTGTCTTACCTTAAGCGAAACCGGATTAGCACCTCAGCAAAGCTGTGAGATGCCAATAATGACTATTAATCCAGATACACAAGCAGGCACCTATGAATTTACTCTATATGCTAAGGCTGAAGGTGGTACTGTTTACACCAATCTTGATAATAATCAACGTGCTGTATTTTCAGTCATTGAAAGAGAAAAAGGACAAGTACAGTTTCAAGCAGTTGATGGCAAAGTATTAACCGAGCTTCAGTTAAATAACATTGACAATAAAGCAACGATTGTTGTTAAAAACATCGGCAAAGGCGATCTTAACAACTTAAGCTTTAGCAGTGATCAAGCTGATGTGCTGCATATTGATAATCAAGCTTGTCAAGAAACATTAACGGCAGATCAATCATGTCAAATCATTGTTAACACTGATTATGATGCTAATGATCCTCTTTATGCCAAAATTAAAATATCTGCTCATAATATGAGTGAAGAAAGCACTGAATTTCCTGTCACAATAACAAAAGCAAAAGCTTACTTTATCTTTACAACCACACAAAACTATAGTGGTAATTTAGGTGGCATTGAAGGTGCTAATAACAAGTGTCAACTTGAAGCAAACGCCCTTGGACTTGATGGGGAATACAAGGCTATGCTGCCAGATACTTCGCGCAGTGTTAAAGATAATATTAATTATGATCAAACAGCATACTATCTAAATTTAAATAATGAAGTCGTAGCTCCTCCTAACACACTCTTCTTGGGTGGTTTAAAGAATCCTATTGCAAAAAACACTGAAAGTTATGTTTGGAGTGGATTTGTGGTATATGACGATGTTTATGGCTTAAGTAGCAATTGTAATAACTGGACAAATGATGGCACTTCAAATAGCCCACAATATTTTGCCAATGTTGCCAACCCTCTAGCAACTGACAACTCATGGGCTGCTAAGTTTGATAGCGAGAAACACAGCTTACAACTAGCTAGTTGTAACACGCCATACAAACTCTATTGTGTACAAAAATCTTAATTATCAATAATCCAAAATCACAAGGAACATCCATTATGAGTATTAAAAATTTAACTAAAAAGATTGGCTACTTTGCTTTACTTAACCTAAGTTTGATTGGCAGCAGCTTTGCCAACTCTAGCGTGTCTATTTATGTTGACCCTGCAGTAACAGATCTTGATGCAACGCAAACACAATTTATCATTGCTAGCGCCTACCCTGAAGTAACACCACCCACACTAATTGTTGGTACTGATAGGGTTACGATTGATACTGGATCTAATATTGCATTAGAAAATAGTGATATTGCTAATTGGCTTAAGAACATCCGCGGCGCATGCGATACTGATGATACTAATTGCAAAGCAATTGGTAGCAGAATAAGCGATAATACAGCAGGTCTTGGCTTATACGGTGATCTTATTTTCACTTCCAAAGATCACCAACATCACTATATTTGCAAAAACGTTGTATTAGGTGCTGTTAAACTTAGCTATTTTACAGCGACTTGGTCACTTGGCGCTAAGTCAAGCCTACCAAGAAAATATAATGAAACAAGCAAGGACTGGGAAATCACGCTAAACTGTGAGAGTGCAAAACAAGAAAATACATATATTACTCTTCAAGCAAATGGAGGTAGTTCATTTACAGTATTTAAAATGGATAAATAGATACCTACGGGCTGAACCCATAATACTTGAGCGGCAAAGCCGCTGCACAACTTGGTTATGCGGTTAACGCTTCACATTGTGAAGCGGCCAAAATTAAATAATGTCCCCTTATTGTAATGTGGCTTTTTTGATCTAGACTAAAAATATAGTCATATTAAGGAAAAGTTACTGAGGTATATGATATGCTAAAAATGAATCGATATATTTATCTTCTTACAATTACCCTAAGCCTAGGTTTGTATCAATCAACCTTTTCATCTATACGATCTTTTGAAAATGTTAGAATACTTGTTTTTTCGGGAAGTGGTGTCAAAAATATTGCGTATGCTGGTGCACTAAAGGCATTTGAAGAAAATGGTGGTAACTTGGAGTCAATAAAAATTATTTCAGGATCCTCTACAGGATCTATTGTCGGGATGCTTATTGCCTTAGGATACAGTACAGCTCAAATAACTGCTATATTAGGCGCTCTTAACTACTCAACCTTATTGGATAAATCTGATTTTGTTTCAACAACATTAAGTACCAATATTCAAGAAACAACTCATACATCTAAATATACCCAATCATCTATCGATGAAAGTATTGCAAATCATCTGAGCAATATACAAAGTTATAACTCTAATACACAACAATCAGCTGCATTGAATGGGTTATATAGTGGTAAAACACTATATGAACTCTTTAAAACTCTGGTAAGTAATGCACCGATTTTCAAGGATGCTGATATTGAGGATAAAAGTATGCTTACACTCCAAGATATTTATAACTATAGTAGTGGTGTTCATGTATATTTTGCCGCAACAAATTTAGGTACTGGACAAGTCATTATGCTAAGTTCAGCCGATACAAACACGCAGAACATTGCTGTTGCTGATGCAATCAGAACCTCAAGTAGCCTACTATTCTTTTTCTTCCCTGTAAATTATCAGTTATCATCATCTGGAGAGTGGTCAACACAATACAGTACTGCAATGTCCTATATTAACTCTGAAGACACACAAAATAGCTACTTAACCTATCTAGATAGTATCAGGTCAAAATCTTATGCTTTTGTGGATGGAGGAATACTTCAAAACTATCCAATAGCAGAAATCATCAAATCATATCCACAGTCTCCAAACTCAGGTGAACTTCTGGGGTTTACATTTAGCTCAACAAATATCGCAGATAACACAAACAGCACAAATCCAACACAACAAAGCCTTTCCAGATCGCCTAATAGTACTCTAACATTTTTAAATCAAGTGTTCACCACTCTATCAAATGGGCAATATAGCCAAATGATGGATGATCCTAGTATTACTGCTAACACGATTTTCATAGATTCTAATAATATCTCAAGTATGGATTTCTCTCTAACCGAAAGTGAAATGCAAACGTTATACCAAAGTGGGTACCTTGCAGCAGGTGGAAACAATGCGAATACCCTTACGCCTAATTTTAATTGGACAGCAACATCAAATCCACTATATGGCACACCACTTTATAATCAATTTTCTCCTTACTCAAATGCTAAACAAACTTTATCTCCATCTATAAGGCTAGGAAACTCAATTGATAAATTTAAAGATTTTATTAAAAAGCACCTACCTTCAATTACCACACCGACACAAAAAATGGCAACCCCTAACATGGGCAATATGGACAGTTGGGTGGCAGCAAAATCACAAGAAATCTCAAATAAAAATAATACAAGCTCAGTAGCGTCTAGTGCTCCAGGAAGCGCTGAATCATCACTTTGTCAAACCAGTTTTGCCAACCAGCTTAAACAGAAGTTTAGTTCATACATATCAGACAGTATGGCCAGCTGTTTTTCACAAAAGCAGTGTAATGTATATATATATGCTAACTGTCTAGCCCAAAATGGGGGAATTCCTGATGGAGTGACAAAATGCAATATCACGGGTAATAATGCTTGTTTGAACGCTGTAAACTCATGCTCTGGAACAAGTAATTTCATATTAGCAATTACAGGAATAAAACAGGCCAACGCAATGCAACAAAAAGCCTCAAGTAGTTGTGCTTGCGAATATCCTAGCCAACAGCTTTATTGTGATGATAATTTTAATAATTGCGGATGCAGCATTCAAGCAGATACAAATACTATACCTTGGTTTGATGGTCGTCCAACTCTATCATGGAGTAATATCCATAATATTCAGTGTACAAATGGAGAGTGTGCTGGAAATTATGCAATAAATAACAGTGGAGAAGTTGCCATTTTTTCAAACAGGAATAATAGTAGTTTTATTGGGGAAGATTTTCCGTATGCTACAGTAAATAATCAGGCTATCTCTATTTCTAGTATGGGAGGTTTCAAAACTCCATCTGAAGGGCACTTCTATTTTTGTGGCACATTAACTATTGATAATTTTAGTTTTAATGTCTGTATGTTACAAAAAGGGGCTAATATTGGGAATCCTTGGTATATGTCAGCAGATCCTAACTCTTCAACTTATAATGCACTTGCTGTTGCAGCATGTTTTAGTGGGCACTACATGCAATCAACAACAAATTTCTCAGGAGGGCAATTCGTCTATAACGGCACTTTTGCAACCGGCCTCGCAAGTTGTGGTTGTATTACACAAGGTACAGGATGTAATCTATCTAGTGATAAGTCTTTTTGCCAAGGATCAGATGAAGCCACTTGTCAACAAGCATTAAATGACACAAAGAAATTATTAATGTCTAGCGGTCAGTCTGCGATTGCCAGTATGTATGCAAAAGATATTGTTAATTCTGTAATTAACCAAGTAAATAATGAAATGTCTCAAGATGAGCTTGAAGATGATTTTGAGGATGATGGAGGAGATGAATAATAAATTACTTAAACTCCCTCCTTATTTTATCAGTCGATGCACCAAGTTTCTCTGGCGTATTGAGTGTATCTAAATCATGACTTCCATTAATCTTCATAGGATTCCCGGGCACAATATAATCGCCAGCATTAATAAGCATATTACGTGCTTTAATCTGTGGCAGCTCACAGGCTTGTTTGATGTTATTAACAATACCATTTGGAATACCGGCATCGGTTAAGATCTTTTGCCATTCTGCCGTTGTCTTTTGCCTAAAAAGTGGTTGTACAACAGCTTGTAAATCAGTGCGATTTTTAATGCGATCAGGTCCTGTTTTAAACTTAGGATCATCGTGCCAGTTCATTTTATCTAGTGCTTGACAAAAATTGAGCCACAGCTTTTCGCCCAAAACAGCCACAATAACCGCGCCATCTTTTGTGCGTAATGCACCAAAAGGTGCAGCAGCTGGATCAATATTGCCACTACAATGCTCAATTTCATTGAGTTTAGTATAAGCAACCACTTCAGCTGGCATCATTGCAAACAAACCATCTAGCATCGAAACATCAACATAGGCGCCCTTGCCACTTCGCAATCGCCCACAATAGGCAGTCATTGTTGCCATATAGCCCCACATACCAGCACTGACATCGCCTACAGGAAAACCAATGCGCCCAGTATCTTTATCTAAATCACCATTGATTGACATCATGCCTGAATAGCCTTGTCCCACCAAATCAAAGCCTGGTGCATGCGCCATTGGTCCTGTTGTACCAAAACCTGAGATTGAGGTGTAGACAATCGCGGGATTAATTTTTTTAACCTCTTCATAACCAAGGCCCAGTTTTTCCATAACGCCAGGTCTGAAGTTCTCCACAAGAATATCTGCCTTTTGAATGATTTTTTTAATCAATGCGATATGTTCTGAATTTTTCAAATCTAGCGCACAACTTTCTTTATTGGCATTGGCTGATGCCCAAAATACTGAAGTTCCTTCTTTGGTAAAGGGAGCCGCTGAGCGCAACATATCACCATCTCCTGGTCGTTCAATTTTAATAACTCGTGCGCCATTGTAAGCCAAGAGCATTGTGCAATAAGGTCCAGCTAACGCTTGAGTAAAATCCAATACTAATACATCATCTAAAACACGTGACATTTTTCTCTCCTTGAATCTTTCGATTTTTCATTTTTACTTCTTATGATGAATCTTAGCAATAAGTGCTTCGACACGTTTAGTAAATTGTGGACTATTTAAAATCTTATGTCTCGACTCCTCAATAGCGACGCCTTCATCATAATTAATCGTAACATCATTAGCCAAAACATTAAGCTGAAATTTACTGTTAGCAACACCTTCAGCACAACAACTAATAATTGCCTGACAGACCTCATCAACACGTGCTGAAAGTGATGCACTATCACTAAAAATGGTGTTAAAAATTCCTGTATGATAGGCATCCATAGCATCGATACTACTAGCGGTAAAAAATAGCTCTTTGGCTTTATGAATACTCATGACTGACAACCAATTTTGGTAATTACGCAATGAGAAAGGCACTCCCATTTTATTAGCGGTAATAATCACCTTGCTGTCATTGGTGGCATAAACCATGTCACAAACCATCAGCATATGTAAAGCACCAGCATAAACAGCGCCTTCGACTTGGGCAATAATAGGTAAAGGTGATGCCGTCATTGCGTCAAACATTTCAAACATCGGATCATTGGTAATCTCATCGACTGATGTCAGTTCATTTAAATCATGCCCTGCTGAAAATATGCCATGCGAAATATTGGCTTTAAGCACAATCACACGCTGTTTCTTGCGTTTTGCCTCATGAATAAATTGTGTGACGGCTTTTGACATCTCACTATCAAAAGCATTGCGTTTATCACCATTATTGATCGTAATTATTGTGATTTTGTCATCGTGTTGACAGAGTATCTTATCCATTGAAATATCTCCTTATAGTTTTACAATTCAAACGCATCGCGCCAGTGTCCCTAAGTATAGCGCAAGATTTTTAGAATAGACATTTGTTCAGTTGGTTTTTCAAATTTCACCCTCTTTTATCCAATATGCATAAATTACGCACACCGCTGTTTTTAATCTGTAGTTACAGCTATGTGATTGTTTTGCGATCATTTTCTCTGTCTGTGCAATTATTAAGGAGAACAGCATGAAATTATCTAAACTTTATTTTCTCACATTGACGGCTTTGATCATAAGTGCTTGCGGTGGTGGCTTTGATGGTGCAAGCAATGAAACATTACCAACACCAACGTCTGAGTCAGACCACCAAACCTTACCATCCTCTGAAAACACAACGATAGAAAACACGGAAACTACTGGACCTGAAGCACCTGAAGAGCTTGAAACCGAGGTTGAACCAACACCAATACCATCAATTAATATCGTGCAATTTATAGCAAATGGTATTCCTGAAACAGCTGATGGTACGGTTAACTTCATTAAACCAAATCAAGAAGTTATCAGCTATAGTTTATCGGAAATGCGTAGCCAATCAGGTGTTATGTTAGCAAGCAATGACTATTCTGTTGAGTCCACTATTTTGTATGAAGGGATCAATTATGTACTAACAACGGTGAGCATTTCAATACACAGTGGCATGACTAGCCCAGTTTCGCTTAATTACAGTGCGCTTGCCGCAGAAGCTGGCGTTATTCATATCACATTAAACAATCTTCCTAGCGGCAGCACTGAACGTTTGGTGAGTGTCTATGATAATGAATCAAATCCTGTCAACTCACAAATGTCCAATAACTTCAATGTTACCTTGAGTCTTAACCCTGGCACTTATACGATTAGCTATCAAGGCTATCTTGATAATGCAAATAATCGCTACTATAGCGCAAATAACACCAACAATATAACCGTTACTGCTGCAAGCACACAAGATCTTGCGATTAGCTATTCAGTGGATAATGTTTTTTACGAGGTTGGCGCCTATTATCCTGCTTGGGGCACCTATGGACGCGATCACCAAATACACCACTTAGATGCAAAAGATCTTGATGTACTTTATTATGCTTTTTTGAACTTTGACGCTAATGGTATTGTCACACTTGGTGATGGTTATGCCGATACGGAGAAACGCTTCACAACAGACGTTACCACTGCGCATGGCGTCTATCAAGCAGGCACATGGTATGGCGAGGGTTCTAACAAACCTTTTTATGGTAACCTAGAGCGTATTCAACAGTTAAAGATACTGGCAAAGAACGAGTATAACAATGATTTGATTGCTGTTTTCTCTATTGGGGGCTGGACATGGTCTGGCAATTTCCCAAGTGTTGCTGCTGATCCACAAAAACGTCTAGCCTTTGCTAATAGTGCCACGGCATTGGTTGAGGAATATAATATGGATGGGCTTGATCTTGATTGGGAGTTTCCTGTATGGGGTGTGCAAAATGAGCATATCAATGCCGCTAATACGGCTATTGCTGCCCAAGGAGCCGAGATTACTAATGAACAAAAGCAAGCGATTCTTGATCAATACTTACAATATAGCGATGCTGCTAACTATGTTGAGCTTATTAAAGTTGTTCGTCAAAAGCTTGATAACTTAAGTAATACCACTGGCAAAACCTATCATTTAAGTATCGCCATTAATCAAGCACCTGAAAATATCACTCTTAATCACTATAGTGAGATGCTACCGTATCTTGATTCGATCAACATCATGTCCTATGATGCCGCAGGAACATGGGATGGTAACACAGGGCATCAATCACCCTTATCTGCCACAGAAGGTACTGATGCACCAAACTATATGACAACCAAAGGACAATGGAATCTCATCAGCAGTGTTGCCGCACTTAATGCCGAAGGTGTCACCAATCAAAAAATCATTGCCGGAATTCCGCTATATGGTCGCCAATGGGTAGAAGTAGATGTTGGATTAGCGAATATTCCAGGGGTTTATCAATCAGGTGTTACAGGACCTGGAGAGTGGGAGGATGGCAGTCTAGGGTATAACTGCCTCATGGGGGGTAGCTTCTCAAATGTTAAAGATAATGAAGTATGCGCAAGCTTTGCTAACACTGCATCTGATTACACCTATATTCTTGTACGCGATAACAACAATGTATTAAGAAGTGTTGGCAACTTTGGTGAGGTGAGCATTAATGGTTATACCATCTCAGGTGTTACCTACCCATTTGATCGAATTGTTGAAAGCTATTATTACAACCCGTTGTCACGGATGTTTATTACTTATGATTCAGCAACAATGGTGAAAATCAAAGCACATTGGCTAAAACAGCAAGGGTTAAAAGGGGCAATGTTTTGGGATACTTCAGGTGATGCACCCAACCCTGAAACCAACCCTAATCCATCACTCATTGATGCGCTAGCTAATACATTTAACTAATACGATGCAGTGTTACATACCATCCGAGCCTGTCATTGATATGCTCGGAGTATCTTGAACTGGCTGAACAAGTGACTGTTTGTAAGTTTTATTTGAGTTTGATACATAATCAGTCCCTGCATAAGCCGCTGCTAAGTTGCCTGCTAAGAAAATACCGATAAACATGACTGCAATCGCTTTAAAAAATTTGTTCTTTTTCATCTTAAGTGCTCCTTTAATTATTTAATTACTGTTCATTTTTCTAGGGTGAGTGTTATAACACTTATCCATCATCGATAATCAAAATTAATAAAAGCTTAAGGTGTCACAGCAAATAAAAATAGTTTTAAAAAATCAAATTTAATAGCTAAATTTCAATAATAACTTCTGTTGAAGCAGCGCGAAACTTTTTTGGTAAATCCATGGCACTATAACCAAATGCACACATTACACCTGAGAAATCAAAATCATCAAAATTGATTTGTTTATATTCATCGAGGACTTTCTTGACATTTTCAGCTTCAAAACCTTCAATCGGGCAACTACTAATGCCTAAAGATTGTGCGGCATTGAGTAGGTTCGTTAATGCAATATAACACTGCCTTTTTGCCCAAGCGTCCGTATCTTCAACACTGAGATAATTTTGTACTAAACCTAGATAAGTATCCTGCATTTCTTGTGGTAAATTTCGTCGTGAAACCTTTTGACGAACATAATCACTCTTACCTCGGAAATTATGCGCTTTGCGACTTAAGATGATAACAACAAAGCTTGAATCTGTAATTTGACTTTGACTCCAGCATGCCGGTTTTAATTTCTCACGCAATTTATCATCTTGTATCACCACAAACTGCCACGGCTCCAAGCCAAACGATGACGGTGATAGGCGTCCTGCTTCTAAAATAAATGCTTTATCTTTGGCAGAAATTTTGCGTGTTGAGTCAAATTTCTTGCAAGCAAAACGCTGTTCTAATAGTTCAATATAATTCATTATGATCCTCTTTATAATGCTTTGCTATGTACTTTTTCTTGTTTAACATAATCGACTAAGCGTCCCATGGCATCTTTTAAAACACTAACTTCATCGGCACAGCTAAGGCGTAGATAACCTGGTGCGCCAAAGGCTGACCCTGGCATAACAGCCAAATGCTTAGTTTCTAATAAATGCAAACAAAAACTTACATCATCTTTAAAGCCTAATGCTTCAATAATTGGCTGCACATAAGGAAATAAATAAAAGGTTGTTTCAGGTAATAGACAATCAATCTCTGGCACACTTTGTAATGCCTCATAACAAAAATTGACACGTTCTTGATAGGTGTTTAGCTGTTCAAACAGCGCTGATCTTGGTAAGTTGAGCGCTTCTATCGCGGCATATTGTGAGATAGAACACGCGCATGACATCGATTGTGACTGATAACGCCTGAGCATATTGATCATATCCTCGGGTGCGATGATATAGCCAATGCGCCATCCTGCCATCGCATAACTTTTGGATACGCCATTAACAATGGCATAACGCGATTTTAACTCAGGCGCCACTTCAATCAATGTCAGTGGACGATCTCCCCAGTAGAGCATATCGTAAATATCATCACTAATAATCCAAACATCAGGATAATCTTTTAATACACGAGCGATCATATTCAATGTTTCTTTATGATATATCGCACCGGTTGGGTTATGTGGAATATTAAGCACTAATGCCTTTGTTTTGGTACTAAGCTTTGCTCTTAAGTCATGCTCCGTTGGCTGGAAATCATTGTGATGCGTTGTCTCAACGACTACCGGTTTACCATGCGCAAGCTTAATCATATCAGGGTAAGATGTCCAAAAAGGCGAGAAGAACAGTACTTCATCACCAGAGTTCAAAATACAATTAAAAATATTATATAAACTATGCTTAGCACCAGTGGTAACGCAGACTTCATTATGTTGAAAATTAAGCTGATAATCGCGGCTGTAACGTTTAATAATTGCCTCTTTTAATTCGACAACACCATCTACTGGTGTATATTGTGTGCGATTTTCATCAATCGCTTTTTTAGCCGCCTCTTTAACCTCATTCGGTGAATGAAAACCCGGTTCGCCAACAGCCAAAGAAATCACATCTTGATGCCCTGCTTTAATAAGACTTGCTGCACGCGCTGCCATTTCAGCGGCTTTTGAACCTTCGACATTCAGTACGCGCTGACTAAAGCGTTTTGCTTGATCTAACATTTAGCTTTCACTCCTTAAAATTCTTGACTCAACTTATTGATTATATTGATGATAAGCATCTATTGTTTTATCACAAACTATTATAAATTGCTCATATTTCTCTAGCACAATGGCATCAATCGTATAATTATTATGTTGCAATGCCTTTTCAAGATTTGCCAATTTATTTTTAAGCACGGGCACGCCACAGTAACTAGCCCCGCCGTGAAGCTTATGCACTAAATCTCTTAAGCGTTTACCTTCGCTATTTTCATAAGCAGTTACAATTTCTTCAACGGCATCACTTAAAGAGTTCATAAATGCCGCCAACATCTCTTTAGCAAAAGCAATATTGCCGCCTGCTAATCCTGAAGCAAGCTCAATATCAATATATTTTTTGCTCTCCTTTGTATCACTACGTTGAATTACCTCATTCGTTATTTGTTGATCTTGATTCATTTGATCATGTTGGTCATTTACAGCATTTCCAACGTGCATTGTGGTATCACGGTTACCTAAGTAATGCATCAATAGTTCAGATAATGCATTATCATCAATCGGCTTAATTTGTATGGCATCAAAGCCCTCTTTTAACAGGCTCTCACCTTGTCCTTCAACGACATCTGCTGTCACTGCAATGATAGGTACATCACGATAGCGCGCATCTTGACGCAAGGCATGGCATAGCTCAACACCATCCATCTCAGGCATATGTACATCAGTTAAGACCATCCTGAAATTTTGCTTTTCTATTAATGACAAGGCCTCTTTTGCACTAAAGGCATTAACTGGAGCGTAACCTTTTGTTTTCAATAAAATATGCAAAAGCTTTAAATTAATAGGATTATCATCAACGATAAGTATCGATTTTTCTGCTTGCATATTAGGTATGTCATCTACCGTGTCAGTCTCTTTTGTTTCACTCAATTCAAGAGAGCTCTCTAAAAAAGAGACCAGTTTATTCGGCTTATATGGGTAATTTAAACAATTCTTAAGACCTAGCTTATGTGTATAATCAAACAGTTCATTTAATGGCATATTAGCAATAAGAAAGATATCTGCTTGAGTAAATGATTGTAGATCCATAATTAATGACTGTTTTAATTTCTGCATTTCAGGCAGTGTGTTATAAATCAACACAATATCAACTGTATCTTGCTCAACCACAGCATCAATCAATGTGGCTTCACTATCACAATAAATATATTCAATACCAAATAGTGCAATATGTGCAAGAAACATCTCTCCAGCATATTGACTCTGGCTATAAACAATAAGCTTCTTAACACTTATCGACTTTATTTCTTCAACGGTTGAAGCAGAGACTCTATCAAAGAACACATTGAAATTAAAACATGCCCCTTGATCTAACTTACTTTCAACATGGATCTCTCCACCCATTTT
The DNA here is from genome assembly GCF_014857925.1 of Cysteiniphilum marinum. Classification (GTDB taxonomy): domain Bacteria; phylum Pseudomonadota; class Gammaproteobacteria; order Francisellales; family Francisellaceae; genus Caedibacter; species Caedibacter marinus. The sequence continues at coordinate 43,570 of NZ_JACYVZ010000013.1, read as the reverse complement.
TTCAATAAGTGTTTTACTAATAGTCAGTCCCAATCCAGTGCCTCCATATTTGCGACTGGTTGATAAATCCGCTTGGGTAAATGCATGAAAAAGTTTATTAATTTGCGCTTGAGATAAGCCAATACCTGTGTCTTTAACTTTAATACATATTTCAACTTGGTGTTGATGTGTTGCTTTTAAATCAACATTGACACAGACACTCCCTTGCTCGGTAAACTTCAATGCATTGCTCACAAGATTCGTTAAAATTTGGCAAAATCTTAGCGCATCACCCATAACCATTTGTGGCAAATGTGGGTCTAGTAATACACCAAAGTCAATCTGCTGCTCAATGACTTTGGGCTTGAATAACATCATGCAATTGGTGATTTCTTCACGCAAATTAAACGGCTGATGTTCAAGAATTAAGTTGCCCGATTCGATTTTTGAGAAATCCAAAATATCATTGATAATGCTCAATAGATTATTAGAAGATAATATAATTGTTTCTAAATACTCACGTTGCAAAGAACTCAGATTGCTTTTTGCTAATAAATCTAAAAAGCCTAACACCCCATTCATGGGTGTGCGGATCTCATGACTCATATTTGCCAAGAATTTACTTTTTATCTCGCTGGCTTCAATTGCTTCTTTGCGCGCTTGATCTAATTGAACATTTTGGCGTTCAATCGTTTTCAACGTATGTCTTAACTCTCTTGTTGCTTGTTTGATATTGCGCTGCATTTCCTGATGGGCATTATTAAGCGATAGCGCCATACTATTGACACCTTCTTCAAGGTTCTTAAGCTCGCCAGGTGGATTGCCATCAAGCTTAGTATCTAACGCACCTTCTTTAATACGCTTCACTGCATTAATAATATCAAAAAGCGGATTGATCAAATCTCCACTTAAACGTAGTCCAAATAAGATACTTACCGTTAACCCAATCAACACAATAAGCAATGTTGTAATAATTGCCTGATATTGATTCATAATCGTGTTTTCGCGACTAAGCGTAATCACGACCCAACCAATACGTTGGTCTTTCTCCGTATAAAGCTTACCAACACTTTTTTCTTTTGGGTTAACTGTGCGTGAAATAACTGGTGCTAAAAACTGAATATTTTTATGCCCTTCTTGCATAAAGATTTTTTTACTCATCAAGTCTGAATTTTCTTTGAAAAAATGAGGGTTTACTTGTGGAATTCTACCCGTGAATGTTAATAAATCACCATCACTGTCATAAATCGCAGCCATGCGCACATCTGGATAGCTTAAAATATTATCCGTGACATTTTGTAAGATAATCTTGCTGTCAAAGTACAGACCATATTCAGAGGCGGCAACAAGTTCAGTAGTAACTGCCTCACCACGAATATATAGATTACGATCCAAATCAGAAAAGCGCATACTGATAAAATAAAAACCAAGCAAGGCTGACACCGTCAGTGTTGGTAATAAGGTTAATAAAATCATCCGACCGCGGATGCCAACATTTTTAAGCATAAGATGTGCTTTTGATTTAGCGCGTTTAATGATGAATTATATCACCCATAAATCATTTTGCAGTGGGAAACTGCCATCTATCCTTAAAGAGTTTACGAAACCAAGAAAATCGTTGCCCATAAGGCGGATAAAGCCAAAGGGCACTATTGAGTCTACTGCGCTGACAAATTGATTTGGCATTAGAGAATGTTTTAAACCCTTCAAAACCGTGATAGCGCCCCATACCTGAACTACCAACGCCACCAAAAGGTAGATCATGCTGCGCGATATGGTTTAACACATCATTGATACACATCCCGCCACTAATAATATTCCTATTAATATACTCTTGTTCAGCACGGTCATAACTCAAAAGGTAAGCAGCCAATGGACGAGGTTTTTGGTTAATATAACTTATCACCTCTTCAATCGATTGATAGCTTAACACAGGTAACAATGGACCAAAGATCTCATCTTGCATCACTTGTAAATCCTTCTTTGGATTTAATAGCAGTGTAATTGGCATTTTTCGACTTTGGTCATTCGTTACTTTAAATACATCTAATGTAACAAACTTAACACCTTGACCTTTTGCCTCCTCAATATATTCTTGCAAGCGATTAAACTGTGCCTCATTAATCACGCTACTATAATCATCATTAGTCATGTATTGCGGATACATTTCTTTAAACGCTACGTCCATTTCAGCTACAAATGCCTCAAGTTTTTGCGCATGAACAAATACATAATCCGGTGCAATACAGGTTTGTCCGGCATTTAAGCCTTTGGCAAAAGTAATCATTTTAGCCGCTTTTTTTAAAGGAAAGTTTTGACTGATAACTAACGGCGATTTGCCGCCTAATTCAAGCGTCACAGGTGTTAAATTTTTAGCGGCAGCCTCCATTACCTTTCTGCCAATAGCCGTTGATCCAGTAAAAAACAAATGATCAAAAGGTAACTCGCTAAAACTCTGTGCCACTTTAGCATCACCCGTGACAACCGCCACTTCATCAATATTAAAAGCGAGTTTGCAAATTTCCATCATCACGCGATTGGTTTTAGGTGTATGTTCTGAGAGTTTAATGCACACTCGATTTCCCGCAGCCAATGCATAGATAAGCGGCGACAAACTCAACAAAATAGGATAGTTCCATGGCACCATAATGCCAACAACACCTACGGGCTGATAATAAATATAGTTTTTAGCAGGCTTAAAAATCACACTGGTATGACGTTTCTCTTTAGCTATCCAACTGCGCAAAGATTTAAGGACATACTTAATGGTACTGGTAACTTGAAAAATCTCACTCAACCAAGTCTCATTGACACTACGATGACCAAAGTCATCATTTACTGCATCAATCAATGCCTCTTCATGCTTTAATAATGCTGAATATAAACGCTTAAGCTTCTCTTTACGTAATGCATAATCAGGATATTGATCAAGTGAAAAAGCTTTTTGCTGTAGTGAAAGCAGTTTTAATAAATGTGTTTTATCGATATTTTCCATTGATCTAGCTATCCCTTTGCTTTAAGTAATAAGTATAAATAAATTGCATCAGCTCATACCTCTCCCCTTGCGGGAGAGGTCGTGCAGCTAGGCTAGCTGCACGGGTGAGGGGTAATTGATTAATCTACTTATTGTTAACGACTCTTATTCGCCAAACGATCTCTTTCGCGCTTTTGCTGTTTCTGCGCTTTACGGATTAAGCCGACTTGTTTTGCCTCTTCACCGATATGCAACTCGCCTCGTTCACGTGCTAACTGGCTTTGTTTTTCACGCTCTAAGAAACGCTTTCTTTGTTCAGAGGTATGATTGCCCTTACAATGATGACAAGATACTCCTTGCTCATACTCAGGTTTAAGCTTATCTTCTTCAGTAATTGGACGACGGCAAGCATAACATTGATCATATTGACCTTTGGCTAAATCATGCGTCACAGCAACACGTGAATCAAAGACAAAGCACTCACCTTGCCATAGACTTTTTTCTTCAGGTACTTCTTCAAGATATTTTAAAATACCACCTTCTAAATGATAGACCTCATCAAAGCCCTGTTCTTTCAAAAAGGCAGTTGATTTTTCACAACGAATGCCACCGGTGCAAAACATTGCGACTTTTTTGTGTTTTGTCTTATCTAAATGCTTTTCAACATATTCGGGAAACTCACGAAACGTCTCCGTATGCGGGTTAACCGCATTTTTAAACGTACCAATGTCAATCTCATAATCATTGCGTGTATCAATTAATAAAACGTCAGGATCAGAAATTAAGGCATTCCAATCTTGTGGTTTAACGTAAGTGCCACATACTTTAAGAGGATCTAATCCTTCGACACCTAAGGTCACAATTTCTTTTTTCAACTTTACCTTAGTGCGATTAAAAGGAATATGCTCATCAAATGATTCTTTATGTACCAAATCATCCAAACGTGAATCAGATTTTAAAAACTTAAGCACCGCTTCAATACCTGCTGCGGTTCCCGCAATCGTACCATTGATACCCTCTTTAGCTAACAATAGCGTACCACGCACCATATTATCTTCCATTGTTTTTAACAATGGTGCTCTTAATGCTTCATAATCGTCCAGTGTGACAAACTTATACAGTGCTGAAACCACGTACTTTGACATGCTATACCCTTTATACCTTATTTATTTCTACTATCTATCATTTGTATTATTCGATTTTAAACACACAACCGCAATCAAAATATGATGTATGATGGGTGCCAAGTGAGCGCATTATACACCATTTCACCTAAACGCCAAATATAGCTATTCCATTTATGCTTTAGGTATTTAGTTTCTAAATATACTTGAGTGGTTTTGCATGATGGTATTGCAGTTAATAGCCTATTCTATTAGCAAAATACCATCATGTAAAAATACCAAGTAGATAACGAAAATCGTACGGAAAGTATAGATGGGATAGCTATAATTGCTTTTATCTGACATTAAAAACCATTTCAATAAGGCTCAATAGTGGTGAATTTTGCGCATAAACATAATAACTTTGTATATTAGGCATGTTCTCAGAAATCTGGTCATTTATATTCAAAAGCATCTCTTTTTCCTGGGCAGCCAACAGTGGTGTTGGCAAGAAGCCATAACCAATTCCTTGGGTAATTGCATGCAATATTGTCGTATAAGAGGAAAAATAAAGTGCACTTTTAATCTGTAACGTATCTTTTAATTGAGTTAACAAAATATATTTTAGTGTTTTCAAGCCTTGCTCAATATGATCAAACCCTTTTGCTAAATCACGTGAAATATAAGCATCAAGAACGATATCAGTATATAGTCTAACGTCAAAGCCATGCTCTTTAAACATATTTTTTTCGCCTTCATTAAGTACAACTAAGGCAACATCTACCTCATATTTCAATAACAGTTCAATATGTTTTGTTTTATTTTCAACAACAAGATCATAATCAAATGATTGATCAAGCTTCATAACTTGGTTGATTTTACAAAATAGACTCTGCTCAAATATTTGTGATAAGGCAATTTTAAGCGTTGGATTTTTATGCTTTAAAAAAGGCAACTCCAACTGATTAATACGATCAAACTCAAGTAGCATGGCCTTAATCATCGTATAAAAAGCATGCCCTTTGTTGTTAGCTGTTAATTTATTATTGGTTCGTTCAAACAATTGAAATCCCAGAATATCTTCTAAGTTTTGTAGCTGTTTGGTCAAAGCTGGCGGTGTTAAAAACATTAATTCTGCACTTTGGCGTAAGCTTTTTAACTCATAGACGGATATAAAAACACGCAATTGTTGCAAGGTATAGTTCATTTAGCTTCTCACTCGATACCGTTTAAAATAAGTTAACATCATATTAAATATCATTCAATTTTAATTAACATTAAATTTTGTATACTGCTAACAAGTTCAAAAACCGAAGGTAATTATCATGAATCAACTAAAACTACTGATTTATTTACTTGCTTTATTGTCTATCTTAACCGTAAACATCTACATTCCAGCGATGCCGACATTACAACACACTTTCGCTACTACCAAGGCACATATTAGTCTTACCGTTAGTTTTTATATGCTTGGCTTAGCGATAGGTATCCCTTTATATGGAGCGATCGCCGATCATATCAAAACTTCTAAAGTGCTTATTTTTGGACTGACACTTTATATTATTGCGAATTTAATTGCGATATTTTCACCAAACATATCCACCTTCATCTTTGCACGTTTTATTGAAGGTTTAAGTGCTGCCAGTGCGCTTTGTTTATGGCAAGTTTTAAGCTTTACCTACTTTGAAGACAAAGCAAAGCACATGATTAACTCAGGCTTTATTATCATTGGTTCAATGCCCGCATTGGCCCCCATGTTTGGTGGATTTATTCTATCATTTAGCCACTGGCAAGCGCTTTTTGTTACCCTAACTATTCTGGCAATTATCCTCATTGGACTGACATTAAGTCTACCTGCGCCAAAAACCGCATCGCAAACTAAAAAGCCACAACACAAGCTAGAGCAAACACACATTGTATTATCCATTTTAAAACAATATAAACACCTGGTTGTTGATGCACAGTTTATGGTACTTGCCTTTGCCAGTGCTACGATCTACATGTCGGTATATGTCTACTTATCACAGGTTCCTTTTTTGCTGACAAAGCTTCATTTTGCGACAAAGAGTTTTAGCCTGTTCTTTATACCAATTTCAGTGGCGTTTATTTTGGGGGGCACCTTCTCTAAATTTTTACTGAAAAAAGGCACGTCATTTAAACAGATGTTTATGTTGCCTGTAAGCATCGCCGTTATTGTTTTTAGCTTAGTTGTTATTGCTGAGATAGCTAGTATTACTCTATCGGCATGGTTATTAGCCATTCCATTTTTTATCTTTACCATTGGCGCAGGTATTGGCATGCCAAATTTAGTAAGTCAAGCATTGTCACTTCATCCACATCGCCGCGGGACTGCGGCATCCGCTATTGGATTGGTGCAAAATCTATTTGCTTTTACCTTTAGCAGTCTTGGCGCTTATCTCACCCGCTTTGGTTATAATGGACTTATTATTTCTTACGCTATTTGGGTTGGATTACTACTTACCTTCTTTGGTGCTTATCTTGCTATATCTCAGCGCAAGAAACCATCCCTTGAGACTTGCCCTGCTACTTAATTTATTGACTTAAACAATTGACTCAACTAGTTGAATAATACCCTCTACTGAAATACCTACTTCTGACAATAATGCATTTTTATCACCATGATCCTGATAATGGTCAGGCAATCCGATGTTACGCACTTTGATTTTACTTAATAGGTCATTAGCAATTAGATATTCATTCACTGCAGATCCAGCGCCACCCATAATCACATTCTCTTCTAATGTAAGAATAATCTCATGCGAATTAACCAGCTCTTTAATTATCTGTGTATCTAATGGCTTGACAAAGCGCATGTCTATCACAGTAGCATTAAGTTGTTCAGCTGCTTTGATGGCTATTGGCAGTAAAGTGCCAAAGTTTAAAATCGCCACTTTTTGACCTTGGCGTGCGCATTTTGATTGTCCCATTTTCAGGTCAAAACTTTCTGTAATCTCGGCACCTGTGCCCGTACCACGCGGGTAACGCACCATCGCCGGACCTTGGTGTTTAAAGCCTAAGCTTAACATGTGATAACACTCGTTTTCATCACTTGGCGTCATGACAACGGTATTAGGAATACAACGCATAAAGCTTAAATCAAAAATTCCCGCATGTGTCGCGCCATCAGCTCCCACAATGCCAGCACGATCCACAGCATAGAGAATATCTAAATTCTGTAAACTCACATCATGAATCACTTGATCATAAGCGCGTTGTAAAAAGGTTGAATAAATAGCAACAACCGGTTTATAACCCTCACAAGCAAGACCCGCGGCAAACGTCACCGCATGTTGCTCAGCAATCGCAACATCATAGTAGCGTTTAGGGTATTCTTTTGAAAAGCGAATCAAATCTGATCCTTCACGCATCGCAGGCGTGATACCAACAAGCTTGTCATCTTTTGCTGCCATATCACATAGCCACTGCCCAAAGATATTTGAGTAGCTTAATTTGACTTGTGATACACCTTTAGTCGCTAAATTTGAATTAAACTGTGGATTAACATGATGAAACTTAATCGGATCTTCCTCTGCCTTTTCATAGCCTTTACCCTTTTTGGTTAAGATATGCAAAAGCTTAGGACCGTCATGATATTTAATTGTTTTTAATGCTTCAACCAAAGCTTCAATGTCATGTCCATCAATTGGACCCACATAGTAAAAATTAAGTGCCTCGAATAAATTAGCCGGTACAAACATCCCCTTGGCTTGGGTTTCCAAGCGTTTTGCCAGCTCAAAGGCGCCTGGGAGTTTTTTAAGAAATTTTTTACCAGTTTCACGAATATTGTTATAGGTTGATCCCGATAGAATTTTAGTCAAATGACTCGTAAGCGCACCAACATTCTCAGAGATAGACATCTCATTGTCATTTAGCACCACCAAAATATCTGAATGCATACCACCGGCATGATTTAACGCTTCAAATGCCATACCTGCGGTTAAGGCCCCATCACCAATAATGGCAACAGATTTAGCATTTGATTCTTTGAGTTTATCCGCTTCTGCCATGCCTAAAGCAGCCCCTATTGATGTACTGGAATGCCCTACACCAAAGCTATCATAAACACTTTCACTGCGCTTAGGAAAGCCTGAAATGCCACCAGGCTTTTTAATAGTAATTAGCTCATCAGCACGCCCTGTTAGGATCTTGTGCACATAGGTTTGATGCCCCACATCCCACACCAAGTGATCATTGGGTGTATCATAGACATAATGTAAAGCAATGGTTAGCTCCAAAGCGCCTAAGCTACTAGCAAAATGCCCACCTGAGACATCTAACGTCTCAACAAGGAAGGTGCGTATTTCAGTCGCTAAATGTGTTAATTGAGAAACGGCAAGTTTGCGCAAATCACAAGGCGAGTTAATCTTTGCTAACAAGGGGTAATTTGCACGATTTGTTTTTGACATAACAACAAGCAATTTGTCTATTTTAGTTCTGTGGCATAGTATCCTTTACTATGCTGGCTTTCTCAAGTAAAACCCTTAATATTCTTTGCTTTTAATGTTATTAACTCAATAGTCAATCGTGCCTTAAGCAAAATTCAATAGGTCATGAGAGTTAAGGCTAACGCTTGTAATCACTCACATTATTTACCGTTCCCTGAGCGAAGTCGAAGGGAATGTAAAAAAAGTAAAGATGGAAATTGGCTTCAACAAACGCTTAAGCCAACGTTTACACTTGCTATTTGCTTTAAAGCGCTCTAATATCAGCGCCTGTTAGGTGCTCATCGTTCTTTATACATGAGTTAAAAGGGAAATTGGTGTAAATCCAATACTGTACCCGCAACGGTAAACCACACTTTTAAAGATAGCTTAAAAAGCGTTTGCAATCATTCACTGGGCAACTGGGAAGAAGCATTTGGGATAAGTCCGGAAACCTGCCTAATAACACAACGTTTACGGGGATATAAACAACAAAGAGGGCTCCATGCAACCATACCGTTTTCGCACTTTAAGTGCCATCATACTATTGTCCATCGTTGGGCAAACAAGCTTTGCTGATCAACAGAATAACGACAGTGATAATAATGTAAAAAATGCAAAAAATGTCAAAGCCACTAGTGATGATAAACAGCTATCAGCGACTGAATACACCTTACCAACGATTGTTATAAATTATGCGAATCATTTAAATAATGATGAAAACAAAACACAAAGCAACAATAGCGATGCCTCTAGCTCACCGATTAGCGTCTCCTTAATGCCTAATTATGCCAATCAAAGCATTGACCGCACCATTGAGCAAAATGCTTGGGTTAACAGCAATAATAGTAGTGCAGCAAACCCCAGTTTTTATTTAAAGGGGCAACGTGCGAGCGTTTTATTAAATGGTATTCCACTGAATCAATTTAACTCACAAGCGCAAAATATCTCTTTGATCCCACAAGATAGCATTGAAAGTATCGCCATTGATCCTACAGCCAGTAGTGTACTTTATGGCGGCATGGGCTTAGGTGGCACGATTAATATTAAACAGAAATTTATAGCTGAAGATAAATACATGATTGGATTATCTGGCGGCTATCCATTTGGTGCTGGCGTTAATGTCTTTATTAATCAGCTATTGGATAATGAGAAAACATGGAGTTTACAGTTTGCTAATACTAGTCAAAGCATTGATGGCTATCGCAATTATTCACGCAACAATAGCAATAATGCCTATATTGCCCTAATGCATCAAACTAACACACAAAAGTTTTCACTGAACTTCAGTGATAGTTATCAATATTTGCACTTCCCAGGAGCACTAAATCAACAACAAAGCGATGATAATCCATGGCAAGCGAGTAGTGGCAAAGAAAAATATATTAATCACACCATTAACACGCAGCTTAATTTTGAACAAACACTTGATAAACAATGGCAATTTAACCTCAAATCGCAATATCAACAGCAATGGGCTAATGCTATTTTTGCAGAATCAAACTACTCCTCTAAACAAGGCAGTAGCTTATTTTATTTACGCCCAAGCATTGTATTTGACAATGATTTTGTGAAAAATACATTTGGTAGCGAGTTTAATTATCAAACCTTCAGACAAAGCAGCACAATAAATAATGCGACACAAACCAGCATTGCATTATTTAACCAAAGTGACTTTACCCTAAACAAAAACTGGCAAAGTGGTATTGGTGGGCGTTTTGAGCATAGCTATACTACAGGTAATTTTATCTCGAGTAATAGCTCAGGCTCACAAGTGATTAATATTGGTGCTGGTGATATTTATTTGCAATACAACTGGAATAAGACGTTTAATACACGCGCTTCAGCTTCATATGCTTATCAGCTGCCTTTTATTGATCAATCTAATTTAACCCCTGGGACAACAACAAGCTTTGGCTTAAATCCGCAAACGGCATGGATTTATCAGCTTGATAACACCTATAAAAACGATAAGTTGACTGTTAAGAATAGCAGTTACTGGATGCTGATTAATAACCAGATTGATTATGATCCAAGTTACCCAGTCCCAGATTCACAATTCCCAGGTGCCAATATTAATTTACCACCGACACAAACCATTGGTAATTTATTCGCTCTTGATTACGCATGGCTGCCGAGTTTAAGTCTTGGCGGCAGTTTTGCCTTTAATCTAAATACTTTTAGATCCGGTTTTTTTAAAAATAGCAATAAAATTAACGTTGATATTAGTAACAATCAAGTACCTGGTCAACCTCCCTTTGCTGCTGAGGTCCATAGCCATTGGCAATTTAATGACAAACTCTCTTTCTGGCTACAAGAGCAATATTATAGTGCAAGCTACGCCTATGGTGATTATACCAATAGCCTTGCTAAACAACGTGGTTATTTCCTTACCAACCTTGGCGCTAAGTATCAGATCGATCATTGGCAGTTTAATTTCAATATTTATAACCTGTTTAATCAGTTCTATTACAGTTATGTTTCAACCTATAATTTAAAAGACCTAAGCTACTACCCTGCCGATGGCATTGTCGCAATGCTTAATATTCAATATCAGTTTTAATCGCTTGTTATGAAACATGCAACCCTGCTTTCTCTTGCTTTGCACTCAAGTGTTATCTTAGTTATTGCTCTTTTATGTGTGGTTGCTGAATATATAAGTAATACCTCAAATAAACATATTGCTATTGCTCTAACTAAAGAAAGCATCCCTGCACATATTGTTTATCTTAGCCAGACCAACGTAAGTACTAACACCCCAAATAGTGCAACAAATATTTCACCAGCAGCCTCTCAGATGAATATGTTAGAACAAATGTCAACAACAGCTGATACGCCGCTGACAACACACAACTCAAAACTCAAAATTTACAACAATCCACCAAAAAAAATACAACCTCGACATCGCGAGAAAAAGAAGATTGAAGCAAATAAATCATCGACTCAATTGAATAAGAAAGATCATCATGTCACTAAATTGAGTACATCTTTAGCCACCTCTGCCTTTAGTAGTGCTGAAGAAATAAATAATATCATGTCAGAATTACAAAGTGCTCTAACTAACTATCTTGCCAAACAACCCCCACCTTATAAATCTTTCAATGTTATGATTAGGCTAACAATTAATAATCAAGGTATCATAGAGAAAATAAGCTTCTCGCCCTTACCACCTCAAGTGCTACAAGATCTTCTGAGTCAGTTTTTGCAGTCACAAAATTATACGCATAAACTTTTATTGCCACATAGTATTGATATCAATATTCCTTTGGAATTAATCGCTTCATCTTCCAATTAAATATCAATCGTTCCCTGAGAAAATAAGAGCTCTTTTCAAATTATTGACCGCTCCCTGAGCCTGTCGAAGGGAATCTAAAAAAGGTAAAGATGACTGTTGGCTTCGACCATGCTTAAGCCAACGTAGCACCCCTCACCCGTGCCGCTTACGCTGCACGACCTCTCCCGCAAGGGGCGAGGTAATAAATTTGTAGGGCATATTGAAACTTATTATGACTACATGCTCACCATGTAGCTGATTAAAAAGCATCTCCCCTTCTTTTGTATGGCAAACTTCATCAAAGCAAAGCCTAAAAGATATTTTATTGTATATCAACAAAAACAATCTTACACTGTCTCCATATTTACGATAATAACGAGTTTTTGAATATGACTGATTTAAAAATAAAATCAAACAAGCTTAGCATGATGCACTATCAATTATTTGATACACTCGCCCAATTAAACAACTTTAGACTAACTGCCAAGCACTGCAATACCACATTATCCAAAGTTTCAAATGCTATTAAAGAACTTGAACGCCATTACAATGCTACTTTATTTTATCGTAATACAAGAAATGTCAGCATCACACCAGAAGGCCAAAAAATATGGCATACGATCAAAGAGTTACTTGCTCTTGAAAACAATCTCTACACTCAAATTCACAGTGTAGAGAATAATCTATATGGGCTACTTAAAATTGGTGTGCCACAAAGTGTTTTCAGTGAAATATGCATCCCATCGCTTAAGTTTCTGAGCCTAGAACATCCGCAACTACAGTTGGATTGGCATATTGGCAATTATCTTCCAAACATTATTGCAGATAACTTTGATGGTATTATTTTTTGTGGTTTGCTACCTCCTCACCTTGATTACTATGCAGCAAAAATAGGCACATGGACAAAAATCACTTGTGCCACACAAACCTATCTTGATGATCATGCTGATATTAAATCACCATCGGATTTAGCCCAACACAAGTGTATTGATCATAGTCACAATTTTAAAGGCACATGGGAATTTAAAGTTCATGATGAAGTGACGCATATTGCAGTAGCAGGACAGTACAAAAGTTCCTCAAGTAAATCATTATTAGATATGGCGTTAAGCGATCTAGGCATCGCTTATCTGCCCTCTTTTACTGTGCAATCAGCTATTAAACACAAAAAGCTTATGTCGATATTGCAAGATTATCAACCACCAGCCTTAGACTGTTACTTGATTACTAAAAAGTCGCTTAAAGATGACCCAAAACTGCAAGCTTTATTCAATACCATAAAAGATCATTGGCTTTAAAGCGCCCAATAATTGGCTTCGACTAACGCTCAGCCAACGTAGCACCCCTCACCCGTGCCGCTTACGCCGCACGACCTCTCCCGCAAGGGGAGAGTTGAGATTCGTAGGGGCGTATTGCATACGCCCACCTCCGTTAAACGCCGAAAGGACGCTTAACAATAAACCGACTTAAGCCAATCCAAAGATAAAGATAGCTAAAAAAGCTTAGCCAACCAGCAAAACTACCAAAACGATAAAGCCAACTAATTTGTGACAACATATGGTTAATATCAGCATTTGCCTGCTGCATTAACACTTGCTGCATATAAGGAATTGCGAGGCTGCTAAATAATACAACCACACTAAAAACAACCAATAAAACGCCTGTCACAATTAAGTTTTTCTGTACATTTGGGCGCGTTAGTTGAATGATTTTTTTAGGGAAAAAATACAGCAACACCACAAATTCAGTCATATAAGCGATGATTGTTAAAGTAAAGCGCCAACTAAGATCAGCATTAATCTCAGGCAAACGCACAACAAACCAACTTATCACAGAGATCGCAAGCAGTAATGTCGCCCATTTACTCTTAAGAAAAAAACCAAGATAAATGCAAAAAGCAAGATAGAAAAAGGCATAAATCATGATTGATTTATCCGCACTTAGAGTAACCGCAATTTAAGCATGTTAAGCAATTATCCATACGTACCATCGCTTTGGTACTGCATTTGGTGCACAGTTGTGACTCAGGTGGAAAGTTACTGCTTGCGTCATTACTTGGTTGTTGACGTTGATCCAGCTCTTGACGCTTAGCAGCAATATATTGCTTCTGTTCTTCATCTAACTCATCATCTGGCAACATGCCAATTTTCTTTAAATGCTTTTCAATAACATCACCAATTTCAGAAACTAATGAAGGAATATACTTTCCACCACGCTTTAAATAACCGCCATTAGGATCAAAAACAGATCGTAACTCTTCAACTAAAAAGGTAATATCCCCCCCTTTGCGAAAAACCGCTGAAATAATCAAAGTCAAAGCAATCGTCCATTGAAAGTGCTCCATATTTTTAGAACTCAAAAAGATCTCAAATGGGCGACGCATCTCATGCTCAGTGCCTTCATTTAAAACGATATCATTAATTGTCACATACAGTGCATGCTCTGCCTGAGGTGGCTTAATCTTATAGGTTTCACCAAGCAATGATTCTGGACGCTTGATATTTTCACTCATTTGCTGATGTGATTTTTCTTTTTTTGTTGATTTAACTGCAACATTGTTTGCCCCATCATCGGGTTTGACAATATTAAAGCCTGTGATTTTTTTCTCTATTTTAACTGCCATTTTTACTCTTTTTACTCTAAACGGTTAATAAAAAATTTGCGATAAATCGCGCATCAAAAGTCGTCTTATTTTGCCTGAGCATGCCGATGAAAACAATCGATAATTTGTTGAAGTTTTGCTTTACTTTTTGATCTTATTGGCTGCAGTTAATAAATTCAAGAATCAATGGCTATCAGTGCCTACATCCAATTGCGTTGCAACACGCAGATTGTTCATAATCTCTGGGTTTTCAGATAAATTAGCCGCTGGCAAATTAGCTAATAATTGCCATTTAGCTTGTGACTGATCATAGGTATATAACCCATTACTTGCTAATACATAAACCGTATCATTAACCGTTTTTAATCCATAAATATTGACTTGTTTAAATGGGTTAGAATCAGCACCTAGAATCTGTCTTGGCGTATTTTTATTCGCATAATAGACCGCATGCGTGTTCAGTGAAGAAAAGTAAACATTGCCATTGCTATCAAATGCGACGGACATGTTAGAGCTCGTATCATTTGGAAAGGTAGCTATTTGTTGCCATACACTATTCTTAAGCACCTCAATACAAACCATATCTTGACCATTTTGACTACACTGCATACTTTGATAAATATCTCCAGTTGCTGTTTTACCCATGTTAAACACCTTAATAGTGCCAAGTGCTTTAGCAATCGTTTGTGTTAATGGCGAGTTGTTTTGATTGGTTAATTTATAGGTTTGACCTTGTTCAGTTGCTATGTAATATAAGTCACCTTTGTCATCTAAAGTCATTGGTATTGCATCTTTAATCGTTGATGAAACAGGTGTTGCCAACTTATTCCAACCATTAAAATCATTGGTTGAGGCTTGCGCTATATAGGCATGTGTATCCTCTATCATGCCAACATTGGACACAACAATTTGTCCTGAACTATTGATCTTGATATGTGTACGTTGACCTAAATCCCCCAATGCATCACTTAACCCCAAAAAAGTATTCTGACCGTTAATAGATAGCACTGAAGTAAAGCGCTTACCCAAAACTGGTGGATAAACATCTGGCAAAAATGGACGCTTCAATGTTTGGTAACCATTACTGATAAAAACGACACCTTGAGGAGAAATGCCAACGCCTGAAATAAAGCTATTTAACATATACTCACCTGTGCTTTTCCCAACAAATAGTACATGCCACCCCGCTTGATCATACTGATAAACATAAGGTGTTGTCTGGCTGTTCACACTCGCATACAGTACACCACTTGCCGTAAAATTAAATCTTTTATTTTTATCCGCATGAGCGCCAAGCTTGTCAATCTGTAATAAGGCCGTTGCTTTATCTCCTGTATTTACATCTTGCCCTTTGACATAAATATAACAGGTGTTATCGCTTTTCGTAGAATAAGCATCAAGCGTTAATGTATTGATTTGTCCTTTTGTAAATAACTGATCACTGTTAAAACATGATTTAGGGCACGTATTGGCACTACACCAAGATTGCGTGCCATCATAGACAGAAAACTGCTTAAGATTGTCATTAGTTAATGACACCAAAACCGACTCGTTATTAAAATTGGTATTGGTGAGTTTAATCGCTTTGACACTCGGATAAACCGTATTATCATCTTGCGATATTTCGGCATTAACCCCGCTTTTGGTTAAATAGATATTACTATTAATCGCTGCCGTTATATTGGTTTGTTTTGCTAGGCTTAAACGATAACCTTTAGCATCGGGTGACGCGTTTAATTGCGTATACTTAATCCCAATATAACAGGTGCTATTTACCGCTAATGTCCCACCCACTGCACAAGATACTTGACCATTGGTTGGTGCGATAACACTCAGATAGTCACCTTGTAGTGGTTGATTTGTTGTGTTTTGATATAACTGAAATGCATCCAAACTATTAGGCAGCTGCCAAGCAAAGGCACCGTGATTCACCATCGCAACATTGATCACGCTATTATGCGAATCCATATTAATGTAATGCGATGCTTCTTTAAAGCCAACATCCGCACCTGCAATTGTTACATCTTGATCAGAGACTTGATCTTGAGTGCTATAAGCTATTTGATCAGAAAAATAATTAATATTAGCAAAGCGCTTATTAAAATCCTGAGCTTGATAGGCATTATCTGCAACTTGATATGACAGCACACAACTTCTGCCCGCTGCCAATAAGGTATCTTTCTGGCACGTTTTTTGAATATTTTGCGTATTCTGCATATTTTTAAGTGTCACACCTTGTGGCAATGTCAAATCAATCGTTTTGATCATCATTGCCCGAGTACTATGATTGGTAAGTGTCTGTTGATACTCCCCTGGTGTTTTAATATCAAGACTTGATAAGGTTGCTGGTACTGAATAGGCATTAACGCTAATCGGAACCAAATCTTGCGCATTATCTGCAATCACCTGAAAAATGGGGTTATCATGGTATTTGTTTTGCTCAAGCGCTTGATAGAAATACTTAATTGCCTCACCCGCAATATTCTCATCAGGCTTAACAAGAAGCGCTATCGTCAACGTTTGCTTAGATGCTAACATTGTCGTATTAGCCGATACCATCTTCGTAATTGTACTATAATGACCACCTGTAATATCTTGTAAATCTAATGCAGCAATCACTGCATCTGGTGCGTGACTTAGGTCAATTTTCACACCTTTGACTGCTTCATTATTAGGATTATGAATCACAAACTGCATCATGCCACCTGGTGTCATCGTGATGGATGATTGCAACTGCAAAACATTTGTCATCTCACTGGCAGGTTTAAATATTGTTTTCACAGGCACTTCAATCGCTGTTTGCGAGGCACCACTTAATGCGATCTTAACATCACCATTAATGGCAGTTGGTGCCAAGGATTCAACACTATAGTAAAGATTACAACTTTGCGCTGCTTGCAGGTTTACACCTGTGCCATTTGACCAACATGAATCTGCATGGTCAGACTCAAGATGAACATACTGAGCAACAGTTGGTGATATCGATACTGCTGTAATGTGCACAGATTTTGATGGTGATTCAGCAGCACCGACTTGATTCATTTCAAACGTTTGATCCATACCTACCTTTACTTGAACTTCAACCTCTGAGCTTCTATCTATTGCGGTTTCTGGCGTTAATTGCTCAGGCATGTTACTGCTGACTGCAAGAGGGCTTACTATTGGCGCCGAACCACTGCTAGTGCCACCACTACCACCACAACCAGCGATGGCTAATACCGTCATACTGGTTAAACAAAATACTGTTTTCTTCATCCAATGCATAGATATTCCTCTTTGGCTATTTTTAAATGACAGAGATAAATTTAAGACCCATAACACTATGACTGCTATGGATCTTGTTAGATTACAAAGTGTACTAAGCACACCTTAAGAAGATAAGTGTATAAAATACACCCTATCATTTTTGATTTTAGCTATTACTGTTTTTTAATCTGCATACCATTGACCACATCGATATCTTGAAACTTAGGAGATGAGCCCAACATTGGGATTGGGTTCTCAGTCTGCCATGGTGAGTTTTTATCATAACCCATCATATACATTTCATTGACTGAACCATCCGTGCTAAAGTGTGTTGTCTCACGCTTACCTAACATATAGATATATTGATCGACTAAATTTACAGGGTTATAGATAATTTGCAGATTGAGCACACCATAATATGGATTAACTGATTGGCTTATGAGCTGATAGCCCGCTGTAAGCTCGCCTGACAAGCTCACTGGATCAATTAATACCATGTCACTTGCTTGACACTGATCATTACCTGTAATTACCGATAAAACACCATTTTCTTTACAGCCCAATACGGCTTTGTATACTTTTTTCATTGTCGAATTACCACCTTTTTGTGACGTACCTGTCGGGTGTGTACCAAACAGAATGTCATAGTGCGGCACTGGCGTTAATTGTATTCTTGGGTTAACTGCCAAGGTGAAAATCTGTCCATATTGGCCTGAGCCCGCCGGTGGGTTATGGTCAGGAATAGACTCTAAATTGTTCCACTTGTTATTACTATATAATGCAACATTACCATTATTCTTATACTCAGAGATCATCAACAAAGTGGGTCTATCAGGATTATCATTTTTAAGTGTAAATGGGAGCGTGTTTAATTCACCCAAATAATAATACCCAGATGGCGCATCATAATACTTCTGCCATGTTGGTGAGCTTGGTGCACCTGGCACACCAATCTCATCAACAGGAATACGATAGATCTCTTGATCTTGAGACACCGTAGCATACAAATACCCTTTGTTAAACTCAAGTGATGTAATGGTGACATTCTTTGTTGAATTAGCAACCAATTGCATTCCTTGATTAGTTAGTTGATAAAGTGTCGTATAACGCCCATCAGCATAAACATTACCATGATCATCTGTTGCTAAATCAGCAACACTAGAGCCTTCTGTTGAGGTTTGCCCTATCTCTTGCCAATTATTAACATCAAATAAAAAGCCATCTGCTTTGTCTAAAATATTATGATATAACTTATTGTCTTTCATGAGATATAGATTTTGTAATGGCCTTAATTCATAGCTTTTCATCTGTCCTGGCAAGCCAATTGATATATGATCAATGGCAAGTGCTGGATCATTTGTTTTATGCACGTAGACTTTACATTGACTTGGTGTAATACTCTCTCCATCGATTGTTGCCGCTGGCATGAACACCTTACCATTATCGATATCACACGACTTGGGACAGGTAAGCGCTGTACACCATGGCGAATTAATACCTGTCGTTAACACTTGATAAGCATTTTGGTTTTGTGGCATGCCGATATCTATTTCCTTAGCAAGCGATGTGTAGTTGGATAAGGTAATTGCTTGCGTGTTTAAACCAACTTCGCCACTATCAACATGACTTTCAAAGCCTAACTCATCAACAACATGCAAGTTGAGCTTACCACCATCAATCGTCAAATGAAGATCCGGAGAAACTTGCATAGTATAATCACCTGCAACAACATTACTATGCGCCTCAATCGTTAAATTACAACTCTCACCAGTTGCCAATGAAGTTAATGCAGTACAAGAATTTGTCGTGGCACCTACCACTGCAAAGTTTGAGCTAACTAGCTGCCCTGCCTGATTATAAAAATGTATATCATTTGCTAAGCTTGTTGCAGTTGGAATTTGCCAGTTAAATGCACCTGTATTCTCAATCGTCATATTCACTGTGCTTGTTGCACCTTGCTGCGGGCTAAGCATGTATAGATTACCATGTGTTAATTGCGCCTTGTTTTGTGTAAGGTTTATCGGCACATCATATTTAACACCACCACTTAAGGTGATCTCAAGCTTTGGTTTCACGCCATTGCTAGTTATGTGACTATTAGGATCTGCATTTAAGCTAACACTCTTTAAATCGCCATAATGCAATGTCAATGGAATTGCATGATCATTTACAAGACTTAAACCAACGCTATCTCCTGCAATCAAAGCAATATTTTCAAGCTGTGTTTGTAAGCTTCCGCTATATTCAAATTGATAGAAATGATCCCCAGGTGAATCAACATTAATACTTGAATCAGCTAAATCAAATGGTGCTTTGACATCAACTGGTGGACAAACTTTATTACCATTAGATGCTGTGGCATAAATCAAACAGCTTTCTGCATTATCGAGCAAGCTATCTTTATTGGCATTTAACCAATCAGATACACTTTGATCCATCGCAGGTGTGAAACTAAACTGATAAGATTGTGAGGGTGCTAAGCTGTTAATCACCAGATTATCACTATCTCCTGTTAAAACTTCAGGGATATGCAGCCTCACACCACTTAAGCTTTCATATTGTGACGGATTGTTGATTTCAATGGTATTTACCTTACCTGCTGTTATGGTTAAATCACTTAATTGCGGTGATATATAATCCACACCACTATCACCACCTACCGTGAGTGCTTGATGCAGAAGCTGTATGTTTTGCCCATCGACTGTCGCGTGAACATTGATAAAGCCATTAACGGCTTCGGTTAATGCTGCTTCACTATTAAACATAAGCTTTTGTCGAATAGTGCAATGCTCACCAGATTGTAATGTCATGCCATCAACGCAACTGCTTATTTCAGCTTCATTTGCAAGACTAATCGTGGAGTGTCCTTCTAAGCTAAAGCTTGGGATACTATCTAATGTAATAGCATGCGTTGCATGATTTGTTAGTTGATAACTCACGTACACCGGATTTTCATCTGCCCCTACTATCGAGGATTTGACCTTATTTGGTACAAATCCCGCATCAACTGGATCAAATAAATAAGTATTTGTCGTTGTTGTATAAATCACGTTCTTTGCATCTGCTAAATTGCTTTTAGCCGCAATCTCAAGGGCGATCTGATCAGGTGCCGTATGACTTAGATCAAGTACTAATGTACAACTTTGCCTAGGCGCAATACTACCTGCACTTAAGCAGCTAGATTGCGCGGGAGCAAGGGTTACCCCTTGGGCAAGCTCGTTATTTGCTAAATCAATGATTTTATAGTCAGCACTATCATCACTGACATGCCAGTCAAATTGACCATTATTGGTAATCGTTAATGTTTTTTGTAATGTACTGCCTTCTATTAATGGCTTTTGCATCTGGCTTAAGAAGTTAGCAATGATATTGATATCATGACTTGTTATCTGATTATCAACGCTAATTTGTTTTTGCAATGATTTGTTTTGATTGTTCAGGCTATAATCTACTTGATACATTGCACTTCCCTCTGCTGAGCTACTGACTTCAAGCGGGATATGCACTGTACTATTGGCATTAATTGTTAATGGAAAATGAAGCGCTGGGTCAAGGCTTACTCCTGTCATACCATGACCTAAAGTCAAGTTAGTAACAACCATCGGGCTCGTTGTTGGATTATGTAAACTAATCGACTGATTATCAGTGGCCGTTAATGTTTGATTATCTGCCTCTAGCGTATATTTAGTTACGTCAAAGCTTGGGTACAATGCCAGCATGTTTGCTGCTGTTAAGCTTAAATCATGTGTTATTTGATTCGTTAATAATGAATCATAGTGCGCGTCAATATAGCTCTCAGCTGCAACGCTTGAGTTAAAGCTCAGTGTAAAGATATAAGACTGACCCTGCTTTAATACTGGAATCATTAAGCTTGATTGGCTTTCAGCTGTTAATAAATCACGTAAATCTTGCGGTAAATGTAATGCTAAATTAACAATATCTTGATCGCTATTATTCTTCAATGTGATTTGTATACGTTCATTATTTATGCTACTTGGTGTGACTTCACTTAAGCTTACACTCGGCAATACCGCACTGGCATCATTGCTTGATGCCGCAATCACATTAAGCGCTGATAGGTCAAGTTGCGCAATATTTTGATGTGCTTGTGTATTAATATCGGCATCAATGCTGATTTTCCCTTGGGCAAGCGCACCAAGATCAGTCGGATTAACAAGACCGATGCTTAATACACAGCTTGCGCCACTTGCTAAGCTCATACCGTCTTGACAGGCGTTGGCATCTGCTAAGGGATCATTAACGCTTTTGTAGCCTTGAGGTAGATGCACTTTAATATTCGTCATCGCTTCCTGATCATCATTGGATAATAATAAGCGATATATTGCCTGAGTCTCTGTGGTATTAAGCACGTAAGGAATCAGTTGATACTTAGGTGATAGTGATACCTTTTGATCAACCAAGCTTAAACTCACTGTTTTGACGCCATCTTGTGCAACATTAGCACCCAATGGAATATTAATAGCGGCACTATCTGGCACATTTTGGGCAATATCTTTGGTGTAGCTTACATTTAACGTGCAAGAGCCGCCAGGCTTAACCACTTTGCCACTTAAGCAACTTTGCCCTGTTGAGGATGCGCTTACCGAAATGCCTTCGCCGCTCACCTCATAATCACTTGCATTTATAGAAGGATACCAATCAAATTCGCCATTATTGGTAATCGTTAACGTTTTAACCAAATGATCAACATACGGTAATACATGACTATTGACACTTAATGATTGTGCTTTGATTAACGCATCAATATCTAATTGATAATCTAACGCTTTTGTTTGATTGCCAGAGTGTGTTTGATAGTCGACACGAACTTTAACAACACGCTCGGCAACATCGCTATCAAGCTTGATATAAAGCGTTTTGGTTGAGTTAGCTAAGACACTTAGCTGGCTTTGATTAATACTTATCCCTTGTTGAATAATATGACCTTGACTATCCAATAATGCAATGCTGACATGATCATAATTTTGGTTGGTATTGTTCTTTAGAGTTACCGGATAGAGTGTTTGTGTGCTATTAAGTGCAGCTGTTGGCGCTGATTTGATTTCTAAACCGCTATTGATATCAATATTTTGAATCATGGTTCTTTTCAAGTTATCTGCAACAACATAAAACTGATTTAATGCATTGGTAATCGTCTCTTTAGTCACATCATCGGGTAGATGAAATGCTAGTGTTGCACTTTCACCTGGCGTTAATGCGTCAATATGCAAATGTGTATCCGAGCTTATACCAGATAAAGCAGCAGGTAATACAAGCTTTAGATGACGCAAAGTTTGGTCTGATTGGTTGGTCAATACAATACTACTATCAGCACCTAACATAATTTCTAAAGGCGTTTGTTCAACCGAATATGTAAAGTTATCACTTGCCAGAAAGGTTTGATTCACAGGTGCATTAAGCGCAAAATCAGTATTACTATGCTGATACTTAATCGTCAGATGTGTACCTAAATGCACAGGAGCGTGACATGATACGCTAAAGGCAAGCTGACATTGCTCGCCTGTTGTTAGTGTTTTATATGATCCGTTACTTTGGAGACAGCTGTTTGTTGTATCCGTATTAAAAGTGGCGTTACACCCTTCAGGTAGCGCATCAAAATATGCCTGCTGTATTGTCGCACTGCTACTGACTGATGTACCAACACCCGTGATTGTATTACCTGCATTATTAGCAATCGTCACACTATCACTACAACTGGAATCACCATTTTCTGCTGCTTGACATAAGTAATTATTGCTATTACTTGCTGCAAGTACCGCAGTTACTGGCGTGTCATTTGCGCTTGAGCTGCTACCACCTCCGCCACCGCAACCAGAAAGCACGACGGCAACGGCAATGCAACTTAATTTAATGGGTAAACCAAATTTATTAAATGGGTTAGATAAATTAGAAATAAGATTGTTTTTCATACGCTCCTCTTTGAATCATTCTGATATTTAACATCACAAATACAAAACTGGCCAATGTTTGTGCCAGGGAGCATAGTTATACTTTTTTTAAATAGGACTTATTAGTGTATAAAATACACCCTGTATTTTATACTTGTGTCCTCACATTTCTCATCTAGACTTGATACAGTCAGGTGTTAACGGATATAGCCATATGGATAATAAGAATACAAAAAGTGATAAGATTAATAAAAATGACAATAATGACAACAACCCTGAAAACGATAAAAACACCTACTATCTTAATTCATTTAGTCATTTGTCAACAAAAGATATGACCGCCATCTATCGCGATTGCCAATACAATGAACGTGCAATTAAAGAGATTCTGACACTTATTTCACAAGATGGCATTATCAGCTTTGATTTTTTCCGCGTGACTAAATCCTATGATTTTAATTATGTTGGCAGCACCGCACCTGATGAGCTTAAAGCTTACTTTAGATTGGGATTTTGGCAGCTTGATGCCCTTTATGGCACACTCAATCAAGAAGCCTATCGCATTATTGATTATAGTGAGTTTCCACAACAGCAGCCTGTCAAGCAAAACTTTGATGAATACCTAACACTCGTCACTGAAAGACTTTATGCTGATTATAAAGATGTCTTACTTTTTAACACCACTAAAGCCTCATTTAACTTATGCAGCTTCAAGAAAAAGGCGCAATATTTCCAACGTTTACGCTCGACAATGAATCTTATCTATAAACGCATTCATATCCAACAATTATTAACGCCCTCTGCTGAGGATATCAAACGCTTAAAAGCACAGAATACACCGAAATTTGAACAACCAAGACTTGCTTTAATTCAAGCACTTTATAATCTCACGGAAAGTGAGCTCATGCATCTTAAAACCATTGCTGCAGGTGGTTCAGCAAAGGATATTGCACGCCAATCGGGACGCTCATATCGCTATATTCAAAATATTATTCTTGAGTTGATTGAAAAGCTCGAGCTTATTAATAAGGATGAGCTTGAAACTATCGCCCAGATTATTATGACCTATGAAGATTAAAAATGCATATATGCATAGTATTTTAAAGAATTTTGCAAATCGGGGTTGCAGTCAAGCGCTTTATTGGTAAAGATATTACAAATTTTGTAATTAAGTATAATTTTAATCTTATGAAATACTTGCCTGCTAATAACACATCAACCTATGCTTCTCGAGTAACTGATGTTAACAATGAGTATTTCCATCAACTGATTAAAAGCATTGATCTTAATCAAACCATCGGCACATTAGAGCCTGATAAACAACATTTTATCTTAATTGGCTTTTGCTGTGATGAAGGTGTGAAGCGCAATCAAGGGGTTATAGGAGCCAAAGAAGGTCCTGAATACTTTAGACGTGCGTTTTTTAATTTAGCAGCACATCTCGCGAGTAACACCAGGCTTTATGATGCGGGTAATGTTTATTGCGATAGTGAAGATCTTGAGTCAGCACAGCAGTTATTAGCAGAATATGTCGCTAAAGTCATACAACTCAACGCCACACCGATTGTCATCGGCGGTGGGCATGAAACGGCTTGGGGGCATTTACAAGGTCTTTATAAAAAGAAGCTTAATCCTGCAATTGTTAATTTTGACGCACACTTTGATTTGCGAGAAACTTTAACAGGTAATCTTGGCAGCTCAGGTACCCCTTTCTATCAAGCATCACGTTATTTGCAAGATCAGCAACTAGACTTTAATTATTATTGCTTGGGTGTACAGCCATTTGCTAATACCAACCGTTTATTTGATTACGCACATGCGACCAATACACAATATTTGCTTGCTGAGAACATCAACAACAACTCACAAGATTTGTCATTTATTGACAAAATCACAGCACAAAATAAGCAAATCTATATCACGCTATGTCTTGATGTTTTTCAAGCAGCACTTGCCCCAGGGGTTAGCGCACCACAAGCATTAGGTATTGATAGCCCTTTTGTTATAAATGCTTTGCGTAAGCTCAAGCAATCTAAACAAGTTATTGCTTTAGATATCGTTGAGCTTAATCCAAAAAAAGATATCGACAACAGAACCGCTAAGCTTGCAGCAGCACTTCTTGCGAATTTTCTACAAGCTTAAACTTAAACCTTAATAGGAGGAATTTATACTATGTCACGCACAATCAAAGCCGCAACAGGCACCAAACTTAGCGCTAAATCATGGCTCACTGAAGCGCCTCTTCGCATGTTGATGAACAACTTGGACCCTGATATTGCCGAGCACCCACAAGACCTTGTTGTTTATGGCGGTATCGGTAAAGCGGCACGCAATTGGGAATGTTTTGATAAAATCGTTGAATGTCTTGAGAAGCTTGAAGATGATGAAACACTACTTGTTCAATCAGGAAAGCCTGTCGGTGTTTTCAAAACGCATGCCGATGCACCACGTGTGCTGATTGCCAATTCAAACCTTGTACCACACTGGGCAGATTGGCAGCACTTCAATGAGCTTGATAAAAAAGGCTTAATGATGTACGGGCAAATGACCGCTGGCTCTTGGATTTATATCGGTTCACAAGGCATTGTCCAAGGCACCTATGAAACTTTCGTTGAAATGGGACGCCAGTATTATAACGGCGACTTATCCGGCAAATGGATTCTCACAGCGGGTCTTGGTGGCATGGGGGGTGCACAAACACTTGCAGGTGTTTTAGCTGGCGCTTGTGTGTTAGCCATTGAGTGTGATGAAAGTCGTATTGATTTTAGACTGCGTACCAAATACGTCGACTACAAAGCCAAGACTCTTGATGAGGCAATGGCTATTATCAATAAAGCCTGCGCTGAAAAGCGTGCGATCTCTGTTGGTCTTTTAGGAAATGCTGCTGAGATTTTACCTGAAATGGTCAAACGCGGTATTAAACCTAATGCAGTCACCGATCAAACGAGCGCGCATGATCCATTAAATGGCTATTTACCAATTGGTTGGAGCTTAGAAAAGGCTAAAAAAGAGCGTCAAAGCAATCCTGATCTTGTCGTTGCTGAAGCTAAAAAGTCAATGAAAGCGCATGTAGCAGCCATGCTTGAATTTGCCAAGCAAGGCATTCCAACTTTTGATTATGGTAATAACATTCGTCAAGTCGCCTTTGATGAAGGCTTGCAAAATGCGTTTGATTTCCCAGGTTTTGTGCCGGCATTTATCCGCCCACTCTTTTGCCAAGGCATTGGACCGTTTAGATGGGTTGCTTTATCGGGTGATCCTGAAGATATTTATAAAACTGATCAAAAAGTTAAAGAGCTTATGCCGCATGATAAGCATCTACATAATTGGCTTGATATGGCAAAAGAACGCATTGCTTTTCAGGGTCTTCCGGCACGTATTTGCTGGGTTGGTCTAGGCGATCGTGCTCGCCTTGGTTTAGCATTTAATGAAATGGTCAAAAATGGCGAGCTTAAAGGTCCTATCGTCATTGGTCGTGATCACTTAGATTCAGGCTCTGTCGCAAGCCCTAATCGCGAAACAGAAAGCATGAAAGACGGCTCTGATGCGGTATCTGATTGGCCGTTATTAAATGCCCTGCTTAATACCGCAGGAGGAGCTACTTGGGTGAGTCTACATCATGGTGGAGGTGTCGGCATGGGCTTTTCACAACATGCCGGTGTTGTTATTGTTGCCGATGGCACTGAAGCTGCAGCGAAACGCTTACAGCGCGTATTAACCAATGATCCAGGCACGGGTGTCATGCGTCATGCCGATGCCGGTTACGATATCGCCATTAATTGCGCCAAAGAGAAAGGGCTAAACTTACCCATGGTTAACGCCAACTCAAAAGATGATCATTGCACCTTAACCAAGAAAGAGGCATTCATATGAGTGAAGTGATGAACCACGCCAATACAAATAACAACAAGGAGTTAAA
The DNA here is from genome assembly GCF_014857925.1 of Cysteiniphilum marinum. GTDB lineage: Bacteria > Pseudomonadota > Gammaproteobacteria > Francisellales > Francisellaceae > Caedibacter > Caedibacter marinus. Next base: position 16,122 of record NZ_JACYVZ010000013.1, on the reverse strand, counting down.
CCCACAAAGCTTTTGCTTAATCCCTGGTGAGCTTAGCCTTCAGGATATTGAATTACTGATTACTAGCGCCTGCCCTATTCATTTGGATGATCGTGCTTATGCTAAAGTAGCAACTTCTCGCAGCATTGTTGAAGAAGTACTAAGTGCTGGCAAAACAGTTTATGGCATCAATACTGGTTTTGGTTTATTGGCCAATAAGAAAATTCCAACAGCTGATCTTAAAGAGCTACAACGCCGTATTGTTCTCTCTCACGCTACCGGCGTTGGTAAGCCATTAGATAATGACACGGTTAAGCTCATCATGCTCCTTAAAATCAACAGTCTTGCGCAGGGCTATTCAGGTGTCACACAGCAGACCTTAGATGCGTTAATCGCCTTTTATAATCATGGTATTTATCCGGTGATCCCAGAGCAAGGCTCAGTTGGAGCATCAGGTGATTTAGCACCTTTGGCACATATGAGTATGCCGCTTATTGGTGAAGGGGATGTTAGTTATCAAGGCCAACGCATCAGTGCACAAGACGCTTTAAAACAAGCAGGTTTAAGTGCTATTAAGCTTCAGGAAAAAGAAGGCTTGGCCTTACTTAACGGCACACAAGCATCAACAGCGATTGCTTTAATGGGCCTGATTAAAGTTGAGCGTAATTTCAGTATTGCCACTATCGCTGGCGCTTTAAGTATTGAAGCAACCTTTGGCAGTATGAAACCCTTTGATCCTGTTATCTCCCAGATCAAACGCGTTGAGGGGCAAATCATTTTCTCACAAGTAATGCGCAATTTGCTGGAAAACAGCGAAATTATGCATTCGCATGATCACTGTGACAAAGTGCAAGACCCTTATTCCTTACGCTGTCAACCACAAGTAATGGGGGCAGCATGGCAAGTGATCAATGATGCTAAACGTAATTTATTAAATGAAGCCAATGGCGTATCTGATAATCCGTTAATCTTGCCCGAAACCAAAGAGATTATCTCAGGTGGCAACTTCCATGCTGAAATGGTCGCTATGAGTGCCGATATGCTAAGTATTGCTTGTGCTGAGATCGGTGCGATTTCTGAGCGTCGCATTGCCCTTTTGATCGATAAGCATTTAAGCGGCTTACCTGCCTTTTTAATTGAAAATGCCGGACTTAATTCAGGCTTTATGTTGGCACATGTGACTGCATCATCATTAGCCAGTGAGAATAAAACACTGGCGCATCCGGCATCTGTTGACAGTCTGCCAACTTCTGCTAATCAAGAAGATCATGTCAGTATGGCAACTTTTGCCGCACGCAAATTAAACACGATTGCTCAAAATGTATTATCTATCTTAAGTATTGAGGTTCTTGCTGCTTGTCAAGGGGTGTCACTAAGAGCGCCGCTTAAAACATCCAATCTATTAGATAACAAATATCGCCAGATTCGCGCTAAAATCCCTTATTACGATGAGGATCGCTACTTTGCACGCGATATCGAAAATGCCACAGATGTCATCAAGCAACATGCTTTCTATAGTGATGTTCACACGCAACTTTTTCAAGCATAAGAAAGGTTAATAACATGTATGATCTGATCATCCAAAATGCGCGCCTTGTAACCTTCGATCAAGACGAGCGTATTTTGGATAACTCCTCCTTAGTCATCAATGAAGGTAAGATCATTGATATCTTAGCCAAAGGTTCAGCACTACCTAAGGCACGTGAAACCATTAATCATAATGGTCAGCTAGTGACACCAGGACTCATTGATTGCCACACACATCTTGTCTATGGTGGCAATCGCGCGGATGAGTTTGAAATGCGTTTAAATGGTGCCTCGTATGAGGAAATTGCCAACAAAGGCGGCGGCATTCGTTCAACCGTTACAGCAACACGTAACGCTTCTTTAGATGCATTATATCATAGTGCTCACAGACGCCTTAAGCAAATGATGCAGTATGGCACAACCACTTGTGAAATTAAGTCAGGTTACGGCTTAGATATCGATACTGAAATAAAGATGCTTAAAGTTGCGCAAAAACTTAACACATCAAAAGGTGTCGATATAATACCTACCTTTTTAGGTGCCCATGCTTTGCCACCTGAGTTTGATGATAAGGATCAATATATTGATTTTATTATTACTGACATGCTGCCAGTGCTTAAAAAAGAAAATCTAACACACGTTGTTGATGGATTTTGTGAGAATATTGGCTTTTCACACACACAAATAAAACGCCTGTTTACTCACGCCAAAGCACTTGGGTTTCAGTTAAAGCTACATGCCGAGCAGTTATCTGATCAAAAAGGTGCGGCGCTTGCCGCTGAATTTAACGCCCTATCAGCTGATCATTTAGAATATCTTGCAATCGAAGATATTGCCAAACTGCGCGCGGCAAACACAGTTGCTGTTTTATTGCCTGGGGCTTATTATTTCTTACGTGAAACCAAGCTGCCACCGATTGCTGAGCTTCTAAAGAATCATGTCAAAATTGCTATTGCTACTGATGCAAACCCAGGCTCATCACCCTTTTTGTCATTACCATTGATGATGAATATGGCATGCACTTTATTTCGCATGACGCCTTATCAAGCCTTTCAAGCAACAACGATTAATGCGGCTTATGCACTTGGCATTCAAGATCAAAAAGGGAGTATTGACATCGGTAAATGTGCTGATTTAATTTTGTGGGATTGCACTCATTACAATCAAATTATCTATGATGCGACATTAAATTACCGTAAAACAACCATTAAGGATGGTGAGTTGCTCGTTTAGGCTGTATTGTACCATTATGGGTGCTATCATCGCCTATTTATCAATAAGTGCTTTTTTATTTCAACAATATTTTGGTCCAAGTGAAATCCACTACGCCATTGTATTTGGTATTGGTGAAGCGTTTATTGCTGTAGGCCTGTTTGCCAATGGCATGGCAATTATTGCTACTGTTATTCTATTTGGCATCAAAGATAAAATACAAAACTAAAGCTTAAGCCCAATCTGGAATTAAAACCAATTTATTTGCATGAAGCTTAAAAAGACACTCCATGCCTAGCGTCATCGGCAAATGATGATGTGCCACTAATTGTGTTTGATGGCATATAAGTATCAGATAAAATCGACCATTGTTAAATTGACAATCTATAACTTTAGCCGTGAATATATTTTCAGTACACTCCTCTGAATACAAGATTTCTATAGCATCTGGACGAACAAACATTTGATAGTAACAAGAATCAAATGGTTGATTTGCATTAATTTCGCCGATGGCAGACTGAAGTCTTCCCCGTTGATTAACTTTAGCTTTAATCAATACACCATCAGATATCAATCGGGCAATGCTCGCTGTTGCTGGCGCATGATATAGATCAAAAGGTTTATCTAATTGCGCAATGCGACCGTTCTCCATTATTGCAACTCTATCAGCAAAGTTGAATGCCTCACTCGTTGAATGAGTCACTAAAATACTGCTAATATTCCGCTTTTTAAATAAAGTCTTTATATCACTTAGCAATGACAACCTAACTTCGCTATCAATATTAGAAAATGGCTCATCTAACAATACAAGCTGTGGCGCAATAGCAAGTGTTCTAGCAATAGCAACACGCTGTTTTTGACCACCTGAGAGCTCATGCGGATATCGAGATAATAGACTCTCCGGCAAGTGAACAAGTCTTATTAGTGAACTAATTTCAGCTTTTTTCTCCTCTTTCTTTTCTTTCCGGCTTTTATTGTTAGTGACTTGTTTAGACATGCCAAAAGCAATGTTATCAAATACACTCATATGTGGAAATAATGCATAGTCTTGAAAAATCATACCGATATTGCGTTTGTGTGCTGGTATCAAAGTGTGTCCTTGATCTGAAAGCAACTGATTCTTAAGGGTAATTTGCCCCGATTTTGCGGTTAATACGCCAGCAATACACTTTAAGATAGTAGTTTTACCACAGCCACTCTTGCCAAGTAAGGCTAATGATTCTCCTTGGCTAAGCTCAAAGTTTAATTGACTGAAAATGGTAGATTCTTTGACTTGATAGTTTAATTCTTTAACGTGCAACATCTCACACCTCTTTATGAAGTAATTTATTAATAATCAGCAAAGGAACCATACTTAAAAGCGTAATAAGCATGGCACCTAATGCTGCATGTTCTATCATTTCATCGGAGATATATTGAAATATATAAGTTGATAACAGCTCAAAGTTAAACGGTCTTAAAATTAGCGCTGCAGGTAGTTCTTTAATTACTTCGATAAAAATTAATAAAGTCGCAGCAAGTATGGCATGCTTTAATAAAGGAAAATGAATTGCCAGATTCACGCTCAACTTATTATGACGTAATAATTGTGCTGCCTGATCGAAATCATTGGAAATATTTTTCAATCGCGCATCAATCGTATTGATTGAGATACTACAAAAACGAATGCAAAAAGCAAAAATAATTGCAAAAACACTACCGCTAAATATCAACCCGATCGACTCACTCTGAAAATAATTTAGTATATCATTGAGAATATAATCAAAGGCTGTTAACACCACAAGTACAGCGATAGCTAGAACCGTTCCAGGAATGGCATATCCCAAGGCTGCCCCTTCTTGTACAATTTTTAGTGATGTATAAGAGGGAAGATTGCGCTTAGCTAATGTGATAAACAATGCCATAATAATACAAATTACAGCAACACCTACCGCTACGCCCATCGTTTGCAGTATAATTATGATAAATGAACGTGTCATGGATTCTGCAAAATATTTTATTGCGTAATAAATAAGCTCTATAAATGGCAACAAAAACCCAAGAAAGAAGATGCTAAAACAAAAGCAAAAAGCTAAAAACTTACCTCTGCGATCCAATGCTATTTTTCTTCTAGGCTCAGCATGAGTAATAGCTAATTCTCTTTTCTGAAAATAGCGTGTAATACTCAATAAAATGATGATAAACAACAGTAGAATCATTGCTAATTTAGCCGCTGCACTTAGCGACCCTAACCCAAGCCATGTGTCATAAATTGCGGTAGTTAATGTATTGATAGCAAAATACTGTACTGTCGCAAATTCAGATAGACTTTCCATCGCAATTAAAGCACATCCAGCAATGATAACCGGCATAGCCAGCGGCAAGGTAATCTTAACAAATCGTCGATATGAACTACCACCCAATAAAGAGGCAGCATCATCTAGATGCGTTGATTGTTGAGAAAATGCTGTTTTCAGTAATAAAAAAAGGTAAGGGTAAAGATTCAATGCCAAAATAAAAATGGCGCCACCTAAGCTCCGTATATTAAAAAACCAATAATCATTTGCATGATCAAAGTCAAATAACCAACGAATGGTTGACTGCACAACACCTGAATAATCAAATAAATCCGTATAAAGATAAGCCACAACATAAGATGGTATTGCCAATGGCAATACCAATAACCATTGAAAATAACGGCTCAAAGGAAATTCAAAATGCGTCACAAGCCAAGCGCTTGGAATGGCAAAAAATAAACTTAATAATACAACGCCTAGTCCAAGCAAAAGTGAATTTTTAATATAATGAAATAGTGTTGTCTGCCAAAGGTGCTCAAAAATCGCTTGATTTGATTGAGTGATTGATTCTACGAGCAATGCAAAAACTGGCATTAATATTAATGCTGCGATAAAGCTTGCAATAGTAAGAATAACTTTATTGATCATTTATAGCCAATAACCAAAATTTAACTTGCTAGATCAAATCTTGTTTCATCAACAAGTTTAAGCGCAAGTTTGCGATTATCAGCAATTTTATTTAGATCAATTGAATCAGTCTTAAATGCACCCCATGATGCCACTAATGGAGAGGGATTAACGCTAGGGTTAACCGGATACTCCATATTAAGCGTTGCATACATGCTTTGCGCTTCCTCACTAGCAAGATATTCCATCAATTTTAAAGCATTGTCACGATTTGGCGCATACTTTGCCATCATCATTGCTGAAACATTGACATGTGTACCACGATTATTTTGATTTGGAAAAACAATAGTCACAGCTTCTGCCCATGATTTTTGCTGTTCATCTAGCAACATTTTGCCATAGTAATAACTATTGCCTAATGAGTATTGGCATAGATTATCTTTAATTGCTTTAACTTGCGCACGATCATTGCCTTGTGGTTTGCGCGCAAGATTCTCCTTGACTTTTATCAACCATTCTTTTGTTTGATCATAACCATTATTGGCGATCATTGATGCAATTAAGGCTATATTGTATGGGTGCTTAGCACTTCGCATGCAAATTTTTCCTTTAAACTCAGGATTTGCTAAATCTTCATAATTCAATGTATCAATATCTGGCAATCCTTTTTGTGCATAGATACTTCTAGCACGTGTTGTCAGTGCAAACCACCCACTCTTTGCATCTTGCAAATTAGCAGGAATATTTTCAGTTAACAGTTTCGAGCTTACCGGTTGTACTAAATTACGACTAACAAACTCCATTACTCGTGAGATATCCACTGCCAAAATCACATCTGCTGGCGAATATTTACCCTCACGTGCAATACGTTCCTCTAAACCTTTATCAGCAAAAATAATATTAACTTTGATATTATGCATTTGACTAAACTGATCCAAAATTGGCTTGATTAAAAAAGGCTGTCGGTATGAATAGACATTAACTTCTTCTTTGGCGTAAACGATAGTAAAAGCAAATAAACTAACACTAATAGCTGCTATATTAATAAAGCGCTTCAACATAATATCCCCTTTGATTGAATTGAACTGGTTTGCTTAATTAAGTTAAGTGGCATTGTATTTTTATGAGAACAATTATCAATATTGTTACAGCAGATATTTTTAATCTATTATTTTGATCTACTCCGAGTAAAACATGATCTCAAGTGATCATTGACCATCCCTGTTGCTTGCATAAAGGCATAACATATCGTTGGCCCAACAAAGCTAAAACCTTGTGACTTAAGCCATTTACTCATCTGCTTTGACGCTTCAGTGAATGCCGGAATCGCTTCGTGCTCTGTATAAATAATTATTTCTTTGGGCGCAAAATGCCAAAGTACCTCAACCATTGATTGCGTTGTAGATAACTTAAGCCAAATTTTAGCATTGTTAATCACACTTTTGATTTTAAGACGATTGCGAATAATGCCTGTGTTTTGCATTAAAGCTTCAACATCATCCGCTGTCATGTTTGCAACTTTATCAATCTGAAAGTCATAAAAAGCTTGGCGATAATTATCACGTCGCTTTAATATCGTCTGCCAGCTTAAGCCTGCTTGCGCTCCTTCTAAACATAAAAACTCAAATAGCCTTTGTTCATCATATAGTGGCACACCCCATTCGTGATCATGATAATTTTGCATCTCTTGGCTTGAGTTTGCCCAAGGGCAACGCGTCAAACTCATGATTTGAATTGAGCAACAAAAATCGGCTTGCCATATAAATTACCATTATCATCCATTTTGGCAATTGCGATGCTATCAACCATTACGCTATAGCTTTTGTTATTGAGTAACTTATTTGCTTTGGTAGCCAATTCACTATTACCTTTGTTATAAACCGCTGTGATATGTGAGCGATTGCTGCCTGGAATATTATAATCACGCCACGCGCTACCACTTTGCATTTGCGTAAGATCTGCATGCCCTTCTTCAATAGCAACAATCGTTTGATGCGTTGGTGCATTGGGGTGCGTTTTGGCCGTTAACTCTGCATTAAGCTCATTCAAAAAGGCGTTATCTCCGGCAACATCCAAAGATAAGGTATCTCCTGCCACGCTGAAGTTCTTGGCTAAAGTCACCTCTTGCGCTTTGGTGTTTTTCGCCAATTGAGTAACCGCTTCAACCAACTCTTGATAGTTTTTGCCCTTAAATACACCTTGAATGACACTAATATGCGGCGTTGTCATAACTCTTGTTGCCATATCAGGGTATGCCAACGTATTGACTTCTTTTAGCAGTGTCAATAATGACTCATCCCCTTTAATAGGAATATATACGGCATATTCCCCCTGATACACATTAGCATGCCCTTTTAGGTTATCTTTAGCAGGCACTTGAAGCACGGGCTTGTATAAAGGATTTACATGCGCATTATGTAATATAAATAGTGCTTTTGTCTGATTAGGACCTTGGTAATTTGTCATTGCAACTGCTGATGACATTAAGCCCATACCTATCAGTGGTAACGATAATGTTTTAACGATTTTTTCCATTTTTTTGACTTTTTTCATAAGTTAATCTCTCACCTTCTATTTGTCCATGTAAAATATTCGTCGATTAGCTTAACAAAGTTTTTATTTAAGTGAAGAATGTTTTATAGCAAATAACCTTTACATCTTTTGCGTCTTTTATACCTTTTGCGTCCCTTGCAATGCCAAACGAATAAGGCTCTCGACACTATCAGCGTCATTTTTGACTTTATGCACGTATTTCTCAGCTTCTTTACGCTTATAACCAAGTGCTTCCAGTGCATCAATCGCTTGGTGCACCGCTGAACTTGCCTGATAGCTTGTATTACCTGAATGAACATGACTTGCACTCTCTTCTGTAGTATGTGGCATATTCTGTGTTAAAGCATCTAACTCAAGGACTAATTTTGTGATCTTATCTTTCATCTCAATAATAATACGCTCCGCCGTTTTTTTACCAACGCCTGGAATCGTGCATAACAACCCATGATCTTGTGACTCAATACAGCTGACAAAAGTTACCCCGTCCATACCCGATAAGATTGCTAGCGCCATCTTAGCACCAATGCCATTGATCTTAATAAGCTCTTGGAATAATCTACGATCTGACTTAGTGGCAAAGCCATAAAGTTGCTGCGCATCTTCACGCACAACAAAATGGGTATGCAGTATCACTTCTTGCCCAACATCACCCAGCTTATAAATCGAGCTCATTGGTACCCATACCTCATAACCGACACCAGCTGCTTCAACCAATATCAATGGTGGCTGCTTTTCGATAAGCTCACCCTTTATTCTTCCAATCATCGTAATCGTCCTCGTACAATTTTGTTGGCTCCTGGAATAAACTGCAAACTATTGCGACTGTGAAAATGACAAATCGCAATCGCCAAAGCATCTGCAGCATCAGCCTGTGGTTTGCTACTTAATTGCAAAAAAGATTGCACCATATGCTGCACTTGAAACTTTGTTGCATTACCATTTCCGACAACGGCCTGCTTAACTTGCTTAGCTGAGTATTCGTTAATCGTGAGATTTTGATTTGCTAAAGCGCACATGGCTACACCTCGTGCTTGTCCGAGTTTCAATGCAGCTCCTGGATTTTGAAACATAAAGATCTGTTCAATTGCCGCTTCCGTTGGGCAATAAGCCGAAACAATATCATTAATCCCATCTTGAATTTGTTTTAAGCGCTCAGCGGTTGCTTCTTTAGTAATACGGATACAACCACTGGTAACATACAAACATTCTTTTGCCTGCACTTTGATTACACCAAATCCAGTAATGCGCGAGCCTGGATCAATGCCTAAAATAATCACGAATTAAGCGCATCCATAACACTTTCATCAAACTCGACATTGCTATAGACGCTTTGCACATCATCAAGATCCTCTAAGCGATCGATCATATTCATAATCTTTTGTGCAATTTCGGCATCGTCAATATTGGTTTTAACATCCGCATCCATTGTAATCTCAGCCGAGATTGCTTTTAAGCCTTTAGCTTCTAAAGCATCATTGACTTCTGAGAATGTATTAGGATCGGTAATAACATCAATCGCACCATCATCAAAACTCACAATATCTTCAGCACCAGCTTCAAGGGCGACTTCCATCACCATATCTTCATCTAAGCCGGTCTCAAAACTGATAATGCCCTTTTTATTAAACATATACGCCACTGAACCATCCGTACCCAAATTGCCGCCGGCTTTGGTAAAGGCGTGACGCACCTCAGCCACCGTACGATTGCGATTATCGGTCATACAATCAACGATAAATGCAACACCCGCAGGACCGTAACCCTCATAACGAATTTCTTCTAAGTTTCCACCTTCTTCACCACCAGCACCTTTCTTAATCGCGCGCTCAATCGTATCTTTGGTCATATTATTCGATAATGCGGTTGCCACTGCCGCGCGTAAACGTGGGTTTGAATCTTTGTCCCCGCCACCCAAGCGTGCGGCAACGGTGATCTCACGAATCAGCTTAGTAAAAACCTTACCACGCTTAGCATCTTCTTTTGCTTTTTTATGTTTAATGTTTGCCCATTTACTGTGACCAGCCATATCAAAACCTCTTTTACTCTTTATATATTCTTTTAGATATTTGCTATTTTTTGCATTCAGCTTAATAAAACGCGGCAATTGTATCATAAAAGATGGCAAAACAATGCCGTGATTAGTGCGTTTGATATGATTTTTGTAAATTAGATAATCTTAGCTATGCTTAATATTACAAGGAATATCAGGCAAGGATTATTTTAATATGCAAGTCGATAGTTTAATCCAACCAATCAAAGCGATGCGCCTACGTTATTTGCCACTATTGATGATTTATTTTGCCTATGGTTGTAGCATCTTCTCAGGCATTGGTGAGTCCTTTTTTGTCAAAGAGCAATTAAACTTATCAGCTGAAAGCCTTATTGTTATTGGTGTATGGTTAAGCTTACCATGGAATATCAAAATGGTTTTTGGGCAGTTTGTTGACAGTCTGCCCTTGTTTGGTTCACAGCGTAAAGCCTATATCTATCTTGCAGCGATTTTAATGGTTTGTGGCTCTCTACTTATGGCAGGATTAGCTGGGCGCTGGTCTTTTATCGTGGCTTTAGCACCTGATAACACCCTTTTCTTTGTATCATCACTTTTAACTGTTCTTGGTGTTGTTTTACAGGATGTTGTTGCTGACGCCATGAGTGTTGAGGTGGTTGAACGCAAGGGACGCCCTCAAAAAGATATCGATAAAGATCTAGCAATGGTTCAACTCTTAGGACGCTTAAGTTTAAGCCTAGGCATGTTTTTGGTTGCTGGTCTTGGTGGTTGGCTTGCACAAGTGATGAGTTATCAAAATCTATTTCTGCTCACCTTAGTTATTCCATTGATTAGTATTACCGGTATTTTATGTATTCGCTTGGATAAAGTATCGAGAAAACCAATTAACAAAACCGTGCTTATTGGCGGGTTGATCTACGCTGTTTTTATTATTGTAATCGGCTTAAGTAGCATTCCTTTTGCCCAAGAGATTGTCTTTGTCGTATCGTTAGTGATTATTATCTATTTACTTAAATCAATTACCAAAGAATTACCCAGAGATTTATTGCGTGCTATTTTTGTCGCAGCCCTTATGATCTTTATCTTTCGCGCCTCACCTACTGCGGGCCCTAGCGCTCAATGGTTTATGATCGATGTACTTGGATTTGACAAAGCTTTTTTTGGCACACTTTCACAAATTGGTGCTTTTATGTCGATTGTTGGTATGTGGTTTTTCGCGCGTCTTATCACCGAGAAGTCGATCGCATGGGTACTGTTATGGCTCACTGTTGCAGGCTTTTTATTAGAGCTGCCACTTATCGCACTTTATTATGGCTTACATGAATGGACAATGGTTTATTTTGGTTTTGGTGCACGCACTATTGTACTCATTGATAGCGCGATTGCCTCACCCTTTGCCCAATTGGCAATGATTCCGATGTTAGCCCTTATCGCGCGTTATGCACCTAAGGGCAATGCCGCAACCTGGTTTGCTTTAATGGCAAGCTTTATGAATCTAGCCTTAACTGCCGGATCACTATTTAGCAAATACCTTAATCAAATCTTTGTTGTCACACGTGAAGTTATCGATCATAGCAATAACACCATTAGCACACCGGCAAATTATAGTGAGCTTGGCGTCTTATTAATCACCGTCTCAGTTATTGGTTTATTAGCACCATTAATTGGCATTGTTATCTACGCCCGATTTGCACAAAAATCAAAATGAGCAAAATAAGTAAAATAATTCAGCTTGCCACTTGCCTTTATTGATACCCTTACCTACAATAACAAACCTCACTGGGGGCGAATATGGCTTCGACGGGAATGTCAATGTCTTGCAGTGCATGCCGAGGGTGTATCTGCCTCGTAAAACACGTTACAATTTGCTAATAACTGGCAAAAATAAAAAAGCACGCGTTGTAGCTAACGATGCAGCTTTCGCTGCTCGTAAAGCTGCTTAATCTAGCTTAAGAACCTAGATACGCACGAACCGATAGTATTTGCTTGTGGATCTATCTTACGTTCGTTCATCTCTTTCACAAGATCGCCAACGTGTCTGTCTAAACACTGCGGTTAAATCTTAAGACTCGCTTAAATGCTGCCCTGATTTATCGGGCAAGTTTAAGTTAAAGATAATAGATAAATCTAAGCATGTAGATCTGAAGATGGCGAGTTTGCGGACGCGGGTTCAACTCCCGCCGCCTCCACCAAATTAAAAACCAATAGATGATTTAGGTTACAACCATGTAGAACAAATAGAGATATTGCACCGTATACAGGATAATTACCTAAAATTTCAATCAACCGTTTACGATCTTGAAGATACCTGTCCAGCATGTGGCAGTGAAATGAGAAATTACGGAACTTATGAATCTAACTTTAACAGCGTATTCAGTGATCATAAGATAAACTTACCTAGAAGAAGATGTACTAATCATGAGTGTCGAAAACTAATAGCTTATAGCATTCAAGGCTTATTTGGGGACTACCGTCATCCTGATTTATTAGAGATGCAAGCAGTTGCTGCATCTAAGATGTCATTCGTTGAAGCCCAGCATGAACTAGATGCACAAGTAAAGCGTCATAGACCAGTGAATGGTCAGCTGAATTTAAAGAGAACAGCTGAGCGTGTTGGGCAGCATTTGCATGAGATACATCAAGATGAGGATTGTCTGAAGGATTTTGAAATCAAAGCTGCAGCAGAATTAATTGTGCAAACTGATGGTGGTTATATTAAAGATAAGCATCCAACCCGAGGTAATTTTGAAGCTTTGCTAACTAAAGTTTACAACCCTGAAAATTTAGTCAGAAAAGCATCTAAAAAAACAGATAATGTAGATAGAGAAATCACTCAAAAATCTTATGCAGCTTCAAGTTATAAGGATCATCATAAATCAATTAAAGCGATGACTTTGATTGCCGCAAAGAAGGAGGGGTTGACCAAACAAACTGATGTCATTGCCTTATCAGATGGTGCTAAGAATTGCTGGAATGTTTTAAAATCCCTTAAAAAACACTGCAAATCAATTACTTATATTCTTGACTGGTATCATATATCTAAGAAGTTTGATACGTTAATTGGTCAATTAAACAGTGATAAGTCTGAGCAACTTACGTCCATTAAATGGAAGGTGTGGCATGGTAAAACTGATGAGGCAATCACTAGACTATCTGAGCTTTATGGGTTGCTTGTAACAACTGAATTTGCAGATAAGGCACATGATTTACTGAAATACATAGCTAATAATAAAGCATATTTAGTGGATTATGAGTCAAGACGAACATTAGGAAAAGTATACACGAGCAGTGCAATAGAAAGCGGTGTTGAGAGTGTTATTAATACTCGGTTTAAAAAGAAATATAAGGCGCAATGGAACCGAGGGTCTGCACATAAGGTATTGCAACTTAGAACCTCTTTAGCAAGTAACCAGTGGGCTCAAGACTGGAATTTAGTTAAGCAGCATATTTATAAAAATGCAGCGTAGAAACTATATCAGGAGTGCTCTCTCTCGTTTACTAACATAGCTTCATTAAATCACTATTGTAATGCTGCACATATTACCCATTTGTGCTAATAATGTTAAGTGAATTAAGTACATTTATTTAGTGGTTAATTATTGAGGGTGTATTTATACCAACCACAAAGTGCTTTACAGTTGCTATATCGCTAATCTGAGCCAGTTGCAGTATTTCTTAAAAAACAAACCGTGCCAGCATCCATGCTAAACAACGGCCGCGTTCCCCCGCGCAATTTTTCAAGATTGTTAAACAAGCAAGGCCTAAAAATTAAAAATAATGTTTACAGCTTCTTACTGAGCAAATAAACTCCACCATCTACAATATGTGAAAAAGGCTTTTCCCCATCAACAACAAAACCCTTACAAAGCGCATTCTCGATAATTTTATACTCTAATTTTTCATAGCCTTTTCTCAAATGCCAATTTGTTGCTATAGTCACCATACTATGAAAACCATTCTTCTTTGCAATTTCTTCAGATAACTCAATAGGCCTTGTAGCAATACCATTTCCTTGCCAACATAGCTTTACTCCCAACAAGTGCAAATGAAAAGTAGCTTGCAACTGAGTAGAGATAACATCAAGTCCTGATTTAAATAGTGAAACTATATCTAAAATTGGATGAAAACTTAAGCTCACCTCATAAAAGATATTCTCATCTACTGCAATAGCAGAGTAAGGGTCTTCATTAATTGCAAAACCAATCACCTCACCACTATCTGCATCCAACGCAATAACAGATAAACCATGGCGCAACGCAGCTTGACAATATAACTGCACAAACCATCTAAAAGTAGTGTAATCAAGATCTGTTTTACTTATTAAACACTCATGCTCTAAAAGGTGCCTAGTAGCAAAATCAATCGTGTTTTCTATGTACCTATCGTCTAATGCTCGATAGCACACACAACCTTCAAGCACTAAAAAGCCTGCATCCCTTTTAAGCAGCATTTACATAAGCTCCTTGCCTTTATACCCATCACAAATAATTTATGAGGATTATTTCAAACATCTAAAACCGTCAATTTACCTAATACTTTGAGTCAAAATTAATCTTGCTGGGTTTGTACTATGCTTTGCTTGTAAGCATGGTTTGCATTTGCTGTATAATCCGTATTATGCGCAAAAGCACCAACTGTTGAGCCTAACATAAAAACACTAACTAATAGTACACATATCTTTTTCATAACATCTCCTAATGACTGTTTAAATTAAATTTATAAAACGGATAGCATCATGCTAATAAATGCAGCAATCACTATCACTGATGCACCTGTCACTAAAAGCCCAACATAAAATAATTTTCTATTGTTACTTTTATGACGTATACCTTCAAAAGCTTGTGCCTGCTTTGAAGAAATTAATCTTTTAAAATACTAGCCACTATACACAACCCATACTTCTTGCATATATCTTGTAGTTGACTTTAATACTTTGCTAATGTTGATAATTTTAATAAACTGCTGACATCAAATATATATCAATAATTTTAAATTATTAATATTACCAATCGCAAATCATTTCCTGATTACCCATGACTTTCAGCCAACCTCAATAAATGCATGATTTGTTGTAACATCCTCACCGATCCCCATAACACTTACCGTCCCATCAAAACCATTCTGCTTGAGAAATTGTGCACCCAATGCACTCATTTCCATACAATCACCACATGAAAAATGTTTGGCTGCATTTTCCTCATGTTTAATGCGAATCAAGGGTTGAGTGATAATCAAAAATAAAGTTTACGAGTTGCCAATCCATAATTTATTGTGTTAATGGACCAACAAAAACACTAAGATATAAAGTACTCCCCATTGTCTAGACCACTTTGCAATAAAAATGGGATATTTTCTACTGCAAATTCAACTCATCAACTATAGGCTTCAAACAAATGTTTTCATTTGGTTTTAAGCCGGATAATAGTTTCTCTTTAAATGCGTCGGCATCAGTGTTTTTATAGTTAGTGTTGAAATAAACCTCCGCTGGTTTTTTATACGCAAGACCTTGATGATGTCTTTCATAATTGTAAAACTCAAAGTATCGTTTTAATGAGCGTTTGGCTTCTTGCATATCAGCATAATCTTTTATGTAAACCTCCTCATATTTAACGCTACGCCACAAGCGTTCTATAAAAATATTATCAAAGGCACGACCTCGACCATCCATGCTAATCTTAATATCATTTGCTAAAAGAAGCCCTGTAAATTCAGTACTGGTATACTGCGACCCTTGATCACTGTTAAAAATATCAGGCTTTCCGTAATGCAATAACGCATCTTCTAATGTGCCAACACAGAATGAGGCTTCCATAGAGTTGCTAAGTCCCCAACTAAGCACATAACGACTATACCAATCCATGATCACAGATAAGTAGATAAAGCCTTGATTTAGGCGAATGTAAGTCAAATCTGTACACCAAACCATATTTGCTTGGTCAA
>NZ_JACYVZ010000012.1 GCF_014857925.1 Cysteiniphilum marinum | reverse complement strand
AAAAGAAATGGACGATGCCAGTGGCAAACTGGGCAACAACCGTTTCGCAGCTCAACATCTTTTTTCCTGAACGGTTAAAACTTGAGCTTTAGGGTGACACAGTTGAGTGAACAGTCTCTACTAATTTCAAGAAACATCATCTGATTTTACCCACCAAGGAGCAACTTATCTTAGGTGTGTTATTGCTACTATTGCTACTGGCAAATGTGATTTATCGTAAGCGACTGCAAGCTAAACTTTACCTTTATCTGCGCCATTATGTTTATCATTATATCTATCTGCGCGTGTTTTCTGCCTATTTTAACGAGCTTAGCTACTTATTTGCACGTAGTATTTTTCCAGCATCTTTGCTGTATCTTATCTACTGCGTTATTTTCATTGATCAAGACCCACTTAATATTATTAATATAATGATTAACGCCTTGGTACTGAGCTTGATCTTTTATATATTATTTAGTACCACCATCAGAAATTTACTACATCTTAATTCATCTCAAAATAAATCTAGTCATCGGTATGTTCGCCCTTTAGCCCTTGTGAGCTCAATGATTGTTTTCATAGAACATATTAACCCGATTGCTTTTGGCTTTAATATTGAGCCCTTTCTTATTGACTACGCTTATGCACGCGTTTTTTGCATGCTTATCTTAGGTATTGTTCAACTCATATTACTCATAAAGCTATATTTGAGTTATGCCAAAACACACCACTTTCATTCAAGTCGCTATGGCTTACTTATCTTATATTTTCTGCTCATACTCTATAGCTTATATATTGTGATGGTGCTTATCGGTTTTGGCAATCTGGCATCTATTGGTTTTTATAAGTTATTGCAAACCTTATGGGTAATTTATATTGCTAGTCAAATAACACGTTTGATTGCTTTTTTATTAACACCATTAAGTGCGCTTAAACTCCAACGTATTACTCCACATAAAAAGCATACCAAAGCCCATGCGATTGTTGTCTATCACTGGTTAAAGCTCATTGGCATTATTATTAGCTATATGTTTGCGCTACTTCTTATTACCCTATTATGGGGTGTTGAAGCCAATGAATTAAATGCGATGATAGTTTATCTTTTTACGACACCTTTTCCTATCAGTGACAATCAGATTTTTTCTGTTATGCATATTATCAACGCATTGGCTATTTTTCTCATTTGCTACGTGGCTTTATTGATTATTAAATGGATGATTCAACGCCTGATTATTCATTATTTAACCATAGAAACTGGTACAAAATATGCGCTTGATAAGTGTCTTAACTATCTGGTATTTATTTTTGCGATTGTTATTCTTATTTACGCCATGGGGGTTAGCACACATGCATTAACTTTTATCATCAGTGGTTTATCGATTGGTATTGGTTTTGCACTACAAGATGTAATCAAAAACTTTTTCTCAGGGTTTATTCTGCTGATTGAGCGCCCTATTAAGGTTGGCGATATGGTGCATTCTGGTAATGACTTAGGATTTGTTAAACATATTAATATTCGCACAACCATTATCGAAACATTTGATAAAAACACCTTAGTCATTCCAAATAGTATTCTGATCAATGATAAATTAAGCAATGAAACCATTAATCCTTTAAGTCGCGCTAGCATTAGTATTGGTGTTGGTTATAACAGTGACCCTGAAGTAGTGAAAAATATCCTATTACAAGTTGCTAAGAATAATCAGTATGTCTTTGATGATCCTAAACCATCGGTGAAATTTAATGACTTTGGCGACTCAGCACTTATCTTTATCCTTAAGGCTTTTGTTAATAAGCTTGAGCAAAGCAAAGCAGAAGACAGCCTCAGACACGAGATCTTTGCAGTCTTTAAAGTCCATAATATCGATATTCCTTTTCCACAATTGGACATTCAGTTTAAAAATATGCAATGATTTTCTTAAGGTACCACCACAACAGATATGGTGCGACTAGCGTTTGAAGTAGTGGGTATTTACTGACTTCTGTCATTCAGCACCCTAATCACCCCAATATTCAAGATTGTTTAAAGTATCAATCATTGCTGTAATGACTTTTTTAATGATTGGATTTTTATAGGATTCACTATTTACAAGAAGATATGTTGTAAATGGTTTACTCGATAAGTCAGGTAATATATTCACAAGTGTTTGATGATCTGATTTCACAACCGACTCTGGAATCAAGCTCACTCCATAGCCTAGTTTTGTTAACTTATACTGCATAATAACTGCATCACAACCTATACTTTGCTCAAATGTGACAACGTGTTCATTTTTTTCATTTCTTTTATTTTGCTTATCTTCCTGACTTTGGTCATGTTGTAGCAACCACGATTTCGTAGGTAATAAGTTATTATAAATACAAATATGTCTTTTTAAGTCTTGTGGCTCATTAATTGCTGGATGTGTTTTAAGATAATGTTCACTAGCATATAGCTTATGTGTCGTTTGTAAGCGCATTTTAACGAGCCATTCTTCATCATTAATTAAATGAATAAGTGCATCATGGATAAAGATCACATCAAATTGATCAAACAGTGATTTTGACATTGAGCCGAAATTAAGCATTAGGTAATAAGTATAACTAATCATCTCAATTGAAATATCAGGATTTATTGCCAATACTGACTGCAAACACTCGTCAATAAAAAAGTAATACACCCCTATATTATTAAAAAAGCGTACCTGCATTTTTTGTGTTTCCTGCTTTTGAACCAGTTGCGAGAAACTTCGATCCATATGCTGCACCATCGCTTGCAATCTTGGGATCAGTTCAGATCCATAAGGCGTTAATTCAACTCGCCCACTTTTTGTCGTAATCACCATATTTTTAAGATGAAACTCCAAGCGCTGAATCCGTCGTGAGATGGTTGTACGATGCTCACCCTTAGCATCTGATAGTCCAGCAATTGAACCTATTTTAATGATATCTAACAAGGTAAGCGCATCAGTAAAGAACTCAGTATACATAACATTCCTTCGCTATTCATCAGTCATTTAACCTGCTATCAAGCATAGTTTAATCCGCCTATAAGTAAAGTATGGATTCTAATACTTCTATCTTATGTCCTCTGAACTGTGTACACAAAATGCAACAACTGGTGCAACATGTGATCTGTTTCCTACACATCAAACTGCTCATAATGCGACCATACAAGGTGATCACTAACTGTCATCTTGCAATGTTCAACAACCTTCGAGGAAAACATTATGAAAAAGATCACTCAACTTAACAAACTATATACTCTTTGTGCATTATCTCTTGGTAGCATCTCATTGGTTGCCTGTGGCGGTGGCGGCGGTGGTAGCTCTGAAGAAAACACACCTGTTGCACAAACAAAGATCAACGCTGCAGTTACATTGGATACTCCAAATAATGTGATCAACGGTGACAAAGCACTTTATAGCACGCAATTAACCGCAGAGGTTGCAAGTCTTTCTGTCAGTGCTGAACCTGCTCAGATTATTGCTAAATACTTTTCACCACAGCTAACTACCGTACAAGCAAATGCATTAACGCATAATCTTGGCTGCTATGAAGGTTTAGCACTAAGTGTTGGTGAGCATTGTGAAGATCATTATGAAGTTACATCAACCATAGAAAATGCAAGTTACCATGGTAGCCTTGTTTATGAAACAACAACTGGCACGGTTACAACGCCAATCAATATCGACTTTAAGGCTGATAATGATGCGGTATTTAATCATTCAGACATTCAAGTGACCAGTGTTGGTTCATTCTCACCAGGACTGCAGTCAGCTATCGATATTATTAACACTTCACAAAAAGTGCTACAAAATCCACAAATGCTATTCCCAGAATCAGTACGTGCATATATCCATCCATTAAATAGTGTATCAACATTAGCAAGTGGGCAAGCAACAACCTTAAAGTTTGAAGTAGATAATTCCGCTGAAGCACTTGCCGCATTAAAAGCATGGAAAAATGAACTTGATCAAGCGTTAGCAACAAGCGCTTTATACGTTAAAACCAATGCGCAAAAAGCGCAAAAAGTAGAATTAACACCGTCTTTTAGTTTAGCAACACTAGTAGCTGTGAATAATTCAAATGATTTTTCACGTAATGCTAATGGCAACTTAGAAAAAGTTATTACTTTAAAAAATACAACCAGTGACGCCATCAATAGCATTGATGCACAATTCTCACCTGTCGTAGAGGGCGTAAATGCTGACTTTTCACTATGCACATTGCCACTAGCGGCAGGTGCAAGCTGTCAAATTAAAGTCATTGTCAGTCCTGAAGTCAGTAACACAGGTATTTCAAGCTTTGAGACAAATGTTACCTTTGTTACTGATTCAATTTATCATCTTGATGATTTGAGCACGACAGTAGCAATGAATACAGATGTTGCACTAAGCCTTGATCCATTGAGTGTTTTTATTGATCATCATGATAGTGTGATTAAATTTATCAATACTGGAGATGTTAATTTTAAGCCCTCAATGCTTGCTAGTGATTATAAAGTTTACGATGCGACAGGCAAAGACATCACTAACCAGATCAGCATTTTAGAAACTTCATCATGCTTAAGTGGCAATGTTGTCGCACCTAAAGCAAGCTGCTCGCTAGTAGTTAATCCAGAAATTGCCATCTCCCAAGTTGTCCAACCGTTTAAGTTAGTTATTAATAACAGCAACACAAATACCGAAATCACTTTACCAAACTACAGCGATAATGGGATTTTTGTTGATGCAACACTCACACCAAAGGCTTTTGTTTCAGGTAAAGATGCCTCAATTTATGTAGTACTTTCGCCCGTTGAAGCCAAAGTGCTCTACGGCTTTAAGCTACCCTTTGACATGCCATACACATTAGATACCAGTGTTGAAAACAGTTGCCAAATTGGTAATCTGATCAGCTCACCTTGTGTTGCCAAACTTGATATTTCAGGAGTTGATTTAGCCAATAAAAGCCTTCTTAACAATTTGATCATTCAATGGGGTGACTCAAGTACAGATACAGAAACACTCAATATCAAGGTTGTCGATATTAATGATCCTGAAGCAGACACAAGTGAGCTTGTGGATCTTAATGCACTATCACAGTTAAGCAGTAATGCGATTGCTGTTGATAAAGAAGGCTTACATATCAGCTTAACCAACAACACCAATCAAGCACTACAACACTTAAGTGTTAGCGTCCCACAATGGCTAAGCGATATTGTTGACTTTCAAGCACTTGACACCTTAAGTATGCTTGCGGTTAATAAATCTCAATCACTAAGTCTACCTTTACTTTCAGGTCAAACGGTTGCTGATCTACAACAGGCGATGATGGCACATCAAGCAGAGGTTCTTGCTAATAATGATGTTAATTCCACACTGGATAAAGTCTTTGGCTTTGCTGCGAATAATGCCGCAACCTTGTTTTATCCTAGTATAGCTAACTCGCTTTATCCGACGTTTGATGATGGTATGTTCACACAAGAAGTTGTCTTTACAGAGCTTGGAGTACGTTATATCCCGATTAGCAATAACACGACTGAAGCACAGATGATCAGCTTTGAGCAGAATTTACCAACAGGTGTCACCTTATCTGGGCAAACCTCATCTCCAGAGATGACCTTATGTCAAGAATCGATGACATTAGCCAGTGGTGCAACCTGCTATGTTGCGTTTAATGCAGCAGCTGATGCCAATGAACAGGAAGGTAACCACTTCAACCTAACATTAACACCGGATGCTCAATCTGGGTTATTGGCGACCACTTTACAGATGAGTTTTAAAACTAATTTTGTTAATGAGCTAAGCTTTAGTACACCTGAGTCAGCGATAAATATTCCATTAACTGACATCAAACACTATGACTTAAAAATTGTCAACAATGAGCTCTTTGTTGCTTGGTTGCCATCAACAGATATTGCGAATTATCGTTTGACAGGAGATGATCTAACAGGTTTGCAATTGACTGATCCTAGCATGAGTCCAAGCTGCTTCACAGGATCTGCTGTTGCCAGTGGCAGCTATTGTTATGTTGGTTTAAACGTATCTGATAACAGCACAGCAGCTGAGTATGGATTAGTCTTAGATATGGGTAGTAATAGCAATTTAGCACAAGATGATCTTAATATTGGTGCCGTAAATATTATTGACCATGGCGTTGCATCTGCTGAGCTTGTTGCTAATGGTCAAAATATCACAGGCGTTGTCGCAGGCTTAGGTTTTGACGTTGTCATTCATGCACCTGACAATTGGTTTAATGAAGTTTCAACGGATCAAAGCTTCACGATTAATTCAAGCTCGCCAGATATTCTAATCGATGGTGCAGAAAGTAGTACTTGTAGCTTCTCACAAACTCTGCAAAGCCTAACTTGCCAAGTACATGTTACTACCACTGAGGCACTTGCTGTTGGTAGCTATGAGTTAAGTATCACCGCAAATAATACAATGCAGATTAGCAATGCTATCATTAGCTTTAATATCCAAAGTTATGCATGGAAAGCCTTATCTCAAATCACTACACGTAACGATATTGGCTCGTGTGGTATCGGACATGATAATAAGGCCTATTGCTGGGGAGATAGGAATAGCAACAGATTGGGAGCTAATGTTTCTAGTGATCAACGTAAACCTGTTGCTGTATCTCTAGGTCAGATGCCACAAGATGTTGTACTTGAAACCATTATCGCTGCTGAAGACACAAGCTGTGCGCTAGATAATACCGGACAAGCCTACTGCTGGGGGGATAATGATTATGGTAAAACAGGTACGGCTAATGGCGATAATGGCTCCATTCAACAACCAACTAAAGTCGTACAAAATGGGGTAACTTTCAAAAGTATTGTTGGCGGGCAATTCCATCTTTGTGCGATCTCAGATAATGAGGAATTATATTGCTGGGGATCAAACAGACATAATCAATTGGCAACTGCGATTGCTACTGACGAAATTATTGATCATCCCATTGTTATTCCTAGAGGAGATATTCCATTAACTGAAACCGTCAAACAAGTAACGGTTAGCTTTAGTGAAACATGTGTACTTGCCAGTAATGGCTGGGTATATTGCACCGCTGAAAATGGTTCTGCTAAATTATCACCAATTGCCCAAGGTGCTTTACCTCATGACGCATATTATACCAAGATCCAGTCAGGATATGACTACTTCTGTGGGCTTGCTAGTGATAATCATGCTTACTGCTGGGGAGATAATAGACGCGGTCAATTAGGTGATAATACAACGACTGATCGCACGGTACCGGTACAGGTCAAAGCCGGCGCCATCCCAGCTAATGCAACCTTGCAGGATATCTCAGCTAACTTTAGAAGCACCTGTTTACTTGCTGATAATAAAGCCTATTGCTTTGGTGAAAACTCTTCCTATGACCTAGGTACCGGTAACACAATTCAAAACAAAGTACCGGTTGCTGTTGCTCAAGGTCAGCTAGCTCAAGATGAAACGGTGAAATCACTGGCTGGTAACAACTGCTTTATCAGTAGCCAAGACAAAGCTTATTGCTGGGGTAATAACGAGAACTATAAGACTGGTACCAACTTAACTAATACCGTCATTATAACACCTAAAGTGGTTTACCCTTATAATGGATAATTCATAATCTCACAACAACTTAAGCCTGCGACTGCAGGCTTTTTTATTGTTACGGCAAATATTCCCTGCTCGTCATGCACACATTACGCACAATCTGGCGCGCAACATGTCGTTTTTTTAATCAGAAAACCTTTTTATCATAAGCAACATCTCTAAGCGTGATTAACTTTAAGGAAACTTACGATGCAATATAAAACATTAATCAGACTTCTTCCTTCACTCATTAGCACCTCTTTAATCAGTGCCTGTGGTGGCGGTGGAGCCGGTGCACCCTCTCCAGAGCCAATCATTGGCAGCACTAAACTTAACAATGAAACTTTATTAGCACCTGCCTCAAGCATTAAAGCCGAAGGGATTGGCATCAATAAGCAACGTTTAAGCACCGAAACCACTTATAACCTGATGACAGGTTTAAATGACCCGCAACAGGACAACATTAAAGTAATAGGTGCACATATTGATCCACAAATTGATGGTCTTACATTGAAATATGTGGCTGATAAATCAGAGAAAAGCTGTCTTATCACCAATGATGATGGTTCGCTCACACAAACGACATTAACTGCTAATGACAGCTGTGTGCTTAATATTGAAACCATCTACACCGGCTCGCAAACACTTCTTGATCAAGAGCTTAACTTAATTATCGAGGTTGAAAATATTGAAAACAAAGTGCTGCATTACCAAGGCAATTTTATTAAACAGGAAGATATCGCAACAGCACAATCATTAGCTAAAGCAAGTGTTACACCGATTACCATTCATAGTGACGGTCAAATTGATGTTGTTTTTAAAAATATTTCAGATAACGCGATAAATCGTGTGGTATTAAATATCGCTGAAGATGATGATAGCAAATGGTTTATTGATCTGTTAGATGAGGCTACAAAAAAACAACTGAATGCAAATAATCAAATCGTCGATGATGAGAAAAATATTTTGCCTGGTGAAACTGGCATTATCACTTTGCAACTTGACCCAATAAAATTAAAAACTGCCCTTGAAGATGAAACTCATCAAGCACAACTTGTAGATAATATTAACAATGGCCATCTTCTTAACATTGATGCCAGTAATATTGCTAAAACTAATATTGTACTAGCCTATGATAAGCGTGTACTTGTCAGTGATCGCTCTAATATCCATTTCACACAACCAAATAGTAATACAGTCACGCTAAAAAATACCTCTAATAACCCAATTAAAATTAATCACATAAACATCACTGATGATATTTCAGATGTTAATCTTATGGCAAACGTCAAAGATATTGCCCCACTATCTGATGCCATGATTATGCTTAATGCACAAGCATCGGCAAAAGGTCAAGGTGAATTAATCATTGAGTATGAACACGATCATGGCATAACTGAGACAATGACTATTCCAGTAAGCGTTGCCAATACCAACATTAAATTATCTGAAATTAACGATAACAATCCTTTTGAGATAAAAGATCAAAGCCTTGAGGTATCAACACAGATCACCAATAACGGTAACTTTAATTGGTATCCAGCAACAGCATCAACACAAGGAGCCTATCAAGTGCAACGAGTTGGTGACGAGAATATTGATCGCTCTTTATCTAATGCAACCAATTGTCTTACCTTAAGCGAAACCGGATTAGCACCTCAGCAAAGCTGTGAGATGCCAATAATGACTATTAATCCAGATACACAAGCAGGCACCTATGAATTTACTCTATATGCTAAGGCTGAAGGTGGTACTGTTTACACCAATCTTGATAATAATCAACGTGCTGTATTTTCAGTCATTGAAAGAGAAAAAGGACAAGTACAGTTTCAAGCAGTTGATGGCAAAGTATTAACCGAGCTTCAGTTAAATAACATTGACAATAAAGCAACGATTGTTGTTAAAAACATCGGCAAAGGCGATCTTAACAACTTAAGCTTTAGCAGTGATCAAGCTGATGTGCTGCATATTGATAATCAAGCTTGTCAAGAAACATTAACGGCAGATCAATCATGTCAAATCATTGTTAACACTGATTATGATGCTAATGATCCTCTTTATGCCAAAATTAAAATATCTGCTCATAATATGAGTGAAGAAAGCACTGAATTTCCTGTCACAATAACAAAAGCAAAAGCTTACTTTATCTTTACAACCACACAAAACTATAGTGGTAATTTAGGTGGCATTGAAGGTGCTAATAACAAGTGTCAACTTGAAGCAAACGCCCTTGGACTTGATGGGGAATACAAGGCTATGCTGCCAGATACTTCGCGCAGTGTTAAAGATAATATTAATTATGATCAAACAGCATACTATCTAAATTTAAATAATGAAGTCGTAGCTCCTCCTAACACACTCTTCTTGGGTGGTTTAAAGAATCCTATTGCAAAAAACACTGAAAGTTATGTTTGGAGTGGATTTGTGGTATATGACGATGTTTATGGCTTAAGTAGCAATTGTAATAACTGGACAAATGATGGCACTTCAAATAGCCCACAATATTTTGCCAATGTTGCCAACCCTCTAGCAACTGACAACTCATGGGCTGCTAAGTTTGATAGCGAGAAACACAGCTTACAACTAGCTAGTTGTAACACGCCATACAAACTCTATTGTGTACAAAAATCTTAATTATCAATAATCCAAAATCACAAGGAACATCCATTATGAGTATTAAAAATTTAACTAAAAAGATTGGCTACTTTGCTTTACTTAACCTAAGTTTGATTGGCAGCAGCTTTGCCAACTCTAGCGTGTCTATTTATGTTGACCCTGCAGTAACAGATCTTGATGCAACGCAAACACAATTTATCATTGCTAGCGCCTACCCTGAAGTAACACCACCCACACTAATTGTTGGTACTGATAGGGTTACGATTGATACTGGATCTAATATTGCATTAGAAAATAGTGATATTGCTAATTGGCTTAAGAACATCCGCGGCGCATGCGATACTGATGATACTAATTGCAAAGCAATTGGTAGCAGAATAAGCGATAATACAGCAGGTCTTGGCTTATACGGTGATCTTATTTTCACTTCCAAAGATCACCAACATCACTATATTTGCAAAAACGTTGTATTAGGTGCTGTTAAACTTAGCTATTTTACAGCGACTTGGTCACTTGGCGCTAAGTCAAGCCTACCAAGAAAATATAATGAAACAAGCAAGGACTGGGAAATCACGCTAAACTGTGAGAGTGCAAAACAAGAAAATACATATATTACTCTTCAAGCAAATGGAGGTAGTTCATTTACAGTATTTAAAATGGATAAATAGATACCTACGGGCTGAACCCATAATACTTGAGCGGCAAAGCCGCTGCACAACTTGGTTATGCGGTTAACGCTTCACATTGTGAAGCGGCCAAAATTAAATAATGTCCCCTTATTGTAATGTGGCTTTTTTGATCTAGACTAAAAATATAGTCATATTAAGGAAAAGTTACTGAGGTATATGATATGCTAAAAATGAATCGATATATTTATCTTCTTACAATTACCCTAAGCCTAGGTTTGTATCAATCAACCTTTTCATCTATACGATCTTTTGAAAATGTTAGAATACTTGTTTTTTCGGGAAGTGGTGTCAAAAATATTGCGTATGCTGGTGCACTAAAGGCATTTGAAGAAAATGGTGGTAACTTGGAGTCAATAAAAATTATTTCAGGATCCTCTACAGGATCTATTGTCGGGATGCTTATTGCCTTAGGATACAGTACAGCTCAAATAACTGCTATATTAGGCGCTCTTAACTACTCAACCTTATTGGATAAATCTGATTTTGTTTCAACAACATTAAGTACCAATATTCAAGAAACAACTCATACATCTAAATATACCCAATCATCTATCGATGAAAGTATTGCAAATCATCTGAGCAATATACAAAGTTATAACTCTAATACACAACAATCAGCTGCATTGAATGGGTTATATAGTGGTAAAACACTATATGAACTCTTTAAAACTCTGGTAAGTAATGCACCGATTTTCAAGGATGCTGATATTGAGGATAAAAGTATGCTTACACTCCAAGATATTTATAACTATAGTAGTGGTGTTCATGTATATTTTGCCGCAACAAATTTAGGTACTGGACAAGTCATTATGCTAAGTTCAGCCGATACAAACACGCAGAACATTGCTGTTGCTGATGCAATCAGAACCTCAAGTAGCCTACTATTCTTTTTCTTCCCTGTAAATTATCAGTTATCATCATCTGGAGAGTGGTCAACACAATACAGTACTGCAATGTCCTATATTAACTCTGAAGACACACAAAATAGCTACTTAACCTATCTAGATAGTATCAGGTCAAAATCTTATGCTTTTGTGGATGGAGGAATACTTCAAAACTATCCAATAGCAGAAATCATCAAATCATATCCACAGTCTCCAAACTCAGGTGAACTTCTGGGGTTTACATTTAGCTCAACAAATATCGCAGATAACACAAACAGCACAAATCCAACACAACAAAGCCTTTCCAGATCGCCTAATAGTACTCTAACATTTTTAAATCAAGTGTTCACCACTCTATCAAATGGGCAATATAGCCAAATGATGGATGATCCTAGTATTACTGCTAACACGATTTTCATAGATTCTAATAATATCTCAAGTATGGATTTCTCTCTAACCGAAAGTGAAATGCAAACGTTATACCAAAGTGGGTACCTTGCAGCAGGTGGAAACAATGCGAATACCCTTACGCCTAATTTTAATTGGACAGCAACATCAAATCCACTATATGGCACACCACTTTATAATCAATTTTCTCCTTACTCAAATGCTAAACAAACTTTATCTCCATCTATAAGGCTAGGAAACTCAATTGATAAATTTAAAGATTTTATTAAAAAGCACCTACCTTCAATTACCACACCGACACAAAAAATGGCAACCCCTAACATGGGCAATATGGACAGTTGGGTGGCAGCAAAATCACAAGAAATCTCAAATAAAAATAATACAAGCTCAGTAGCGTCTAGTGCTCCAGGAAGCGCTGAATCATCACTTTGTCAAACCAGTTTTGCCAACCAGCTTAAACAGAAGTTTAGTTCATACATATCAGACAGTATGGCCAGCTGTTTTTCACAAAAGCAGTGTAATGTATATATATATGCTAACTGTCTAGCCCAAAATGGGGGAATTCCTGATGGAGTGACAAAATGCAATATCACGGGTAATAATGCTTGTTTGAACGCTGTAAACTCATGCTCTGGAACAAGTAATTTCATATTAGCAATTACAGGAATAAAACAGGCCAACGCAATGCAACAAAAAGCCTCAAGTAGTTGTGCTTGCGAATATCCTAGCCAACAGCTTTATTGTGATGATAATTTTAATAATTGCGGATGCAGCATTCAAGCAGATACAAATACTATACCTTGGTTTGATGGTCGTCCAACTCTATCATGGAGTAATATCCATAATATTCAGTGTACAAATGGAGAGTGTGCTGGAAATTATGCAATAAATAACAGTGGAGAAGTTGCCATTTTTTCAAACAGGAATAATAGTAGTTTTATTGGGGAAGATTTTCCGTATGCTACAGTAAATAATCAGGCTATCTCTATTTCTAGTATGGGAGGTTTCAAAACTCCATCTGAAGGGCACTTCTATTTTTGTGGCACATTAACTATTGATAATTTTAGTTTTAATGTCTGTATGTTACAAAAAGGGGCTAATATTGGGAATCCTTGGTATATGTCAGCAGATCCTAACTCTTCAACTTATAATGCACTTGCTGTTGCAGCATGTTTTAGTGGGCACTACATGCAATCAACAACAAATTTCTCAGGAGGGCAATTCGTCTATAACGGCACTTTTGCAACCGGCCTCGCAAGTTGTGGTTGTATTACACAAGGTACAGGATGTAATCTATCTAGTGATAAGTCTTTTTGCCAAGGATCAGATGAAGCCACTTGTCAACAAGCATTAAATGACACAAAGAAATTATTAATGTCTAGCGGTCAGTCTGCGATTGCCAGTATGTATGCAAAAGATATTGTTAATTCTGTAATTAACCAAGTAAATAATGAAATGTCTCAAGATGAGCTTGAAGATGATTTTGAGGATGATGGAGGAGATGAATAATAAATTACTTAAACTCCCTCCTTATTTTATCAGTCGATGCACCAAGTTTCTCTGGCGTATTGAGTGTATCTAAATCATGACTTCCATTAATCTTCATAGGATTCCCGGGCACAATATAATCGCCAGCATTAATAAGCATATTACGTGCTTTAATCTGTGGCAGCTCACAGGCTTGTTTGATGTTATTAACAATACCATTTGGAATACCGGCATCGGTTAAGATCTTTTGCCATTCTGCCGTTGTCTTTTGCCTAAAAAGTGGTTGTACAACAGCTTGTAAATCAGTGCGATTTTTAATGCGATCAGGTCCTGTTTTAAACTTAGGATCATCGTGCCAGTTCATTTTATCTAGTGCTTGACAAAAATTGAGCCACAGCTTTTCGCCCAAAACAGCCACAATAACCGCGCCATCTTTTGTGCGTAATGCACCAAAAGGTGCAGCAGCTGGATCAATATTGCCACTACAATGCTCAATTTCATTGAGTTTAGTATAAGCAACCACTTCAGCTGGCATCATTGCAAACAAACCATCTAGCATCGAAACATCAACATAGGCGCCCTTGCCACTTCGCAATCGCCCACAATAGGCAGTCATTGTTGCCATATAGCCCCACATACCAGCACTGACATCGCCTACAGGAAAACCAATGCGCCCAGTATCTTTATCTAAATCACCATTGATTGACATCATGCCTGAATAGCCTTGTCCCACCAAATCAAAGCCTGGTGCATGCGCCATTGGTCCTGTTGTACCAAAACCTGAGATTGAGGTGTAGACAATCGCGGGATTAATTTTTTTAACCTCTTCATAACCAAGGCCCAGTTTTTCCATAACGCCAGGTCTGAAGTTCTCCACAAGAATATCTGCCTTTTGAATGATTTTTTTAATCAATGCGATATGTTCTGAATTTTTCAAATCTAGCGCACAACTTTCTTTATTGGCATTGGCTGATGCCCAAAATACTGAAGTTCCTTCTTTGGTAAAGGGAGCCGCTGAGCGCAACATATCACCATCTCCTGGTCGTTCAATTTTAATAACTCGTGCGCCATTGTAAGCCAAGAGCATTGTGCAATAAGGTCCAGCTAACGCTTGAGTAAAATCCAATACTAATACATCATCTAAAACACGTGACATTTTTCTCTCCTTGAATCTTTCGATTTTTCATTTTTACTTCTTATGATGAATCTTAGCAATAAGTGCTTCGACACGTTTAGTAAATTGTGGACTATTTAAAATCTTATGTCTCGACTCCTCAATAGCGACGCCTTCATCATAATTAATCGTAACATCATTAGCCAAAACATTAAGCTGAAATTTACTGTTAGCAACACCTTCAGCACAACAACTAATAATTGCCTGACAGACCTCATCAACACGTGCTGAAAGTGATGCACTATCACTAAAAATGGTGTTAAAAATTCCTGTATGATAGGCATCCATAGCATCGATACTACTAGCGGTAAAAAATAGCTCTTTGGCTTTATGAATACTCATGACTGACAACCAATTTTGGTAATTACGCAATGAGAAAGGCACTCCCATTTTATTAGCGGTAATAATCACCTTGCTGTCATTGGTGGCATAAACCATGTCACAAACCATCAGCATATGTAAAGCACCAGCATAAACAGCGCCTTCGACTTGGGCAATAATAGGTAAAGGTGATGCCGTCATTGCGTCAAACATTTCAAACATCGGATCATTGGTAATCTCATCGACTGATGTCAGTTCATTTAAATCATGCCCTGCTGAAAATATGCCATGCGAAATATTGGCTTTAAGCACAATCACACGCTGTTTCTTGCGTTTTGCCTCATGAATAAATTGTGTGACGGCTTTTGACATCTCACTATCAAAAGCATTGCGTTTATCACCATTATTGATCGTAATTATTGTGATTTTGTCATCGTGTTGACAGAGTATCTTATCCATTGAAATATCTCCTTATAGTTTTACAATTCAAACGCATCGCGCCAGTGTCCCTAAGTATAGCGCAAGATTTTTAGAATAGACATTTGTTCAGTTGGTTTTTCAAATTTCACCCTCTTTTATCCAATATGCATAAATTACGCACACCGCTGTTTTTAATCTGTAGTTACAGCTATGTGATTGTTTTGCGATCATTTTCTCTGTCTGTGCAATTATTAAGGAGAACAGCATGAAATTATCTAAACTTTATTTTCTCACATTGACGGCTTTGATCATAAGTGCTTGCGGTGGTGGCTTTGATGGTGCAAGCAATGAAACATTACCAACACCAACGTCTGAGTCAGACCACCAAACCTTACCATCCTCTGAAAACACAACGATAGAAAACACGGAAACTACTGGACCTGAAGCACCTGAAGAGCTTGAAACCGAGGTTGAACCAACACCAATACCATCAATTAATATCGTGCAATTTATAGCAAATGGTATTCCTGAAACAGCTGATGGTACGGTTAACTTCATTAAACCAAATCAAGAAGTTATCAGCTATAGTTTATCGGAAATGCGTAGCCAATCAGGTGTTATGTTAGCAAGCAATGACTATTCTGTTGAGTCCACTATTTTGTATGAAGGGATCAATTATGTACTAACAACGGTGAGCATTTCAATACACAGTGGCATGACTAGCCCAGTTTCGCTTAATTACAGTGCGCTTGCCGCAGAAGCTGGCGTTATTCATATCACATTAAACAATCTTCCTAGCGGCAGCACTGAACGTTTGGTGAGTGTCTATGATAATGAATCAAATCCTGTCAACTCACAAATGTCCAATAACTTCAATGTTACCTTGAGTCTTAACCCTGGCACTTATACGATTAGCTATCAAGGCTATCTTGATAATGCAAATAATCGCTACTATAGCGCAAATAACACCAACAATATAACCGTTACTGCTGCAAGCACACAAGATCTTGCGATTAGCTATTCAGTGGATAATGTTTTTTACGAGGTTGGCGCCTATTATCCTGCTTGGGGCACCTATGGACGCGATCACCAAATACACCACTTAGATGCAAAAGATCTTGATGTACTTTATTATGCTTTTTTGAACTTTGACGCTAATGGTATTGTCACACTTGGTGATGGTTATGCCGATACGGAGAAACGCTTCACAACAGACGTTACCACTGCGCATGGCGTCTATCAAGCAGGCACATGGTATGGCGAGGGTTCTAACAAACCTTTTTATGGTAACCTAGAGCGTATTCAACAGTTAAAGATACTGGCAAAGAACGAGTATAACAATGATTTGATTGCTGTTTTCTCTATTGGGGGCTGGACATGGTCTGGCAATTTCCCAAGTGTTGCTGCTGATCCACAAAAACGTCTAGCCTTTGCTAATAGTGCCACGGCATTGGTTGAGGAATATAATATGGATGGGCTTGATCTTGATTGGGAGTTTCCTGTATGGGGTGTGCAAAATGAGCATATCAATGCCGCTAATACGGCTATTGCTGCCCAAGGAGCCGAGATTACTAATGAACAAAAGCAAGCGATTCTTGATCAATACTTACAATATAGCGATGCTGCTAACTATGTTGAGCTTATTAAAGTTGTTCGTCAAAAGCTTGATAACTTAAGTAATACCACTGGCAAAACCTATCATTTAAGTATCGCCATTAATCAAGCACCTGAAAATATCACTCTTAATCACTATAGTGAGATGCTACCGTATCTTGATTCGATCAACATCATGTCCTATGATGCCGCAGGAACATGGGATGGTAACACAGGGCATCAATCACCCTTATCTGCCACAGAAGGTACTGATGCACCAAACTATATGACAACCAAAGGACAATGGAATCTCATCAGCAGTGTTGCCGCACTTAATGCCGAAGGTGTCACCAATCAAAAAATCATTGCCGGAATTCCGCTATATGGTCGCCAATGGGTAGAAGTAGATGTTGGATTAGCGAATATTCCAGGGGTTTATCAATCAGGTGTTACAGGACCTGGAGAGTGGGAGGATGGCAGTCTAGGGTATAACTGCCTCATGGGGGGTAGCTTCTCAAATGTTAAAGATAATGAAGTATGCGCAAGCTTTGCTAACACTGCATCTGATTACACCTATATTCTTGTACGCGATAACAACAATGTATTAAGAAGTGTTGGCAACTTTGGTGAGGTGAGCATTAATGGTTATACCATCTCAGGTGTTACCTACCCATTTGATCGAATTGTTGAAAGCTATTATTACAACCCGTTGTCACGGATGTTTATTACTTATGATTCAGCAACAATGGTGAAAATCAAAGCACATTGGCTAAAACAGCAAGGGTTAAAAGGGGCAATGTTTTGGGATACTTCAGGTGATGCACCCAACCCTGAAACCAACCCTAATCCATCACTCATTGATGCGCTAGCTAATACATTTAACTAATACGATGCAGTGTTACATACCATCCGAGCCTGTCATTGATATGCTCGGAGTATCTTGAACTGGCTGAACAAGTGACTGTTTGTAAGTTTTATTTGAGTTTGATACATAATCAGTCCCTGCATAAGCCGCTGCTAAGTTGCCTGCTAAGAAAATACCGATAAACATGACTGCAATCGCTTTAAAAAATTTGTTCTTTTTCATCTTAAGTGCTCCTTTAATTATTTAATTACTGTTCATTTTTCTAGGGTGAGTGTTATAACACTTATCCATCATCGATAATCAAAATTAATAAAAGCTTAAGGTGTCACAGCAAATAAAAATAGTTTTAAAAAATCAAATTTAATAGCTAAATTTCAATAATAACTTCTGTTGAAGCAGCGCGAAACTTTTTTGGTAAATCCATGGCACTATAACCAAATGCACACATTACACCTGAGAAATCAAAATCATCAAAATTGATTTGTTTATATTCATCGAGGACTTTCTTGACATTTTCAGCTTCAAAACCTTCAATCGGGCAACTACTAATGCCTAAAGATTGTGCGGCATTGAGTAGGTTCGTTAATGCAATATAACACTGCCTTTTTGCCCAAGCGTCCGTATCTTCAACACTGAGATAATTTTGTACTAAACCTAGATAAGTATCCTGCATTTCTTGTGGTAAATTTCGTCGTGAAACCTTTTGACGAACATAATCACTCTTACCTCGGAAATTATGCGCTTTGCGACTTAAGATGATAACAACAAAGCTTGAATCTGTAATTTGACTTTGACTCCAGCATGCCGGTTTTAATTTCTCACGCAATTTATCATCTTGTATCACCACAAACTGCCACGGCTCCAAGCCAAACGATGACGGTGATAGGCGTCCTGCTTCTAAAATAAATGCTTTATCTTTGGCAGAAATTTTGCGTGTTGAGTCAAATTTCTTGCAAGCAAAACGCTGTTCTAATAGTTCAATATAATTCATTATGATCCTCTTTATAATGCTTTGCTATGTACTTTTTCTTGTTTAACATAATCGACTAAGCGTCCCATGGCATCTTTTAAAACACTAACTTCATCGGCACAGCTAAGGCGTAGATAACCTGGTGCGCCAAAGGCTGACCCTGGCATAACAGCCAAATGCTTAGTTTCTAATAAATGCAAACAAAAACTTACATCATCTTTAAAGCCTAATGCTTCAATAATTGGCTGCACATAAGGAAATAAATAAAAGGTTGTTTCAGGTAATAGACAATCAATCTCTGGCACACTTTGTAATGCCTCATAACAAAAATTGACACGTTCTTGATAGGTGTTTAGCTGTTCAAACAGCGCTGATCTTGGTAAGTTGAGCGCTTCTATCGCGGCATATTGTGAGATAGAACACGCGCATGACATCGATTGTGACTGATAACGCCTGAGCATATTGATCATATCCTCGGGTGCGATGATATAGCCAATGCGCCATCCTGCCATCGCATAACTTTTGGATACGCCATTAACAATGGCATAACGCGATTTTAACTCAGGCGCCACTTCAATCAATGTCAGTGGACGATCTCCCCAGTAGAGCATATCGTAAATATCATCACTAATAATCCAAACATCAGGATAATCTTTTAATACACGAGCGATCATATTCAATGTTTCTTTATGATATATCGCACCGGTTGGGTTATGTGGAATATTAAGCACTAATGCCTTTGTTTTGGTACTAAGCTTTGCTCTTAAGTCATGCTCCGTTGGCTGGAAATCATTGTGATGCGTTGTCTCAACGACTACCGGTTTACCATGCGCAAGCTTAATCATATCAGGGTAAGATGTCCAAAAAGGCGAGAAGAACAGTACTTCATCACCAGAGTTCAAAATACAATTAAAAATATTATATAAACTATGCTTAGCACCAGTGGTAACGCAGACTTCATTATGTTGAAAATTAAGCTGATAATCGCGGCTGTAACGTTTAATAATTGCCTCTTTTAATTCGACAACACCATCTACTGGTGTATATTGTGTGCGATTTTCATCAATCGCTTTTTTAGCCGCCTCTTTAACCTCATTCGGTGAATGAAAACCCGGTTCGCCAACAGCCAAAGAAATCACATCTTGATGCCCTGCTTTAATAAGACTTGCTGCACGCGCTGCCATTTCAGCGGCTTTTGAACCTTCGACATTCAGTACGCGCTGACTAAAGCGTTTTGCTTGATCTAACATTTAGCTTTCACTCCTTAAAATTCTTGACTCAACTTATTGATTATATTGATGATAAGCATCTATTGTTTTATCACAAACTATTATAAATTGCTCATATTTCTCTAGCACAATGGCATCAATCGTATAATTATTATGTTGCAATGCCTTTTCAAGATTTGCCAATTTATTTTTAAGCACGGGCACGCCACAGTAACTAGCCCCGCCGTGAAGCTTATGCACTAAATCTCTTAAGCGTTTACCTTCGCTATTTTCATAAGCAGTTACAATTTCTTCAACGGCATCACTTAAAGAGTTCATAAATGCCGCCAACATCTCTTTAGCAAAAGCAATATTGCCGCCTGCTAATCCTGAAGCAAGCTCAATATCAATATATTTTTTGCTCTCCTTTGTATCACTACGTTGAATTACCTCATTCGTTATTTGTTGATCTTGATTCATTTGATCATGTTGGTCATTTACAGCATTTCCAACGTGCATTGTGGTATCACGGTTACCTAAGTAATGCATCAATAGTTCAGATAATGCATTATCATCAATCGGCTTAATTTGTATGGCATCAAAGCCCTCTTTTAACAGGCTCTCACCTTGTCCTTCAACGACATCTGCTGTCACTGCAATGATAGGTACATCACGATAGCGCGCATCTTGACGCAAGGCATGGCATAGCTCAACACCATCCATCTCAGGCATATGTACATCAGTTAAGACCATCCTGAAATTTTGCTTTTCTATTAATGACAAGGCCTCTTTTGCACTAAAGGCATTAACTGGAGCGTAACCTTTTGTTTTCAATAAAATATGCAAAAGCTTTAAATTAATAGGATTATCATCAACGATAAGTATCGATTTTTCTGCTTGCATATTAGGTATGTCATCTACCGTGTCAGTCTCTTTTGTTTCACTCAATTCAAGAGAGCTCTCTAAAAAAGAGACCAGTTTATTCGGCTTATATGGGTAATTTAAACAATTCTTAAGACCTAGCTTATGTGTATAATCAAACAGTTCATTTAATGGCATATTAGCAATAAGAAAGATATCTGCTTGAGTAAATGATTGTAGATCCATAATTAATGACTGTTTTAATTTCTGCATTTCAGGCAGTGTGTTATAAATCAACACAATATCAACTGTATCTTGCTCAACCACAGCATCAATCAATGTGGCTTCACTATCACAATAAATATATTCAATACCAAATAGTGCAATATGTGCAAGAAACATCTCTCCAGCATATTGACTCTGGCTATAAACAATAAGCTTCTTAACACTTATCGACTTTATTTCTTCAACGGTTGAAGCAGAGACTCTATCAAAGAACACATTGAAATTAAAACATGCCCCTTGATCTAACTTACTTTCAACATGGATCTCTCCACCCATTTTTTCAATAAGTGTTTTACTAATAGTCAGTCCCAATCCAGTGCCTCCATATTTGCGACTGGTTGATAAATCCGCTTGGGTAAATGCATGAAAAAGTTTATTAATTTGCGCTTGAGATAAGCCAATACCTGTGTCTTTAACTTTAATACATATTTCAACTTGGTGTTGATGTGTTGCTTTTAAATCAACATTGACACAGACACTCCCTTGCTCGGTAAACTTCAATGCATTGCTCACAAGATTCGTTAAAATTTGGCAAAATCTTAGCGCATCACCCATAACCATTTGTGGCAAATGTGGGTCTAGTAATACACCAAAGTCAATCTGCTGCTCAATGACTTTGGGCTTGAATAACATCATGCAATTGGTGATTTCTTCACGCAAATTAAACGGCTGATGTTCAAGAATTAAGTTGCCCGATTCGATTTTTGAGAAATCCAAAATATCATTGATAATGCTCAATAGATTATTAGAAGATAATATAATTGTTTCTAAATACTCACGTTGCAAAGAACTCAGATTGCTTTTTGCTAATAAATCTAAAAAGCCTAACACCCCATTCATGGGTGTGCGGATCTCATGACTCATATTTGCCAAGAATTTACTTTTTATCTCGCTGGCTTCAATTGCTTCTTTGCGCGCTTGATCTAATTGAACATTTTGGCGTTCAATCGTTTTCAACGTATGTCTTAACTCTCTTGTTGCTTGTTTGATATTGCGCTGCATTTCCTGATGGGCATTATTAAGCGATAGCGCCATACTATTGACACCTTCTTCAAGGTTCTTAAGCTCGCCAGGTGGATTGCCATCAAGCTTAGTATCTAACGCACCTTCTTTAATACGCTTCACTGCATTAATAATATCAAAAAGCGGATTGATCAAATCTCCACTTAAACGTAGTCCAAATAAGATACTTACCGTTAACCCAATCAACACAATAAGCAATGTTGTAATAATTGCCTGATATTGATTCATAATCGTGTTTTCGCGACTAAGCGTAATCACGACCCAACCAATACGTTGGTCTTTCTCCGTATAAAGCTTACCAACACTTTTTTCTTTTGGGTTAACTGTGCGTGAAATAACTGGTGCTAAAAACTGAATATTTTTATGCCCTTCTTGCATAAAGATTTTTTTACTCATCAAGTCTGAATTTTCTTTGAAAAAATGAGGGTTTACTTGTGGAATTCTACCCGTGAATGTTAATAAATCACCATCACTGTCATAAATCGCAGCCATGCGCACATCTGGATAGCTTAAAATATTATCCGTGACATTTTGTAAGATAATCTTGCTGTCAAAGTACAGACCATATTCAGAGGCGGCAACAAGTTCAGTAGTAACTGCCTCACCACGAATATATAGATTACGATCCAAATCAGAAAAGCGCATACTGATAAAATAAAAACCAAGCAAGGCTGACACCGTCAGTGTTGGTAATAAGGTTAATAAAATCATCCGACCGCGGATGCCAACATTTTTAAGCATAAGATGTGCTTTTGATTTAGCGCGTTTAATGATGAATTATATCACCCATAAATCATTTTGCAGTGGGAAACTGCCATCTATCCTTAAAGAGTTTACGAAACCAAGAAAATCGTTGCCCATAAGGCGGATAAAGCCAAAGGGCACTATTGAGTCTACTGCGCTGACAAATTGATTTGGCATTAGAGAATGTTTTAAACCCTTCAAAACCGTGATAGCGCCCCATACCTGAACTACCAACGCCACCAAAAGGTAGATCATGCTGCGCGATATGGTTTAACACATCATTGATACACATCCCGCCACTAATAATATTCCTATTAATATACTCTTGTTCAGCACGGTCATAACTCAAAAGGTAAGCAGCCAATGGACGAGGTTTTTGGTTAATATAACTTATCACCTCTTCAATCGATTGATAGCTTAACACAGGTAACAATGGACCAAAGATCTCATCTTGCATCACTTGTAAATCCTTCTTTGGATTTAATAGCAGTGTAATTGGCATTTTTCGACTTTGGTCATTCGTTACTTTAAATACATCTAATGTAACAAACTTAACACCTTGACCTTTTGCCTCCTCAATATATTCTTGCAAGCGATTAAACTGTGCCTCATTAATCACGCTACTATAATCATCATTAGTCATGTATTGCGGATACATTTCTTTAAACGCTACGTCCATTTCAGCTACAAATGCCTCAAGTTTTTGCGCATGAACAAATACATAATCCGGTGCAATACAGGTTTGTCCGGCATTTAAGCCTTTGGCAAAAGTAATCATTTTAGCCGCTTTTTTTAAAGGAAAGTTTTGACTGATAACTAACGGCGATTTGCCGCCTAATTCAAGCGTCACAGGTGTTAAATTTTTAGCGGCAGCCTCCATTACCTTTCTGCCAATAGCCGTTGATCCAGTAAAAAACAAATGATCAAAAGGTAACTCGCTAAAACTCTGTGCCACTTTAGCATCACCCGTGACAACCGCCACTTCATCAATATTAAAAGCGAGTTTGCAAATTTCCATCATCACGCGATTGGTTTTAGGTGTATGTTCTGAGAGTTTAATGCACACTCGATTTCCCGCAGCCAATGCATAGATAAGCGGCGACAAACTCAACAAAATAGGATAGTTCCATGGCACCATAATGCCAACAACACCTACGGGCTGATAATAAATATAGTTTTTAGCAGGCTTAAAAATCACACTGGTATGACGTTTCTCTTTAGCTATCCAACTGCGCAAAGATTTAAGGACATACTTAATGGTACTGGTAACTTGAAAAATCTCACTCAACCAAGTCTCATTGACACTACGATGACCAAAGTCATCATTTACTGCATCAATCAATGCCTCTTCATGCTTTAATAATGCTGAATATAAACGCTTAAGCTTCTCTTTACGTAATGCATAATCAGGATATTGATCAAGTGAAAAAGCTTTTTGCTGTAGTGAAAGCAGTTTTAATAAATGTGTTTTATCGATATTTTCCATTGATCTAGCTATCCCTTTGCTTTAAGTAATAAGTATAAATAAATTGCATCAGCTCATACCTCTCCCCTTGCGGGAGAGGTCGTGCAGCTAGGCTAGCTGCACGGGTGAGGGGTAATTGATTAATCTACTTATTGTTAACGACTCTTATTCGCCAAACGATCTCTTTCGCGCTTTTGCTGTTTCTGCGCTTTACGGATTAAGCCGACTTGTTTTGCCTCTTCACCGATATGCAACTCGCCTCGTTCACGTGCTAACTGGCTTTGTTTTTCACGCTCTAAGAAACGCTTTCTTTGTTCAGAGGTATGATTGCCCTTACAATGATGACAAGATACTCCTTGCTCATACTCAGGTTTAAGCTTATCTTCTTCAGTAATTGGACGACGGCAAGCATAACATTGATCATATTGACCTTTGGCTAAATCATGCGTCACAGCAACACGTGAATCAAAGACAAAGCACTCACCTTGCCATAGACTTTTTTCTTCAGGTACTTCTTCAAGATATTTTAAAATACCACCTTCTAAATGATAGACCTCATCAAAGCCCTGTTCTTTCAAAAAGGCAGTTGATTTTTCACAACGAATGCCACCGGTGCAAAACATTGCGACTTTTTTGTGTTTTGTCTTATCTAAATGCTTTTCAACATATTCGGGAAACTCACGAAACGTCTCCGTATGCGGGTTAACCGCATTTTTAAACGTACCAATGTCAATCTCATAATCATTGCGTGTATCAATTAATAAAACGTCAGGATCAGAAATTAAGGCATTCCAATCTTGTGGTTTAACGTAAGTGCCACATACTTTAAGAGGATCTAATCCTTCGACACCTAAGGTCACAATTTCTTTTTTCAACTTTACCTTAGTGCGATTAAAAGGAATATGCTCATCAAATGATTCTTTATGTACCAAATCATCCAAACGTGAATCAGATTTTAAAAACTTAAGCACCGCTTCAATACCTGCTGCGGTTCCCGCAATCGTACCATTGATACCCTCTTTAGCTAACAATAGCGTACCACGCACCATATTATCTTCCATTGTTTTTAACAATGGTGCTCTTAATGCTTCATAATCGTCCAGTGTGACAAACTTATACAGTGCTGAAACCACGTACTTTGACATGCTATACCCTTTATACCTTATTTATTTCTACTATCTATCATTTGTATTATTCGATTTTAAACACACAACCGCAATCAAAATATGATGTATGATGGGTGCCAAGTGAGCGCATTATACACCATTTCACCTAAACGCCAAATATAGCTATTCCATTTATGCTTTAGGTATTTAGTTTCTAAATATACTTGAGTGGTTTTGCATGATGGTATTGCAGTTAATAGCCTATTCTATTAGCAAAATACCATCATGTAAAAATACCAAGTAGATAACGAAAATCGTACGGAAAGTATAGATGGGATAGCTATAATTGCTTTTATCTGACATTAAAAACCATTTCAATAAGGCTCAATAGTGGTGAATTTTGCGCATAAACATAATAACTTTGTATATTAGGCATGTTCTCAGAAATCTGGTCATTTATATTCAAAAGCATCTCTTTTTCCTGGGCAGCCAACAGTGGTGTTGGCAAGAAGCCATAACCAATTCCTTGGGTAATTGCATGCAATATTGTCGTATAAGAGGAAAAATAAAGTGCACTTTTAATCTGTAACGTATCTTTTAATTGAGTTAACAAAATATATTTTAGTGTTTTCAAGCCTTGCTCAATATGATCAAACCCTTTTGCTAAATCACGTGAAATATAAGCATCAAGAACGATATCAGTATATAGTCTAACGTCAAAGCCATGCTCTTTAAACATATTTTTTTCGCCTTCATTAAGTACAACTAAGGCAACATCTACCTCATATTTCAATAACAGTTCAATATGTTTTGTTTTATTTTCAACAACAAGATCATAATCAAATGATTGATCAAGCTTCATAACTTGGTTGATTTTACAAAATAGACTCTGCTCAAATATTTGTGATAAGGCAATTTTAAGCGTTGGATTTTTATGCTTTAAAAAAGGCAACTCCAACTGATTAATACGATCAAACTCAAGTAGCATGGCCTTAATCATCGTATAAAAAGCATGCCCTTTGTTGTTAGCTGTTAATTTATTATTGGTTCGTTCAAACAATTGAAATCCCAGAATATCTTCTAAGTTTTGTAGCTGTTTGGTCAAAGCTGGCGGTGTTAAAAACATTAATTCTGCACTTTGGCGTAAGCTTTTTAACTCATAGACGGATATAAAAACACGCAATTGTTGCAAGGTATAGTTCATTTAGCTTCTCACTCGATACCGTTTAAAATAAGTTAACATCATATTAAATATCATTCAATTTTAATTAACATTAAATTTTGTATACTGCTAACAAGTTCAAAAACCGAAGGTAATTATCATGAATCAACTAAAACTACTGATTTATTTACTTGCTTTATTGTCTATCTTAACCGTAAACATCTACATTCCAGCGATGCCGACATTACAACACACTTTCGCTACTACCAAGGCACATATTAGTCTTACCGTTAGTTTTTATATGCTTGGCTTAGCGATAGGTATCCCTTTATATGGAGCGATCGCCGATCATATCAAAACTTCTAAAGTGCTTATTTTTGGACTGACACTTTATATTATTGCGAATTTAATTGCGATATTTTCACCAAACATATCCACCTTCATCTTTGCACGTTTTATTGAAGGTTTAAGTGCTGCCAGTGCGCTTTGTTTATGGCAAGTTTTAAGCTTTACCTACTTTGAAGACAAAGCAAAGCACATGATTAACTCAGGCTTTATTATCATTGGTTCAATGCCCGCATTGGCCCCCATGTTTGGTGGATTTATTCTATCATTTAGCCACTGGCAAGCGCTTTTTGTTACCCTAACTATTCTGGCAATTATCCTCATTGGACTGACATTAAGTCTACCTGCGCCAAAAACCGCATCGCAAACTAAAAAGCCACAACACAAGCTAGAGCAAACACACATTGTATTATCCATTTTAAAACAATATAAACACCTGGTTGTTGATGCACAGTTTATGGTACTTGCCTTTGCCAGTGCTACGATCTACATGTCGGTATATGTCTACTTATCACAGGTTCCTTTTTTGCTGACAAAGCTTCATTTTGCGACAAAGAGTTTTAGCCTGTTCTTTATACCAATTTCAGTGGCGTTTATTTTGGGGGGCACCTTCTCTAAATTTTTACTGAAAAAAGGCACGTCATTTAAACAGATGTTTATGTTGCCTGTAAGCATCGCCGTTATTGTTTTTAGCTTAGTTGTTATTGCTGAGATAGCTAGTATTACTCTATCGGCATGGTTATTAGCCATTCCATTTTTTATCTTTACCATTGGCGCAGGTATTGGCATGCCAAATTTAGTAAGTCAAGCATTGTCACTTCATCCACATCGCCGCGGGACTGCGGCATCCGCTATTGGATTGGTGCAAAATCTATTTGCTTTTACCTTTAGCAGTCTTGGCGCTTATCTCACCCGCTTTGGTTATAATGGACTTATTATTTCTTACGCTATTTGGGTTGGATTACTACTTACCTTCTTTGGTGCTTATCTTGCTATATCTCAGCGCAAGAAACCATCCCTTGAGACTTGCCCTGCTACTTAATTTATTGACTTAAACAATTGACTCAACTAGTTGAATAATACCCTCTACTGAAATACCTACTTCTGACAATAATGCATTTTTATCACCATGATCCTGATAATGGTCAGGCAATCCGATGTTAC
The DNA here is from genome assembly GCF_014857925.1 of Cysteiniphilum marinum. Taxonomy (GTDB): domain Bacteria; phylum Pseudomonadota; class Gammaproteobacteria; order Francisellales; family Francisellaceae; genus Caedibacter; species Caedibacter marinus. The sequence goes on along the minus strand of NZ_JACYVZ010000012.1, from coordinate 36,998 downwards.
GCACTTTGATTTTACTTAATAGGTCATTAGCAATTAGATATTCATTCACTGCAGATCCAGCGCCACCCATAATCACATTCTCTTCTAATGTAAGAATAATCTCATGCGAATTAACCAGCTCTTTAATTATCTGTGTATCTAATGGCTTGACAAAGCGCATGTCTATCACAGTAGCATTAAGTTGTTCAGCTGCTTTGATGGCTATTGGCAGTAAAGTGCCAAAGTTTAAAATCGCCACTTTTTGACCTTGGCGTGCGCATTTTGATTGTCCCATTTTCAGGTCAAAACTTTCTGTAATCTCGGCACCTGTGCCCGTACCACGCGGGTAACGCACCATCGCCGGACCTTGGTGTTTAAAGCCTAAGCTTAACATGTGATAACACTCGTTTTCATCACTTGGCGTCATGACAACGGTATTAGGAATACAACGCATAAAGCTTAAATCAAAAATTCCCGCATGTGTCGCGCCATCAGCTCCCACAATGCCAGCACGATCCACAGCATAGAGAATATCTAAATTCTGTAAACTCACATCATGAATCACTTGATCATAAGCGCGTTGTAAAAAGGTTGAATAAATAGCAACAACCGGTTTATAACCCTCACAAGCAAGACCCGCGGCAAACGTCACCGCATGTTGCTCAGCAATCGCAACATCATAGTAGCGTTTAGGGTATTCTTTTGAAAAGCGAATCAAATCTGATCCTTCACGCATCGCAGGCGTGATACCAACAAGCTTGTCATCTTTTGCTGCCATATCACATAGCCACTGCCCAAAGATATTTGAGTAGCTTAATTTGACTTGTGATACACCTTTAGTCGCTAAATTTGAATTAAACTGTGGATTAACATGATGAAACTTAATCGGATCTTCCTCTGCCTTTTCATAGCCTTTACCCTTTTTGGTTAAGATATGCAAAAGCTTAGGACCGTCATGATATTTAATTGTTTTTAATGCTTCAACCAAAGCTTCAATGTCATGTCCATCAATTGGACCCACATAGTAAAAATTAAGTGCCTCGAATAAATTAGCCGGTACAAACATCCCCTTGGCTTGGGTTTCCAAGCGTTTTGCCAGCTCAAAGGCGCCTGGGAGTTTTTTAAGAAATTTTTTACCAGTTTCACGAATATTGTTATAGGTTGATCCCGATAGAATTTTAGTCAAATGACTCGTAAGCGCACCAACATTCTCAGAGATAGACATCTCATTGTCATTTAGCACCACCAAAATATCTGAATGCATACCACCGGCATGATTTAACGCTTCAAATGCCATACCTGCGGTTAAGGCCCCATCACCAATAATGGCAACAGATTTAGCATTTGATTCTTTGAGTTTATCCGCTTCTGCCATGCCTAAAGCAGCCCCTATTGATGTACTGGAATGCCCTACACCAAAGCTATCATAAACACTTTCACTGCGCTTAGGAAAGCCTGAAATGCCACCAGGCTTTTTAATAGTAATTAGCTCATCAGCACGCCCTGTTAGGATCTTGTGCACATAGGTTTGATGCCCCACATCCCACACCAAGTGATCATTGGGTGTATCATAGACATAATGTAAAGCAATGGTTAGCTCCAAAGCGCCTAAGCTACTAGCAAAATGCCCACCTGAGACATCTAACGTCTCAACAAGGAAGGTGCGTATTTCAGTCGCTAAATGTGTTAATTGAGAAACGGCAAGTTTGCGCAAATCACAAGGCGAGTTAATCTTTGCTAACAAGGGGTAATTTGCACGATTTGTTTTTGACATAACAACAAGCAATTTGTCTATTTTAGTTCTGTGGCATAGTATCCTTTACTATGCTGGCTTTCTCAAGTAAAACCCTTAATATTCTTTGCTTTTAATGTTATTAACTCAATAGTCAATCGTGCCTTAAGCAAAATTCAATAGGTCATGAGAGTTAAGGCTAACGCTTGTAATCACTCACATTATTTACCGTTCCCTGAGCGAAGTCGAAGGGAATGTAAAAAAAGTAAAGATGGAAATTGGCTTCAACAAACGCTTAAGCCAACGTTTACACTTGCTATTTGCTTTAAAGCGCTCTAATATCAGCGCCTGTTAGGTGCTCATCGTTCTTTATACATGAGTTAAAAGGGAAATTGGTGTAAATCCAATACTGTACCCGCAACGGTAAACCACACTTTTAAAGATAGCTTAAAAAGCGTTTGCAATCATTCACTGGGCAACTGGGAAGAAGCATTTGGGATAAGTCCGGAAACCTGCCTAATAACACAACGTTTACGGGGATATAAACAACAAAGAGGGCTCCATGCAACCATACCGTTTTCGCACTTTAAGTGCCATCATACTATTGTCCATCGTTGGGCAAACAAGCTTTGCTGATCAACAGAATAACGACAGTGATAATAATGTAAAAAATGCAAAAAATGTCAAAGCCACTAGTGATGATAAACAGCTATCAGCGACTGAATACACCTTACCAACGATTGTTATAAATTATGCGAATCATTTAAATAATGATGAAAACAAAACACAAAGCAACAATAGCGATGCCTCTAGCTCACCGATTAGCGTCTCCTTAATGCCTAATTATGCCAATCAAAGCATTGACCGCACCATTGAGCAAAATGCTTGGGTTAACAGCAATAATAGTAGTGCAGCAAACCCCAGTTTTTATTTAAAGGGGCAACGTGCGAGCGTTTTATTAAATGGTATTCCACTGAATCAATTTAACTCACAAGCGCAAAATATCTCTTTGATCCCACAAGATAGCATTGAAAGTATCGCCATTGATCCTACAGCCAGTAGTGTACTTTATGGCGGCATGGGCTTAGGTGGCACGATTAATATTAAACAGAAATTTATAGCTGAAGATAAATACATGATTGGATTATCTGGCGGCTATCCATTTGGTGCTGGCGTTAATGTCTTTATTAATCAGCTATTGGATAATGAGAAAACATGGAGTTTACAGTTTGCTAATACTAGTCAAAGCATTGATGGCTATCGCAATTATTCACGCAACAATAGCAATAATGCCTATATTGCCCTAATGCATCAAACTAACACACAAAAGTTTTCACTGAACTTCAGTGATAGTTATCAATATTTGCACTTCCCAGGAGCACTAAATCAACAACAAAGCGATGATAATCCATGGCAAGCGAGTAGTGGCAAAGAAAAATATATTAATCACACCATTAACACGCAGCTTAATTTTGAACAAACACTTGATAAACAATGGCAATTTAACCTCAAATCGCAATATCAACAGCAATGGGCTAATGCTATTTTTGCAGAATCAAACTACTCCTCTAAACAAGGCAGTAGCTTATTTTATTTACGCCCAAGCATTGTATTTGACAATGATTTTGTGAAAAATACATTTGGTAGCGAGTTTAATTATCAAACCTTCAGACAAAGCAGCACAATAAATAATGCGACACAAACCAGCATTGCATTATTTAACCAAAGTGACTTTACCCTAAACAAAAACTGGCAAAGTGGTATTGGTGGGCGTTTTGAGCATAGCTATACTACAGGTAATTTTATCTCGAGTAATAGCTCAGGCTCACAAGTGATTAATATTGGTGCTGGTGATATTTATTTGCAATACAACTGGAATAAGACGTTTAATACACGCGCTTCAGCTTCATATGCTTATCAGCTGCCTTTTATTGATCAATCTAATTTAACCCCTGGGACAACAACAAGCTTTGGCTTAAATCCGCAAACGGCATGGATTTATCAGCTTGATAACACCTATAAAAACGATAAGTTGACTGTTAAGAATAGCAGTTACTGGATGCTGATTAATAACCAGATTGATTATGATCCAAGTTACCCAGTCCCAGATTCACAATTCCCAGGTGCCAATATTAATTTACCACCGACACAAACCATTGGTAATTTATTCGCTCTTGATTACGCATGGCTGCCGAGTTTAAGTCTTGGCGGCAGTTTTGCCTTTAATCTAAATACTTTTAGATCCGGTTTTTTTAAAAATAGCAATAAAATTAACGTTGATATTAGTAACAATCAAGTACCTGGTCAACCTCCCTTTGCTGCTGAGGTCCATAGCCATTGGCAATTTAATGACAAACTCTCTTTCTGGCTACAAGAGCAATATTATAGTGCAAGCTACGCCTATGGTGATTATACCAATAGCCTTGCTAAACAACGTGGTTATTTCCTTACCAACCTTGGCGCTAAGTATCAGATCGATCATTGGCAGTTTAATTTCAATATTTATAACCTGTTTAATCAGTTCTATTACAGTTATGTTTCAACCTATAATTTAAAAGACCTAAGCTACTACCCTGCCGATGGCATTGTCGCAATGCTTAATATTCAATATCAGTTTTAATCGCTTGTTATGAAACATGCAACCCTGCTTTCTCTTGCTTTGCACTCAAGTGTTATCTTAGTTATTGCTCTTTTATGTGTGGTTGCTGAATATATAAGTAATACCTCAAATAAACATATTGCTATTGCTCTAACTAAAGAAAGCATCCCTGCACATATTGTTTATCTTAGCCAGACCAACGTAAGTACTAACACCCCAAATAGTGCAACAAATATTTCACCAGCAGCCTCTCAGATGAATATGTTAGAACAAATGTCAACAACAGCTGATACGCCGCTGACAACACACAACTCAAAACTCAAAATTTACAACAATCCACCAAAAAAAATACAACCTCGACATCGCGAGAAAAAGAAGATTGAAGCAAATAAATCATCGACTCAATTGAATAAGAAAGATCATCATGTCACTAAATTGAGTACATCTTTAGCCACCTCTGCCTTTAGTAGTGCTGAAGAAATAAATAATATCATGTCAGAATTACAAAGTGCTCTAACTAACTATCTTGCCAAACAACCCCCACCTTATAAATCTTTCAATGTTATGATTAGGCTAACAATTAATAATCAAGGTATCATAGAGAAAATAAGCTTCTCGCCCTTACCACCTCAAGTGCTACAAGATCTTCTGAGTCAGTTTTTGCAGTCACAAAATTATACGCATAAACTTTTATTGCCACATAGTATTGATATCAATATTCCTTTGGAATTAATCGCTTCATCTTCCAATTAAATATCAATCGTTCCCTGAGAAAATAAGAGCTCTTTTCAAATTATTGACCGCTCCCTGAGCCTGTCGAAGGGAATCTAAAAAAGGTAAAGATGACTGTTGGCTTCGACCATGCTTAAGCCAACGTAGCACCCCTCACCCGTGCCGCTTACGCTGCACGACCTCTCCCGCAAGGGGCGAGGTAATAAATTTGTAGGGCATATTGAAACTTATTATGACTACATGCTCACCATGTAGCTGATTAAAAAGCATCTCCCCTTCTTTTGTATGGCAAACTTCATCAAAGCAAAGCCTAAAAGATATTTTATTGTATATCAACAAAAACAATCTTACACTGTCTCCATATTTACGATAATAACGAGTTTTTGAATATGACTGATTTAAAAATAAAATCAAACAAGCTTAGCATGATGCACTATCAATTATTTGATACACTCGCCCAATTAAACAACTTTAGACTAACTGCCAAGCACTGCAATACCACATTATCCAAAGTTTCAAATGCTATTAAAGAACTTGAACGCCATTACAATGCTACTTTATTTTATCGTAATACAAGAAATGTCAGCATCACACCAGAAGGCCAAAAAATATGGCATACGATCAAAGAGTTACTTGCTCTTGAAAACAATCTCTACACTCAAATTCACAGTGTAGAGAATAATCTATATGGGCTACTTAAAATTGGTGTGCCACAAAGTGTTTTCAGTGAAATATGCATCCCATCGCTTAAGTTTCTGAGCCTAGAACATCCGCAACTACAGTTGGATTGGCATATTGGCAATTATCTTCCAAACATTATTGCAGATAACTTTGATGGTATTATTTTTTGTGGTTTGCTACCTCCTCACCTTGATTACTATGCAGCAAAAATAGGCACATGGACAAAAATCACTTGTGCCACACAAACCTATCTTGATGATCATGCTGATATTAAATCACCATCGGATTTAGCCCAACACAAGTGTATTGATCATAGTCACAATTTTAAAGGCACATGGGAATTTAAAGTTCATGATGAAGTGACGCATATTGCAGTAGCAGGACAGTACAAAAGTTCCTCAAGTAAATCATTATTAGATATGGCGTTAAGCGATCTAGGCATCGCTTATCTGCCCTCTTTTACTGTGCAATCAGCTATTAAACACAAAAAGCTTATGTCGATATTGCAAGATTATCAACCACCAGCCTTAGACTGTTACTTGATTACTAAAAAGTCGCTTAAAGATGACCCAAAACTGCAAGCTTTATTCAATACCATAAAAGATCATTGGCTTTAAAGCGCCCAATAATTGGCTTCGACTAACGCTCAGCCAACGTAGCACCCCTCACCCGTGCCGCTTACGCCGCACGACCTCTCCCGCAAGGGGAGAGTTGAGATTCGTAGGGGCGTATTGCATACGCCCACCTCCGTTAAACGCCGAAAGGACGCTTAACAATAAACCGACTTAAGCCAATCCAAAGATAAAGATAGCTAAAAAAGCTTAGCCAACCAGCAAAACTACCAAAACGATAAAGCCAACTAATTTGTGACAACATATGGTTAATATCAGCATTTGCCTGCTGCATTAACACTTGCTGCATATAAGGAATTGCGAGGCTGCTAAATAATACAACCACACTAAAAACAACCAATAAAACGCCTGTCACAATTAAGTTTTTCTGTACATTTGGGCGCGTTAGTTGAATGATTTTTTTAGGGAAAAAATACAGCAACACCACAAATTCAGTCATATAAGCGATGATTGTTAAAGTAAAGCGCCAACTAAGATCAGCATTAATCTCAGGCAAACGCACAACAAACCAACTTATCACAGAGATCGCAAGCAGTAATGTCGCCCATTTACTCTTAAGAAAAAAACCAAGATAAATGCAAAAAGCAAGATAGAAAAAGGCATAAATCATGATTGATTTATCCGCACTTAGAGTAACCGCAATTTAAGCATGTTAAGCAATTATCCATACGTACCATCGCTTTGGTACTGCATTTGGTGCACAGTTGTGACTCAGGTGGAAAGTTACTGCTTGCGTCATTACTTGGTTGTTGACGTTGATCCAGCTCTTGACGCTTAGCAGCAATATATTGCTTCTGTTCTTCATCTAACTCATCATCTGGCAACATGCCAATTTTCTTTAAATGCTTTTCAATAACATCACCAATTTCAGAAACTAATGAAGGAATATACTTTCCACCACGCTTTAAATAACCGCCATTAGGATCAAAAACAGATCGTAACTCTTCAACTAAAAAGGTAATATCCCCCCCTTTGCGAAAAACCGCTGAAATAATCAAAGTCAAAGCAATCGTCCATTGAAAGTGCTCCATATTTTTAGAACTCAAAAAGATCTCAAATGGGCGACGCATCTCATGCTCAGTGCCTTCATTTAAAACGATATCATTAATTGTCACATACAGTGCATGCTCTGCCTGAGGTGGCTTAATCTTATAGGTTTCACCAAGCAATGATTCTGGACGCTTGATATTTTCACTCATTTGCTGATGTGATTTTTCTTTTTTTGTTGATTTAACTGCAACATTGTTTGCCCCATCATCGGGTTTGACAATATTAAAGCCTGTGATTTTTTTCTCTATTTTAACTGCCATTTTTACTCTTTTTACTCTAAACGGTTAATAAAAAATTTGCGATAAATCGCGCATCAAAAGTCGTCTTATTTTGCCTGAGCATGCCGATGAAAACAATCGATAATTTGTTGAAGTTTTGCTTTACTTTTTGATCTTATTGGCTGCAGTTAATAAATTCAAGAATCAATGGCTATCAGTGCCTACATCCAATTGCGTTGCAACACGCAGATTGTTCATAATCTCTGGGTTTTCAGATAAATTAGCCGCTGGCAAATTAGCTAATAATTGCCATTTAGCTTGTGACTGATCATAGGTATATAACCCATTACTTGCTAATACATAAACCGTATCATTAACCGTTTTTAATCCATAAATATTGACTTGTTTAAATGGGTTAGAATCAGCACCTAGAATCTGTCTTGGCGTATTTTTATTCGCATAATAGACCGCATGCGTGTTCAGTGAAGAAAAGTAAACATTGCCATTGCTATCAAATGCGACGGACATGTTAGAGCTCGTATCATTTGGAAAGGTAGCTATTTGTTGCCATACACTATTCTTAAGCACCTCAATACAAACCATATCTTGACCATTTTGACTACACTGCATACTTTGATAAATATCTCCAGTTGCTGTTTTACCCATGTTAAACACCTTAATAGTGCCAAGTGCTTTAGCAATCGTTTGTGTTAATGGCGAGTTGTTTTGATTGGTTAATTTATAGGTTTGACCTTGTTCAGTTGCTATGTAATATAAGTCACCTTTGTCATCTAAAGTCATTGGTATTGCATCTTTAATCGTTGATGAAACAGGTGTTGCCAACTTATTCCAACCATTAAAATCATTGGTTGAGGCTTGCGCTATATAGGCATGTGTATCCTCTATCATGCCAACATTGGACACAACAATTTGTCCTGAACTATTGATCTTGATATGTGTACGTTGACCTAAATCCCCCAATGCATCACTTAACCCCAAAAAAGTATTCTGACCGTTAATAGATAGCACTGAAGTAAAGCGCTTACCCAAAACTGGTGGATAAACATCTGGCAAAAATGGACGCTTCAATGTTTGGTAACCATTACTGATAAAAACGACACCTTGAGGAGAAATGCCAACGCCTGAAATAAAGCTATTTAACATATACTCACCTGTGCTTTTCCCAACAAATAGTACATGCCACCCCGCTTGATCATACTGATAAACATAAGGTGTTGTCTGGCTGTTCACACTCGCATACAGTACACCACTTGCCGTAAAATTAAATCTTTTATTTTTATCCGCATGAGCGCCAAGCTTGTCAATCTGTAATAAGGCCGTTGCTTTATCTCCTGTATTTACATCTTGCCCTTTGACATAAATATAACAGGTGTTATCGCTTTTCGTAGAATAAGCATCAAGCGTTAATGTATTGATTTGTCCTTTTGTAAATAACTGATCACTGTTAAAACATGATTTAGGGCACGTATTGGCACTACACCAAGATTGCGTGCCATCATAGACAGAAAACTGCTTAAGATTGTCATTAGTTAATGACACCAAAACCGACTCGTTATTAAAATTGGTATTGGTGAGTTTAATCGCTTTGACACTCGGATAAACCGTATTATCATCTTGCGATATTTCGGCATTAACCCCGCTTTTGGTTAAATAGATATTACTATTAATCGCTGCCGTTATATTGGTTTGTTTTGCTAGGCTTAAACGATAACCTTTAGCATCGGGTGACGCGTTTAATTGCGTATACTTAATCCCAATATAACAGGTGCTATTTACCGCTAATGTCCCACCCACTGCACAAGATACTTGACCATTGGTTGGTGCGATAACACTCAGATAGTCACCTTGTAGTGGTTGATTTGTTGTGTTTTGATATAACTGAAATGCATCCAAACTATTAGGCAGCTGCCAAGCAAAGGCACCGTGATTCACCATCGCAACATTGATCACGCTATTATGCGAATCCATATTAATGTAATGCGATGCTTCTTTAAAGCCAACATCCGCACCTGCAATTGTTACATCTTGATCAGAGACTTGATCTTGAGTGCTATAAGCTATTTGATCAGAAAAATAATTAATATTAGCAAAGCGCTTATTAAAATCCTGAGCTTGATAGGCATTATCTGCAACTTGATATGACAGCACACAACTTCTGCCCGCTGCCAATAAGGTATCTTTCTGGCACGTTTTTTGAATATTTTGCGTATTCTGCATATTTTTAAGTGTCACACCTTGTGGCAATGTCAAATCAATCGTTTTGATCATCATTGCCCGAGTACTATGATTGGTAAGTGTCTGTTGATACTCCCCTGGTGTTTTAATATCAAGACTTGATAAGGTTGCTGGTACTGAATAGGCATTAACGCTAATCGGAACCAAATCTTGCGCATTATCTGCAATCACCTGAAAAATGGGGTTATCATGGTATTTGTTTTGCTCAAGCGCTTGATAGAAATACTTAATTGCCTCACCCGCAATATTCTCATCAGGCTTAACAAGAAGCGCTATCGTCAACGTTTGCTTAGATGCTAACATTGTCGTATTAGCCGATACCATCTTCGTAATTGTACTATAATGACCACCTGTAATATCTTGTAAATCTAATGCAGCAATCACTGCATCTGGTGCGTGACTTAGGTCAATTTTCACACCTTTGACTGCTTCATTATTAGGATTATGAATCACAAACTGCATCATGCCACCTGGTGTCATCGTGATGGATGATTGCAACTGCAAAACATTTGTCATCTCACTGGCAGGTTTAAATATTGTTTTCACAGGCACTTCAATCGCTGTTTGCGAGGCACCACTTAATGCGATCTTAACATCACCATTAATGGCAGTTGGTGCCAAGGATTCAACACTATAGTAAAGATTACAACTTTGCGCTGCTTGCAGGTTTACACCTGTGCCATTTGACCAACATGAATCTGCATGGTCAGACTCAAGATGAACATACTGAGCAACAGTTGGTGATATCGATACTGCTGTAATGTGCACAGATTTTGATGGTGATTCAGCAGCACCGACTTGATTCATTTCAAACGTTTGATCCATACCTACCTTTACTTGAACTTCAACCTCTGAGCTTCTATCTATTGCGGTTTCTGGCGTTAATTGCTCAGGCATGTTACTGCTGACTGCAAGAGGGCTTACTATTGGCGCCGAACCACTGCTAGTGCCACCACTACCACCACAACCAGCGATGGCTAATACCGTCATACTGGTTAAACAAAATACTGTTTTCTTCATCCAATGCATAGATATTCCTCTTTGGCTATTTTTAAATGACAGAGATAAATTTAAGACCCATAACACTATGACTGCTATGGATCTTGTTAGATTACAAAGTGTACTAAGCACACCTTAAGAAGATAAGTGTATAAAATACACCCTATCATTTTTGATTTTAGCTATTACTGTTTTTTAATCTGCATACCATTGACCACATCGATATCTTGAAACTTAGGAGATGAGCCCAACATTGGGATTGGGTTCTCAGTCTGCCATGGTGAGTTTTTATCATAACCCATCATATACATTTCATTGACTGAACCATCCGTGCTAAAGTGTGTTGTCTCACGCTTACCTAACATATAGATATATTGATCGACTAAATTTACAGGGTTATAGATAATTTGCAGATTGAGCACACCATAATATGGATTAACTGATTGGCTTATGAGCTGATAGCCCGCTGTAAGCTCGCCTGACAAGCTCACTGGATCAATTAATACCATGTCACTTGCTTGACACTGATCATTACCTGTAATTACCGATAAAACACCATTTTCTTTACAGCCCAATACGGCTTTGTATACTTTTTTCATTGTCGAATTACCACCTTTTTGTGACGTACCTGTCGGGTGTGTACCAAACAGAATGTCATAGTGCGGCACTGGCGTTAATTGTATTCTTGGGTTAACTGCCAAGGTGAAAATCTGTCCATATTGGCCTGAGCCCGCCGGTGGGTTATGGTCAGGAATAGACTCTAAATTGTTCCACTTGTTATTACTATATAATGCAACATTACCATTATTCTTATACTCAGAGATCATCAACAAAGTGGGTCTATCAGGATTATCATTTTTAAGTGTAAATGGGAGCGTGTTTAATTCACCCAAATAATAATACCCAGATGGCGCATCATAATACTTCTGCCATGTTGGTGAGCTTGGTGCACCTGGCACACCAATCTCATCAACAGGAATACGATAGATCTCTTGATCTTGAGACACCGTAGCATACAAATACCCTTTGTTAAACTCAAGTGATGTAATGGTGACATTCTTTGTTGAATTAGCAACCAATTGCATTCCTTGATTAGTTAGTTGATAAAGTGTCGTATAACGCCCATCAGCATAAACATTACCATGATCATCTGTTGCTAAATCAGCAACACTAGAGCCTTCTGTTGAGGTTTGCCCTATCTCTTGCCAATTATTAACATCAAATAAAAAGCCATCTGCTTTGTCTAAAATATTATGATATAACTTATTGTCTTTCATGAGATATAGATTTTGTAATGGCCTTAATTCATAGCTTTTCATCTGTCCTGGCAAGCCAATTGATATATGATCAATGGCAAGTGCTGGATCATTTGTTTTATGCACGTAGACTTTACATTGACTTGGTGTAATACTCTCTCCATCGATTGTTGCCGCTGGCATGAACACCTTACCATTATCGATATCACACGACTTGGGACAGGTAAGCGCTGTACACCATGGCGAATTAATACCTGTCGTTAACACTTGATAAGCATTTTGGTTTTGTGGCATGCCGATATCTATTTCCTTAGCAAGCGATGTGTAGTTGGATAAGGTAATTGCTTGCGTGTTTAAACCAACTTCGCCACTATCAACATGACTTTCAAAGCCTAACTCATCAACAACATGCAAGTTGAGCTTACCACCATCAATCGTCAAATGAAGATCCGGAGAAACTTGCATAGTATAATCACCTGCAACAACATTACTATGCGCCTCAATCGTTAAATTACAACTCTCACCAGTTGCCAATGAAGTTAATGCAGTACAAGAATTTGTCGTGGCACCTACCACTGCAAAGTTTGAGCTAACTAGCTGCCCTGCCTGATTATAAAAATGTATATCATTTGCTAAGCTTGTTGCAGTTGGAATTTGCCAGTTAAATGCACCTGTATTCTCAATCGTCATATTCACTGTGCTTGTTGCACCTTGCTGCGGGCTAAGCATGTATAGATTACCATGTGTTAATTGCGCCTTGTTTTGTGTAAGGTTTATCGGCACATCATATTTAACACCACCACTTAAGGTGATCTCAAGCTTTGGTTTCACGCCATTGCTAGTTATGTGACTATTAGGATCTGCATTTAAGCTAACACTCTTTAAATCGCCATAATGCAATGTCAATGGAATTGCATGATCATTTACAAGACTTAAACCAACGCTATCTCCTGCAATCAAAGCAATATTTTCAAGCTGTGTTTGTAAGCTTCCGCTATATTCAAATTGATAGAAATGATCCCCAGGTGAATCAACATTAATACTTGAATCAGCTAAATCAAATGGTGCTTTGACATCAACTGGTGGACAAACTTTATTACCATTAGATGCTGTGGCATAAATCAAACAGCTTTCTGCATTATCGAGCAAGCTATCTTTATTGGCATTTAACCAATCAGATACACTTTGATCCATCGCAGGTGTGAAACTAAACTGATAAGATTGTGAGGGTGCTAAGCTGTTAATCACCAGATTATCACTATCTCCTGTTAAAACTTCAGGGATATGCAGCCTCACACCACTTAAGCTTTCATATTGTGACGGATTGTTGATTTCAATGGTATTTACCTTACCTGCTGTTATGGTTAAATCACTTAATTGCGGTGATATATAATCCACACCACTATCACCACCTACCGTGAGTGCTTGATGCAGAAGCTGTATGTTTTGCCCATCGACTGTCGCGTGAACATTGATAAAGCCATTAACGGCTTCGGTTAATGCTGCTTCACTATTAAACATAAGCTTTTGTCGAATAGTGCAATGCTCACCAGATTGTAATGTCATGCCATCAACGCAACTGCTTATTTCAGCTTCATTTGCAAGACTAATCGTGGAGTGTCCTTCTAAGCTAAAGCTTGGGATACTATCTAATGTAATAGCATGCGTTGCATGATTTGTTAGTTGATAACTCACGTACACCGGATTTTCATCTGCCCCTACTATCGAGGATTTGACCTTATTTGGTACAAATCCCGCATCAACTGGATCAAATAAATAAGTATTTGTCGTTGTTGTATAAATCACGTTCTTTGCATCTGCTAAATTGCTTTTAGCCGCAATCTCAAGGGCGATCTGATCAGGTGCCGTATGACTTAGATCAAGTACTAATGTACAACTTTGCCTAGGCGCAATACTACCTGCACTTAAGCAGCTAGATTGCGCGGGAGCAAGGGTTACCCCTTGGGCAAGCTCGTTATTTGCTAAATCAATGATTTTATAGTCAGCACTATCATCACTGACATGCCAGTCAAATTGACCATTATTGGTAATCGTTAATGTTTTTTGTAATGTACTGCCTTCTATTAATGGCTTTTGCATCTGGCTTAAGAAGTTAGCAATGATATTGATATCATGACTTGTTATCTGATTATCAACGCTAATTTGTTTTTGCAATGATTTGTTTTGATTGTTCAGGCTATAATCTACTTGATACATTGCACTTCCCTCTGCTGAGCTACTGACTTCAAGCGGGATATGCACTGTACTATTGGCATTAATTGTTAATGGAAAATGAAGCGCTGGGTCAAGGCTTACTCCTGTCATACCATGACCTAAAGTCAAGTTAGTAACAACCATCGGGCTCGTTGTTGGATTATGTAAACTAATCGACTGATTATCAGTGGCCGTTAATGTTTGATTATCTGCCTCTAGCGTATATTTAGTTACGTCAAAGCTTGGGTACAATGCCAGCATGTTTGCTGCTGTTAAGCTTAAATCATGTGTTATTTGATTCGTTAATAATGAATCATAGTGCGCGTCAATATAGCTCTCAGCTGCAACGCTTGAGTTAAAGCTCAGTGTAAAGATATAAGACTGACCCTGCTTTAATACTGGAATCATTAAGCTTGATTGGCTTTCAGCTGTTAATAAATCACGTAAATCTTGCGGTAAATGTAATGCTAAATTAACAATATCTTGATCGCTATTATTCTTCAATGTGATTTGTATACGTTCATTATTTATGCTACTTGGTGTGACTTCACTTAAGCTTACACTCGGCAATACCGCACTGGCATCATTGCTTGATGCCGCAATCACATTAAGCGCTGATAGGTCAAGTTGCGCAATATTTTGATGTGCTTGTGTATTAATATCGGCATCAATGCTGATTTTCCCTTGGGCAAGCGCACCAAGATCAGTCGGATTAACAAGACCGATGCTTAATACACAGCTTGCGCCACTTGCTAAGCTCATACCGTCTTGACAGGCGTTGGCATCTGCTAAGGGATCATTAACGCTTTTGTAGCCTTGAGGTAGATGCACTTTAATATTCGTCATCGCTTCCTGATCATCATTGGATAATAATAAGCGATATATTGCCTGAGTCTCTGTGGTATTAAGCACGTAAGGAATCAGTTGATACTTAGGTGATAGTGATACCTTTTGATCAACCAAGCTTAAACTCACTGTTTTGACGCCATCTTGTGCAACATTAGCACCCAATGGAATATTAATAGCGGCACTATCTGGCACATTTTGGGCAATATCTTTGGTGTAGCTTACATTTAACGTGCAAGAGCCGCCAGGCTTAACCACTTTGCCACTTAAGCAACTTTGCCCTGTTGAGGATGCGCTTACCGAAATGCCTTCGCCGCTCACCTCATAATCACTTGCATTTATAGAAGGATACCAATCAAATTCGCCATTATTGGTAATCGTTAACGTTTTAACCAAATGATCAACATACGGTAATACATGACTATTGACACTTAATGATTGTGCTTTGATTAACGCATCAATATCTAATTGATAATCTAACGCTTTTGTTTGATTGCCAGAGTGTGTTTGATAGTCGACACGAACTTTAACAACACGCTCGGCAACATCGCTATCAAGCTTGATATAAAGCGTTTTGGTTGAGTTAGCTAAGACACTTAGCTGGCTTTGATTAATACTTATCCCTTGTTGAATAATATGACCTTGACTATCCAATAATGCAATGCTGACATGATCATAATTTTGGTTGGTATTGTTCTTTAGAGTTACCGGATAGAGTGTTTGTGTGCTATTAAGTGCAGCTGTTGGCGCTGATTTGATTTCTAAACCGCTATTGATATCAATATTTTGAATCATGGTTCTTTTCAAGTTATCTGCAACAACATAAAACTGATTTAATGCATTGGTAATCGTCTCTTTAGTCACATCATCGGGTAGATGAAATGCTAGTGTTGCACTTTCACCTGGCGTTAATGCGTCAATATGCAAATGTGTATCCGAGCTTATACCAGATAAAGCAGCAGGTAATACAAGCTTTAGATGACGCAAAGTTTGGTCTGATTGGTTGGTCAATACAATACTACTATCAGCACCTAACATAATTTCTAAAGGCGTTTGTTCAACCGAATATGTAAAGTTATCACTTGCCAGAAAGGTTTGATTCACAGGTGCATTAAGCGCAAAATCAGTATTACTATGCTGATACTTAATCGTCAGATGTGTACCTAAATGCACAGGAGCGTGACATGATACGCTAAAGGCAAGCTGACATTGCTCGCCTGTTGTTAGTGTTTTATATGATCCGTTACTTTGGAGACAGCTGTTTGTTGTATCCGTATTAAAAGTGGCGTTACACCCTTCAGGTAGCGCATCAAAATATGCCTGCTGTATTGTCGCACTGCTACTGACTGATGTACCAACACCCGTGATTGTATTACCTGCATTATTAGCAATCGTCACACTATCACTACAACTGGAATCACCATTTTCTGCTGCTTGACATAAGTAATTATTGCTATTACTTGCTGCAAGTACCGCAGTTACTGGCGTGTCATTTGCGCTTGAGCTGCTACCACCTCCGCCACCGCAACCAGAAAGCACGACGGCAACGGCAATGCAACTTAATTTAATGGGTAAACCAAATTTATTAAATGGGTTAGATAAATTAGAAATAAGATTGTTTTTCATACGCTCCTCTTTGAATCATTCTGATATTTAACATCACAAATACAAAACTGGCCAATGTTTGTGCCAGGGAGCATAGTTATACTTTTTTTAAATAGGACTTATTAGTGTATAAAATACACCCTGTATTTTATACTTGTGTCCTCACATTTCTCATCTAGACTTGATACAGTCAGGTGTTAACGGATATAGCCATATGGATAATAAGAATACAAAAAGTGATAAGATTAATAAAAATGACAATAATGACAACAACCCTGAAAACGATAAAAACACCTACTATCTTAATTCATTTAGTCATTTGTCAACAAAAGATATGACCGCCATCTATCGCGATTGCCAATACAATGAACGTGCAATTAAAGAGATTCTGACACTTATTTCACAAGATGGCATTATCAGCTTTGATTTTTTCCGCGTGACTAAATCCTATGATTTTAATTATGTTGGCAGCACCGCACCTGATGAGCTTAAAGCTTACTTTAGATTGGGATTTTGGCAGCTTGATGCCCTTTATGGCACACTCAATCAAGAAGCCTATCGCATTATTGATTATAGTGAGTTTCCACAACAGCAGCCTGTCAAGCAAAACTTTGATGAATACCTAACACTCGTCACTGAAAGACTTTATGCTGATTATAAAGATGTCTTACTTTTTAACACCACTAAAGCCTCATTTAACTTATGCAGCTTCAAGAAAAAGGCGCAATATTTCCAACGTTTACGCTCGACAATGAATCTTATCTATAAACGCATTCATATCCAACAATTATTAACGCCCTCTGCTGAGGATATCAAACGCTTAAAAGCACAGAATACACCGAAATTTGAACAACCAAGACTTGCTTTAATTCAAGCACTTTATAATCTCACGGAAAGTGAGCTCATGCATCTTAAAACCATTGCTGCAGGTGGTTCAGCAAAGGATATTGCACGCCAATCGGGACGCTCATATCGCTATATTCAAAATATTATTCTTGAGTTGATTGAAAAGCTCGAGCTTATTAATAAGGATGAGCTTGAAACTATCGCCCAGATTATTATGACCTATGAAGATTAAAAATGCATATATGCATAGTATTTTAAAGAATTTTGCAAATCGGGGTTGCAGTCAAGCGCTTTATTGGTAAAGATATTACAAATTTTGTAATTAAGTATAATTTTAATCTTATGAAATACTTGCCTGCTAATAACACATCAACCTATGCTTCTCGAGTAACTGATGTTAACAATGAGTATTTCCATCAACTGATTAAAAGCATTGATCTTAATCAAACCATCGGCACATTAGAGCCTGATAAACAACATTTTATCTTAATTGGCTTTTGCTGTGATGAAGGTGTGAAGCGCAATCAAGGGGTTATAGGAGCCAAAGAAGGTCCTGAATACTTTAGACGTGCGTTTTTTAATTTAGCAGCACATCTCGCGAGTAACACCAGGCTTTATGATGCGGGTAATGTTTATTGCGATAGTGAAGATCTTGAGTCAGCACAGCAGTTATTAGCAGAATATGTCGCTAAAGTCATACAACTCAACGCCACACCGATTGTCATCGGCGGTGGGCATGAAACGGCTTGGGGGCATTTACAAGGTCTTTATAAAAAGAAGCTTAATCCTGCAATTGTTAATTTTGACGCACACTTTGATTTGCGAGAAACTTTAACAGGTAATCTTGGCAGCTCAGGTACCCCTTTCTATCAAGCATCACGTTATTTGCAAGATCAGCAACTAGACTTTAATTATTATTGCTTGGGTGTACAGCCATTTGCTAATACCAACCGTTTATTTGATTACGCACATGCGACCAATACACAATATTTGCTTGCTGAGAACATCAACAACAACTCACAAGATTTGTCATTTATTGACAAAATCACAGCACAAAATAAGCAAATCTATATCACGCTATGTCTTGATGTTTTTCAAGCAGCACTTGCCCCAGGGGTTAGCGCACCACAAGCATTAGGTATTGATAGCCCTTTTGTTATAAATGCTTTGCGTAAGCTCAAGCAATCTAAACAAGTTATTGCTTTAGATATCGTTGAGCTTAATCCAAAAAAAGATATCGACAACAGAACCGCTAAGCTTGCAGCAGCACTTCTTGCGAATTTTCTACAAGCTTAAACTTAAACCTTAATAGGAGGAATTTATACTATGTCACGCACAATCAAAGCCGCAACAGGCACCAAACTTAGCGCTAAATCATGGCTCACTGAAGCGCCTCTTCGCATGTTGATGAACAACTTGGACCCTGATATTGCCGAGCACCCACAAGACCTTGTTGTTTATGGCGGTATCGGTAAAGCGGCACGCAATTGGGAATGTTTTGATAAAATCGTTGAATGTCTTGAGAAGCTTGAAGATGATGAAACACTACTTGTTCAATCAGGAAAGCCTGTCGGTGTTTTCAAAACGCATGCCGATGCACCACGTGTGCTGATTGCCAATTCAAACCTTGTACCACACTGGGCAGATTGGCAGCACTTCAATGAGCTTGATAAAAAAGGCTTAATGATGTACGGGCAAATGACCGCTGGCTCTTGGATTTATATCGGTTCACAAGGCATTGTCCAAGGCACCTATGAAACTTTCGTTGAAATGGGACGCCAGTATTATAACGGCGACTTATCCGGCAAATGGATTCTCACAGCGGGTCTTGGTGGCATGGGGGGTGCACAAACACTTGCAGGTGTTTTAGCTGGCGCTTGTGTGTTAGCCATTGAGTGTGATGAAAGTCGTATTGATTTTAGACTGCGTACCAAATACGTCGACTACAAAGCCAAGACTCTTGATGAGGCAATGGCTATTATCAATAAAGCCTGCGCTGAAAAGCGTGCGATCTCTGTTGGTCTTTTAGGAAATGCTGCTGAGATTTTACCTGAAATGGTCAAACGCGGTATTAAACCTAATGCAGTCACCGATCAAACGAGCGCGCATGATCCATTAAATGGCTATTTACCAATTGGTTGGAGCTTAGAAAAGGCTAAAAAAGAGCGTCAAAGCAATCCTGATCTTGTCGTTGCTGAAGCTAAAAAGTCAATGAAAGCGCATGTAGCAGCCATGCTTGAATTTGCCAAGCAAGGCATTCCAACTTTTGATTATGGTAATAACATTCGTCAAGTCGCCTTTGATGAAGGCTTGCAAAATGCGTTTGATTTCCCAGGTTTTGTGCCGGCATTTATCCGCCCACTCTTTTGCCAAGGCATTGGACCGTTTAGATGGGTTGCTTTATCGGGTGATCCTGAAGATATTTATAAAACTGATCAAAAAGTTAAAGAGCTTATGCCGCATGATAAGCATCTACATAATTGGCTTGATATGGCAAAAGAACGCATTGCTTTTCAGGGTCTTCCGGCACGTATTTGCTGGGTTGGTCTAGGCGATCGTGCTCGCCTTGGTTTAGCATTTAATGAAATGGTCAAAAATGGCGAGCTTAAAGGTCCTATCGTCATTGGTCGTGATCACTTAGATTCAGGCTCTGTCGCAAGCCCTAATCGCGAAACAGAAAGCATGAAAGACGGCTCTGATGCGGTATCTGATTGGCCGTTATTAAATGCCCTGCTTAATACCGCAGGAGGAGCTACTTGGGTGAGTCTACATCATGGTGGAGGTGTCGGCATGGGCTTTTCACAACATGCCGGTGTTGTTATTGTTGCCGATGGCACTGAAGCTGCAGCGAAACGCTTACAGCGCGTATTAACCAATGATCCAGGCACGGGTGTCATGCGTCATGCCGATGCCGGTTACGATATCGCCATTAATTGCGCCAAAGAGAAAGGGCTAAACTTACCCATGGTTAACGCCAACTCAAAAGATGATCATTGCACCTTAACCAAGAAAGAGGCATTCATATGAGTGAAGTGATGAACCACGCCAATACAAATAACAACAAGGAGTTAAACCCACAAAGCTTTTGCTTAATCCCTGGTGAGCTTAGCCTTCAGGATATTGAATTACTGATTACTAGCGCCTGCCCTATTCATTTGGATGATCGTGCTTATGCTAAAGTAGCAACTTCTCGCAGCATTGTTGAAGAAGTACTAAGTGCTGGCAAAACAGTTTATGGCATCAATACTGGTTTTGGTTTATTGGCCAATAAGAAAATTCCAACAGCTGATCTTAAAGAGCTACAACGCCGTATTGTTCTCTCTCACGCTACCGGCGTTGGTAAGCCATTAGATAATGACACGGTTAAGCTCATCATGCTCCTTAAAATCAACAGTCTTGCGCAGGGCTATTCAGGTGTCACACAGCAGACCTTAGATGCGTTAATCGCCTTTTATAATCATGGTATTTATCCGGTGATCCCAGAGCAAGGCTCAGTTGGAGCATCAGGTGATTTAGCACCTTTGGCACATATGAGTATGCCGCTTATTGGTGAAGGGGATGTTAGTTATCAAGGCCAACGCATCAGTGCACAAGACGCTTTAAAACAAGCAGGTTTAAGTGCTATTAAGCTTCAGGAAAAAGAAGGCTTGGCCTTACTTAACGGCACACAAGCATCAACAGCGATTGCTTTAATGGGCCTGATTAAAGTTGAGCGTAATTTCAGTATTGCCACTATCGCTGGCGCTTTAAGTATTGAAGCAACCTTTGGCAGTATGAAACCCTTTGATCCTGTTATCTCCCAGATCAAACGCGTTGAGGGGCAAATCATTTTCTCACAAGTAATGCGCAATTTGCTGGAAAACAGCGAAATTATGCATTCGCATGATCACTGTGACAAAGTGCAAGACCCTTATTCCTTACGCTGTCAACCACAAGTAATGGGGGCAGCATGGCAAGTGATCAATGATGCTAAACGTAATTTATTAAATGAAGCCAATGGCGTATCTGATAATCCGTTAATCTTGCCCGAAACCAAAGAGATTATCTCAGGTGGCAACTTCCATGCTGAAATGGTCGCTATGAGTGCCGATATGCTAAGTATTGCTTGTGCTGAGATCGGTGCGATTTCTGAGCGTCGCATTGCCCTTTTGATCGATAAGCATTTAAGCGGCTTACCTGCCTTTTTAATTGAAAATGCCGGACTTAATTCAGGCTTTATGTTGGCACATGTGACTGCATCATCATTAGCCAGTGAGAATAAAACACTGGCGCATCCGGCATCTGTTGACAGTCTGCCAACTTCTGCTAATCAAGAAGATCATGTCAGTATGGCAACTTTTGCCGCACGCAAATTAAACACGATTGCTCAAAATGTATTATCTATCTTAAGTATTGAGGTTCTTGCTGCTTGTCAAGGGGTGTCACTAAGAGCGCCGCTTAAAACATCCAATCTATTAGATAACAAATATCGCCAGATTCGCGCTAAAATCCCTTATTACGATGAGGATCGCTACTTTGCACGCGATATCGAAAATGCCACAGATGTCATCAAGCAACATGCTTTCTATAGTGATGTTCACACGCAACTTTTTCAAGCATAAGAAAGGTTAATAACATGTATGATCTGATCATCCAAAATGCGCGCCTTGTAACCTTCGATCAAGACGAGCGTATTTTGGATAACTCCTCCTTAGTCATCAATGAAGGTAAGATCATTGATATCTTAGCCAAAGGTTCAGCACTACCTAAGGCACGTGAAACCATTAATCATAATGGTCAGCTAGTGACACCAGGACTCATTGATTGCCACACACATCTTGTCTATGGTGGCAATCGCGCGGATGAGTTTGAAATGCGTTTAAATGGTGCCTCGTATGAGGAAATTGCCAACAAAGGCGGCGGCATTCGTTCAACCGTTACAGCAACACGTAACGCTTCTTTAGATGCATTATATCATAGTGCTCACAGACGCCTTAAGCAAATGATGCAGTATGGCACAACCACTTGTGAAATTAAGTCAGGTTACGGCTTAGATATCGATACTGAAATAAAGATGCTTAAAGTTGCGCAAAAACTTAACACATCAAAAGGTGTCGATATAATACCTACCTTTTTAGGTGCCCATGCTTTGCCACCTGAGTTTGATGATAAGGATCAATATATTGATTTTATTATTACTGACATGCTGCCAGTGCTTAAAAAAGAAAATCTAACACACGTTGTTGATGGATTTTGTGAGAATATTGGCTTTTCACACACACAAATAAAACGCCTGTTTACTCACGCCAAAGCACTTGGGTTTCAGTTAAAGCTACATGCCGAGCAGTTATCTGATCAAAAAGGTGCGGCGCTTGCCGCTGAATTTAACGCCCTATCAGCTGATCATTTAGAATATCTTGCAATCGAAGATATTGCCAAACTGCGCGCGGCAAACACAGTTGCTGTTTTATTGCCTGGGGCTTATTATTTCTTACGTGAAACCAAGCTGCCACCGATTGCTGAGCTTCTAAAGAATCATGTCAAAATTGCTATTGCTACTGATGCAAACCCAGGCTCATCACCCTTTTTGTCATTACCATTGATGATGAATATGGCATGCACTTTATTTCGCATGACGCCTTATCAAGCCTTTCAAGCAACAACGATTAATGCGGCTTATGCACTTGGCATTCAAGATCAAAAAGGGAGTATTGACATCGGTAAATGTGCTGATTTAATTTTGTGGGATTGCACTCATTACAATCAAATTATCTATGATGCGACATTAAATTACCGTAAAACAACCATTAAGGATGGTGAGTTGCTCGTTTAGGCTGTATTGTACCATTATGGGTGCTATCATCGCCTATTTATCAATAAGTGCTTTTTTATTTCAACAATATTTTGGTCCAAGTGAAATCCACTACGCCATTGTATTTGGTATTGGTGAAGCGTTTATTGCTGTAGGCCTGTTTGCCAATGGCATGGCAATTATTGCTACTGTTATTCTATTTGGCATCAAAGATAAAATACAAAACTAAAGCTTAAGCCCAATCTGGAATTAAAACCAATTTATTTGCATGAAGCTTAAAAAGACACTCCATGCCTAGCGTCATCGGCAAATGATGATGTGCCACTAATTGTGTTTGATGGCATATAAGTATCAGATAAAATCGACCATTGTTAAATTGACAATCTATAACTTTAGCCGTGAATATATTTTCAGTACACTCCTCTGAATACAAGATTTCTATAGCATCTGGACGAACAAACATTTGATAGTAACAAGAATCAAATGGTTGATTTGCATTAATTTCGCCGATGGCAGACTGAAGTCTTCCCCGTTGATTAACTTTAGCTTTAATCAATACACCATCAGATATCAATCGGGCAATGCTCGCTGTTGCTGGCGCATGATATAGATCAAAAGGTTTATCTAATTGCGCAATGCGACCGTTCTCCATTATTGCAACTCTATCAGCAAAGTTGAATGCCTCACTCGTTGAATGAGTCACTAAAATACTGCTAATATTCCGCTTTTTAAATAAAGTCTTTATATCACTTAGCAATGACAACCTAACTTCGCTATCAATATTAGAAAATGGCTCATCTAACAATACAAGCTGTGGCGCAATAGCAAGTGTTCTAGCAATAGCAACACGCTGTTTTTGACCACCTGAGAGCTCATGCGGATATCGAGATAATAGACTCTCCGGCAAGTGAACAAGTCTTATTAGTGAACTAATTTCAGCTTTTTTCTCCTCTTTCTTTTCTTTCCGGCTTTTATTGTTAGTGACTTGTTTAGACATGCCAAAAGCAATGTTATCAAATACACTCATATGTGGAAATAATGCATAGTCTTGAAAAATCATACCGATATTGCGTTTGTGTGCTGGTATCAAAGTGTGTCCTTGATCTGAAAGCAACTGATTCTTAAGGGTAATTTGCCCCGATTTTGCGGTTAATACGCCAGCAATACACTTTAAGATAGTAGTTTTACCACAGCCACTCTTGCCAAGTAAGGCTAATGATTCTCCTTGGCTAAGCTCAAAGTTTAATTGACTGAAAATGGTAGATTCTTTGACTTGATAGTTTAATTCTTTAACGTGCAACATCTCACACCTCTTTATGAAGTAATTTATTAATAATCAGCAAAGGAACCATACTTAAAAGCGTAATAAGCATGGCACCTAATGCTGCATGTTCTATCATTTCATCGGAGATATATTGAAATATATAAGTTGATAACAGCTCAAAGTTAAACGGTCTTAAAATTAGCGCTGCAGGTAGTTCTTTAATTACTTCGATAAAAATTAATAAAGTCGCAGCAAGTATGGCATGCTTTAATAAAGGAAAATGAATTGCCAGATTCACGCTCAACTTATTATGACGTAATAATTGTGCTGCCTGATCGAAATCATTGGAAATATTTTTCAATCGCGCATCAATCGTATTGATTGAGATACTACAAAAACGAATGCAAAAAGCAAAAATAATTGCAAAAACACTACCGCTAAATATCAACCCGATCGACTCACTCTGAAAATAATTTAGTATATCATTGAGAATATAATCAAAGGCTGTTAACACCACAAGTACAGCGATAGCTAGAACCGTTCCAGGAATGGCATATCCCAAGGCTGCCCCTTCTTGTACAATTTTTAGTGATGTATAAGAGGGAAGATTGCGCTTAGCTAATGTGATAAACAATGCCATAATAATACAAATTACAGCAACACCTACCGCTACGCCCATCGTTTGCAGTATAATTATGATAAATGAACGTGTCATGGATTCTGCAAAATATTTTATTGCGTAATAAATAAGCTCTATAAATGGCAACAAAAACCCAAGAAAGAAGATGCTAAAACAAAAGCAAAAAGCTAAAAACTTACCTCTGCGATCCAATGCTATTTTTCTTCTAGGCTCAGCATGAGTAATAGCTAATTCTCTTTTCTGAAAATAGCGTGTAATACTCAATAAAATGATGATAAACAACAGTAGAATCATTGCTAATTTAGCCGCTGCACTTAGCGACCCTAACCCAAGCCATGTGTCATAAATTGCGGTAGTTAATGTATTGATAGCAAAATACTGTACTGTCGCAAATTCAGATAGACTTTCCATCGCAATTAAAGCACATCCAGCAATGATAACCGGCATAGCCAGCGGCAAGGTAATCTTAACAAATCGTCGATATGAACTACCACCCAATAAAGAGGCAGCATCATCTAGATGCGTTGATTGTTGAGAAAATGCTGTTTTCAGTAATAAAAAAAGGTAAGGGTAAAGATTCAATGCCAAAATAAAAATGGCGCCACCTAAGCTCCGTATATTAAAAAACCAATAATCATTTGCATGATCAAAGTCAAATAACCAACGAATGGTTGACTGCACAACACCTGAATAATCAAATAAATCCGTATAAAGATAAGCCACAACATAAGATGGTATTGCCAATGGCAATACCAATAACCATTGAAAATAACGGCTCAAAGGAAATTCAAAATGCGTCACAAGCCAAGCGCTTGGAATGGCAAAAAATAAACTTAATAATACAACGCCTAGTCCAAGCAAAAGTGAATTTTTAATATAATGAAATAGTGTTGTCTGCCAAAGGTGCTCAAAAATCGCTTGATTTGATTGAGTGATTGATTCTACGAGCAATGCAAAAACTGGCATTAATATTAATGCTGCGATAAAGCTTGCAATAGTAAGAATAACTTTATTGATCATTTATAGCCAATAACCAAAATTTAACTTGCTAGATCAAATCTTGTTTCATCAACAAGTTTAAGCGCAAGTTTGCGATTATCAGCAATTTTATTTAGATCAATTGAATCAGTCTTAAATGCACCCCATGATGCCACTAATGGAGAGGGATTAACGCTAGGGTTAACCGGATACTCCATATTAAGCGTTGCATACATGCTTTGCGCTTCCTCACTAGCAAGATATTCCATCAATTTTAAAGCATTGTCACGATTTGGCGCATACTTTGCCATCATCATTGCTGAAACATTGACATGTGTACCACGATTATTTTGATTTGGAAAAACAATAGTCACAGCTTCTGCCCATGATTTTTGCTGTTCATCTAGCAACATTTTGCCATAGTAATAACTATTGCCTAATGAGTATTGGCATAGATTATCTTTAATTGCTTTAACTTGCGCACGATCATTGCCTTGTGGTTTGCGCGCAAGATTCTCCTTGACTTTTATCAACCATTCTTTTGTTTGATCATAACCATTATTGGCGATCATTGATGCAATTAAGGCTATATTGTATGGGTGCTTAGCACTTCGCATGCAAATTTTTCCTTTAAACTCAGGATTTGCTAAATCTTCATAATTCAATGTATCAATATCTGGCAATCCTTTTTGTGCATAGATACTTCTAGCACGTGTTGTCAGTGCAAACCACCCACTCTTTGCATCTTGCAAATTAGCAGGAATATTTTCAGTTAACAGTTTCGAGCTTACCGGTTGTACTAAATTACGACTAACAAACTCCATTACTCGTGAGATATCCACTGCCAAAATCACATCTGCTGGCGAATATTTACCCTCACGTGCAATACGTTCCTCTAAACCTTTATCAGCAAAAATAATATTAACTTTGATATTATGCATTTGACTAAACTGATCCAAAATTGGCTTGATTAAAAAAGGCTGTCGGTATGAATAGACATTAACTTCTTCTTTGGCGTAAACGATAGTAAAAGCAAATAAACTAACACTAATAGCTGCTATATTAATAAAGCGCTTCAACATAATATCCCCTTTGATTGAATTGAACTGGTTTGCTTAATTAAGTTAAGTGGCATTGTATTTTTATGAGAACAATTATCAATATTGTTACAGCAGATATTTTTAATCTATTATTTTGATCTACTCCGAGTAAAACATGATCTCAAGTGATCATTGACCATCCCTGTTGCTTGCATAAAGGCATAACATATCGTTGGCCCAACAAAGCTAAAACCTTGTGACTTAAGCCATTTACTCATCTGCTTTGACGCTTCAGTGAATGCCGGAATCGCTTCGTGCTCTGTATAAATAATTATTTCTTTGGGCGCAAAATGCCAAAGTACCTCAACCATTGATTGCGTTGTAGATAACTTAAGCCAAATTTTAGCATTGTTAATCACACTTTTGATTTTAAGACGATTGCGAATAATGCCTGTGTTTTGCATTAAAGCTTCAACATCATCCGCTGTCATGTTTGCAACTTTATCAATCTGAAAGTCATAAAAAGCTTGGCGATAATTATCACGTCGCTTTAATATCGTCTGCCAGCTTAAGCCTGCTTGCGCTCCTTCTAAACATAAAAACTCAAATAGCCTTTGTTCATCATATAGTGGCACACCCCATTCGTGATCATGATAATTTTGCATCTCTTGGCTTGAGTTTGCCCAAGGGCAACGCGTCAAACTCATGATTTGAATTGAGCAACAAAAATCGGCTTGCCATATAAATTACCATTATCATCCATTTTGGCAATTGCGATGCTATCAACCATTACGCTATAGCTTTTGTTATTGAGTAACTTATTTGCTTTGGTAGCCAATTCACTATTACCTTTGTTATAAACCGCTGTGATATGTGAGCGATTGCTGCCTGGAATATTATAATCACGCCACGCGCTACCACTTTGCATTTGCGTAAGATCTGCATGCCCTTCTTCAATAGCAACAATCGTTTGATGCGTTGGTGCATTGGGGTGCGTTTTGGCCGTTAACTCTGCATTAAGCTCATTCAAAAAGGCGTTATCTCCGGCAACATCCAAAGATAAGGTATCTCCTGCCACGCTGAAGTTCTTGGCTAAAGTCACCTCTTGCGCTTTGGTGTTTTTCGCCAATTGAGTAACCGCTTCAACCAACTCTTGATAGTTTTTGCCCTTAAATACACCTTGAATGACACTAATATGCGGCGTTGTCATAACTCTTGTTGCCATATCAGGGTATGCCAACGTATTGACTTCTTTTAGCAGTGTCAATAATGACTCATCCCCTTTAATAGGAATATATACGGCATATTCCCCCTGATACACATTAGCATGCCCTTTTAGGTTATCTTTAGCAGGCACTTGAAGCACGGGCTTGTATAAAGGATTTACATGCGCATTATGTAATATAAATAGTGCTTTTGTCTGATTAGGACCTTGGTAATTTGTCATTGCAACTGCTGATGACATTAAGCCCATACCTATCAGTGGTAACGATAATGTTTTAACGATTTTTTCCATTTTTTTGACTTTTTTCATAAGTTAATCTCTCACCTTCTATTTGTCCATGTAAAATATTCGTCGATTAGCTTAACAAAGTTTTTATTTAAGTGAAGAATGTTTTATAGCAAATAACCTTTACATCTTTTGCGTCTTTTATACCTTTTGCGTCCCTTGCAATGCCAAACGAATAAGGCTCTCGACACTATCAGCGTCATTTTTGACTTTATGCACGTATTTCTCAGCTTCTTTACGCTTATAACCAAGTGCTTCCAGTGCATCAATCGCTTGGTGCACCGCTGAACTTGCCTGATAGCTTGTATTACCTGAATGAACATGACTTGCACTCTCTTCTGTAGTATGTGGCATATTCTGTGTTAAAGCATCTAACTCAAGGACTAATTTTGTGATCTTATCTTTCATCTCAATAATAATACGCTCCGCCGTTTTTTTACCAACGCCTGGAATCGTGCATAACAACCCATGATCTTGTGACTCAATACAGCTGACAAAAGTTACCCCGTCCATACCCGATAAGATTGCTAGCGCCATCTTAGCACCAATGCCATTGATCTTAATAAGCTCTTGGAATAATCTACGATCTGACTTAGTGGCAAAGCCATAAAGTTGCTGCGCATCTTCACGCACAACAAAATGGGTATGCAGTATCACTTCTTGCCCAACATCACCCAGCTTATAAATCGAGCTCATTGGTACCCATACCTCATAACCGACACCAGCTGCTTCAACCAATATCAATGGTGGCTGCTTTTCGATAAGCTCACCCTTTATTCTTCCAATCATCGTAATCGTCCTCGTACAATTTTGTTGGCTCCTGGAATAAACTGCAAACTATTGCGACTGTGAAAATGACAAATCGCAATCGCCAAAGCATCTGCAGCATCAGCCTGTGGTTTGCTACTTAATTGCAAAAAAGATTGCACCATATGCTGCACTTGAAACTTTGTTGCATTACCATTTCCGACAACGGCCTGCTTAACTTGCTTAGCTGAGTATTCGTTAATCGTGAGATTTTGATTTGCTAAAGCGCACATGGCTACACCTCGTGCTTGTCCGAGTTTCAATGCAGCTCCTGGATTTTGAAACATAAAGATCTGTTCAATTGCCGCTTCCGTTGGGCAATAAGCCGAAACAATATCATTAATCCCATCTTGAATTTGTTTTAAGCGCTCAGCGGTTGCTTCTTTAGTAATACGGATACAACCACTGGTAACATACAAACATTCTTTTGCCTGCACTTTGATTACACCAAATCCAGTAATGCGCGAGCCTGGATCAATGCCTAAAATAATCACGAATTAAGCGCATCCATAACACTTTCATCAAACTCGACATTGCTATAGACGCTTTGCACATCATCAAGATCCTCTAAGCGATCGATCATATTCATAATCTTTTGTGCAATTTCGGCATCGTCAATATTGGTTTTAACATCCGCATCCATTGTAATCTCAGCCGAGATTGCTTTTAAGCCTTTAGCTTCTAAAGCATCATTGACTTCTGAGAATGTATTAGGATCGGTAATAACATCAATCGCACCATCATCAAAACTCACAATATCTTCAGCACCAGCTTCAAGGGCGACTTCCATCACCATATCTTCATCTAAGCCGGTCTCAAAACTGATAATGCCCTTTTTATTAAACATATACGCCACTGAACCATCCGTACCCAAATTGCCGCCGGCTTTGGTAAAGGCGTGACGCACCTCAGCCACCGTACGATTGCGATTATCGGTCATACAATCAACGATAAATGCAACACCCGCAGGACCGTAACCCTCATAACGAATTTCTTCTAAGTTTCCACCTTCTTCACCACCAGCACCTTTCTTAATCGCGCGCTCAATCGTATCTTTGGTCATATTATTCGATAATGCGGTTGCCACTGCCGCGCGTAAACGTGGGTTTGAATCTTTGTCCCCGCCACCCAAGCGTGCGGCAACGGTGATCTCACGAATCAGCTTAGTAAAAACCTTACCACGCTTAGCATCTTCTTTTGCTTTTTTATGTTTAATGTTTGCCCATTTACTGTGACCAGCCATATCAAAACCTCTTTTACTCTTTATATATTCTTTTAGATATTTGCTATTTTTTGCATTCAGCTTAATAAAACGCGGCAATTGTATCATAAAAGATGGCAAAACAATGCCGTGATTAGTGCGTTTGATATGATTTTTGTAAATTAGATAATCTTAGCTATGCTTAATATTACAAGGAATATCAGGCAAGGATTATTTTAATATGCAAGTCGATAGTTTAATCCAACCAATCAAAGCGATGCGCCTACGTTATTTGCCACTATTGATGATTTATTTTGCCTATGGTTGTAGCATCTTCTCAGGCATTGGTGAGTCCTTTTTTGTCAAAGAGCAATTAAACTTATCAGCTGAAAGCCTTATTGTTATTGGTGTATGGTTAAGCTTACCATGGAATATCAAAATGGTTTTTGGGCAGTTTGTTGACAGTCTGCCCTTGTTTGGTTCACAGCGTAAAGCCTATATCTATCTTGCAGCGATTTTAATGGTTTGTGGCTCTCTACTTATGGCAGGATTAGCTGGGCGCTGGTCTTTTATCGTGGCTTTAGCACCTGATAACACCCTTTTCTTTGTATCATCACTTTTAACTGTTCTTGGTGTTGTTTTACAGGATGTTGTTGCTGACGCCATGAGTGTTGAGGTGGTTGAACGCAAGGGACGCCCTCAAAAAGATATCGATAAAGATCTAGCAATGGTTCAACTCTTAGGACGCTTAAGTTTAAGCCTAGGCATGTTTTTGGTTGCTGGTCTTGGTGGTTGGCTTGCACAAGTGATGAGTTATCAAAATCTATTTCTGCTCACCTTAGTTATTCCATTGATTAGTATTACCGGTATTTTATGTATTCGCTTGGATAAAGTATCGAGAAAACCAATTAACAAAACCGTGCTTATTGGCGGGTTGATCTACGCTGTTTTTATTATTGTAATCGGCTTAAGTAGCATTCCTTTTGCCCAAGAGATTGTCTTTGTCGTATCGTTAGTGATTATTATCTATTTACTTAAATCAATTACCAAAGAATTACCCAGAGATTTATTGCGTGCTATTTTTGTCGCAGCCCTTATGATCTTTATCTTTCGCGCCTCACCTACTGCGGGCCCTAGCGCTCAATGGTTTATGATCGATGTACTTGGATTTGACAAAGCTTTTTTTGGCACACTTTCACAAATTGGTGCTTTTATGTCGATTGTTGGTATGTGGTTTTTCGCGCGTCTTATCACCGAGAAGTCGATCGCATGGGTACTGTTATGGCTCACTGTTGCAGGCTTTTTATTAGAGCTGCCACTTATCGCACTTTATTATGGCTTACATGAATGGACAATGGTTTATTTTGGTTTTGGTGCACGCACTATTGTACTCATTGATAGCGCGATTGCCTCACCCTTTGCCCAATTGGCAATGATTCCGATGTTAGCCCTTATCGCGCGTTATGCACCTAAGGGCAATGCCGCAACCTGGTTTGCTTTAATGGCAAGCTTTATGAATCTAGCCTTAACTGCCGGATCACTATTTAGCAAATACCTTAATCAAATCTTTGTTGTCACACGTGAAGTTATCGATCATAGCAATAACACCATTAGCACACCGGCAAATTATAGTGAGCTTGGCGTCTTATTAATCACCGTCTCAGTTATTGGTTTATTAGCACCATTAATTGGCATTGTTATCTACGCCCGATTTGCACAAAAATCAAAATGAGCAAAATAAGTAAAATAATTCAGCTTGCCACTTGCCTTTATTGATACCCTTACCTACAATAACAAACCTCACTGGGGGCGAATATGGCTTCGACGGGAATGTCAATGTCTTGCAGTGCATGCCGAGGGTGTATCTGCCTCGTAAAACACGTTACAATTTGCTAATAACTGGCAAAAATAAAAAAGCACGCGTTGTAGCTAACGATGCAGCTTTCGCTGCTCGTAAAGCTGCTTAATCTAGCTTAAGAACCTAGATACGCACGAACCGATAGTATTTGCTTGTGGATCTATCTTACGTTCGTTCATCTCTTTCACAAGATCGCCAACGTGTCTGTCTAAACACTGCGGTTAAATCTTAAGACTCGCTTAAATGCTGCCCTGATTTATCGGGCAAGTTTAAGTTAAAGATAATAGATAAATCTAAGCATGTAGATCTGAAGATGGCGAGTTTGCGGACGCGGGTTCAACTCCCGCCGCCTCCACCAAATTAAAAACCAATAGATGATTTAGGTTACAACCATGTAGAACAAATAGAGATATTGCACCGTATACAGGATAATTACCTAAAATTTCAATCAACCGTTTACGATCTTGAAGATACCTGTCCAGCATGTGGCAGTGAAATGAGAAATTACGGAACTTATGAATCTAACTTTAACAGCGTATTCAGTGATCATAAGATAAACTTACCTAGAAGAAGATGTACTAATCATGAGTGTCGAAAACTAATAGCTTATAGCATTCAAGGCTTATTTGGGGACTACCGTCATCCTGATTTATTAGAGATGCAAGCAGTTGCTGCATCTAAGATGTCATTCGTTGAAGCCCAGCATGAACTAGATGCACAAGTAAAGCGTCATAGACCAGTGAATGGTCAGCTGAATTTAAAGAGAACAGCTGAGCGTGTTGGGCAGCATTTGCATGAGATACATCAAGATGAGGATTGTCTGAAGGATTTTGAAATCAAAGCTGCAGCAGAATTAATTGTGCAAACTGATGGTGGTTATATTAAAGATAAGCATCCAACCCGAGGTAATTTTGAAGCTTTGCTAACTAAAGTTTACAACCCTGAAAATTTAGTCAGAAAAGCATCTAAAAAAACAGATAATGTAGATAGAGAAATCACTCAAAAATCTTATGCAGCTTCAAGTTATAAGGATCATCATAAATCAATTAAAGCGATGACTTTGATTGCCGCAAAGAAGGAGGGGTTGACCAAACAAACTGATGTCATTGCCTTATCAGATGGTGCTAAGAATTGCTGGAATGTTTTAAAATCCCTTAAAAAACACTGCAAATCAATTACTTATATTCTTGACTGGTATCATATATCTAAGAAGTTTGATACGTTAATTGGTCAATTAAACAGTGATAAGTCTGAGCAACTTACGTCCATTAAATGGAAGGTGTGGCATGGTAAAACTGATGAGGCAATCACTAGACTATCTGAGCTTTATGGGTTGCTTGTAACAACTGAATTTGCAGATAAGGCACATGATTTACTGAAATACATAGCTAATAATAAAGCATATTTAGTGGATTATGAGTCAAGACGAACATTAGGAAAAGTATACACGAGCAGTGCAATAGAAAGCGGTGTTGAGAGTGTTATTAATACTCGGTTTAAAAAGAAATATAAGGCGCAATGGAACCGAGGGTCTGCACATAAGGTATTGCAACTTAGAACCTCTTTAGCAAGTAACCAGTGGGCTCAAGACTGGAATTTAGTTAAGCAGCATATTTATAAAAATGCAGCGTAGAAACTATATCAGGAGTGCTCTCTCTCGTTTACTAACATAGCTTCATTAAATCACTATTGTAATGCTGCACATATTACCCATTTGTGCTAATAATGTTAAGTGAATTAAGTACATTTATTTAGTGGTTAATTATTGAGGGTGTATTTATACCAACCACAAAGTGCTTTACAGTTGCTATATCGCTAATCTGAGCCAGTTGCAGTATTTCTTAAAAAACAAACCGTGCCAGCATCCATGCTAAACAACGGCCGCGTTCCCCCGCGCAATTTTTCAAGATTGTTAAACAAGCAAGGCCTAAAAATTAAAAATAATGTTTACAGCTTCTTACTGAGCAAATAAACTCCACCATCTACAATATGTGAAAAAGGCTTTTCCCCATCAACAACAAAACCCTTACAAAGCGCATTCTCGATAATTTTATACTCTAATTTTTCATAGCCTTTTCTCAAATGCCAATTTGTTGCTATAGTCACCATACTATGAAAACCATTCTTCTTTGCAATTTCTTCAGATAACTCAATAGGCCTTGTAGCAATACCATTTCCTTGCCAACATAGCTTTACTCCCAACAAGTGCAAATGAAAAGTAGCTTGCAACTGAGTAGAGATAACATCAAGTCCTGATTTAAATAGTGAAACTATATCTAAAATTGGATGAAAACTTAAGCTCACCTCATAAAAGATATTCTCATCTACTGCAATAGCAGAGTAAGGGTCTTCATTAATTGCAAAACCAATCACCTCACCACTATCTGCATCCAACGCAATAACAGATAAACCATGGCGCAACGCAGCTTGACAATATAACTGCACAAACCATCTAAAAGTAGTGTAATCAAGATCTGTTTTACTTATTAAACACTCATGCTCTAAAAGGTGCCTAGTAGCAAAATCAATCGTGTTTTCTATGTACCTATCGTCTAATGCTCGATAGCACACACAACCTTCAAGCACTAAAAAGCCTGCATCCCTTTTAAGCAGCATTTACATAAGCTCCTTGCCTTTATACCCATCACAAATAATTTATGAGGATTATTTCAAACATCTAAAACCGTCAATTTACCTAATACTTTGAGTCAAAATTAATCTTGCTGGGTTTGTACTATGCTTTGCTTGTAAGCATGGTTTGCATTTGCTGTATAATCCGTATTATGCGCAAAAGCACCAACTGTTGAGCCTAACATAAAAACACTAACTAATAGTACACATATCTTTTTCATAACATCTCCTAATGACTGTTTAAATTAAATTTATAAAACGGATAGCATCATGCTAATAAATGCAGCAATCACTATCACTGATGCACCTGTCACTAAAAGCCCAACATAAAATAATTTTCTATTGTTACTTTTATGACGTATACCTTCAAAAGCTTGTGCCTGCTTTGAAGAAATTAATCTTTTAAAATACTAGCCACTATACACAACCCATACTTCTTGCATATATCTTGTAGTTGACTTTAATACTTTGCTAATGTTGATAATTTTAATAAACTGCTGACATCAAATATATATCAATAATTTTAAATTATTAATATTACCAATCGCAAATCATTTCCTGATTACCCATGACTTTCAGCCAACCTCAATAAATGCATGATTTGTTGTAACATCCTCACCGATCCCCATAACACTTACCGTCCCATCAAAACCATTCTGCTTGAGAAATTGTGCACCCAATGCACTCATTTCCATACAATCACCACATGAAAAATGTTTGGCTGCATTTTCCTCATGTTTAATGCGAATCAAGGGTTGAGTGATAATCAAAAATAAAGTTTACGAGTTGCCAATCCATAATTTATTGTGTTAATGGACCAACAAAAACACTAAGATATAAAGTACTCCCCATTGTCTAGACCACTTTGCAATAAAAATGGGATATTTTCTACTGCAAATTCAACTCATCAACTATAGGCTTCAAACAAATGTTTTCATTTGGTTTTAAGCCGGATAATAGTTTCTCTTTAAATGCGTCGGCATCAGTGTTTTTATAGTTAGTGTTGAAATAAACCTCCGCTGGTTTTTTATACGCAAGACCTTGATGATGTCTTTCATAATTGTAAAACTCAAAGTATCGTTTTAATGAGCGTTTGGCTTCTTGCATATCAGCATAATCTTTTATGTAAACCTCCTCATATTTAACGCTACGCCACAAGCGTTCTATAAAAATATTATCAAAGGCACGACCTCGACCATCCATGCTAATCTTAATATCATTTGCTAAAAGAAGCCCTGTAAATTCAGTACTGGTATACTGCGACCCTTGATCACTGTTAAAAATATCAGGCTTCCCGTAATGCAATAACGCATTTTCTAATGTGCCAACACAAAATGAGGCTTCCATAGAGTTGCTAAGTCCCCAACTAAGCACATAACGACTATACCAATCCACGATCACAGATAAGTAGATAAAGCCTTGATTTAGGCGAATGTAGGTCAAATCTGTACACCAAACCATATTTGCTTGGTCAACCGTTAAGTCTTTGAGTAAATAGGGGTATTTCTTGTGTGCAGGGTGCGATGCACTTAAGTTCTTTTGCGGATAAATAGCCATAATCCCCATCATTCTTAATAGCCTACGCACACGCTTTGGATTAACATGGTAACCTAAGTCTTCTAAGTATTTAGTC
>NZ_JACYVZ010000118.1 GCF_014857925.1 Cysteiniphilum marinum | reverse complement strand
TGGCAGGATAAACCATTGGTTGCATCGCATCATTATGTGGAATCAAAGCAACTGAAGTGCTATTTTGCATCCTGAACTCTTTCAGAGTCGCTTCTTTTTCATCCACTAATGCAACAACGATCTGACCATCACGAGCAAGCTGCTGTTTTTGGATAAGCACCAGATCACCATCCATAATTCCGCTGTCTTTCATCGACTCACCAGATATTTTCAGCAAGTAGCGATCTTTAGCACTCACCATCGCTGATAAATCAACTGATTCTATCACCTCATAAGCATCCAATGGTAATCCCGCAGCAATAGTACCCACTAATGGGATGTTAAAATCATTAACACCTTTAACGATTTCAATATATTTGCGTCTACCTTCCGGAATATGGATATATCCTTTTTCTTTCAGGCTTTTAATATGATAATGCGCTGTACTTTTTGACTTTAGTCCCAGTAAAACAGCAATATCTTCAAAGGTTGGAGAGCATTTATTCTCACGTTGATACTTGTCTATTGCATCAAGCACCTGCTGTTCTTTATCAGTAAGCATAATCAGCACCT
>NZ_JACYVZ010000117.1 GCF_014857925.1 Cysteiniphilum marinum | reverse complement strand
CATTTTTTAACCCATAGCATCTTCTCGTCAGCACTTTTAACCTGTTATTAAAGCCTTCCACAAAACCGCTACTATTTCGATCAATAAAGTAATTGCTTACCTCTTCAATATGGGTTGTTAATGTCGTAATAAAGCTATCAAAACATTTTAATTTAGATTTTTGTACATCAGCAATCCAGTCCATTAACTCTGCTTTTGCTTGAACCTTGCTTAGATGGCTATTAAAAACGGAGGTTAAACGATGACTAAAGGCATAAACCAACTGTAACTTAGGGGAGTGCTTAAACAACATATCTACTATCACTTTCTCTTCTTCATTAAAATAATCTTTCCCTTTCCTCAGAATGGCTACAGCTGGATTGAGTTCTTGGTATTCCTCTTTTGACAGCTTTGATTTAAGTCTCTTAAGCTCACTTTTACGCACATCTATTAGCTTTTTTCGATATAATTTTGATACATGGAAGCGATCTGCTACAACAACATTATTCCCAAAAACCTCTTTGGCAGCATTAATATAACCTTCATACAAATCAGAGCAGACAGCTGAAACAGTATTACGTAAGCGAGCAGGTATGCTTTTAAA
>NZ_JACYVZ010000116.1 GCF_014857925.1 Cysteiniphilum marinum | reverse complement strand
GTAATGCTCTAACGCTCCATTTCTGGACACGGCACATTTCAGCAAAAAAGTCTCGTTTTAAATGATCATCAATACCACAAATAATCACAAAGTGAGACCAAGACAATTGTCGCGACAGCGTTGAGACAATCTTGCGATCAGGATATAACTTAGCAAATTTGATCATACGAAATAAGTTGGCTCGACTATAACCTTTACCATACTTAACTTTAAGTTGGTCAGCTAAAGAACTTACGACCATTTCACCATAGTCAGCTCGATCGGACTGTAGTAGCCGATCATTGATACGTTCGCCAATCAGCCAGCAAAGCAGAACTTGAGCTGAATTATACTCTCTGGCAACATGATTGCGAGCTTCTTCAATAAGTTTGGTAACGTCTTGAAATAAGTCAATCGTGCCTTCTGATGAAAGAATATCAGATTTTGAAGCACTTATTTCTGTTGGTTTTTCATCTGTCATGTCAGCTATCCTTTATAAAGTTCCTATAGTGACCAGTATCGGTAAATATGTGGGTCATTACAGGCAAATCAGATAGTCTATGCTAGCAGAAAAAGTGTAAAGTATGAAATACTATTTTAAAATAGGAAATTTAAGCAACTTTACCTCTCAGCGAACGATCCTTAGTAC
>NZ_JACYVZ010000115.1 GCF_014857925.1 Cysteiniphilum marinum | reverse complement strand
CTTAGATGGGATGCACCAGTGCCTGTCCATTGATAACTGGCTATCTCTCTATTGCCTTGTGCTTGACCTGAGCCTGTTACTGTATGTTCGGTTCCCTCTTGTACAGACTGGTCGCCACCTGCATTCGCAATTGGAATCAATTGACTATCTGCAGTAATCGTATAAGTGGCTGTTGACTCTTCACTTTTTACTCCCGCACTATCTGTTACGGTTAATGTTAAATAGTATGTGTCATCATTATTACCTTTATAAGGTGGCGCTGTGAAAACTGGAGTCGCTATAGCAGTATTGCTTAGATGGGATGCACCAGTGCCTGTCCATTGATAACTGGTTATCTTTCTATCGCCTTTTGCGCTACCTGAGCCTGTTACTGTATGTTCGGTTCCCTCTTGTACAGACTGGTCGCCACCTGCATTCGCAATTGGAATCAATTGACTATCTGCAGTAATCGTATAAGTGGCTGTTGACTCTTCACTTTTTACTCCCGCACTATCTGTTACGGTTAATGTTAAATAGTATGTGTCATCATTACCTTTATAAGGTGGCGCTGTGAAAACTGGAGTCTCTTTATCAGTAACACTTAGATGGGATGCACCAGTGCCTGTCCATTGATAACTGGTTATCTTTCTATCGCCTTTTGCGCTACCTGAGCCTGTTACTGTATGTTCGGTTCCCTCTTGTACAGACTGGTCGCCACCTGCATTCG
>NZ_JACYVZ010000114.1 GCF_014857925.1 Cysteiniphilum marinum | reverse complement strand
GAGTTGCTAAGTCCCCAACTAAGCACATAACGACTATACCAATCCATGATCACAGATAAGTAGATAAAGCCTTGATTTAGGCGAATGTAAGTCAAATCTGTACACCAAACCATATTTGCTTGGTCAACCGTTAAGTCTTTGAGTAAATAGGGGTATTTCTTGTGTACAGGGTGCGATGCACTTAAGTTCTTTTGCGGATAAATAGCCATAATCCCCATCATTCTTAATAGCCTACGCACACGCTTTGGATTAACATGGTAACCTAAGTCTTCTAAGTATTTAGTCATGCGTAAAACCCCTTTAAAAGGATGCCTTGTGTACTCTTCATCAAGTAGACGCATCAACTCGACATTATCTGAATCTTCAGGCTTGCTTTGATAATACAAGCTTGAACGATTTAGCTTTAAAAGTTGGCATTGCTGCCTCATGCTTAAGCGGCTGTCATTAGCATCGATCATTGCTTTACGCTGCATAACACTTAGCTCCAAACACTTTTTTTTAGAAAGTCATTTTCACAAGTTAATTGTCCTATTTGTTGATAGAGCTTATCCATTTGCTGTTGCGCGTCTAGTGAGGCTTTTTCTTGCTTACCATTAAAGCAGGTTTTTAATGATGCCAAAGCCTGCTGCTTCCAACGATTGATCTGCGTTGAATGCACACCATACTTTGAGGAAATCTCATTAATCGTTAAATCGCCTTTTATCGCGTCCAAAGCAACCTTGGCTTTAAATTCTGCTGTATAGCTTTTATTCTTCTTAGCTGGCATTT
>NZ_JACYVZ010000113.1 GCF_014857925.1 Cysteiniphilum marinum | reverse complement strand
CTTCAAGCTTGGTGAGTTCGTCTAAATCATATTGCAACAAGCCATTAAGACCCTTTTGGGTGGTAAGAGTCTCTTTCTTTAGCTTATAACCTAGACTATTGAAAATACCATGTAGCTTGTTAATTAGACTAGTTCTCGTCTTAACTAGCTGCTCTCTTGAGTGGGATATTCTTGCTACTTGAATATGTGCCTCAGATTTAACACGTGATTCTGGCAACATCTCTTTACTCAGATAAAATGCTAATGCTCTAGCATCATTTTTATCCGTTTTTTTAACAGAGTTCCTAATCACATTAAACTGTGAAGGATTAACAACAATTATCTCATCGACACATTTGATAATATGCTGATAAAAGTAATTGCTATTGCCAGTAGATTCAACTGCTAGCTTATCTTGCTTCTTCAGTGTTAATCTAAACTCAGATAAACCAGCTTTATTTGTCTCAAAGGTTTTAAACTGGTAGTCATCTCCATCAAAGTAACATGCTGTTAAGCTGTTTGTGTGCAAATCTACGCCTATGTATCTCATGATCTGATTCCTCTTATTTCTATGAAGAGCAGAAAATTTCATCCGGTTTAACCATTCTCCTATACGATGTCTTTGCATCACGATGATGGTTCGATGGTAGATTTGAATAATCTCCTTTACAGGGTCAATACGCCCTAAATTAACGATCCAATCTATCATCTATCTGCTCCAACCAAGTTAATATTATACACTTGATTAGAATTAAACCGGTGAGCTGTAGATTTAATCATCTCATCTCCTTT
>NZ_JACYVZ010000112.1 GCF_014857925.1 Cysteiniphilum marinum | reverse complement strand
CAACGTGCGACCTGCAAGTCGTACAATTCGTTGTTATGCTAATTCTAAGATTAGACATAACCAATCATTTTGCTGATTGTTATCCTCTCCCATATGCTTATCTGGCAACGGATTGGTGTAAAGCTGGGAGCGAAAAGCACCACAGGTAACTGTAAGGTTAGTTGTGAGACGACCCCGAAACTGTTAGTAGCAAAACGGTGAAGGTGCTAGAGAATGGTAATATGCTGAATAACTGAACCCTTGATGGACGAGTCGTTAACGTGAGGGTGCCAAAGCTACTGATAGGCACTGACCAAACGGTAATATGATCTGGTATATCACGAGTTGTCCGTGATATCGCAAACGCATAGGTCATCGGCTTATAGAGGGCAGCTAAGTTACCAATATCGAATTGTAAGAAACAGGGTAAGCCACTATGATTCCTATGAAATAGGAAGGGTGATTGTAAATGATCCTGATAATCGTGGTGGTAAAGGAGACTAGAAAAAGCGAATGCAAGTTTGTAATGAACTTGATAGGGGTTGAAACATTATCCCATACGAAAGTAGGCAGACTTCTAGTTGGTCTCATCTTGTGATGAAGTTGAAGAACTTATAAATTAGGAAAGCAAATGACGATATCGAATAATATTGGTGCGCCTGAGACAATATACTGGAACTTATTGGATTTAGATAACTCTAGAGCTATTGTTCGTAAGCTTCAATTACGTATTGCAAGAGCAATAAGAGAAAATAGATGGAATAAAGCAAAAGCCCTACAACATCTATTAACCAAATCTTTTCATGCAAAGCTTCTCGCGGTGCATAAGGTTACAACCAATAAAGGGAAAAACACACCAGGAGTTGACGGAATTGTTTGGAATTCAAACAAAGCCAAGACAAAAGGTT
>NZ_JACYVZ010000111.1 GCF_014857925.1 Cysteiniphilum marinum | reverse complement strand
GAAAGCAACACACATCTAGATTTAATGAAACGACTATGTTATCCTATTTTCAAAATATAGAATTGGATTTTTTATAATGGCAACGGGTATCAAAATAATAGCGCAGCATTATGATGTAAGCACAGGTGAAGTTTTAGAATCACAAGAAATTCGTAATGATGAGCTCCACTCTCCTAGCCACTTAAAAGATCTTGGTTACTTACATTTAGAGCAAATTGATCTGTTGTCTAAGTGTCAGGATTTTAAAATATCTCGGCAAATTAAATTAGTAAACAATAGCAACGCTTGTCCTATTTGTGGGTCTAAAACAGTTAAAATGGGAAAATATACATCAGATTTCCATGCCATTTTTAGTGATCATACTGTCGAAATACAAAGGATTAAATGCAAGGGTGGATGCAATTTGCCGTATAAATTGGAAGGGCTTTTTGGCTCTAATACTCATCCTGATTTATTAAAAAAACAAGCTGAACTAACTGCAGAGAAAAGCTACGTTAAAGCATCAAAAGAATTAAATTATGACGCATTAGAGGACAGAGCTATTAACAACCGAACCCATTTAAGTAGGGTTTCATCAAAAGTGAGTGCGGCACTTGAATTGATTAAAACTCAAGATATTCCTACACCAGAGAAAGGTGTTGATGAGCTGGTAGCAGTTATTGATGGTGGTCATATCAAAGATCGAGGAGAGGGAAGATCATTTGAGGCAATGACAGCAGCCATATACCATCCTGACAATGTAGAATATATTGATAAAAATCATACAAAAATTACCAAGAAACAAGTAGTTGCTTCAGCAAAAGATGATAACCAGCAGTGTATGAAGTTACAGTTTAAAAATGCCTGTATATCAGAAGGACTAGGAACAAATACAAACATCACTTGTTTAGCTGATGGTGCCGAT
>NZ_JACYVZ010000110.1 GCF_014857925.1 Cysteiniphilum marinum | reverse complement strand
GACATAAAAGTGCGTTTTTAATATCAATTAAACAAGCAGCTTTTAGTTTATTGTCAGCATTTGCTTTTAACACCCTAATACATTCTTCAAGCATATAAACAATATTATGCTTTAAAATCTGTCTTTGTTTTTCTATTTGCTTTCTATTGGGCGTGTTATAGTTTAATTTAATAATGGTCATTTTTGCTCCTTATGTATTAATATAATTTTCTTTTATTAATGGTTATTTGTGGTTAATATGAAAGTGTCGTATTGAGCGTTAAGGGAGTGTCTATATGCAGGTGGCAGTAATAAAGCATGACGATAATACTATAGAAAAAATCACAGCTATTGATTTTGCCAAAAAGACTTATCAAGAAATTTCAAAACAGCGTAAAAACTTATATTGCCCAGAATGCTTGACACAAATACGTGTTACCATAGGACATCTCAATAGAAAAAGACCGTTTTAAATGAAACGAAATTTTGACTGTAACCATTGCTATATATAGCACCGAGCCATGTTACGGGTCTAGTCGGAATACGTCAGTAAACCGGTCATAGTGATTTAAAAATAGCCCTCTAGCCCCTACCCCATAAGCGATTGCTAAGGCATTGTTTAAAAGATGATCTTGCATTCTTGGCACTTCTTCCACAGAGGGGTAAACATCAAGAAATATTTTGTTTTTAGTGAAAATGCTGCAAGCCTTGATACTAAAGCAACTAGATAATCACTAGGCGATCAGTTTAAAAATAATCAATAGCCACCAAAGCCATATGAAATATAGCGTTAAGGTGCTTTTAGGGAAAAAGCAGTGCTATCTGTAATTATGCTATTGTGGCATCTCAGCGAAAAGAACTTAATTAGCGTCAACGACAATTACACTGTCATTGACGACAACAAGTAATACAAAACAAACCTATATGATATATGGCTTGG
>NZ_JACYVZ010000011.1 GCF_014857925.1 Cysteiniphilum marinum | reverse complement strand
ATGTTTGCCTGACATAATTT
This sequence comes from Cysteiniphilum marinum, assembly GCF_014857925.1. Taxonomy (GTDB): domain Bacteria; phylum Pseudomonadota; class Gammaproteobacteria; order Francisellales; family Francisellaceae; genus Caedibacter; species Caedibacter marinus. Next base: position 74,242 of record NZ_JACYVZ010000011.1, on the reverse strand, counting down.
TTGTTATCTTGTGAATGATATTTAACTATGCTGGTTACCATATTTCATTTACTCAAAACCGGCAAAGATAAATGTCGCCGACCGGCAAAGATAATTGTCGTTCAATATATGTCAGAGAAGATGATGAGCTGTTTCCTCCAGCTATAACAGTAGTGGAGTTTAATATTGGGGTTGCGGAGCTATAACCTCTTCCACTGGAGGTGGTCGCTAAACCATAAGATAGTAATATGTAATCATCGTTAAAATAGACTGCGGCAGGTTTAAATTTTTCGGGTTGCTCCATAATAGCTTGTTCAATTATCGATTGAGCCTTGGATCTATTCTCAATAGACTTATTAGGGTAGGAGATCAGCTTTGCACAACTTGATAAAATTAAGATTAATAATATTGCAATGATGAACTCATAATAACGACGAGCTCTAACTGGTTTGTTTGATTTGTTCATTGATTGATCCTTAATCTCATTGCTGACTAATATTTGCAGTATAGATAAAGAAATGGTATTAATCTAACAATGTTAAGTTTTGGAAGCTATTACATTGGCTTTCAATGCGACACCTGACATCCATAAGCCATTTTCACACACATAAGTATCTGTGCTTGATGTCGTGTTATTTTTCCAATTTGATTGAATATTAGCAACACCATTACCACCCATTTCTTTGGCTTGGCTTTCTAAGCTTAGAAGGGCTGAGTAGAATACCCAGTTACAAGAGGCGACAGGGTCTTTGGCAAAAGCATTAGCACGGCGGCTTGTTGTAATCTCACCTAAGTCTTTAGCACCTGCAGGAGCTGAGTTTTTACCAAAATAAAATTTAAAGTCTGTCGTTTGTGTTTTGACCTTTGTAGGCATTGAGCTCATAGCTTGATTAATATTGTAATTGCCTAATCCAGTATTTGATGAGCAAGCGCTTATTGCCACGGCTGTTGTTGCAACGAGTATAGATAAAGCTGTATTGATTCGTTTAGACCTTTTCATTTTTTTATTTTTTGATAAATAAGTGTAGTATTAATGGTTGGATTATATCCGGCTCAGAGCTGTTGTAAATATATAAGTTGATAATAATCAAACAAAAGTTATGATATAAAGCATAGGGTGATAAATAAGTTTATTAATGAAAGTAAACCAAATTCCATCAGTTAAATATAGAGATAGAATTAAATCTTTAATGTCTAACTTGCCTTCATTAGAGAATTTTGGTGGACTCGCAATTGCAATAGTCTTAAAATCAGGAAGGAGTATATGGCTATCTAACAGACCTGAGATTTCACTTAGCACATTCATCAATGGATTGTATAGGGGCGATTTATTGCTTGCTCCCACATTTATAAAAGATCATCAAGTAATATTTCCTAACGAATTTATAGATGCTGATTTTGTTCAAAGTTCTATTAATCAAATTTTAGTCAAACATCAATTATATCGTTGCTATTGCTATGTTCGTGCATGCGATGATTGTTATATTGTTGTGAGTGTTAACACAAATATTAGGATAGAAAAAGTTGAGCTTTACTATGAGAATAGCCTTTTAAGAATTGAAGAGTTTAGTATTAAATTTATAGATAATATGCTTGATGTGTATCTAGATTACTTGCCTGAGCTTAAAACGACTCGATTTGTTAATGACTCTAAATATAGACATCATATATTAAAGAAGAGATCTAAAGCACCAATTGTTGAGAGATTATCTAATTCTGAAATATTGGTTTTATACTGGAGTGCAAAAGGAAAAACTTCAGATGAAATTTCCAACATATTAAATTTATCAAAAAATACCATAGATACCTATAGACGAAACTTAATTATTAAGCTTAATGCATCTAATATTACTCATGCCGTTTATATTGCTATTAGCTTGAACTTAATTGCATAACTCTCATATATGAGACTATTTTTAGTTATAACTAATCGTTAATATAATTTTTAGAGAAGAGCGAATGATTCTTATCTATCTAAATTATAAATAAACAAATTCAGCGAGGTATAATTATGAAATATACAATCTTAGAGTTAAGCCAATTAATAGAAGAATGGTTGACAAAAGGTAAACTAAATCCAGATATTTTAGCAGATGATTTTATGTTTTCATCACCATTTTGGAAGCAAGCCGATAAGGCGGAGTTTTTATCTAAATTTCTTGATCCTGCAGAATATATTAAAAAAAGCCTGTCCAATATTAGCAATTTTGATCCTGTTATTTGCTGCTTTAGCGAGGATAAGGCATATTTTACACTTGCTTTACGCTATCATACTCAGAATGGATACAGTGTAGATGAAGTGGTGATATGTTCGGTTAAATCTGGGTTAATACATAATATGAACACAGTTTATGATCTTGAACAAACTAAATTGGCGCATAATATCGTTTGATAAAGATCGCTTAGTAACTCATTTGCAAGATTTTTAAACTATCCTCAGGGGTGATATCCGCATGCTCTCCCAGTGCTGTAAGACCATTATCTTTGAGGTTATTAATAATGTCGTCAAATTTATCTTGCGTTAGCTGATAGGCGCTAATTTTGGTTGGGTTACCCATTTTCTCAAAAAAGGCGCGTGTTTTCTCAATAGCGATTTGTACTTTTGTTTCAGCATCAAGTGCTTTATCAACCTGCCAGACGCGTTCAGCGTATTGAATTAATTTGGCTTGTTTTTTATTCTTTTTGTATTCCATAATGCTTGGCAGAATGATTGCAAGGGTTTGCGCGTGATCCAAGCCGTAAAAGGCAGTTAGTTCATGCCCAATCATATGTGTTGCCCAATCGGTTTTGACACCTTGAGCGATAAGGGTGTTCAGTGCTAAAGTAGCTGCCCACATAATGTTAGCACGCACATCATAGTCATTAGGTTGAGTTAGTACTTTTTCACCTTCTTCAATTAACGTGCTGAGAATGCCTTCAGCAAAACGATCTTGTAATTGGGCATTTTGCGGATAAGTTAAATATTGCTCCATTACATGGACAAAGGCATCAACCACACCGTTGGCAACTTGTCTTGCCGGTAGGGTGTAGGTTGTCTTGGGATCAAGAATTGAAAAAACAGGGAATACTTTCTCATGCATAAAGGCAAGCTTTTTATTCAACGCACGGCGCGAGATAACTGATCCTGAGTTCATTTCAGAGCCTGTTGCAGGCAGTGTTAACACACAGCCAAAAGGTACAGCATCAGTAATATCAGCATGTTTGGCTAAAATATCCCATGCATCACCTTTGAACTTAGCGGCTGCAACGATAAATTTAGTGGCATCAATAACCGAACCTCCACCAACAGCTAATACAAAATCAATATTATTTTGTTTGATGAGCTCAACTGCTTTAAGGCAGGTTTCATATTCAGGGTTTGGTTTAATGCCTGAGAATTCAGTCACTTGATGGTCAGTTAATGCTGTTTTTACTTGGTCATAAACGCCATTTTGTTTAATGCTGCCACCACCGTAAATTAATAGTACTTTTTGATCTTTGGCAATTGCATGACTTAATTGCGTGATTTGTCCTTGACCAAAGTAAATGCGTGTTGGGTTATAATAAATAAAGTTTTCCATAAGATGCTCCATTTTAGATCTATGCCATTATTGATTTAATGGCATTAACGGAGTCAAAGTGTAACATATTTTTTGATGGGTATATAACTATTTAACAGGCACTTCTTTGCTAATACCATATGGCATTCCGCGATAAACAACACCAAACTCATTGTTTAGATAGCCAAGAACGCCACTTTGATCATTCATTCCTAAACGTGTCGCAAGACTTTGCCAGTTAGGCTTTTCTAATAAACTTGTTGTCGTTAAAAAAGGACTCCAACTGGCTTCAGCAAGCCCTGTGATTTTAGGGAATGTCTTATATTGTAAGTGACGTGCATTGGTTGTGTTTTCTGTCCATAACGTGCCTTCTAAACCAAGAATATTACTGCGATCACTCGCATTAAGAGCACTAATGCTCTGCAATGCTGTTATCGCACTAGTTAAAGCTGCTTGCGTATCTAGAAAACTGCCTGCCCAATATAAACCAGACTCCCACGCATCTGGGGTATAGGTCAAATCAAAATATAAGTGATCTGAGTAGGCTAATACTGTTGGGTAGCCATGTGATGCTAGTATTCTGGCATGCTCGATACCAGGGTTGGAAGGATCCCAAACCCATGTGTGTGCTGTCTTATCGGCAGCCATTGAATACTTTCCAATATCGCCATGATCGGTTTGCACGAATTGCTGCCAACCCGAGAGTTTAATCTCAGGGTTTGCAGTTTGTAGTTCTTTGAAGAATTGCTGAGAGCGATCTAAAGCTGTGAGATTACCTTGGCAGCTACTGTCATTTGACCATGCATCTTTAGAGACTTCATCTCCACCAACACTAACTTCATTTTCAGCATAAACCGTTGTTTGCCCTGCAAAAAGGGCGCCAATATCATGAATGATTTGATTGATCTTGGCTGTAAATTGTTTGGCTTGTGCTGATTTTTGATTATATAAACATACAGGGATCACATCATTATAATACCCTTGAACACTAATGTAGTCGCTATGATCTAAAGGGTTAATAAAAATATCGGGCATTGCATGCACTAATGCTCGGGCATGTCCTGGTAGGTCAACCTCAGGAATAATGGTTATTTGACGATCATTGGCATATTGGATTAAGCCTCGTATATCAGCCATTGAGTAATACAGACCATAATTGGTTATTGCGTTAGGGAAATCTTTGATCAGTATTTTTTTACTAGGGTCAAAGTCCTTATAATTGGTTAGATCTTGATTGGCTTGCAACATCATTGATGCAGGGTTTGTGCTGTTTTTGACATAACCACGAAAAGCTGCCTTTTTAATAATATCACCTGTGATAGATGGTAGCTCAAGGCGCCACGCTTCATCATCTGCAAAATGTAGATGCAAACTATTAAGCTTCAAAGCAGCCATTGTATCAATCATTGTCTTTAACTCATCGATTGTAAAATAATGCCTTGAAACATCGATTAATAAACCACGATATTTAAATTGTGGCTGATCTTTGATATATACACTTGGGAGTTTATTTTTATGTAAAAATGCCAATTGACGCAACGATTCAAGTGCATAAAATACACCAGCTTCAGTTGCTGCACTAATGGTAATTGTATGAGCCTTAATGCGTAATGTATAGGCTTCTGGGTTATGATTGAGTTTACTTAATGGCTCTTGTTTAATAGCAAACGAATAACTATTTTTCATTGCCTGATTAAATTTAATGCCAAGTATTTTGTTTACATAGTTTTGATCAAACGGGCTATCAAAGTCACTCGTATAATCAAATGTTACTTTTTGCAAATTGATGGCCTGTTTGGCATTAAAGTCTAATATGCTTTTAGGCGATGGAATTAAGCCAAGCTTATTGATGGTGTCGTTATTGGCTGCGGAATTTTGCCAATTCTGTGTAATGTGTTGCTCAATGAGCTGGTGTGTTTTATTAGCATCATAGCCACCAATGTGACTAAAGCCATTGTGAGCGTTATAAGCAGAGAGTGATACATTAATTGGCGTGATAAGGTTATTGTCTTGGTCTGTCACAAAGAATGATTGTGGCATCGAGTTAATATTAGCCGGTGCCCATTGGTTATTATTAATCAATTGAATGGTGTAGCTATGGTGAGCCTTTAATGGAAAGACTGATTCAGGTGCTAATACATTGGTATAGCCATCGGCATAAACTTCTTGTTTGCTGTTCTCTTTTACATAAACTAGTTTACTGCAAGTATCTGTTTGATCATCGCAAATTTCCATGTTGAGGTTAGGGTTAATATCCGTACCCGTTGCAGCAACAGTTAATGCATTAAACGTGCGCGGCATATAAAATCCAATTGACCAATTCACTAAATCTGTAGATGCTTTAAATTGGATAATCGTGTCAAAAACTTGAGTGTTTTCAGATTTAATAATGGTTTGAATGCTGTTGATATTAATATTAGTGGAATGAGCAAATGTGGCATTGACTAAAACGGCTGTTGCTAGTAATCCGGTCGCGATAGATGCTTTGCGTAGGTTAAATATCATAAAGTAAGCTCTCCATCAGAGGTGTAAATAAAGCAATATAGTTGTACATAAAAAGCCAATAAAGTCACAAGAAACCGACGTTTCAGTTTTGTTACAAAATCAATCCTGATTCTTGCTTTTTAATAAGCGCAAACTATTAAATACTACAAGTAAGGAGGCTCCCATATCAGCACCAATGGCCATCCAGATATTGGCAAGTTCAAGTAAGGCCAATGCCATGAAGACTACTTTAAGCCCTAAAGCAAAGGTGATGTTTTGCTGAATAATCGTTTTAACACGTTTGGCATGTTTAATTAACCATGGCAATTTAGCTAAATCATCGGACATCAATGCAATATCAGCTGTTTCAATCGCAACATCACTACCGGCATCACCCATAGCAAGACTTAAGTCAGCCGTTGCCAAAGCAGGGGCATCATTAATCCCATCGCCAACCATTGCAACTGTTTGATATTGTGCTTGTAACGTTTTAATTCTTGCTACTTTATCTTCAGGTAAAAGTTCAGAGTAAACTTCATCAAGTCCAGCTTGTTGCGCAATAAACTGTGCGGCTCCTTTATTATCACCGGTTAATAGCGCGGTTTTAATACCAAGGGCATTGAGCCTAGTTAAGGTTTCTTTGGCATTGTCTTTGATGCTGTCAGCAACGGCAAATAAGCCAAGGATATGATTGCTATTAGCAAAGATTAATAGTGAATGTCCTGTTTTTTCTAATGCGAGAATTTGATCATGAAAGGCATTTAAATTTTCTGTAATTTCGGTTTTCTCATGTAGATATTTATGACTGCCTATCCAGTAATTGTGCTCATTAATTTGTCCTGTGATCGCTTTGCCTTTAATCACTTGAACATTAGAAGCCTTAAAAGTTTTTGCTAATTTGAGTGCAGCCATTTTATCAAAAATAGCGTGTGCCAAGGGATGGTTATTACCTTCTTCTAATGCTGCAGCAAGTTGTAGTAACTCGTGATCACTATACTCTTTTGAGATATTAATAATTGACTGAATGACGGGTTTGCCTTGGGTAATTGTTCCCGTTTTGTCAAAAGCAATCGCTTTAAGCTTTGCCGGTAACTCAAGAAAGCTACCACCTTTGATTAAAATACCATGATTAGCCGCAGCACTTAAGCCTGAGACAATGCTCACAGGGGTTGAGATAACTAAAGCGCAAGGGCAGGCAATAACAAGAATAACCAGAGCCTCATAAATCCAGTTGTACCAACTGCCACCAAATAATAACGGCGGGATAATCGCGACTAATAGGGCAAAGATCATCATCAAAGGCGTGTAGTATTTGGCAAATTGCTCAACCCACATCTCGGACTTTGCCTTATTCGCTTGCGCTAGTTCCACTTGACGGATAATGTTTGACAATGTTGATTCCGTGGCAAGTTTTGTCACTTTGATATATAAAAGACCATCTTCATTTAAACTGCCGGCAAATACAGGATCACCTTGCTTTTTTTCAACAGGTAATGACTCACCGGTAATAGGAGCCTGATTAATAAAGCTTTCACCTTCTTTAACAACACCATCTAAAGGGATACGTTCACCGGGTTTAATAACGATGGTGGCGTTGATATTAACCTCTTCAACTTTCTTAACATCGATATCTTTATGATGTGAACAATAAACATTAGCCGTATCGGGTGCTATTTCTAATAGTGATTGAATCGCTTTTCTCGCTTTGCCAACACTCCATGATTCCAACAATGAAGCGATCGAGAATAAAAAGACAATCATACCAGCTTCTAGCCATTGACCTAAACATATCGCACCAATCACAGCAATGCTCATCAAAAGGTTAATATCAGGACGCATGCGCTTTAATGCTGCCCATGCTTTAGGGTAAATAAAAAAGCCACCAATGATTAATGCCAAAACATAAAAAACAATCGAGCTAACAGGTTGGGCAGTTGCCATACCATGCTCACCAATAAGGGCATCTAAAAAACCATGATAACTGCCATGGATGGCAAAACCTATGATTAAAAACAATGCGCAAATCAGTGTTAATAGGCTGCGTATATGCTTTTGCCAAAAGCTTTCGCTATTGCTTTGTCGTTTGATTTCATATTGTTGCCAACTGATAAATTGGTAGCCTGTTGCTTTGAGTCTTTTCTCAATTTCAGCTTGTGTAAATTGCTGTGTTTGACTGTGGATCATGAGCTTGCCTTTCAACAGATTGAACTGTAAAAGGTTCTCATCTTTGACATAAGGCAGAAGCTCTCGTTTCACCACAGAGACTTCATCCAAACAGTCCATGCCATAAATTTTATATTCAAACATTTTGTTTCCCCTTTATTCAATTAATGGGTTTCATCTGACCAGTGTTTATACATGTCTTGTAAAATACAATGCACATGCTCATCGTATAAGGAATAGATCACTTGTTTTCCTTGACGTTCACCTTTAATCAAACGCTGTTGTTTCATCAATTTCAAATGATGACTAACCAGAGGCTGAGACATGTCAAGCTTTTCGACAAAGTGATTAACCGGTGTTGCTTCTTTAGCACATAAGAATAAAATACGCATACGATTAGCATCACCCATGATCTGGCACACATCAGCAATTCTTGTCAATATAAGTTCATCAATATCACTCATTACAAATCCACAATTTTTTATATAAAAAATATTTTATATAATTTAGATCAAAAGATCAGTGATGTAAAGTGGTTAATACTTCATTGATGTCTGTAATTAAAATTTTACTGTAAAAAAATTATTTTTTTGTTATATTTGTCGCCCTTGAAAATACAGTTCGCAATTCGGAGTGTTATGACTTCCTCCTCGTATCAGGAAAAACTAGCCCAAATGCCATTGGCAAAATCTTGGGTAGTCGTAATTTTAATTTCATTTTTCTTTTTCTTTGAATTTGGCTTAGGTAATGCTTTTAATACATTAACACCTGCCATTTTAAAGGCTTATCCAGATTTAACCCCAGTAAGTGTGAGTTTCATTGCCAGCTTATACTTTTATACGAATATTGCGTGCTTGATTCCTGCGGCGTATATTCTAGATAGGTTCTCACCACGCTTGGCCATATCAATAGCTTTATTAGTCTGTGCACTAAGTATTTTTGCAATGACGTTGACAACAAGTGTTTATGTGATGGGCGTTTCTCGCTTACTTATGGGGATGGGTGCAAGCTTTAGTCTTGTTGGTTGTATCCGCATTGCAACAAATTGGTTCCCAGCAAACCGCTTAGGTTTTGTTATTGGTATTATTATTGCCATTGGTATGTTGGGTGGCTATGCAGCACAAGCGCCCGTTGGTTATTTACTTGATGCATTTGGCTTAGAGCATACATTACATGTCATTAGCTTGTTTGGTTTGGTTTTGGCAGCACTTATTTTTATTGTTGTGCGTAATGCACCAAAGGCTTTAACAGAAGCGCGTACGATGCAGACCAAAGCCTTAAGATCGGAGTCTATCTTAGCAACGTTAAAGTTAGTTTTATCCAAGCCACAAAACTGGTGTGCTGGTATTTATGTTGGTTTGATTAATATTGGCACATGGATGTTAGGTGGGATGTGGTCAAATGAATATTTGATGAAAACCCATGATGTGAGTATGTTAGAAGCACGTTCGATTACGGGGTATATCTTTTTAGGTATGATATTTGCTTATCCGTTTTGGGGGTGGCTGACTGAGCGTATGCGTCGTCGCAAACAACCTTTAATTCTAGGCGGTATTACATCGGTTATCATTATTGCCATTATTATGTTTTGCACGGTGAGTGTTGCACAATTATCAGTATTATTTTTCTTATTAGGATTTGTCACCAGTGCGCAAACCGTTGCTTATCCATTCGTGGGTGAAACTAATCCAATGAAAAATAATGCAATTGCAACAAGCATTGTGTCTATGAATTCATTATTATGGGGTGGTGTGATCGCTATGCCACTATTTGGCGTGATGACAACATGGTTTAATCACAGCAAAGGTTTGGATGATATGGCAGCACCTGGGCTTAATTTTGGCATGGGGATTTTGCTAATTGGCTTTATCATTAGTATTATATTTGCTTTATTCATTAAAGAGACGTATTGTAAGCGTCAAGTGGACTAAGTAAGGGAAAATATGCAATTTCTTGAATTTGAAAAACCAATTGCCGAATTAGAAGCAAAGATTGAAGCGCTAGCTAAGTCAAATGCGCATAGTGAAGATGTTCAACAGGAAATCGAGAAGTTACAGGGTAAAACAACCGATTTAATGAAGAAGATTTATAATTCACTAAGCGATTGGCAGATAATTCAATTAGCACGCCATCCTGAACGCCCATATTTTTTAGATTTACTTAATAAGATTTTTACTGACTTCCAAGAATTGCATGGTGATCGTGCTTTTGCTGATGATAAGGCGGTTGTTGGCGGTTTAGCTAAGCTTGATGATCAAGCAGTGATGGTGATTGGTCAGGAAAAGGGGCGCAAAACAAAAGATAAACTGCGCCATAACTTTGGCATGATGCATCCTGAGGGGTATCGCAAAGCATTGCGATTAATGAAGCTTGCTGAGAAATTTAATGTGCCTGTTATTACGTTTATTGATACACCAGGTGCTTATCCAGGTGTTAAAGCCGAAGAACGCGGACAAAGTGAGGCGATTGCGCGCAATTTGCTTGAGATGTCTAAGTTAAATGTTCCTGTGATTTGTGTTGTTATTGGCGAAGGTTGCTCAGGCGGTGCATTGGGCATTGGTGTGGGTGATAAGCTGGTGATGCTTGAGTACAGTTATTTTGCCACAATTTCACCAGAAGGGTGTGCTTCAATCTTATGGAAGACAGCCGAAAAAGCCGCTGATGCTGCTGAGATTATGGGTATTACCGCTAAGCGTTTGAAAGAACATGATATTGTTGATGAAGTCATCAAAGAGCCTTTAGGTGGTGCGCATCGCAATATCAATGAAGCTGCAAAGGAAGTCAAGATGACGTTGCAACGTTTGTTAGGTGATTTAAGTGCTTTATCTAATGAGGATCGTTTAGCAAAACGTTATGACAAACTAATGTCTTTTGGTGCGTTTGAGGGGTAATTATTTTAAAGGGTAGGTATTAAGAATGCCCAAACCATTTCTTCAATTTATCTTCTGCTTTTAACACATGTTTCTCTAATCTTGGAAAGCGATGTAATAGCTTATGAAGCCATCTTCGTACGGGTGGGACAAGCCACGAAAGCACAATCACCCCAGCGAAAAAGAATATAAACCCGGGAATAATCGGTAGAATCGCGCCAAGTAATGCCAATGCAAATAAAATGATGACAATAACGATGAGTAAGGTTTTCTTAAAAATAATGCGCATGATTATTCCGAGGGTTCGTTATCGTTGAATAAATAAAGGTAGGCGCCATAGCCTTCCTTTGTCATATCATCTTTTGGGATAAACTTAAGCGCTGCTGAGTTTACACAATAGCGAAGCCCTGTGGGTTTTGGTCCATCATTAAAAACATGCCCTAAATGTGAGTCAGCTAACAAAGATCGAACTTCTGTGCGCACGATAAAAAAGAACTTACGGTCTTCTTTTTCCTGAATGTATTTGGTGTCTATCGGTTTTGTAAAGCTTGGCCAACCTGTGCCTGACTCAAATTTATCTGTTGAGCTAAACAGCGGCTCGCCAGAAACTATATCAACATAAATACCTTCGCGTTTATTATTCCAATAGCTGTTGTTAAAGGGTTTTTCTGTGGCTTCTTCTTGAGTGACTTGATATTGCAATGTCGATAACGTGCTAATTTTTTGCTGTTTTATATCTGCATTAAAATGTTGATAATCAGTTGCCATTGTTATACCTCCTGTGCACATTAAGATAAGACCCATGCCAATATTGCGTAGATGCATTGAAATTCTCCTATTTATTGTGATGAGTATATTCTAGCAGGGCAATTGCTGTGAAGTTAGAAATAAAGACAGATGGATTTGTTTCACCTTTGTTTAATATTAAATAGCTACAGCAAGCCAATCGTGCCGATATAAAGGATATAAGATATAATCAGCATGGCACCATAAGGTCGTGTTATAACCCTGCCTTTTTTCACAAGAAGTAGGTAGGTTAGAAAAATAGTCAATAAAGCCGTATAAGACATATCTCGATAAATGATCGTGCTACTTACTGCAGTGGGCCTAATAAGTGTTGCAATACCAATTACAGCAAGTATGTTAAATATATTAGAACCAATGATATTGCCAATAGCTAGATCTCCTTGATTTTTAAGAACTGCAGCAGCAGAGGCTGCTAATTCGGGTATTGATGTCCCAATTGCGATAATAATCAGTCCAATAACAAAATCTGACATTCCCAAAAGCTGACCTAAATGAGTTGCCCCAAAAACAAGTAGTTTTGATCCAAGAATAAGTAATAGCAAATAAAAGACAATCCATAAACCTGATTTAAATGGTTTAATGGAATGATTTTTCTCTTTGATTACTGTGCTATTAGATGGTTGTTTTGTGTTAAATATTTTTATAGCAAATAACAACAGTAAGATAATCAAAAGCATAATGCCGTCAAATCTTGACAAATATAGGTTATAGATAATTACTAGTAAAAAGATAGTAATTATTAATAATATTGCAGATTCCTTTATAAACGTATTATCTTCAGGTGTTTTGATTGGTCTGATTAACAGTACACACCCAAGAATCAAGCCCATGTTAGCAACATTAGAGCCAATAGCATTACCAATTGCTAATGTACTTTGATCATTTAAAGAAGCAACAATGGCAACCACTATTTCAGGACTTGATGTGCCAAAGCCCAAGATAACCATCCCAATAATCAATGGTGATATATTGAAATAGCTTGCAATTTCAGCGGTGCGATGCACAAGTCTCTCGGCACTATAGATAACCACTATCAAACTGATAATGACAATGAAAGTATTTAGTAGCATATACTTACTTCTATTGGTTAGGCTTTTTATCATTGATAGTATCTATGATTTCTGAAAAATTCATAGAATAATCTAGCTGATTTTGTATCTCCCTAATAGCTTGGCGTATGATAGATTATAATTTTCGGTGAGTTTGGATATATGCCATAGAAAATTGGATATAACAATTGAGGTATTAAGTGATGTTAATAGGGCAATTACTATAAAGCATAAAAGGGTAGGCTATATGTAACAGTTTTTTTACATTGCAATACTTGCTTGAAACGGTTTTTTTACATTTATCTGAATATAATGCATCCAATTCGATCAGATGATCGTTAGAAATAATATTTTGAAATTCAAGTAATAGGAGCAGAAAATGACCGTAACAAAAGAGACACAACAAAAAGCATCAACTTGGCAAAAAATCAAAAAAGAGTATATCAAGTTTTGTTCATTGCAAGCACAGTCACATTTGTATTTATAATCGTAGCGTAGTGCTAGCGTTGTTTATGGGTAAATGTAAAGATGGTTGGGTTAATACCAAGTTTTTTGATTACCAAATAAGTTAATACCAGATTCCAGAAAATCATTGCAATTGCTGAGGCAATCGCGACACCAAAGGCATGTAAACTTGGAATAAGTGCTACGCCTAGGGCAATGTTAATAACAAGTGCGATGTAAAAGACACGACATGTTGTTTTCTCAAACCCTGCCATATTTAGGATAGTAAAGACACTACCACAGAGCACGTTAACTGCTTGTCCAATCATTAACACACAAAACAATGAATACGCTTGGGTATACGCCTGACCATAAAGCATAGTGATCCAATAACCTGCAATAATCAGAACCACCATACCAAGCGCTGAAAGCCCGCAGATAATACGTGTATATTCAGTGATTTTGCTCTGAAAGGCATCACGTGACAGCATTTTATAGTCATTGGCTACTTGCGCCATAATATTGGCACTAACGGCATTTAAAACAAAGACAACTAAGGCGCTTAATTGCAGTGCCACGGCGTAATAAGCAATACTTTCATTGCTAGAGAATATTTTCAGTAAAACAATGTCGATTTGACTTAGTAATAAATTCCCCCATTTTAGTAGCATAAAAGAGAGATTGCTGCCGTGTGGTTTATGACTTTTAAATCCGTGTTTAACGCTGATTTTTAACCATAATATAAGCATATATAGGGTAATTGCAGCAAACATTGAGCCCACGAGTAGGGGGGCATTATGAGTTTCGATTACAATATAGATGCCAATGATCACTAGCATAATCAGGCGCATGATAAATTGGATCAAGTTGGCATAAATCACTTTTCTATTGGCAACATAAAAAGACTGCAAAAGGTTAGCAATAAAAAAAGGCAATGCAAATAAGAAGGCAAAAACCTCAATAAAACTGGCATTGGGATCAAATAAATAGATATAGCTAAAACAGCCAATACAGGCAAAGATCAGAATAATTATCCCGCGGCGCCAAAACCAGTTGTGTAGTTGGAAAACTTCTTCTGTACGAGTAACCCCATTGTTGTTAGACCAGCCCCAGCTACGAGCTAAAATCCCATCAGCACCTAAGGTGGCAATTACAGCAGAAATAGTGGCAATGGTCACACCAAACATATATTGCCCATATTCAGAAACAGTTAGATAGTGTGCCAGTAAAATGGCAGAGGCAAAGGCAGTCATTTGTCCTAAGCCTTGTACAAACATTGTCCCTAGAGATTTGATGAGAATTTCATTGTGAAGTAATTTTTTAATTTTTACTGTTAACATCATTAAATGCATCTTTTAGGTTTAGGTAATCCTGCAATTTTGGCAGCTTGCCGTGCAGGTGAGATCGGAAATAAGGTTTGCAGATAAAGGCTATTGCCAATCTCGTGGCCATATTTCTCTTTAAGTGATTTAACCAAAAGACGAATTGCCGGTGCGGTTGTATGTATCTCATAGTATTCACGCAAGAAATTAATAACCTGCCAATGTGCGTTGGTTAGCGTAATATTTTCTTCTTTGGCAAAAGCATCAGCAATATCAGCAGACCACTGTGTGTGGTCTTTTAAAAAGCCGTACTCATCAAGCAGTATAGTAAATTGAGTCATTAATGCAGAAAAGGGAATTTGCAATCGCCATATAGTAGAGGAATTTATACCTATCGTAAATCATTTTGCAGTGTTTGATTCTAAAGCGAATTGAATCAAATTAAACGGTTAGATTATATAAACCAACCTCAATATTTCCTAGCACCTGTTTGTACACCCAAGAAAACGGTAATTGATCAGGGTTGAAGTTATAAACATGAACATCCCATAGCTTGTTTGAAGGATTGTAGTCAATAACCATGTTTAAATAGCAAGGTGCGTTACTGTTATTGCTTAAGGTGTAAAATGAGTTATCAGACATTGTTTTAAAAGCAGGTTGTGCATGCTCTGAATTATTTGTTGAGACCCAACACTGTTGAATTTTTGTTTGTGAAGGTAGGGTAACTCTGTCGCGTGAGGCAAAATAAATTGCTGTAACGCCTTTTTTATGGCGAATTTCTTCTAATAACTCAAGATAGTTATTGTTAATGTATTGATTTAATAGCAGTGAAATATAGCGTGTAGAGTTATCATTTTCTTCACAGGAATGATGTGTACAAGCGTTTAATGATAACGTAGTAATTAACAAAATAAAAAAAATAGGAAGTAGCACAAACCATCTTGACGCTTTTCTGGGTGTTAAAAGTTTTTTGGGTAAAAGTGTCGACATGATTCGCAAAATAAATTAAATCCTTTAATTCAATAATAAAGATAAGGTAAGTAAAAAAAGAAAGGCAACGTGGTCGTTGCCTTAAGGTATTACTTACTGCTTACTTATTCAGTTTTTCTTTGATTAAGTCACCAATGGTTGTTGGCGCCATTTGTTCAGCTTTGTAATTTGTTTTAGCTGTTTTTTCCATATCTTCATCTAGGCCTTTGATAGAAAGGTTGATGCTGCGACGCTTAGTGTCAATATTGCTAACGCGGGCTTCAATTTCTTGACCTACTTTAAGAACATGACGGGCATCTTCAACGTGCTCACGTGAAATATCAGCAACACGGATGAAACCTTCTACTTCAGGTGCAAGCTCAACGTTAGCACCGTTTTGTTGAACAGCAGTGATAACACCAGTGACTTTAGCACCTTTGTCATTTGCAGAGGTGTATTGTGTAAATGGATCATCAGAAAGCTGCTTTATACCAAGGGCAATACGCTCACGCTCGATATCAACAGAAAGCATAACTGCTTCGATTTCTTCACCTTTCTTCAATTGGCTTACAACATCTTCAGCTTTGTTCCAAGCAACATCAGAAATGTGTACCAGACCATCGATATTACCATCTAAGCCGATGAAGATACCAAAATCAGTGATAGAGCGGATCTTACCATTAACTTTATCACCTGGCTTGTGCGCATCGGCGAATGCTTGCCATGGGTTGATGATGCATTGCTTCATGCCAAGAGAAATACGGTGACGTGAAGCATCAACTTCCAATACCATAACTTCAACTTCTTGACCTAAAGAAACTAGTTTGTGTGGGTTAGCATTTTTGTTTGTCCAATCCATTTCAGATGTATGAACAAGACCTTCAATGCCTTCTTTAAGCTTAACAAAGCAACCGTAGTCAGTAATATTAGTGATTTTGCCCATAAGCTTAGTGCCAACAGCAAGCTCTTCAGCAACGCTCGCCCAAGGATCTTCGCCCAATTGCTTGATACCAAGAGAGATACGACCTTTGTCATTATCAAATTTGATGATTTTAACATCGATTTCATCACCAAGCGCTAACATATCACTAGGGTGCTTGATGCGGCTCCAAGACATATCAGTAATGTGTAATAAACCATCAACGCCACCAAGATCGATAAATGCACCAAAGTCAGTAATGTTTTTAACAACACCTTTAACAACTGAACCTTCGCTTAATTTTTCGAACAATGCTTCACGATCTTCTTGCGTCTCAGCTTCGATAACCGCACGACGAGAAACAACGATATTGTTACGCTTAGTATCAAGTTTAACAATCTTAAGCTCGATATCTTTGTCTTCTAGATGAGAGATATCGCGCAATGGACGAACGTCAACAAGAGAACCAGGTAAGAACGCACGTAAGCCTTTAACTTCAACTGTGTAGCCGCCACGAACGTGGTTTGTAATGCGACCCAATACAGTCTCTTGGTCATCACATGCTTTCTCAAGCGCACCCCAAACTTCGATGCGTTTTGCTTTTTCGCGAGATAGACGTGTTTCACCGTTGCTGTTGTCTAATGCATCAAGTACAACATCTACTTGGTCACCAATTTCAACTTCAAGTTCGCCTTGGTCATTTCTAAATTGATCAAGAGAAACAATAGATTCTGATTTTAAACCTGCGTCAATCCAAGCAAATTCACGATCAATCGCAACGATAGTTGCTTTAATGATCTTGCCAACACGCATTTCAGTTTCTTTTAGTGAAGCTTCAAAGAGGTCTTTAAAATTTTCAGTCATGGTTTAGTTCCAATATATCTTAAGCCAGTGGTTAGTTATACATTGAGTTTACTGCATTCACTGGAAAACTGCATAAACTCAGCCTAAAAGGTGGCAAGATTTTAAAGGATTGTCTTAACGTTTTCAATCAGTTGTTGCTGTTTTGTTCAAAAAAGTCAAAAGTTAAATGGTTTCTCTGCTTTCCATTGGCTGAAATAGTCGAAGCGGTATATGCTAATGCCATCAATTCTTAAGTAAAGATCGCTAACAGTATGAAGAGTTATCTATGTTTTGACCTAGGGGGTACTTATACCAAATATGCATTGATTGACTTAGCGGGAAATATCGTTGTATCAGATAAGTATCACACAGGAGAAATCATCGATCCTGAGGCGCTTCTTCAGCAGTTTATTGTGCGTTTTGTAGAATTAAAGGATACGTATCATATTGTGGGTGTTGGTTTTTCGTGTCATGGAATTGTAGACCCTCAAAGAGGTTGTATTGCCTTTGGTTCGCCTTATGTCAAAGCACTAGAAAATTACCCATTAGTCGAGCGTTTTAAACAAGAAACAGGTGTTGAGCTTGTCGTGATTGAAAATGATGTTAATGCTGCGGCTATCGGTGAAGCAATTTATTGGCGGAATAATCACTGTCAGAATTATCTCTTTTTAACTTTAGGCACCAGTATTGGCGGTGCGATTATTATTAATGGTCAATTGTATCGTGGGTTTAATAATGCGGCAGGTGAGTTTGGCTATCTGCTGACAAATGCACAAGATAATCAACAAAATAATGACAAAGCAAGAAACATGCTGTCAGGAGCTTGGGAAGGTTATGCTTCAGCCAAAGCTTTATTAGAAAAATATTGCGCTGCAACACAAAGTAAGGAGGTAAGCATAACACACTTTAAAGAACAGTTATTTAATAAAAACCCTATTGCATTACAAGTCTTTGACTCGTATTTGCATCAGGTTGTTGCTGGACTCATTTCATTGACACATATATTAGCACCGGAATTGATTATTATTGGTGGCGCGATTTCAGAGGAGTCATTCTTTATCGAAGCATTAAGGCAACATTTTCATGAGAGCGTATTACCTTTTTATAAAGAAGTGAAAATTATGCCAGCGCATCTAGGCAATCATGCTGGAGTGCATGGGGTTGCTCGCTTATTGAACAAGTCGAGGGTGTGTTAATGATTATTTGCGTGAAATGCTTGACGGATGCCGTAACTTTGGTTATCAATGATAGTGCGAAGCTAAATTACATAAAGTAATTAAAAACGAAAATAAACAGAAGTAAATAAAGTAAACAGAAATTTAAACGTCTTAAGGTGACTATCAGCATGAAGCTAAGAATGAACACGATGTTTAGATGGAGGAAGGAGTAGTAAAATAATGGCAAATCAATATTCTCAGAGCTTTGAAATTATTCTATCAAAGAAGTATGGGCGACCAGCAGAGGAAGTGCTAAAGGGTTACTCAAGCGAAGGCTTAAGTTATGAGGACGTTGCTGGTAAGTTTGGGTTTAAAACCACCACTGTGCGTAAATGGTGTCGCAAATACAACATTGAGCTCTTGGGTCCTACAGATGGTAATGCGGCAAAAGCTTATGAAACGCTTTATCAATCAAGTCTTAATGCTGTCTCTGTCAATACTTATAACGTACTGTATCGCTCTTGGTCAATTGACCACCAATACTTTACGATTGACAGAAAAAATTAAGATTTGATAGTTAATGAAGCTTAATCAACTCGATCAGTAGCATTAGAATTATTGTAAATAAAAAAGCAGTTGATAATAGAAATGAGCAGAGTCTTAAGCTTAAATTATTCGTTGTTAAATGAATAATTGAGTTAATGATTCTGAAGCTGACAAATAGCCAACCAAGGATGAGAAAATAACTGATCTGCATGAGCTCTGGATTGAGCAAGATAATGACAAAGCAGATATAAAAAAGCACCGGCATTTGAAATAAGTTATCAAGATGTCTTGAGGTGATTTCAAGCCAAGGATGTTCTTTCTTACAAAAATCCATTGTCCGTAAATCATTCAATGTAATCTTGCTTTTACGAATGGCCTGAATGCGACTAAATAGGGTGATAAAAACACTGACGATGGTAAGAATCATCATCACAATAATCGGTATTGACCAAGCGGTTGTTGACATTGTGATACTCCAATTATTAAGTTTACTTAGCTAATGTTTGCCATTTTTCAGGTGTATATGTTTTCATAGCGATAGCATGTAACTCACCTGAAGCAATATATTCATTAATTGCAGCATAAACCATCTGTTGTTGTTTGACTTTACTTAAAACCCCGTTAAAAACATCACTGATAATCGTTGCATTAAAGTGTACATTATCATCACTTTCAATCAGCGCGGTAGTGTTAGCACCTAGTTTATTTTCGATTAAGGTTTTTAATTCGATTGTATTCATGATTTATAATCTCTTATTTGTTACTGTTTAATAAAAGGTGAAAATAGATTATCCAAACCGTGGATGTTAATCAATGATTTAGCATTTTCTGAAACAAGACCCATAAACTTCAGCTTAATGTCATTACTCTGACAGTGATGGATAATACACATAAGAAGTGCAATGCCAGCGCTATCAATCTCTTGAATATCATTAAGATCAATTGCTAGTGTTGACGTTACGGATTTGAGTGCATGATCTAGTTCTTTTTCAATGCTTGAAGCGTTGCTAAAATTAAGGTTACCTTGCAGGGTAAAACTATTTGGATTTTTTATTGATAAGCTCATTGTTCTTTTTCTCAATGGCAAGGTTAATATCTTTAAGGGTTTTATAGTCTTTAAACTGTGCTCTGAAGTTGTCTAATATGCTGACCCCAGCGACCGCTAGATCATAGATTTTCCACTTGGCCGCAGTACCTTTTCCTGCTTCATTTAACATTTTAATACTCAAGTCAGAAGAGGATTGGTTTTGCAAATTAATGATTTTGCCAGTTACAACGATTAAACGTTGTCCTTGCCATGAGTTATTACTGAAAGGAAATATTTGAATATCATAATTACCCGCCTGAGCAATATTCTCAGCATATGAGTAAGCTAACATTTGTGTAATTTCAGCGATAAATTGTTGGTGTTCTTTTTTATCAGCAGTTTGCCAACGCCCCTTACCAACCAATAGTTGAGCGATAATATTTGTCGCTAAAAGTGGCATTACATGCGTGTCAATTAATTGGATAAGTTCTTTGGGGTTTTGACTTAATTCATTTTTTGATTTAATCAATGTTTTTTGTGTTTCAACAATAGATTTTTGCAACAATGTTACCGGATCGGTGTTTGTTGCGGGGTTGCTAACCACAGCAGTGGGTTTTGTGCCCGCAGAGGTTGAGGTTGTTACAGTTGTTGCAGGTTTAGCGTCGGCTGCAAAGCTTAGTTGCATGCTGCCAAGCATTAAAGTGGCGCTTGCAAAGGTTATTATTTTCTTGGTTTTATGGATCATTTTTTATCTCCAGAACCTGACACAAAGGTATTAATGAGTGAGTTTAGGTTAATGGCTGAAGAGGTGTTTGACAACTCTATCGTGCTACCATTTGCTAAGTATTTACTGTTATATAACCCAGGTATGTCCATATTGGATGGGTGCAAGGCAATAAAGCTATCACCTAAAATGCCGCTTGTATCAATGGCGGCGCCATAGCTGCTTGGTATGTTGTTGTAGCGTTTGTTGATGTTTAAAGTAACATCAGCAACGAATCCATTGTAGTTCGGTGTTAACGTGATACTGTTTACTTTGCCGATTTCAACACCGGCAATACGTACTGCAGCACCCGGGCGCAAACTGCCAATGTTTTGAAACTGAGCTTTGACTTGATAAGAGCTATTATCAAAGCCAGAAAGTGATAGTCCACTGACTTTTAACGCCATAAAGATAAGTGCAGCAATGCCAAGAAGGACAAAAACACCTACTAATAGCTCGTAAGATTTCTTATACATTTTTAAACTCCTTTGAACATTAAGGCGGTCATTAGAAAGTCTAGACCTAAAATTGCTAAAGAGGAATAGACAACGGTCTTTGTTGTTGCTTGGGCAATACCTGCGGAATTAGCGCGGCAATTATAGCCTTGATAAAGCGAGACAATCGCAACGGCAATGCCAAATACTAAGCTTTTTAAAATACCATTCATCACATCATCATAAAATAATACTGAAGCTTGCATGTTGCCCCAGAATGTACCACTAAAAAGACCCAATAGTTTGACACCAATAAGGTACCCACCCCAAATGGAGACGGTTGAGAAAAACAAATTTAAAATAGGCACACTTAAAACGCATGCCCAGAACCTAGGTGCTAAGATAAAACGCACGGGGTCAACGCCCATCATATTAAGGCTAGCAAGTTGTTCAGTGGCTTTCATTAGTCCCACTTCAGAGGTCAGTGCGCTGCCTGCGCGTCCAGCAAATAATAAAGCAGTGACCACGGGTCCAAGCTCACGAATAATGCTTAAGGCAACCATTGGACCTAAAGCTGATTCAGCGCTGAATTTAGCAAGTGTATAAAAGCCTTGTAGTGCTAAGACAAAACCAATGAATAAACCTGAAACCAGAATGATCAAAACCGAATTGATGCCAACGTGATAGGTTTGCGTAATAATGCTACGTGGATTGCAGCGACCAAACGTCATCTCAAGTGCCAGTAATATAGACTCACCGAGATTGGTTATTGTGTTTAAGGTGTTGCGACCAAGCATTTGGATTATTTTTAGCATGAATCACTTCCTCATTTATTGCAATGTGCTTAAGAAGTTAGGCGCAGGATAATCAAATGCCACCGGACCGTCTGCGCTACCGGATAGAAACTGTGAGACAAATGGATCCTTACTGTTTTTGATAAATTCAGGTGATCCTTCAAGCATCACTTGTTGATTAGCAATGATAATGACATGATCAGCAATGCTCATCACCTCATCGATATCGTGTGAGACAATCACAGATGTCATATGCAGCGCATCATTAAGCTCTTTTATCAAGGTTAAAATTACCTTTAAAGAAATAGGATCCTGACCAGTAAATGGCTCATCATAAAGCATAAGATCAGGGTCTAATGCAATGGCGCGGGCAAGGGCTACGCGTCGAGCCATGCCGCCTGATAACTCACTAGGCAGCATGTCGGCTGTGCCACGCAATCCAACAGATTGCAGCTTCATTAATACTAAGTTATGAATGAGGCGTTCACTTAGGTTACTGTTTTGACGCAAAGGGAAGGCAACATTATCAAATACTGATAATTGCGTGAAGAGGGCACCTGATTGGAACAAAACCCCCATTTTTTTACGTAAAGCCAGTAATGCTTTCTTATCTAATGAATTAAGCTTGTGATCAAGTACACGAATATCACCGCTTTTGGCTTTTATCAGGCGGCCAATTAGGTGCAAAAGGGTGGTTTTGCCAGTGCCTGAGGGACCTAATATTGCGGTGATTTTTCCCTTGGGGATGCGGCATGTTAGGTTTTTATAAATGCACTTTTCACCGCGGAAAAAGGCGACTTTATCAAAACTTACAGCAAGGTGATCGTAAGACATTAGGCGTTTAATGCTTGCTTGGCTTGGTTTGACTCTTCAGGAATGGTGACATTAAGCTCAAGAACGGATCTGTCTCCTTGGCTATCGATGTCAATTTTAATGTCATTATGCCCAATATGGACGTATTTTTTGACAACCTCAAGAATGTCATCTTGCAACTTATTGATAAAGTCTGGTTTTTTAATGCCAGAGTGAGCTTCATTTCTCTGATGTGATACGATGATCTGTAAGCGTTCTTTAGCAATGTGTGCGCTATTTTTTGCGACAGGCTTTTTAAAAAAATTAAACAATCCCATGTTACTTTCCTCCAAATAGTCGCTTTAAAAGACTAGGTTTTTCTGCGGTGATAAAGCGTAGTGGTTTATCATGACCTAAGAAGCGCTCAACAGCATCAATATAAGCTTGACCGGCTTCACTGTCTTGGTAAGCGGTTACGGGCACGCCTGAGTTGGATGCTTGTAATACCATTTTGGATTCTGGAATAACACCTAATAGAGGGGTAGATAATACATCTTTAACATCATCAAGAGACAACATTTCACCTTGTAAAACGCGTGTCGGGTCGTAGCGTGTGATCAAAAGCTTAGCATCAACAGCTTCACCATTTTCTTTGGCTTTGCGTGTTTTACTGGATAGCACACCAATAATGCGGTCTGAATCGCGAACAGAGGAAACCTCTGGATTGGTAACAACAATCGCTTTATCGGCATGGAGCATTGCCATTAATGCGCCTTTTTCAATCCCCGCAGGAGAGTCACAAATAATATAGTCAAAACTTTCTTTGAGTTCTTGCATGATGCCCTCTAAGCCAGCCTCGGTTAACGCATCTTTATCGCGCGTTTGTGAGGCAGGTAGAATATAAAGGTTCTCAGAGCGCTTATCTTTAATCAATGTTTGATTGATGTTTGCTTCTTTATTGATAAGGCTGATTAGATCATAGACAACACGGCGTTCGCAGCCCATGACAAGATCAAGATTTCTAAGACCGACATCAAAATCAATAACAACGGTTTTAAAGCCCTTCATGGCCAATGCTAATGATATCGCGGCACTTGTTGTGGTTTTGCCAACACCGCCTTTACCTGAGGTGATGACCACGGTTGTGGCGCGCGGCTTGGCATTTTTTTTGGTTTGTTTGGAATCTGTGCTCACAGTATTTAATCCTTGATTCAATTGTTATTTTCTTAAAAAAATGGGGGAGCCTAAATTTGGCTGATCATGATTGTACCGTCTTTTAGCTGTATTTGATAGCCATTATTGTCATTTCCAAGTGGCTCAACAGGCTCCTCAAAAATTTTATACTGACCTGCAATTGATACAAGATCTGCTTCTAATTTGTGACAAAAAATTCGCGCATTGGTATCACCATCTAATCCAGCAATGGCACGTCCACGTAATGTGCCATATACATGAATATTACCACTGGCTAACAGTTCAGCGCCTGAGCTGACGGATGATAAAATAATCAAATCACCATTTTGTGAGATCACTTGCTGACCTGAGCGCACGCGTGAGTTGATAATTTTGTGTTGTGACGTTGAAACCTTATTAACGGAAACTGTCGGCGCGGGGATGTTTTTACCTTCTTTGAAGATTGGAAAACCCTTTGCTTGTAAGGCATCAGTTAGTGTTTGATCGGGTAATCTAAAGCCTACGGAAAGTAATGTGTGTTTTCTTAACATTTCAGTTAAACTTTCGATAAATTCGATCGTGAGCCCGCTTGTTAAAGCGGTTAATTCAATGACCATCGGGGTGTTATTAAAGAATTGCGGCGCTTGTTTTATCTTGGTCGTGATTTGTTTTTCAATATCTTCAAGATCTGTGCTCAATATCTGTAATACGCTCAACGTAAAGAGACTTCCCTTGATTTGAAAAGCTGCCGGCATTTTGTTTCCCTTGTTATTTTGTCGCACTTTACCAATAATGGTAGCGCAAATGCATTATTGCATCGTTAAAATATATCGATTTTATAACGAATATCATGATAATTGGCAAGGCTAATTATGCCTTTAGGTGGTAAATTATGATGAAAGGGCGAAAAAGTTGCAAACACAGATAAATAAAGTGAGAAAAATAAAGAAATGAAACAGGCAAGTAGAGTTGTTGGCTTTAATATCATGTTGGGCTTATTGTTGCTCGTACTGTTTGTTATCGTGAGCTCACTGTCGTATGCTCATAATGCGCATTTAAATAGCTCATTGGCGAGTCAGTTGTTTTGGCAATATCAGTTAATTATCTGGGTTGCAGCAACGCTTGTCGGTGGTGGCTTGGGTGTAAGTGGTGCCATTTTGCAGTTGGTATTACGTAATCCCTTAGCCGATGCCAGTATTTTAGGGGTTTCCTCGGGAAGCCAATTTGTTGGGTTGATGCTGTTATTTGTCTTGCCTACTTATTTTGTGACATTGACACATTATTCGTATTTGCTTTTTTTCCTTGCGTGTGTGTTTGGCGCATTTATTGTGCTTATTGTGTTTTTATTGGTGGTTAGCTTCCAAGATCGCCTTGCTAATATCGCCATAGTGATTTTGCTTGGTGTTGGTGTTTCAGCGATTTTTAGTGCATTAACGGCGTTAATTATGAGCTTTAGTCAAGCGCAAACCTTGCAGCAAATCACCTTGTGGCAGTTTGGCGGCTTCGTCAATATAACATGGCAACAGGTAATATTATTAACTGTGATTACCTTGGTGTTTTGCAGTTTTGCCTACTATAGACATCAGGCATTTGATTTATTGAGTCTGGGTGAATCTGAAGCAATGATGATGGGACTTGATGTTAAAAAATTACTGATTCAACTGATTATATTGTTGGCATTCTTAATTGCTGCCATTGTCTCAGTTGCTGGTCCTATTGCCTTTTTAGGGCTCGTTGCACCTCATATTGCCAGAATGTGTATTGGCACGAATAAAATGAAGTATTTGCTGACAAGCAGCTTTTTGTGTGGTGCGATTTTAATGCTAATCAGCCAGTTTTTATCGCAAACTTTGCTTTATCCAATGATTATTCCTGTTGGTGTAATTACCGCTTTAATTGGTGCACCGTTTTTAATCTTCTTGGTGATTCGCGCATTGGCAGGCAAATAGCGCAGTAAGTGGTATAGCTTATCATAAGCTGACTGTGCTATGATACGCGCTAATTAAAACTTAGAGTATTGATTTATTGATTGTTATGAGTCGTTTTCAACAAAATATTATTTATGCAGGGATTTTAATTGCCGTGATTGGCTTTTTTTGGGCGATTGTCCCTAAAACAAAATACGAAGCGCATGCAGTGTATTTGCCACAAACCAAAGAAATTTACTCGCCGGTCAAGCTTCAGGATGTACAGTTTTATGCCTCAGAAGATATGAACTTAAGAAAGGCGGTGCCTGTGGTTAGCGGGCTTAATGAATCACCGATTGGTATTATCCGTGTTGATACACATTATAGCAGTAAAAAAGAAATCCAAGCAGCGTGTGAGCAAAATGTGCAAAAAGCCAAAGAAGTGGCAGCGCAGTATGGTGCCACCAAAGTCATTGGCAATTGTGTGGCTTCAGGCAATACTGGACCGTTGGATGGTGCTAATCTTTACGCTTACGCTTATCATTAATCTTATTGAGTCTTTTCAAAATATATGTCAAATAATCCTAAATCGTTACGTATCGTCTTTGCTGGTACGCCAGATATCTCAGCACATGTGCTAAGTAGCTTGCTTGAAGAAAATTACAATATTGTTGGCGTTTTCACGCAACCAGATCGAGCCAAAGGGCGCGGTAAGAAACTGGAATACTCACCAGTTAAAACTTGCGCTTTGGCGCATGAAATCCCTGTATTTCAACCATTATCATTCAAAAAAGAGCCTGAAGCAATCAAGCAACTAGCAGACTTAAATGCCGATGTGATGGTGGTTATTGCTTATGGTTTGTTATTGCCAAAGGTGGTACTGGAAACTCCTAAACAGGGATGCATTAATATTCACGTATCCCTTTTACCAAAATGGCGAGGCGCTGCCCCCATTCAGCGCGCGATTGAAGCAGGGGACAAAACAACTGGTATTACCATTATGCAGATGGATGAGGGTCTAGATACTGGTGATATCTTACATGTGCTTGAAACACCCATTTTAGCTGATGACACTAGTTTGAGCTTACATAATCGCTTGGCAGAGTTATCAGTCCCTGCTGTATGTGCTGTGCTTAAAGAGATGGCAGAGCATAGATTAAACCCGCAAGTGCAGCCTGAGGGTGCAACCTATGCCCATAAACTGACTAAAGAAGAAGGATTGATTAACTTTAATAATCCTTGTCACGTAATTGATTGCAAAGTTCGCGCCTTTAGTCCTTGGCCAAGTGCTTATATGATGATTGATAACGAAGCAGTCAAGTTTGCTGATATTGATATTATGCATCAGATGTCAAATTCGGCGATGGGTTCTATTATCGGCGTAGATAAAAAGGGTCTTAAAATTCAGGCGCAAGACGGTATTGTTAATATTGGTTCGTTACAATTCCCAGGCAAAAAAATGTTACCTGTAGCAAGTATTCTTAATGGTAAAGATTTAAGTTATTTTATAGGAAAATCAGTTTAAGCTGGACGCTCGACTAACGTGGCTAATTTGGAGAATCTCAAAAATGATTTTGTCAAATAAGGCAAATAAATTGAATATCACCAATCAACTAGAACTGGCTAAAGTAGAAGAAAAAATAAGTAAGCAGAAGGCCAAACAGTTATTTATCAGTGGTGATATTGATCAAGTTGAAGTTGGCAAGTTCGCGGGATTATCATATATCCATGCTTATCTTTTTGCAGAAATCTATGATTTTGCTGGAAAAATTCGTGAGGTGAATATTGCCAAGGGCAATTTTCGTTTTGCACCTTTGATGTATCTTGAGCAATCATTAAAATATATCGATGCCATGCCACAAACCAATTTTGATGAGATTATCGAAAAATATGTTGAGATGAATATCGCACATCCATTTAGAGAGGGTAACGGGCGTGTAACACGCATTTGGCTGGATTTAATCCTAAAAAAAGAAGTTCAGTATGTGATTGATTGGAATCAAGCAGATAAAGACGAGTATTTATCGGCAATGGAGCGCAGTGTGGTTAAGGACATTGAAATCAAAGTTTTACTCAAACAAGCATTAACCACGCAAATAAACGATAGGGCGCTCTTTATGAAAGGCATAGATATTAGCTATTACTATGAAGGTTATAGTGAGTTTAAGACTGAGGATTTGTAATGTGGTGATGTATAAATAACCTCTTCTCTTGTGGGAGAGGTCGTACAACTTAAGCTGTACGGGTGAGGGAGCTAAAACTTAACTTATTCTCGATGAGCTGCAATACTTCTCATCTACCGATCAATGAATTTAAAACATTCTGAATAATCTTAATCCCACCATTATCCTTTAAGGTTAATATTGATTCAGGATGAAACTGCACGGCAATAGCAGGGTGAGTTTTATGTTGTATTGCCATAATATGTTGATGCTCATTTGTAGCAATGATGCTCAAGCAATCCGGTGTGGTCGTTGGATCAGCAATGATTGAGTGATAAGCAGCGACCTCAGCGTGTTGTGGTACATCTTTAAAAACATCACTTTGATGCATCAGTTTCCAAGTTTTGCCATGATGTGGATTATCAAGATAGGTAAGTTCGCCGCCAAAGGCTTGAAACATGCCTTGAAGGCCTAGGCACACGCCAAATTGTGGGATGCCTGCTTTGGTGATGGCTCTAATCATTTGCGGCAGCTTAAAATCATCTGGTGTGCCAGGGCCTGGTGAGTAAATCACTAAATCAGGTTTTTGTTTGATGATTTCATCAGTAGTAATAGTGCCCGTGCGATAGGTGGTAAGCTTAACACCCAGTTTACGAAAATAGCTTGCCAAGGTATGCACAAAAGAGTCTTCGTGATCAATCATAATCGCTTTGATTTGATCAAAGCGCTGTGCTTGCCATGTGTCTTGACTTGCTTTGGGATTAAACTGCCCTAAAGCCTTATAAAAAGTCGTGGCTTTGGTGATTGTCTCTTGTGCTTCTTCCTGTGGGTTTGAATCCCATACTAAAGTAGCGCCTGATTGATAATGTGCCATATTATCTTTTAAGTGTACGGTGCGAATAGTGATGGTTGAGTTAATATCACCATTAAACCCCAAACAGCCAATTGCACCTCCATACCAATTGCGCGGTTGCTTTTCATTGTGTTCAATTAGGCTTACCGCACGCTTTTTAGGCGCACCAGTCAAGGTGACTGCCCACATGTGACTTAAGAAAGCATCAAGACCATTATAACCATCGCATAAGACGCCTTTTACATGATCAACAGTGTGGAAAAGTCCGACATAACGCTCAATCGTGCGTCTTGAGATCAGATCAATACTATCAGGCTCACAAATACGCGCTTTGTCATTGCGATCAACATCGGTACACATCGTCAACTCGACTTCATCTTTGTAAGAATTCAGGAGTTCACGAATTTTAAGCTCGTCTTCCATTGCGTTATTACCACGACGAATGGTGCCAGAAATTGGGCAAGATTCAACATCTTTGCCTTCACAGCGCACAAACATCTCAGGAGAGGTGCCGATGATTTGCTCGTCGCCTAATTGACAGAAAAACTCATAAGGGCTTGGATTCATTTGTTTTAAACGCGTATATAATTGCTCAGGAGAGCCTGACACACGTGCTTTAAATAGGCGGCTATAGACGACTTCAAAGATATTGCCTTTTTTCATTTCTTCTTTGGCGCTTTCAACAAGTTGGGCATATTCTTCATCAGAGATTGAGGTCTCAATTGTTGATTGTGCGCTGAAGTCTGTTTGATCAGTGGTCAGTAGCTTAAAAGCATCAGTTGAGCTGTTTTTTGTGCTCAATTGATGCTGGCTAAACTCTAAGGTTAACTCAAAAGCTTGATCCTTTTGTTTATCAATAGCATAAACGTGATCAGCAAAAAACAAGTGATAAATCTTACTGTCCTGAGCACGTGTTTGCGTTAGAGGCATCGCTTCAAACGCGAAAATAAGGTCATAAGCAAATGCGCCAAAAAGCCCAAGCATATTATCTTTTAATGGTGCAAATTCTTGATTAATAATACGTAACACGGAAGCTACAGAAGGTTGTAAGCTGCGGTTTTCTTCGCTGAATGTTTCGTTGGATAGATGGATTGATAATGTCAAGGTAAGTTCATTGTGCTTTTCCAAGCTGACATGGGCGTTGCCCGCAAAAATTGGCTTTAAAAGCTGTAACAAGATAACACCACGTGGGTTAAGCGCGTTAAAAACAACATGATCGCTATAAGCAATAATCTCAACAGGTGGATTATAAAACCCAAGCTCCCAGCGATTATAACGCCCTGGATATTCAATCCCTGAAGAAAGCATCATGCCTTTGTATTGATGCAAGGCTTCAGTAATATGACTCAAGGTTGTATATTGGCACGGTGTTTTTTGATATTGTACGTCAATGCCATGCTTGCTGGTAAAGTTTTGGGTATTCATAGTTATCCTTTTAAGATTAAACATGTTTTAACTTTGTATTTTTGTAACGATACATGAGTATATTGGTGCTGTCGATAGTTTATTGTGTGTTTTTTATTGATATTGTTGATGATCATTGTTTTAGTAACTTTAGTTTAGTAAAGTGTTGGTTGATAAATAAAACTGATCAATAATTAAATTATAATATATTTATCACATGCTTGAACGTTTGTTATAGTGTTGACATCACAAAAGAGCACTAGGGAAGATAAGTATGAAAAAGAGCATAAGCATCGCAATCAGTGTTATGTTGTTAGGTAGTAATCTTGCGTTAGCAGGTACAGATTTTTATGCAACATCTACAATGGCAAAACAAGTGCATAAGACACAAATACATAGTCTAAATGCATCAATTAACATTAACCAATAACGAAAAAATCAATAAAACAGGAGTCAATAAATGTTCCCAAATTTAGAAAATCAACAAGTACCCAATGTTACGTTTAAAACCATGCAAAATGGTCAGTGGCAGGATGTGACAAGCGATGATATTTTTAAAGGTAAAAATGTTATTGTGTTCTCATTACCAGGTGCTTTCACTCCAACGTGCTCATCAGCACATGTACCGCGTTTTGATGAGCTGTTTCCAGTATTTAAAGAGCATGGTATTGATCGCATTGTTTGTATGTCAGTCAATGATACCTTTGTGATGAATGCATGGAAAAAAGAACAAAAGGCCGAGAATATCGAGTTTATCCCTGATGGCAATGGTGAATTTACCGAGAAAATGGGACTGTTGGTTGATAAAGAGGCTTTAGGTTTTGGTAAGCGCTCATGGCGTTATTCAATGCTTGTAAAAGATGGCGTGATTGCCAAGATGTTTATTGAGCCAAATAAGGCAGGTGACCCGTTTGAAGTCTCTGATGCGGATACGATGCTTAAGTTTGTTGCACCTAATGCGCAATTGCCGAAAGAAGTAACCATTTTTACTAAGCTAGGGTGTCCACATTGTAAACGTGCCAAAAAGCTACTTAATGATCATAATCAAGGCTATGAAGAAGTCGTGTTGGGGCATGGCGCTTCAATGCGCACCGTCAAGGCGTTAACTAATCGCCAAACTGTACCGCAAATTTATATTGATGGTCAGCATATCGGTGGTGCCGATGATTTGGAGAAATATTATAGTTAACCTGTATTGAGCGTGTCATTACCCTGAGTTTTCCCTAACAGTCAAGTAAATTTAAAATATACAACAGATAGGTAAAAAAACTCTATTTTAGGCAGAACTTACTGTTGAGGGACAGGCAAAACTGGCTTATCATGCATGCGTATTTTGTCAAAACAAAACAGTAGGTTAAAAATGCACTACAACGAGAGAACGCAAGCGGTTATTCAGAAGTTAACAAGCATGTTCAATGAGAAATTTTCAACGCAGGATGCCTCAGTACTCGAATCCCTATTAAAAGCTTATATACGCGTGATATCAGAAGATGAGCTTCATCAGCGTGAGCTATTAGATTTATATGGTTCGATTATTTCTTTTTGGAAATTTATCTACAAAAATCCCGAAGGAAAGGCACTGATTCGTGCATATAACCCAGTATATGAGCAAAATGGCTGGGTGTCACGTCATACGGTTATCGAGCTAAGTTGTCAGGATTCTCCATTTATCGTAGATACGTTAATGATGTTGATGTCATCCATGGGCCTTGGTATTCATTTTATGATGAATATTGGTGGTATTGACTTAAAGCGTGATGCCAAAGGCGATTTGGTCGCATTGACGGATAATGTGGCAGATGATAAGAGTGTGGTCAATAAGGATAAAACCTGTTTGGTCATCATGGAAGTGGATCGTCAAACAGACGATAAAGTTACACTTAAGGCGATTGAGCAAAAAATTGCTGAAAACTATGAAAAACTTCAAGCAATTGTTCGCGATTTCGAGCCAATGAAGGCAGAGTTGCAAACGATGATCAAAGAGGTGCATCAACCTAAAGATAAAGTCGCGCAAAACTACTATGAAGAAGCAATCGACTTTTTAGAGTTCTTAAAGAAAGATCATTTTATCTTTTTGGGCTATTGTGCATTTAATGCAAAAACGGTAAAAGGTGAAAAGGTATTTGTTGCTGAGAAACCTTCGGCACTGGGTTTGTTTTCAGTCAATGATGATTATATTACCGCATTAAATGATATCTATGAGAAGAATCTAAATATCAATAAGAATGTTGATGCTATTTTAACGGTTGCTAAATCTGATGAGGTTTCTCCGATTCATCGCCCTGCGTATATGGACATTATTTCAGTGGCAATTTATAACAAAAAAGGTGAAATCACCGGTTATAAACGCTTACTTGGTCTGTATACATCAACGGCATATCATTCATCACCGCAACATATTCCCTTTTTGCGTTTGCGTAAAGAAATGGTGTTAAAGCAATCGGGCTTTAGGCAGTTTGGTCATGCTTATAAGGCGTTAAGTAATATTATCGATACCTATCCGCGTGATGAGTTGTTTTTAAGCTCAGATGAAGAGTTGTTTAACACGGCTCTTGGTATTTATCATATTCGCGAACGTCAAGTCATGAAGTTGTTTGTACGCAAGGATCAGTTTAGCCGTTATTATTTCTGTATGTTATACATGCCAAGAGATCGTTATAACTCAGAGGTCAGAGAACGTGTTGAGCGTATTTTGTTAAAAACATTAAATGGTCAACGCACGACTTTTAAAACAAACTTCTTAGAAAGTGTATTGTGCCGAATTGACTTTACGGTTTATCTTGATGGTAACGAGCCAGTAGAGCAGGTTGATTTAGAATTACTGGAAGATAAAATCAAGAGTGTTGAGCGCCAATGGAGCGATTACCTATTTGATGATTTAATTGAAGAGTTTGGCGAAAACAAAGGGCGATCTTATGCCCAAGAATATGCACAAGCCTTTTCTTCAGCTTATAAGGATGATTATATTCCACGTAAAGCAGTGTCTGATATTGTGCATTTTGAACAGGCACGCAAAAATCGCTTATCGATGAGTTTGTATCAAGTGCTTGAAGAATCTGGTGACCGTTTGCACTTTAAATTATTTTTAAAAGATCAGGCAGTACAATTAAGTCAGGTCATGCCGATTTTAGAAAACTTTGGTTTATCCGTAGCTGAAGAGCGTCCTTATAAGATTAAGCCTAAATCTGGTGGCTTTGTTTGGTTATCGGATTTTGCCTTATTGACCAGTAAGCCCGTTGAAATTGCTGAAGTAACTGATAAATTAAAAGAAGCTTTTGCGGTTACTTGGTCAGGTGTTGCTGAGAATGATCGATTTAATTCACTTATTGTTTATGCGGGTCTTGATTGGCGTGAAGTGGCGATTGTGCGCGCTTATACGCGTTATCTGATACAGATTGGTGTGCGTTTGAGCCAGCAGTATATTGAAGATACTTATATCGAGTATGCCCAGATCGTTCGCTTGATGGTGTCGTTATTTGATGCACGCTTTAACCCTGTTTATGAACAAAAAAAGCGTGATGCTATAGCAAAAGATGTTCGCGAGATATTGGCTGCAAAACTCATTAATGTTGCAAGCCTTGATCAAGATAAGCTATTACGTCGTTTACAAGAGGCGATTGAAGCAACACAAAGAACGAACTTTTATCAAAAAGATGCGAATAATCAGCATAAGGAATATATCTCATTTAAGTTGATTCCATCAAAAATCTCCGAAATGCCAAAACCTGTGCCAATGTTTGAGATCTTCATGTATTCGCCACGTGTGGAAGGGGTTCACTTGCGTGGTGCTAAAGTCGCGCGTGGTGGTCTAAGATGGTCAGACAGGAAAGAAGATTACCGTACCGAAGTATTAGGATTAGTTAAAGCACAGCAAGTTAAAAATGCGGTTATTGTGCCATTGGGTGCAAAAGGTGGCTTTTTACCAAAAAGATTGCCCATTCTAGAAGGGCGTGAAGCGGTGATGGAAGAAGCGATTAGCTGCTATCGCATGTTTATTGGCTCATTGTTAGATATTACCGATAACATTAAAAATAATGAAATCATTAAACCGCAAAATGTCGTTTGCTATGATGAAGATGATCCGTATTTAGTGGTTGCGGCAGATAAAGGTACGGCCACCTTCTCTGATATCGCTAATAGTGTGGCGATGGAGTATGATTTTTGGTTAGGAGATGCCTTTGCTTCAGGTGGTTCTAATGGTTATGATCACAAGAAGATGGGTATTACCGCTCGCGGTGCTTGGGAATCAGTGAAACGTCACTTCAGAGAAAGAGGTAAAGATACCCAAACTGAAGACTTTACGGTCGTAGGTATAGGAGATATGGCGGGTGATGTATTTGGTAATGGTATGCTACTATCCAAACATATTCGCTTAGTGGGTGCATTTAACCATATGCATATCTTTATTGATCCAAACCCAGATGCCGCTTCAAGCTATAAAGAAAGAAAACGCATGTTTGATTTACCGCGTTCAAGCTGGGAAGATTACAATCAAAAGCTTATCTCACAAGGTGGCGGTATATTTAGCCGTCACTCTAAGAGCATTCAATTAAGTCCTGAAATGAAGGCACTGTTGAAGACTAATGCGAATGAATTGGAACCAAACAAATTAATTCAGTTATTATTGAAAGCAGATTATGAATTACTGTGGAATGGTGGCATTGGCACTTATGTCAAAGCGCATACTGAAAGTAATGAAGCCGTTGGTGATCGTGCCAATGATCCAGTGCGCATTAATGGGCGTGATTTAAACTGCTTGGTTGTTGGTGAAGGTGGTAACTTAGGTTGCACGCAGTTAGGGCGTATTGAATATGCCTTAAAAGGTGGCTCAATCAATACTGATGCGATTGATAATGCCGCGGGTGTTGACTGTTCAGATCATGAGGTAAACATCAAAATTCTACTGAATATGGCGATTGAAAATGGTGAGTTATCCGAAAGTAGCCGCAATAAATTATTGGCTGAGATGTCGGATGATGTCGCGCATTTGGTGTTACAAAATAACTATGGTCAAAACCGCACGATTGCTAATGAGTTGCAGTCACAAGAGCGCTATTTTGTCGAATCATATGCACGTTTGATGCGTGAGCTTGAGCGTAAGATGCAGCTTGATCGTGAAGTTGAGTATTTACCAACCGATAAGATGCTACAATCACGTGCGTTATCGGGCAAAAGCCTAACAGCACCAGAGTTTTCTGTGATTATGGCGTATACCAAAACGATGATTAAACAGCAGATCTTGAAATCTGACTTACCAGATGATCCTCACTTTAACTTTTTCTTATTGTGGGAGTTTCCAACAGTGTTACGTGAGAAATACGCGGATTTAATGCAAGGGCACAAACTAAAGCGTGAGATTATCGCCACACAGATCACTAACGCGGTTACGTTGCATATGGGCGTTACTTTTATTCAGCGTCTATACGATGAAACAGGGGCGTCAGTTGCTGATATTATCAAAGCGTTTATTGCTGTGGTTGAGATTTTCTCTTTGGATAAGCTATGGCAAAAGGCGGAGAAATTAAGCGGGCAAGTAAGCGCTGAAAGCATTCAGAAATGTTTACAGATCTTATTCAGATTCGTGCGTCGTAATTGTCGCTGGATTTTACGTAATGAACCTAAAGGTTTTCCAATTGCTGAGGTGATTGCTAAGTATCGACATACAGCGCCTAGTGCATTAAAGGTATTTCCAAGACTTTTAATTCCATCAGAGAAGCAAAAAATTGAAGATAAAGCGACAGCTTTAATTAATGCTGGTGTGCCAAAAACAATTGTTGATCAGGTGTTATCATTTAAGATGGCAACATCTGTGATGGACTTAGCACATAGTATTGAGGTCTCCAAAGAAAGTAAATCATTTGAAAAGATTGCTATACTGCTTAATCAAAAGCTATGGTTGTCTTGGTTTAGAAGTTGCATTAATCACTTAGGTGGTAAGCAGTCATACTGGGGTACGTTATCAACATCGGCCTTACGTGACGATCTTGATAAATTGCAATACCGCTTGGTCAGACGTGTCATTGAATTTACCAAAGATATCGATGACGTCAATGACAAAGTCGAGTATTGGTTGAGTACCAACAGCAGTTATTTAGCGCGCTGGAATGGACTTATTGAAGATATGCGTACAGATGAACCAAACTTTGAATCAGTCAATATCGCCTTTAGAAGCTTAAGCGATTTGGCGCGCTCTCATTAACCTTTATGAGGGCATGGTGTCATAGAGTGAAGTTTGTCAATATTTCATAGGATGATCGATCTAAAAGCCTTTACATATAAAGGTTCTAGCATCGTTAACTAACTTTATCTCGAACTGATTAATTTTAGTCGCTATTCTCTGGAAAAAATGGTTAAAAAAACAATGTGATTTTATATTAAAGCAAGGTATCTATTGGCTTTAGCTAGATATTCTAAACAGTCTACAAATTCATCATATGATAAAGTATAACTTGTTAAGTAAACAAGGAATTTACGCTTTTCAATCTATGACACTACATCCCCCTGATTTATTTCGTGTCTTAATTTTCTTTTTATTTGCTAAACATAATAACCTGACTAACGTACAAAGCTATATTATATAAGTTTGATTGAAAATATATTACCTAGAATTATGTGCAGTACTGTTTAAATAAGCAGAACAGTGATTTCCTGTTTTGCGACCACGATTGTGGTTAAAAAATGGTAATTTAGTGTTGAGTCTTACTGTCTATTTCATTTCTTAATTTCAATATAGTATCAAGCTCAAGCCCTGTGCACTCGGTAACTAACCTTGCATCTAAGCCTTTATTAAGCATAGTACGCGCTGTATCTTTTTTGCCTTTTAATTCACCTCGTTCTACGAGTTGTTGTGCTGCTGTCATGACAAAAATTTCCTCTTCATTTAAGGTCTCTTTATACTCTTTAATCATCGTGTCTGCAGATGTTTCCCATGATCGCAATGCATACATCCACCAGTCACGTCTTAATTCGATTCTAGTGCATTTTTGCAATCCATGCATTAAGTTTTTGATGACACTATCATCAACCTGTTCATCAAAGGTATGCTTTAAAGCAATTTCAAGCCCAGAGATCTCACCATGCTCCAACAGCTCTTCATCAGCTGATTGCCGATAATCGATCAAAACCGGCTTTAGAAAATACTTTTGCGCTAATTCCTGATGCTCAAAGTTTTCAATAATATCAGTTGTGTAAGGGTATGGTGAAGGCTTACCATGATATGCAAGAAAACTTACAACTAAAGGGTATTTGTCTGGTTTTTCAGTTTCAACAAAATCTTTAAGCGCTGATATATCATATAATGCATTACGCAAAGGATAATGTTTATCTGGTGTGCTTTGATGCTCACTATGGGCAATTAACAATACTTCGGCATCGTCATATGTTTCGCAACTATACACGATATCGCCGATTTCTTCCTTTAACTGCTCAAATAGCTTTGCATCTTTATCAGGATCAATATTGTATTGCAGTATGATAAGGTTGCGAATAAACGCGCCACTCATTTGTCTTAATTTCAGAGTTGAGAAATTAAGCTTCTTTTTAATGTCCTCGGGCAAATAAATTTCACATGCCACTTTAAACATATTTGGATCTGAGAAAGCTTTACGAAATTGTAGGTCATGAGCACCCATAAGGCTTGCCTTAATGATTATGTAATCGATCAATTATAATGAATATAATACTATCACGGATAAGGAGTGTAATCATAAAAAATAGATAAGGTTATAGGCGCTAATCAATCTTAGGATATAAGATTGATTATTATATTTTGTTAAACATGCTGCGTATGTAGAAGTTTAGACCCGACCGGACAGTCGCCTATTTTTTAAACGCGATTTTTGTCAGATATGATTGAGCATTTCAACCTTTTATTTATCTTACAAATACCACTAACGACAAACTGTAATTTTATTAAGCTTTAGTGTAGTATTGTGCCTATTCTTATCAGGGTTAATAAGACAAATAATGCAAAGTAATTTACAAAAAGCACGCGTTTTAGTTGTGGGTGATGTGATGTTAGATCGTTATTACTACGGTTCAACCGAGCGCATTTCACCTGAAGCACCGGTTCCTGTGGTACATGTTAAAAATATCCAAGATCGCGCAGGAGGGGCAGGTAACGTCGCTTTAAATATTACATCCCTCGCAGGAGAGGCAGGAATATGTGCGATGGTTGGGCAGGATGAACCAGCACATATTTTAAAAAACTTTTTAGCGGATCAATCAATTCATAGTCATTTGATTGAAACACATTTGCCAACGATTACGAAGTTGCGCGTTCTATCGCAAAAACAGCAACTTTTGCGCCTTGATTTTGAAGAAGGTTTTGCGCAAGTTGATGAAGGTGTGCTTTTTAACAATGTTGAGGCAGTGCTTCAACGCTATAATGTGATGGTATTATCCGATTATGGTAAGGGGACATTGCACGATGTGCAAAAACTCATAAAGCTTGCGAATAAGCAAAAGGTTGCAACATTAGTTGATCCTAAAGGGAATGACTTTAGTATTTATCAAGGTGCGACTTTAATAACACCTAACCGCAAGGAATTTGAAGCAGTTGTTGGCAAGTGTCACACTGAAGATGAGTTAATTGCGAAAGCACATCAGTTAATAGCAAACTGCCATTTAGGTGGACTGTTAATTACTCGTAGTGAAGAAGGGATGACTTTGATATTAAAAAGTGGTGAGGTAACCACGATTCCTACTGTTGCCAAAGAAGTTTTTGATGTGACAGGTGCAGGTGACACCGTCATTGCCGTGATGGCAATGGCAGTTTCATGTGGTTATGATTATATCTCAGCGATGCGTCTGGCGAATGCTGCTGCAGGCGTTGTCGTTGGTAAGGTCGGCACGGCAACACTAAATGCCCAAGAATTGCATGATTCACTCCATGCACAGGCTATAGTGCACAAAGGGATTTTAAGTCAAACTGAGCTTAAAAAAGCAATGAGCGAAGTCCATCTTCAAGGTGAAAAAGTTGTTATGACCAATGGCTGCTTTGACATTTTGCATGCCGGACACGTTGAATACCTGCAAAAAGCGCGCGCTTTGGGTGATCGCTTGATTGTCGCTGTCAATACCGATGAGTCGGTTAAGCGCTTAAAGGGTGAATCTCGACCATATGTTAATTTGCAATCGCGCATGGAAGTGCTTGCGGCATTAGGCTGTGTTGATTGGGTGGTAGCCTTTGATGAAGATACCCCTAAGCGGATTATCAGTGAGCTGTTACCGGATATTCTGGTTAAAGGTGCTGATTATGAAATCGCGCAAATTGCGGGTGCCAAAGAGGTGTTAGCCGCAGGTGGCGAGGTTAAGACCATCACCTTAAAGCCAAGTCACTCAAGTACGTCAATTATTGAGAAAATAAAAAGTCAAAAATAGATCATGAAACACATTCATATATTAGGTATTTGTGGCACTTTTATGGGTGCTTTAGCGTTATTAGCGCGTGAAAAAGGTTATAAAGTCACAGGCAGTGATCAAAATGTTTACCCACCTATGAGCAGCTACCTCGAATCTCAAGGCATTAAGCTGATATCCGGTTATGAATATGATATTGAATCACTTAAACCGGATCAGGTGATTGTTGGCAATACAATGCGCCGTGGCATGACGATTGTTGAGTATTTGTTAAATAGTGAGCTTGAGTATTTTTCGGGTCCTAAGTGGCTTTATCAAGAAATTCTCAAAGATAAAAAGGTTATTGCGATTGCCGGAACACATGGCAAAACAACCACTACCTCAATGGTGATTAAACTGATGGATGATGCAGGATTAAATCCAAGCTTTCTGGTTGGTGGGATTACTCAGGACTTTGGCGTGTCATCACGTTTAACAAACTCAGAGTACTTTGTGATTGAAGCCGATGAATATGATACGGCATTTTTTGATAAGCGCTCGAAGTTTATGCATTACCATCCAGATATATTGGTGATTAATAACCTTGAGTTTGATCATGCCGATATTTTTAGCTCGATGGAGGATATTTATCGCCAATTTCATCACCTAATGCGCCTGCTACCTGGTAAAGCAATGGTAATTTATCCTAAGCCGGATAAACA
Organism: Cysteiniphilum marinum; assembly: GCF_014857925.1. Lineage (GTDB taxonomy): Bacteria > Pseudomonadota > Gammaproteobacteria > Francisellales > Francisellaceae > Caedibacter > Caedibacter marinus. The sequence goes on along the minus strand of NZ_JACYVZ010000011.1, from coordinate 33,781 downwards.
TATTGATAAGCTACTAACGATGGGGTGTTGGTCTGAACGTTGTCCACTTCAAGGTGATGAGCAGGCGCTTGATATCAAGCCTATAATTGAAGACTATAGTCAGTTTGAGATCATAGATCACAATAAAACACTTAAGATTAACTGGGCACTATTAGGTGAGCATAATGCCAAAAACGCGCTATCAGCGTATGCGGTTTTAAAAACACTTGGTGTTTCATTGGATAAAGTAACAGAGAGCTTTAAAGCTTTTAAAGGGGTCAAGCGCCGCCTTGAATGCATTGCACAAAATAATTACTATGCCATTTATGATGATTTTGCTCATCACCCAACGGCGGTAGCGCAAACACTCAAAGCGATTAAAGCACGTGCGACAGATAAGGAAAGAGTTGTCGCAATTTTAGAACCACGCTCAAACACGATGAAAATGGGCGCGCAAGAATCAGCATTAATTAATGCACTTAATATCGCTGATGAGATCTGGTTTTATCAAAACAGTGTGATGCAATGGCAAGCCGCATCGTATGCTAAAGACAACTTTCTGGTATTTGATCAGGTTGCCGATATTGTTGAGCATTTTAAACAATCAAAGCTAGGGTGTTTTACTCATTATGTCATTATGAGCAATGGTGCTTTTGATGGGTTGCATCAAGAGTTAGGTGCACTTGCGAGGAGAGATCGAGTCAAATCATGAATTTAATGTGGTGTCCTTGGGCAGACCTAAGATTACAGATGCAAAACTATTATTATCACTTGAAATCATGCTTTGTCTTTAATGCCAATTAAAACAATAGCAGCAATAATCGCCATAACAAGTATTAATAAAGCAATCAGTAAGTTAGGTGCTAAAGGTAGAGATAAAGCAAAGCCACTGATAAGACCCGCAGCAAGCATGCTAATGCAGCCATATAGACTGCCCACAGCACCTAATCGTGTTTTAAAGGTGACAATAGCTAATGTGCTGCTTGTTGGGAAAATGACACCTGCGGCAAAGTTGAAGATAATCACTGCCAGCATGATAAACTCAAGGCTGTGACTAAAGAAAACGGCTTGAATTGTGATAAGTATGCCTGAAAGCAAGAAAAGCATCACAGCAATGACTTGAGAGCGTTCAATAGAAATATATTTAAGCGCCATGCCATTGGCAAACATACCTACGGCAATAAAGATTTCACCAATGCCAAATACAATAGCGTAGTGGATTTCGCTGAGACCAAAATATTGTTGAAACAAGAAAGCACTTATGGATAAATAGGCAATGATAGCACCCATAATGGTACTTGAGATTATCATGTTTTTGATAAACGTTTTATTCTTCATAACCCATAGATAGGTTTTAACGGATAGTTTGGCTGAAAGGCGCTTTTTGGGATTTAGTAAAGTTTCAACTAGATAAATATAAGCACCAATGTAGCAGATCACACTTAAAATTAAGATGAAAATAAAGTCTGCACGCCAATGATAAACGTGTGCTAAGAATGCACCAACGATTGGGGCAATCACAGGTGCCATTAAAGTGCCAATACCCATAAATGACATAAAGCGCGCATATTTAACCTTATCAGGAATAACATCACGCAAAATAACGCGACCTAATGACATCGGTGCAGCCATGCCAATGGCTTCAAGTGTGCGCCCAACCATTAGCATGCTAAAGTTTAGACTAAACACAGTAATCAGTGTACCAATAATGCTAATGGCAAGACCCGTAAGAAAAATTTTGCGTCGCCCAAAGCGCTCAGATAGGGGACCATAAATAAGCTGCGCACAGGCAAAGACAATAAAATAATAGGTAACACTAAATGCTAATAAATGAGCGCCTGTGCCAAAGTCTTCACTAATACTCGGTAACGAAGGGACATAAATATCAGAGACAAAAATACCCAGCATCGAGGTAACCATAATAATAAAAACGAAAATAACCTTAGCTGATGTAGATGCTTTAATATGTAACATGATGCCTGCCCAATAACTAAACTTTTAGTGTTGTAAAATTTTCAAAAAATGAACGCAAGTTCAGTATAAGGTAAAACAATTTTTTGTGCTAGACGGATTCTGGGAAAGTTTGTAGTAAAAGTGTAATAATGTAAGTATTTAATTAAAGGAACTAAAACAGATGTTCAGATGACTCATTGGCAATCAAGCAGTTACTATCAGCATATAGACGTTCTTGATCACATCCACGTGTATCAAATAGGGTTTGATCATATAAATGGCTAGGCACAATATTGCTCAGTGAAGCAAATATATTTTGTGGGATAATTGGGTTTTGTTGAGCTAATTCGTGAATGAGGTTTTTTACCTGCTGACGCTTTAGGTTTTCCTGTGTGCCGCATAAGTTGCACGGGATAATTGGAAAGCTTTGTTCTTTAGCAAAGCGGGCGATATCGCGTTCTTGGCAATAAACCATTGGTCTAATCACCACATTTTGCTTATCTTCGGTTAATAGCTTGGCAGGCATTGATTTGATTTTTCCTTGATAAAACATCGACATTAATGCCGACTCAATCACATCATCCTTGTGATGTCCTAACATGATCTTATCAATGTTGTTATCGCGTGCGAAACGATAGATATTACCGCGACGTAAACGTGAGCATAACGAACAATAGGTTTTATTTTTAGGCACCTTATCAATAACAACAGAATAAGTATCGCGTTTTTCGATAATGTATTTAATATTATGATCTTCAAGATATTGCCTTAACCCAGAGTCATCCCAGTCTGGCTGGGTTTGATCTAAAGTGTAGACAATTAAGTCAAGATCATAAGTGCCGTTGGTAACTAAATCATGCATGACTTTAACCAGTGTGAAAGAGTCTTTACCACCGGATAAGCAAATCATCACCTTGTCACCTTTTTGCAGCATTTTATAATCGGCAATGGCTTTAGTGATATAAAAATGAAGTTTCTTTTCTGTTTGCGTCATGGTGTTATAAGCTCTTTTTAAATAAACGCTCTTTTTCACGTTTCCAATCATGCTCTTTAGAGGCTTGACGTTTATCATGTAGTTGTTTGCCTTTGGCAATTGCAATTTCCACTTTAACGCGTGAGCCTTTCCAGTACATTGCCAATGGCACAATCGTGTAGCCTTTGATATCGACTTTACCCAAGAGTTTATTGATTTCTCTACGGTGTAATAATAGTTTACGTGTGCCTGCAGGGACAGGTACAACATGAGTTGATGCCGAGTGTAAAGGTGTAATTAATGCATTAAAAAGCCAAGCTTCATTATTTTTGACATGAATGTGACTATCAGTCAATTGCACACGACCTGCGCGGATGCTTTTGATTTCCCAACCTTGAAGCACAATACCTGCTTCAAAGCGTTCTTCGATTAGGTACTCATGAAAAGCTTTTTTGTTTTTGGCAATCGTACTACTGGTTGCCGTTGATTTTGTATTTTTGGTGTTTTTTGTCTTTGCCATTGTTTTGCAAAATAGTGCATAAGCGTTACAATAGCCAAGATTCTAACATGAACTTATGACATAAGAGAAACACTATGACAACAATTCATCGAACGGCATTGGTTGAATACAGTGCTAAAGAGATGTATGACCTTGTAAATGATATTGATAAATATCCTCAATTTTTACCCATGTGCCAAGCAGTAGAGGTGCACATGCATACCGAAACTGAAGCTGAGGCGACACTCAAAATCGCCAAAGGTGGCGTTAAGATTGATTTTGGTACGCACAATGACATGATCCCAGGTAAAGAAATTAAGATACGATTAATTAAAGGCCCCTTTAAACGTCTATTGGGTGTATGGCATTTTATTCCTTTAAATGACAAAGCCTGTAAAGTGACACTTGATTTAGAGTTTGAATTCTCCTCTAAAGTCATGGCATTAGCATTAGGTGTTGTCTTTAATACACTGGCTAATACGATGCTTGATGCTTTTTGTAAACGTGCGAAAACCGTGTATGGAGCAGAAGCTGTATGAAAGTAGAAGTGATTTATGCTAATCCTCAAGCGCAAAAGCTATATCAACTTGAGTGTGATGAAAATACGACGGTTAAAGATGTGATTACACAAAGCGGGGTGTTAAGTGATTTTCCTGAGATTGATTTAAATGTGCAATCAGTGGGCATTTATAGTGAAATAGTGACACTTGATCATATGGTAAAGCCTGATGATCGTATTGAAATTTATCGCGAATTAACCATTGATCCCAAAGATGCCAGAAGAATTCGCGCCGAAGAAAAACGCAAGAAAGATGGATTAAAACTGTTTGGGGCTTAAAAGAGAGTAAAGATGGCAATTAAAAAATCTCAATTATATTCATCACTATGGGCAAGTTGTGAGGAGCCACAGTTAAGTATTAACTATTATTTTGCAGGATTCGTGCAAACAAAGGGTGTTGTTATCGATATTGAGAGGACAGATAGATGAGCTTTCCTAAAGATACTCAATTTATGAGCCTAATTAATGACATTGCTATTATTATTGAAAGCAGTAGGCAACAAGTACGTCAAACGGTCAACCATGCGATGGTTCAAAGCTATTGGGAAATTGGTCGGCTAATAGTAGAGCATGAGCAAAAAGGCGAAAGTCGAGCAGCTTATGGTAAACACCAGTTACAGTTACTTTCAAAAGAACTTACCGAGCGCTTAGGGAAAGGGTTTGATATAACTAATTTACGTAATATGAGAAGGTTTTATCTATCTTTTCCAAAACGAGAGACGGTGTCTCTCGAATTAAGTTGGTCGCACTATAATGTGCTTGCGCGTATTGAAAATGAAAATGCAAGACATTGGTATATGCGCGAAGCTATAGGCAGTTGCTGGAGTAAAAGAGCATTGGAACGTCAGATTAGTAAATTATATTATGAACGATTGTTATCAAGTAAAGACAAAGAGCTCGTGGAGTCAGAGGCGGCACAAGCAACAAAAATTTTGGCAGAAGGTGCTAAAGACTTTTTACGAGATCCTTATATTCTAGACTTTCTTAACCTTCAAGATAAAACCTATCAAGAAAGTGATCTTGAAAAAGCAATTATTAGTAATTTACAACAATTCTTACTGGAACTAGGCAAAGGTTTTGCTTTTGTAGAACGTCAGCAACGTATTCGCTTTGAAGATGAAGATTTTTATATTGATTTGGTGTTTTACAACTTTAAGCTTAAATGTTTTTTATTGGTTGATTTAAAGCTAGGTAAACTTAAGCACCAAGATATTGGACAGATGGATACTTATGTGCGTTTGTATGATGAACAGAGGAAAAGCAAGGATGATAATCCAACCATCGGCTTAGTTTTATGCAGTGAGAAAAGTGAAGCAGTTGTTAAATACTCGATATTGTCCGATCAAAAGCAGCTGTTTGCGGCAAAATATTTGCCTTACTTGCCGACAGAGGAAGAGCTGATAAGAGAGCTTGAGCGCGAACGGGTACAAGCGCTGATAAAGCTGAGCCAAATAAGAGGAAACACCAGCGAATAAAGAATTATTGCAAAAGACTGCTTAAAAGGCTTTTCACTAAATATTTTTGAGAGAAAATTAACAATTAAACATTGGAGAAAAACATGAGCATTTGGAAAACACCTGTAACACTAGAACAAATGAATGAGCGAGGCGCTGGCTTATTCTCGGATACTTTAGGTATTCGCTTTACAGAGTTAGGTGATGATTATTTATTAGCAGAAATGCTGTTGCAGAAAAAGCACAAGCAACCATTAGGGATAATGAATGGTGGCGTTTCTTGCGGTATTGCGGAAACTGTTGGCAGCACTGCCGCGAATTATGCCGTTGATCTGACAAAGCAATATTGTGTTGGATTGGATATCAATACCAACCATATTCGTCCGGCAACAGAAGGTGTGTTAACAGCCAAAGCCTATGCACATCATATTGGGCGGACAACGCATGTATGGGCAATTGAAATTACTGATGAGAAAGGGCGTTTGGTATCAATCAATCGTTTAACAATGGCTGTCAAGGATCGCTAAATTGCAATATGCAAAACTCAAATGGCAAGATACAGGCGAGCCATTCTCAGATGAATTTGCTGATGTTTATTTCTCAAAACAGAATGGGCTTGCCGAGAGTGAATATGTTTTCTTAGATGGCAATAAACTGAAGCAACGATTTGAACATCTTGATCAAAATGCGCATTTTGTGATTGCTGAGACAGGTTTTGGTACGGGGTTAAACTTTCTTGCGACACTAAAACTTTGGGATAAATATGCACCTAAAACGGCTAAATTAAGCTTCATAAGTTGTGAGAGATACCCTTTAACTTATAGTGATTTAGAGAAAGCATTATCAATATGGCGCGAGCTTAAACCTCAAGCTGATCAATTACTTCAAGTGTATCCAAATAGCTTTTATACTGGTGCAACATCTTTAAATATCGCTGACAATATCAATTTAACCTTATTAATTGATGATGCAGTAAATGCTTTGGCAGCAATGGATATCAGTGTTGATGCTTGGTTTTTGGATGGTTTTGCGCCTGCTAAAAATCCAGATATGTGGTCGGATGATTTATTTAAAGAAATTTATCGTTTAAGCCATGGTAAAACGAGCTTGTCCACCTTTACTGCTGCGGGCTTTGTTAAACGGGCGCTCAAAGCTCAAGGTTTTGAAGTGGAAAAACAAAAAGGCTTTGGTCATAAACGTGAAATGATTTGTGCTGTTGTTAAAGATACTCAAAAGTTAGCGCAAACCAAGATTAAACCGTATTTTGCTAAGCCGCAATTAACACTTGATAAGAAACAAAAAGTTGCAATTATTGGTGCTGGAATGGCAGGATGTGCGTTAGCCTATGAGTTAAGTCAGATGGGCTTTGAGATTGATCTATTTGACCAATGTGATGATATTGCGCAAGGTGCCTCAGGTAATCCTTATGGCATATTGAAGCCTTATATCACAGCCGATGCTAATATCTCAGATAGTTTTCATACTCAAGGCTTTGTACATACCAAAGACTATATTCTGAAACATAAAGGCGAGATTGATTTTAATGAATGTGGTGCTTTGGAGTTATTAAGTGATAAAAAAACACAGTTACGTTTTGACAATATTATCAAAAAGCGTACCTTTCTTTATGGTTTGCTGCAAATCGTTGATGCAGCAACAGCTTCTGATATAGCAGGCTGTGAGATTTCATCAAACTGCGCTTATTATCCAACGGCAATGATGGTTAATCCTTATTCATTATGCCAGAGCCTTATTAGTAATAGCACAAATGTTAATTTGTTGTTATCGCATCGCTTAGATGCGTTTGTCAGATCAAATAATACTTGGCAGTTGAGCTTCATTGATAACAAAAATAATCAAAAATCGTTAGCATACGATATGGTGGTTTTTGCGGGCAATGCTTTGCTTGTAAAAGATCTTGAGGCATTTAAACACATAGAGGTTTATCCATCATATGGACAAATCACTCAGGTGCAGACCTTGTTAAATAATAGGGCAATCATACTTGATAAAGGCTATATTTTGCCAAGCGTTAATGGTAAGCAGCTTATTGGTGCGACGTTTCGTGATAATAATGATTTAATGGCTGAAGTGCGTGAGAGTGATCACAATGTTAACTTAGCTCAGCTAGGTCATGTTATTGATCCGTCAGTAGATATGAAAATCATCTTGGGACGTGTATCATTACGATGTGTCACTGCTGATCATGTGCCGATGATAGGGGCAATTGCTGATAATACCAGTTTTATTGAGCAGTATTACCAACGGTTACAAAAGGGTGTTACTCTAAAAGCATTGCCTCAGATAGAATATCTTTCAGGACTTTATTTATTAACAGGTTTTGGTTCAAAAGGATTATGCTCAATGATATATGGTGCTAAACTCTTAAGTCAATTGATGAGCAATGGATGCCAAGCGCCAATAGTAAATCATTTATTAGAAGGACTTCATCCATTGAGGTTCAACGTTAGAAAGTTTAAAAAGAGAGCTGATTTTTGTGAGTTTTAATCTATAATAACGGCTGATAATGTAGGGACAGAAAATGGATATTAAAAGATCATGGCAATAGAGAAACCATCAAAGATAATTAAACCAAGTAAAGTAATATCGGTTATTCTATTTATTGCTGCAGGATTTGTTTTGGCTTACCCTCAAGCAATGATGGATATCTATTTGCCCGTATTGCCTTATTTAGATAAAGCATTAAATACATCAAGAGAAATGGTGCAATATACGGTGGCACTCTTTCTATTGGGTAGTGCAATTTCACAACTTATTTCAGGTGTGCTATCCGATCGCTTTGGACGTGTGCGTATATTGATTTTAGGCTTACTTATTACCATTCTAGGCAGTGCTTTATGCCACGTTGAACACACAATTGAGTGGATGCTTGTCGGACGCATCTTTCAAGGTATTGGTGCGGGTATGGCGGCAGTGTTAGCGCGCGTTATTGTTGCGGATTCTTTTCAAGGCAAGGCTTTTTCAAAAATTTATGCATTGCTTACTGCATTTTCAGTATTCACCGTATCAATCTCTCCAGTAATTTCAGGCTATTTAATGCAATATCAAGGATGGCATAGTGTTGTTAGCTTTATGTTCTGGTACGCTTTGATTATTGCGTCAATCGTCGGTTTCGGCTTGATTATTGGTAGGGGCACCATTAAATCAAATGCGTCACATATAAAAATAAATATCGCACAAGTAATAAAAATCATGTTTAACTTACGTTTTTTAAGTGCTACGTTGGTGATGTTTTTCGTTTATGGTGTCGCTGCTAGTGTGCTTTTAACCTACCCATATATTTTTGTCCAAGAGTATCATATGCCCGTGGCGGCATTTGGTTGGGTGGTTGCATTAGTTATTGTATGTATGCTTATTGGTGCGTGGTTAAACAGCATGTTCCTTAGAAAATATACGATGATGACCTTGGTTAAAGTAGCACTTATTGTCATGTTTATTAGTATGGTTGGTGTGACCTTATCGTCAAATACCAGTACTTATATCACCGATATTATATGTCTATCTATATTTTGGCTTGTCTATCTTTGGGTTTACCCTAATATGATTGCCATTGCAACAACCGTTTACCCAGAGTATAAGGGCACATCAATTGCTATATTCAGTTTTATTCAAATTATTGGTGGATTTGTATTTACCGCATTGGGTGCCTGGCATATTTTGGATACGGTTTATGAGCTTGGCGTGACAGGCATGGTTGGGATCGTATTAGCTTTAATTTGTTTTATCATTGTTGAGCGTTGCTTACGATAACATTGATTACTTAAGCTACTCGCTTGAGCCAAAGCATATAAATAATTAAAACCACAATACTTAAACTAGATAGAAAGGTGAAAGCAATCGGCATTGAAAGTATATCGCTAAAGGGTAATACCGTCACAATCGCTGTGATTAATGAAGCTGCACCCATTTGAAAAAAGCCCATCATTGCTGAAGCAGATCCCGCTGTTAGGGTAAAAGGAGCAAGTGCCTTGGCTGTGGCGATTGGAATCACAAAGGATATCCCAGTAAAGAGGATGATCACTGGTGTTAATAAGCTGTATAAATGAACGATATTAAGCGACATAAAACACAAGAGCATAATCGCGCCTATGAGACTAATAATCATGCCAATAAGTAATATCCCGTTTTGGCTCATCTTATGTACCAAGTAGGTGCATAACACCGAACCAATCATAAATGCCAATACAATCCCTGCAGCAATCACAATAAACCAGATTTTGTCTAAGTGTAGTATATTAATGACAATGCCTGGCGCTTCAACCAAACAGGCATAAACCATACCGATATTAAGCCCTAATAAGCATAGATAAACAAAATAACCGCGTGCTTGATATAACTTAAAATAATTAATAACTAGCTTCTTGGGACGTGTTGCACCATAGTTTTTTTGGCGCAGTGTCTCAGGGAAGAGAAAAATCACTGCAATCAGCAATATAATGGCTAATACAAATAACACAATAAAATTTGTCTGCCATGAGATAAAGGTGCCGACAATCGCACCAGCACCTGGGGCAATAGCAAAAGCGGCATTCATCTTGGCAAATACTTTGCCTTGATCTTTTAAGGAAAATGCATCACGTACGGCAGCACTTGAGATAACAGCACCAGCACAGGCGCCAAACCCTTGTAAGAAGCGTGCGAAAATTAATAGGGTGATATTTGGACTGATAAGGCACACAATTGAGCCGATAAGGAAAATAACTGCACCAATAATCATAATCGGTTTGCGCCCGAATCGATCAGAAAAAGGGCCATATAGTATCTGGCTAATAGAGTAACCTAAGAGATAAAAGGTAATGGTTAGTTGAACATTATGATAAGGTGTATTAAAGGCTTCAGCAATGCTTGGCAAAGAGGGTGCATAGATCGTATCGCCAAAAGGACCCACTGAAATCATTAGCACCAGAATAAACAAAGAAGGGGCAATAAATGCCGCAATTTTCTGTGAAGTGTTTGTGCTAGACATTTATATTTACAATATATTTTTATAATTGGATAGCAGCAAGTGTGCCACTGTTGGTTTGGACAATGATCGATTTGCCTGCAGCAATAGGTGTGGCACTAATGCCATCACCACCAATTTCAACACGTGTGAGATATTTACCTGTGTCGGCATTAAAGATATGCACATAGCCTTCATAATCACCCACGGCAATCATACCATTAATATATAAAGGCGCTGATGGCTTGCGTCCTTCAAGCTCAGTAGCTTGCCAGAGTTTGTCACCTGTTTTGAGATTATAAGCGGTAATATCACCTTTAGTGTCAGTTGTGAAAATAGCCTTTTGTCCTAATGCTATATTGCGATAAACAGATGCTTTTTTCTGCCAGTTCATGCTACCTAGTTTGGTATTGAAGCTAATCAAGTTGCCTTGAAATGTTGCGACATAAAGCGTGTCATTATCAATAAGTGGGGTGGCAGTAATGTCAACCATCTGTTGCGCAGGTGAACCTGATTGAGGCAAGGCAATCGGGTTATCCCATTGTTTTTCACCGGTGGCTGTTTTTAAGCCCCATAAACTCCCAGATGAAGTGCCAGCAATTACTAGGCCTTGATAAACGATAGGTGAGCTGTTGCCAACTAACATTAAATCAGGCGTAGCAATGCTTTGTGTCCATAGCTGCTTACCGTCTTTAAGGTTATATGCTGAGATACTGCCATCATGTGTTTGTGTGTAGATGATATTGTCAACAACAGTCGGTGCTGAGAATAAGCTGCTTGGTAATGCGCTTTGCCACAGTACTTTGCCAGAGCTAGTATCTACTGCCACTAATGTACCACGCAAGCTACCGACAACGACAACCTTGCCACTAACAGCAACTGCTGAGCTTAACTGCAATTTAGTATCGGTTGACCATAAACGTTTGCCTGTTGTTGCATTTACTGCTGAAATGTATCCGTCATAACTTGATGTGTAAATCACACCATTTTCAATCGCAGGTGTTAACGTTAAATCGATTTGACCATCATTGCCATTGCCAATATTGGTATCCCAGACGTATTTAGCATTTAAACTTGATTTAAACTCAACAAGTGGCTTAGGTGGTGTGTCATTACTTTTATTACCACAAGCAACTAAAGTGCCACCAAATACAGCAATCAATGCAGTGCTTAAAATAATTTTTTTAGTATTTTTGATTGTTAACTTTGTCATATGTTTATCCGTTATCATTTGCTTAATGCAGCAAGATTATCGATTTTCATTTGTAATAAGCTTTTGATATTTGCTAATTCCGGCTTGTTGGCTTCAGATAATGCGCTTTGCCAGTATGATTTTGCCTTGGCATACTCTTTGTTAGCAAAGTAAGCATCACCTAGTAACATATTACTTGAGAGACTAAAGCCCGCCAATGTGATGCTATTAAGTGTTGCAATGGCATCAGCTATTTTGTTTTGCGCTAATTCAACGCGTGCAAGGCGAAGCTTGGCAATTGCTTGCAGATTTGGATTAAGCGTACTATCAGCAACCTGCTTAAGGCTCACTGCCGCTTGGTCTAATTGATTTTTTAAAACCGATTGTTTCGCAATTTCCAAACGTGCGAAATCAGCATAAATCGATTTAGGATAAAGTGTAATCAGGTTTTGTGCTTGATTTAAAATTGCCTCTGAATTACTTGATGCATTATCAGCAATAAGGGCTAAATTTTGGTAAAGCTCAGCGGCTTGCACATTATTTTCAAGCTTTCGTTTTTGCCAATATTGCCAAGCGATGATAAGTATTAAAATAACGCAAATTAGTGTTACTAGCTTCGAGCCATATTTTTTCCATAAAAGCTTTATTTTATCTAACTCATTATTATCCAATTGTTCAGCCATATTTATTGTTCGTCTTGATCAAAACATTGTGTGGCAATATATCACAAAGCGTGGTGTCACAGTAGTGTATTATTGGTTTTTGCTAGATAAAAACGGCAAAATATTTGGGATAAGTGGTATCGGTTGCTCTAAATAATCTGTTGTGCATTTTGTAGCAGTATTCGATGTATTTGATCTTTAGAAAGATTAAAAATGTCAACCAAAAGATCGCGTGTTTGTAATAGAGATAATGGTGTGTTTATTTTATTTCCACTATTTGGTATTGGCATATCAGGTGAGTCGGTTTCCAGTAAGATATTTTCAATGCCTATGCGTTTTAAGACATTAGGTAATTTGCTATTAGGGTAATGCAAAATGCTGCCAATACCCAGTTTAAAACCAAGATCGCAATAGGCTTTTGCAATATTAAAATTACCAGAGAATGCATGAATAATGCCACCATGTGTAAAATGATGATGTTTTAATGTGGCGATGACTTCATTATGTGCTTTAACGCCATGAATAATCACAGGCTTTTGTAAATCTTGAGCAATCGCTAGTTGTTCATTAAAAAAGAACAGTTGCTGATCAAAACATTCTAGATAGCGTTTATCTAAGCCAATTTCACCAATCAGTGGAATGTCATGCGCTAGAAGCCACGGTTTCAGCGTACTAAGGTGTTCCTTCTGATGCTGTTCAATAAAGCATGGATGTAAGCCCAATGCCGGTGTGATTGATAGGTATTGTATACTTAAATCAATTACTCTTTGCCAGTTACTAAACGCTACAGCCGGATTGATAAAGTGAGTAATATTTTTTTCAACACAATGATCTAAAAGCATGTTGCGCATGCCATCAAAACAAGGGAAATCAAGATGGCAATGACTATCTATAAGCATAAAAGTAAGTGTTATTTACAAATCATGTGCAATATTGTAATGCAAATAAATGTTTTATTGCTATAGTCAATAGTGTTTGGATGTTCAGTGGAGGAAAGAATAATGGAGTTTATTCATAATATAGTAGCATCAATCAATGGCTATGTATGGGGTCCATACATGTTGGTGCTTATCTTAGGCGTTGGCTTGTTTTTGATGTTGGGATTGGCGTTCTTGCCATTAAGAAAACTAGGGTTTGGTTTTAAACTATTATTTGGGCGTAAAAGAAGTGATAGTAAAGAAAAAGCAGGAGAGATCTCACCTTTTCAAGCATTGATGACGGCACTCTCGGCAACGATTGGAACAGGTAATATTGCAGGAGTTGCAACTGCCATTGCCATTGGTGGGCCAGGTGCAATATTCTGGATGTGGTGCACGGCATTAGTCGGCATGGCAACGAAATATTCCGAAGCGGTATTAGCGGTGAATTTTCGTGAGGTAGATCAAAAAGGCGCCTATGTTGGCGGTCCCATGTATTACATCAAAAATGGCTTAGGTAAACGTTTTGTCTGGCTTGGTATACTGTTTGCTATATTTGGCTCTGTTGCAGGATTTGGTATTGGTAATATGGTGCAGATTAACTCAATGGCAGATGTCATCAATCAGAACTTATATATTCCCAGTTATATCACTGGCACATTTGTCGCATTATTAGTTGCCTTAGTATTGCTTGGAGGCATTAAGCGAATTGCCGAGGTTGCCAGTAAGATTGTCCCTTTTATGGCAGTGGTCTATTTTGTTAGTTGTCTTACTGCGATTATCTTAAATATCAGCGCTTTGCCTGATGCTTTTGCTTTGATTTTAAACCATGCATTTAATCCCATTGCTGCTACTGGTGGCTTTGCAGGTGCGGGTGTGATGCTTGCTATTCAAATGGGTGTTGCCCGAGGGGTGTTTTCCAATGAGGCAGGCTTGGGTTCTGCCCCTATTGCCCATGCTGCAGCTAAAACCAATAGCCCCGTCAAGCAAGGCACGATTGCGATGCTTGGCACATTTATCGATACGATTGTTATTTGCACGATGACAGGTCTTGTTATTATCTTATCTGGGCAGTGGAGTGGTGGCTTAAATGGTGCAAGTCTCTCGTCAGAGGCGATGAATACCTTAATGCCAAATTTCGGCGCTTGGGTAATTACCTTTGGTTTGATTTTATTTGCATTTACAACCGTTCTAGGGTGGAGTTACTATGGTGAGCGCTGTGTTGAGTTTTTATTCGGTGTGAAAGCGATTATTCCTTTTCGGATAATTTGGGTGATTGCAATCCCAATTGGTGCCGTGCTAAAACTTGATTTTGTCTGGTTATTAGCCGATACCTTAAATGGCTTAATGGCGCTACCTAACTTGATTGCATTGTTGCTATTAAGCCCAGTGGTATTTAAGTTATCTTATGCTTATTTTCGTAAAAAATAAGTCGGCTATGACCATATTCCCACCCGCTTTGACTGCGTAAATGTTGACTGAGCGTAAGTCGAAGCCTCTATGAAGTCATGTTTTTTCTATAGTGCGTAACTTCAATTATCAATTTGGATCGATAACGCATGAATTTGAGTTTGCATAAGCTCACCTAAACAAGCATAGATTGCTTGGTGTGCCTTTAGTGTGCTAAGTGAAGTAAGCTTGTTACTGGCAATGCGCAATTTAAAATGCGATTTCCCCGCTTGAAACTGTTTGTGTTTTCGATGTTTATGTGTTTCATCAATAAGCTCTAATCTGGAAGGTGAAAACGCTTTCTCAAGTTTATCAATAATCTCTTTGTCTAATGTACTCATATAATCAGCGAATGATGCGTGTTGGTGTAATAATGGTGTCCATTTTAATATCCCAATCATTCATTGCAATGGAGTTATGTTCAAATGCGTTAAATTGTTGCTCATCAAAAGCAATGCCAACAAATTCAGTTTGGTTAAAGGTTTTGCATAATGCTAATGCGCTATCATAAAATCCTCCACCCATACCAATGCGATTTTTATGTGAATCAAAACCAACCAGTGGCACGATAATCATATCAAGTTCCCATGGGGCTAAAATGTCTTCAGCAATAAACAATGGTTCTTCTAAGTGGTATTTATTAAGTCGTTTGCTCTCTGTTTGTCTAGCAAAAAAAAGTTGACGCTTTTTAAACGGGTGCAATACCGGATAGTAAAGTGCGTGGGTTTCACTTAAAATCTCATCAATCCATCGTGGTGAGACCTCCTCATCAGAGGCATAGTAGCTTGCTATTTTTTTCGGACTTGAAGTTAATAAAGACTCGTAATAGTCAAAAAAAATCCTTTGCAGCTCTTTAGCATATGCTGTTTTTTGTGTCTTAGGAATTGCTTGCCTTTGTCGGCGTAAAGTTTTACGAATACTTTGTTGCATAGCAAATATAAATATCAGAAATAAAGCTCATTGTATGAGAAAAAATACAAATATACCACTCGTGAATCATTTTGCGTTGTTTAATGTCAAAGAAGTTTTTGATAATTTTGAGTCATTGGATTGCAGGTAATAGCTGCTCTTAACAGAGTCTTTGGGCGCTCATTTGCTAAAACAATGAAACTATTCATTGTTTCTTAACGCATTCGCTATTAGCAATATCAAATGGCTCAAAAGAACAATAAATTCAATGGCAGAAAGACTGTAAAATGGTTTGCGAGTGGTATAAGTCGATGCAAAATTGCAGGTTGTAAAAATAAATCTAGCCGCGTGTATAAAATCTGCTTAAAAATGTTTTCAATATCAACAAAACAGCATATGCTGTTTTTGTCTTTTTATTAAACGTTATGTGTTAATTACCATCCGTATTTGTGGTGGGTATAGATACAATAATAGCGATGACAGAAAGATCTAAGGAAAGAACAGGGGAAGTATATAGAACAGTATAGAACAGGAAGCTGGTAATACAGGAGGAAAATATGACAATTCAACGTCTACAGGATCAATCAAAAGCATTGACAGAAGTGATTACACTTTTTTCAAAAGAGGCTAAAGTCTACGCACAAGATATTGATAACTTGGCAAGCCAATATTATTTAAGGATGACGCTAGAGGAGAAACGCCAGCATCGTTTTGATGGCGCGGTAGATGTAGTAATGGGTATGGCAACAGTGGCTGCGACGTTTTTTGGCGGTCCATTGGGTTATGCGATTGCTACCAGTGTTACTAGTATCTATAAAGCATCGCAGGTTGATGGAAGCTTAAAAGAGCGTGTTGCCAATACATTACTTGTTGCTGTGACATCGAATCTGACGAATTATATTGCAGCTAAAACCATTAGTGCGGATATTCGTGGCTTTAGCATGACTGACCCGATGACTGGCAAAAAAAACTATGATTCTACCAATGAGATTTATACTGCAAGATATAAGGCGCAGAACTGTATTAATGAATTTCTAAACACCATGGTCAAATCTGGTGATCGTGGGGCAATAGACAGCAAAACAGTTGAGGAAAAGATTGACTATTTGCAGCGTAATCAAGATAGATATGCAGAGTATGCGTTAAATCAAGCCATTTTAATGGTGAGCTTGCGTTTGTATCATCTTAAATCAATTACAAAGGGAGTGAATTATAAAACCAATTTGTTATACATTAGCCTTGCTAATCTTGTCGCAGCTGTTCAACCGGCGGATCGTCATCTAGGAACCAAAACGCGCGAGGTCTACAATCGCTTTTATGCCGACAAGGATAAGCTAGGTAATATGACACCTGAAGAAATTAAACAAGTACGTCAAGAACTGCTTAAGAAAGTCATTCATTCTGAAGTGATGGCGCGTGATACAAGCTATAATCGCAAATATAAAAAACTCAACTTCACAAGTAATGGACTTCAAAGTGAATCGCTTGAAAGCTATCCTGTTTATACATCAAGCCAAGCCGGTCAAGCTGAACACACTATAACGCGAGAACAATTTTTTAAAGTGATTGATACCAAAGTGACCTTGTGGGCGTATTTTGATGATTACAATAGCTATTTCAATAAAAAGCTAGGTGCTGAAGTAAAAAGAGAAATCGTTAAAATCATTCCTGATAATTATCAAAAGCATTGGAAAGAAACTTTTGGAAATGATTTGCGTGTACGCGACTTAGCAATGATCTATTTAATCAAAGTTATTCCCGAGTTTATTTTAAATGAGCCTATATTTAGCTCATCGTTAACAGGTGAAAACTTGGATGATGCGATGAGTCAATATTTGAGTGCTTTATATAATGGCATTATGAGTGCTTGTTATTTTTATTTAGAATTTTATTCATTGCACAATCGTGTGTTTGGTAGATCGACTATTCGACAAAGAGATATTGATGATGCCGTTACGTTGAGTTTTTGCCTAGCAGAAAAAATAAAAGCAATACTGTGCGCACCTTTATATCGTGTTAAGGTTGATGCTAGGGTATCACGACATGGCAAAGAGAAGCTTGAAACCTATGGGCTTGGTGAAGCGCATTTAAACGAACATAATCAAAATTTAAATGACAATGCTTTTTTAATACTGGTGAATGCTTTTGAACTTAACTCGGTAAAGAATTTTTCTGAATGTAGTACACCGATAGATCATGGTATCTCTGCTATACAGCGTAATGACCTTGCCACTAAAGTGTTTGATCGTCTAAAGATATTTATTTTATCTTGGGATACAGTTGTGCCATATGTTGCTAATCACGCTAACGATTACCAAATGCATGCAGAGATTAATCAAGCATTTGCAGATGATTTGCCAGAACCAACTGCTATTTTAAGCTTAACAAAAACGCGGATTAATCATGCACAAATTACGCATGCGGAAGAAGACTTTAGAAGAATCAGTGAGTTTTATCAAGCACGTGGTAATCAGCGTTATGTATCCGGTGGTATCTCGGTGAAGGTGGGGGCTGTTATGCTCGGTAATGAACGAACAGAGTATGGCAATTATGGTGAGGATTATTTGAAACATTCAATTACAAGTCTGAATACAACGGTGGGTGCAACAAGTCAAAAGCCTGAGCTTAATAAGGCATCACGGTATTTTGCATTACAAAAAAGTTTTTTAAAACAACGCTTGAGTTTACAAGCCTATCATCATAAAAAAGTAAGTATTGAAGATGTGCTTGAGAATATGGAAGAGACAATGCTTTTAATCACGGCCGAATTGTTTGCCAATGAAGACGCCGAAATTGAAAACATTAAACGAAAGCAAAAATATGATGATAATTTACAACGTTTTAATCATGAAATGGCACAGCCTGCAAGAGCAAATGATCATGAGAATGTGAAAAAATCATTAGAAGAAAGAGGAATTATTTAGATTTGGATTAGTGTTGTGTTTGCTCACCTGATTGCTGTTGCGCAAGTCGTTGCATATAAAGTGCGTCAAAGTTAATAGGTGCGAGATTAATCTGAGGGAATCCACCGCGATTAATTAGGCTATCAATGGTTTCTTTGGCATATGGGAATAGTGTGGTTGGGCAGAAAGCACCTAGCATTGGGGCAATTTGATCTTCTGGCATATTTTGTAAAGTGAAAATACCTGCTTGTGAAACTTCGATTAAATAAGCATTGTTGTCACTATTTTTAACGGTAACAGTTAAGCTTAATTCAACTTCGTATACATCATTATCAAGCTTTGATGATGTTGTATCGACGTTAACATTAGCTTCAGGTTGCCATTGTGCTTTGAAAACATCAGGTGTACTTGGTGCTTCAAATGAAATGTCTTTGGTATAAATTTTTTGAATAACGAAGTTAGGTTGGTTGTTTTGTGTGTTTTCCATGTTTAATCCTATTATTTTACTGTTTTCATTATCATTTCTTGTCAAATTTAAGCCGTTATTATGCCCGATCAAAGCCCAAATACAATAGTTTTACTGGCAAACAAAGGCATTGATTAGAATTTAAGGAAAGAGCATTTTGCCCCAATGAAGCTTTGAACGTAATGAGTGAAAATAGTCATAATCCAGCGGATGTAAGATCGTTACTGATTTTGGGCAGCGACTAAGCTTAATGGTGTCCCCTGGCGAAAGTTGTAATTTCATATGACCATCAAAACTTAAGCTTGGTTCTGGGTTATTATACTCGCCAACAGTAATTTGAATATCACAATTAGCATTTAAAACAATCGGGCGGCTATTTAAAGAGTGTGAGAACATCGGCACCATAACGATGGCGTCAAGTCCAGGATGCATAATAGGGCCGCCTGCGGATAGTGCATGCGCGGTTGAACCGGTAGGGGTTGCAATAATCATACCATCAGCACGTTGATCAAAAGCATAGCGACCATCGATGTGGACATGCATCTGAAATAAACGACTATGTTGACCTGCTGCAATGACAATATCATTTAATGCCACGGTTTTTTCAGGTGGGCAGATGTCACTTTTAATAGAAGCTTGCAACATAAAGCGTTGTTCTTGTTGGTAATTCCCCTCAAGCACATCAAACAAACGTGTATTTAGTTCATCGGGGTTAATGTCGGTTAAAAATCCCAATTTGCCACGGTTAACCCCGACAATAGGTATGCTACTTAGCAAAGATAAGCTTCTTGCCGCATTTAAGAAATTACCATCTCCGCCAACAACCACAGCAACATCGCAGTGCTTAGCAATTGCTTTTAAGTCATAACCTTCACCAAAACGATGATCTAAACTCTCCGCCGTTTCAGCTTCAAGATAAATACGTGCTGAGTGTTCAATCAATGTATGTGCTAGATATTCAACGGTCTCAGAAACCGCTGGGTTATCGTGTGTGCCAATAATGGCAATTTTTTTAAAAATAAAACCCATACTATATAGATTGTCCTTAATTTTTTAAACCACAAAATGATACACTAGCATTACAAGCTAAAGCGCATTATCATTGTTAATTGGTTGGTTTATTGTCACTAAAAGTTGTTAAGTATCATATATCAGTTAAGTATTCTTTACCAAATGCTTTTATCTAAAATTGTATGTGTCATCTATATAAATAGCGTTGTTAAATATTTTAAGGTGGTAAGAAAGCGTAAAAAATAATAAAAGTGCTGCTATTTTTTCTTATTTTTGATGGTCTGTGGTACACTCCGAAAACCTTTTATTAGTATATTAAAGTCATCTTAATATGATCAGTGATGTCGAATTTCAATCGCGTGTTGCTCAAGCTTGGCCAAAAGCTGAAAGCTTACAGGTAACGGATGAACAAGAAAAAACCTTTTATCGTGAGAAAATAAAACGATTGTTAAAAGAAAAAAATGCCTGTTTAATTGCGCACTACTATGTTGATGCAGATATTCAAGCATTGGCTGAAGAAACCGGTGGTATGCTAGGCGATTCATTAGCTATGGCGCGCTTTGGAAAGGACCATCCGGCAGATACACTTGTCGTTGCAGGTGTACGCTTTATGGGCGAGAGTGCCAAGATTTTGTCACCTCATAAAAAAGTCATTATGCCGACATTAGAGGCTGAGTGCTCCCTTGATGTAAGTTGCCAGGAAGAAGAGTTTAAAGCATTTATTGCTAAGCATCCTGATCGAACAGTTGTTGTTTATGTCAATACTTCAGCGCGTATTAAGGCCCTAGCTGATTGGACGGTTACCTCATCTAATGCTTTGCAAATTTGTGAGTATTTGGATGAACAGGGTCAAAAGATTCTATGGGCACCAGATAAGTATTTAGGACGTTGGATTGAGAAACAAACTGGCGCTGATATGGTGCATTACAATGGTGCGTGTATTGTACATGAAGAGTTTAAGGCGCGTGCACTCCTTGATTTAAAGACACAATATCCAGAAGCTGCTGTATTAGTGCATCCAGAATCACCTCAAGAGATTGTTGCACTGGCTGATGCGGTGGGTTCCACTTCACAATTATTGGAAGCATCAAAAAACTTACCAAATCCTATTTTTATCGTAGCAACGGAAGCCGGTATTTTCTATAAGATGAAGCAAGCCTCGCCACATAAGGTGTTTATTGAAGCGCCAACTATGGGAAATAGTGCAACATGTAAATCCTGTGCGCATTGTCCTTGGATGGGGATGAATACCTTAAAGAATCTTGCTGAAGTTTTAGAGAATGAGGACAATGAAATTATCGTGCCAGATGATGTGCGTGAGCGTGCAATGGTGCCATTAACGCGAATGGTGGAGTTTAATAATAAATGAGTCATACACACTTACAAACTGAACAAATTACCGAAGTCCCAAAAGCGCTTGTGACAACCATGGTAACGCAAGCATTGGCTGAGGATATTGATCAAGGTGATATTAATGCATTATTGATCAATGAAGATGAACAGGCTCGTGCACGCGTAATCACACGTGAACCGATGGTGATGTGCGGTTATGATTGGGTTAATGAAGTCTTCAGACAGGTTGACCCTAATTTGAAAATCCATTGGTATCATCATGATGGTGATGAAGTTCTTGCTAATAAAACACTTTTTGAAGTGGAGGGTTTAGCACGCAGTATCTTATCTGCTGAGCGCAATGCGCTTAATTTCTTGCAGATGCTCTCAGCAGTTGCCACAAAAACGCGTGAATATGTCAAAGCGATTAAAGGCACTGAGTGCGCAATACTTGATACACGCAAAACGATTCCAGGGTTTCGCTTGGCGCAAAAATATGCCGTCACCTGTGGTGGTGGGATGAATCACCGCATTGGTTTATTTGATGCCTTTTTAATTAAAGAAAACCATATTGCCGCTTGTGATCACTCCATTACCAAGGCGATTGAAAAAGCGCGAGAAATCGCGCCACAGAAAATGGTTGAAGTTGAGGTTGAGAACTTTGATGAGCTCAATGAAGCACTTAAAGCACATGCTGATGTGATTATGCTTGATAATTTCTCATTGAGAGATATGCAAAAGGCCGTCAGTGTCGCTAAGGGTAAAGCGCAACTTGAGGCCTCTGGTAATATGTCACTTGATAGTATTTATGCGGTTGCACAAACCGGCGTTAATTTTATCTCGATTGGTGCATTGACTAAAAACATTCAAGCGATCGATTTGTCGATGCGATTTTTATAGATTACTCAACTTTCCAGTTAGTTGTTACGACCTGATCACCATCTTTTGTATTTGTGCCGTACTTAGGGTGGAATAAGACACCACAGATTGGCGTTGTTAATTGAGCATTTAATGGTTGTCCTTTATCAAAAATATTCGTTGACTCAACAGTAACTACACATGTTTGAGGGCTTACCCCCGCATCTACGCTATAGGTAAGGCTAATTTTAATATCTTTTTGATTTTTGTCTGTTGAATAGAATGTCACTAATCCTGCATTCTTATTATCTTTTGATAGTGCGGCAGGCAAACCACCTTGAGGAAGGCTAAAAGCAGTATTTGGTGTGTCAGCTGTTACATTTGTTAGCGTAGCACCTGCAACTAAATTGTCTCCATATACACTATATGCATAGGCATATGGTGAAACTTGGTTTGCATTTGCAAAGCCAATTAATCCAAGTGAAGCTAGAAGTGTGATGGCAGTGGTTATTTTTTTCATGAATTAACTCCTCAATATTTTAAAGTTACGATTTGATTAAGCAGTATGCTTTGCTGCTTGGTGCTAATTTAACCAAAGCTTACTTTGATTACAAATGACTAAAAGTGACTAACTCTATATATCTTTTGATTGAAATATCCATCATAGCAGCATTAGTAAAAACCCTAGGTATGATCAAATATTTAGCCCGATATAATCTGTTTGAAGAAATTATTTGATTAAAAAACAGATGCGATGGGGTAGTCTTTGACATGTTTTGTTTTAACTATATGCGATATTTATGTTTTGTAGTATATCTTTTACTTATTGCTGGGTGTGGCGTAAAAGGTGACGGGGTTGGTGAAGCTGGTGAAACTAGAGTATCCATTGGCACGAATGTTAGTTTGCCACATTATATAAAAGAACATAGTAAGGCTTTAGTGGTTCTTAAAGTATTCAATGATAAGGAAAACTCGTTAATTATTGGCAATCATTCGGATGCGAGTCATGACGTTAAAATCACAAATATTTTTATCAACAATAAAGAGGTGAGTTTAGCCAAAGACTTGGCAGGTGCGAAAACTTGCTTTAATGATCAGGGTGTTTTTAAGCATTTTACACATGAGTGTACAATCCCTCTTTATGTTACGGCAAGCCAGTTAGGTGTGATTAATTTTGATGTCAGTGTAAGCACGACAACAAATCAAGTATTTGATAAACATTTTTCGACAACCGTTAAGCCACAAGGTAATGCGCTGTTAGATGAGGCAGTACTCAATTTTCTGTCTGCACATAATAACGATATTTTTCTAAGTCATGACACACAGAGTGTGACACTATTTAATCCAAATGTTATCCCTTTAAACAATGTTGCTTTATCGTATAATGGTAAAGTTGTTTCAAGGCAACAGGTCATCCCCGCATTAGCTACTGTAGATATTTCGCTTAATACAGATCATTTGAGTTCATTATTAAACCAAGGTGTGTTTACGATTAGCGCTTCAAATATGCGTGATGATATTCAGCTGAAAACTTATAACAGTCAGGCATTTTCGTTTAATAATGTTTATATTAGCCAACCGAGTCAACGCTATGAAATGACGATCATACCTAAGCATGACTTAAAAATAAGTGCTGTGAATATCATACTGCCAAAGGGTGTGAGGATTGATGGCTATAACCCTTTAGTTGTTGATGGCATCTTGCACGCAAATCAACGCTATAGTCTATGGCTTATTGCTAATACAGATAGCCTTGGTTCGGGTTTTATTAGTGTAACAGGGCAGTTTGATAAGCAAACTGAAGTATATACGGGTAAAGTTATGGTGGCGCCAATAAAACTACAAACGGATGTGCCAATATTTACAGGCAATAGTAAGTCATATTATTTCACAATATATAATGGTTCGCCATTTGCTTGGCAGGGATTTTCTCAAGTTAATTTTGATGATAGCGAGTTTGTCAAAGATCAGCGCTTTTCTTATCTTCCTCAGCCACAGGATTGCTTGCATCTGACATCACTTAAAGCAAACGAAGCCTGTAAGATATACTATGGCTACCTACCACCGCAAAAAGAGCAGCAAGATAGCGAGCCCTATTATTTAAAAATTAATGCGCTTGATAGCAACTTACAAACTGATACCGAGATTCCTGTTTATGTTAAACCCATTGGGCAAAAGTTTTGGCGCTTTTATCATAAAATAAACGATACTGATTATTTGTACACGCTTTACAATGGCAGCGACACACCTGTTAGCACCGAGATACTGAGTAAGGGTGTTGACGTTAGTAGTCAGCTAAAAAGGCATGCTTGTGAGTTTGTAAATCAAAGCGTTACTTTAGCAAGTCATGGAGTATGTCAGTTTAAGGTAGAAGTTGGCAGTGAACCGGCAACATTAGATATCAAAAATAATTTATTTAACACCAGAGATTATATTTTCCCTATACGTGGTGTGTTGGCAAATATGGGTAGTCAAATCCATATGTTGTTATCACAAGGCTCGCAAGACAGTCAGACGATAGATGTTGCTAAGTTAGATCCTAAGATCAAATCAATACATAGTGCCATAGCAGATGAGCATGGAGATATTTATTTTGCAAGTGATGATGTAAGTAATACGCTATTTAAGTATAGTAATGAGCAATTATTGCCATTAACACTCTCTCAAACCTATCCACAATTTCTGCAACACTTACTTTATGTTGATAGTATGCAGGCAATACTTGTTACAAGTTATAATCCTGTGACTAAGTTAAATAATGTTTATCAGGTTGCCAGTGACTTCAGTAGTGTTAACAAAGTTGCGAGTTTTACAGGCTCTATTCAATCATTAATTTTAGTTGGTAAAGAGCAAGCGCTACTTGCGATTAACACATCAAGTAACAGTGGGGTGCGATATATTACTATAGCGCAGGATGCAAGCAAAACGCACATAGAGCCACTGATACATTTATTTGATAGTCCGCGCTATATTATGGCGTTATCAAGTCAGAATGGGCTGATTAATATTCTTGTTAATTTGATGGGGCAGTTAACATGGTATCAATTATCAGAAAAAGGTGAGTTAATATCGCGCTCAATTGAAGTCAGCAATATTCTGCCATATGGATTGTTAAGTGCAATTACAGGCATTGATGATGCGTTTTATATCAGTAATTTACGCTCTCAATCTGGCAAATATTTACTTTATTTCACCGCAGGCAATAGTGTCAAAGAGGTTTATCAAAGTGCGAGTAATTATCAGCATATGACCTTGGCAAACCAAGGGGTTTATTATAGCGCCAAAAACCATGGTGGAACCTATGATGTTAGTCAACTATCGCCAGCTCAAGAAGAAAAGACTAAAAGCAATAAAGTACTTATATCTTTGAGCAATAACCCTGCGTTTATGCAGTCAGTGAAAAAAAGTGTCATCTCGACACAAGATTATGCAGTCTATTTACCGCAAAAAATCACATTGCAAGAAGGGCAAAATCACTCACTAACACCGGTTATTTTCCCAGAGGATAAAAGTTTGCATTATCAATGGGACTTTGCAAAAGAGGTACATAATGTAGATAGTGCGCAAAAAACAGTACAGATAACAGCACCGGCATACCATAAAGATCATAATACCTATGACTTTAAATTAGTTGTTGCCGATAGCAAAGGCAATAAACAAACTGTTTTCTCCTCACTTGAGGTATTGGCCGATAGCAAAAAGAAAGCAACAGCAAATGCTGGTTTAGCTCAGTCAGTTGAGGAAGGTAAAACACATCAAGTGCTTGCTAGTGCCATTGCTGGAGAGGGTAGGTCTATCAGCTCATATCATTGGCATGGCAATGGTGCAAGTTATTTAAGTGATCCTAATGTATTACAACCAATTTTCACAGCACCTGCTTATAAGGGAGCTTTTCAAGATAAGTATGAATTAACGTTGAGTGTGACAGATAATGCAGGCATTGTTAGTGAGCCTAGTAGTGTTATTTATACGGTGACGCCAGATGCGATATTAGAACCAAGTGTTGAGATTGTAGCGGATACACAGGTAACAGAGGGGCAAAAGATAACATTAGAAGCAAAAGCAACCGCAAAAGGTCAGCGCAGTATCCCTGAGGATAACTACCACTGGCTAGTACCTGAAGGTTGGGAGGTTATAGGCAATCGCAATCATAAACAATTAACAGTAAAAGTGCCTAAATATACAACAACAGGCATTAAAGGCAGCTTTAAAGTTTCGGTGATTGATAGCGTAGGTGCCAAGAGTGCTCAAGCAGATCATAGTATTGAAATCATGGCGGATGAAGGTTTAAAACCAAAGGTGAGTTTAGGTAGTGATCGCACGGTGATTGAAGGGCAAAGCATTACTATTAATACAGTTGCTCAAGCAGGTAATGGTCGATCAATTAGTAAATATCAGTTCTCTGGTTCAGCGGTAGCACATTTGAAAGGACAAGATCAAGAAAGGGTCTTTACAGCACCAAGCTTCTCAGGTGGTGAGGATAAGTATCAATTACAAGTGATCGCAATTGATAATACTGGGATTCAAAGTGAACCCGCATCTATTCATATCATTGTGACGTCTGATAGCAATAAAGATCCGATTATAAATAGTATTAGTGACAATAAGGATGGTAAGGTAATTGAAGGTGATAACATTACTTTAATAGCGCATGCACAAGCTGGTAATGGTAGAAGTATTCCTACCAATGCCTATCATTGGCTAATAAAAAATAAGGCATGGAAAATAGATGAGGCAAGTGATAAAAGTGAACTTCATTTACAGGCCCCTGCTTATAGTGGTTCATCTGAAGATGAGCTTGAGGTAAGCTTATTTGTCACTGATAACACAAAGCAATCAAGTGCGACAGTCAGTCACACTATTATTGTTATGCCTGATTCAAAATTGAAGCCTGAAATTATCATGGTTAACCCTCTAAGAAAAGTAACAGAAGGTGATAAAGTTAATGTTGATAACATTACGGTACAAGCAAAAGGGCAGCGTCAAATTACCAGCTATAAATGGGTAGCTAGCGGTGGTATTCAGTTAAATGCATCAAACACCTTAAGTCCCAGTTTTACAGCACCAGCTTATCAGTTAAACGGTAATGAATATCAGTTGGAGCTGACAGTGACTGATTCAACAGGGCAGATATCAACAAAAATACTTAAATATATTGTAGAAGCTAATAGCGCTCTAAAGCCTACAGTAACAATTCAAGGCAATAAAGAGGTTACTGAAAATCAAGAGATCACCTTAAGTGCTGATGCACAAGCCAAAGGTGGGCGCAATATTCCAGAGAGCAATTATCATTGGATAATTCCTAAGGACTGGGAAATTTTAGGAGATAAAGAAGGAAAGCATATTAGTTTAAAAGCACCGGCATACAGTGGATTAGGTCAAGAAGGTAAGCTTGCGTTAACGGTTATTGATAGCTCAGGGATAAGTAGTGATCAAACAATATTAACAATATCTGTTAACCCTGATGATACACTTAAGCCAACAGCGAATGCAGGAGGTAATCAAACAATAGAGGAGGGCCAATCTTATCAAGTATTAGGATCAGGCAAGGCAAAGGGTAATCGATATATTAAATCCTATACATGGAGTGGTAATGGTGCAAAGTATCTAACATCAGGGAAGGATACCGCGACACCTACATTTACAGCCCCAGCATATAGGGGTGGCGCAGATAGCTATCGTTTATCTTTGGTTGTTACTGATAATACAGGTGTTAACAGCGCTGTTAGTACAGTGACTTATACAATTCAAGCAAATAGCAGTCTAAAGCCCACAGTAACAATCCAAGGCGCTACAGAGGTTACAGAAAGTCAACAGGTCACCTTAAATGCTAACGCACAAGCCAAAGGTGGGCGCAATATTCCAGAGAATAAATATCATTGGCTGGTCCCAAAGGGATGGGAGGTTGTCGGAAATAAGACAGCAAAATACATTACCTTAAGAGCGCCGGCGTATAGTGGATTGGGTCAAGAAGGTGAAATTGCATTAACCGTTATTGATAATACAGGGGTAAGCAGTGATCAAACAACCTTGAGCATATCCGTTGATCCTGATGATGCACTTAAGCCAACGGCCAATGCAGGAAGTAATCAAATAATAGAGGAAGGTCAATCTCGCCAAGTATCAGGTTCAGGCAGTCCAAAAGGTGGTCGATATATTAAATCTTATACATGGAGTGGTAATGGCGCACAGTATTTAACATCAGGGAAAGATACAGCAACCCCCGTATTTACAGCGCCCGCATATAACGGTATCTCAGATAGCTACAATTTATCATTGGTTGTTACCGATAATACAGGGGTTAAAAGCATTGCTAATACAGTGAAGTATACAATACAAGCCAATAGCAATTTAAAGCCGACGGTCACAATTCAAGGAGATAAACAGCTTATAGAAAACCAAGAGATCACCTTAAATGCTAATGCACAAGCAAAGGGTGGGCGCAATATTCCAGAAGATAATTATCATTGGCTTATCCCTAAGGGTTGGGCGTTCATAGGAGATCAACACGCAAAGCATATTACCTTAAAAGCACCAGCATATAGTGGGTCAGGTCAACAAGGTGAAATAGGATTAACAGTTATAGACAGCACAGGGGTAAGTAGTGATCACGCCATATTAACTATATCAGTTGATGCGGATGATGCTCTAGCGCCAACGGTAGTATTAGGCGGAAACCATCGTGTTATTGAAGGAGAGAAGATAAATATTAACGCAATAGTCAATGCAGGTGTTGGACGAAATATTGAAGACTATCAGTGGTCTGGAACTGCTATGGCACATACAACAGGAGGCGATACGCATAAAGAGTTTACTGCACCTATGTTTAATCAAGGTGGTAAAAATAGCTATGTGCTTAAATTAACCGTTACCGATAATACCGGAGTGCAAACTGAGCAATCGATAATAATTAATGTGCTTGAAAATATGCAATTACAAATAGTCGCAACAAAACCATTACCTGAAAATATTATGATTAATCAACCTTATAAAGTGCAGTTTCGCGTGATAAATCAAGGCAATCGAATTGCCAAAGGCTTAGGAAACATTATTTTCTCTGATGGCTTACAGCAAAGTAGTAGTACTTGCTCTCAAGACTTAGGCATCGGTGATTCTTGTGAGATTAATGCTATATTTGAAACAGCGACTAAAGGTGCCTATACGCCCACGATAAAAGTAATGTATGCAAATAAAGCACAAATGATGGCAAGTGTTGGAAGTACTGTGGCTACTGAAGTTGAAACTTTACATTGGGATTTTGCAAAAGAAGGTGACAGGCGTTTTTCCGGTGCTACTTTGGGCTATAAAGATAAGTTTATCAACACCAATGCTCAGTTGCTTGCCTATGTAAATGTAGCTGATCTGCAAGCAACTGCAAATACAGAGATATCTGGGGTGCCAAGTAAGTTGACCGATAAAGAAACCATTGGCAACCCTGATCACACCGCTTTTAGCGCAGAGCTTAAAAATGCGCAAGGTAAAGTTGTCAACTTTAATTTTATGGGTTATAGAAGCCTTATCGATGGCTACCGTTGGTTTCCATTAAATAGGTTAACTGATCAAATGCTAGATAAAAACCAAATGATCTTTCAGTTGGTCAAAACAGCTGCTTATGATCAAGCACACGCGGGTCGTTATACAGGACAAGTATTAATGAGTGTCAAAGGTCCTGACTTCGGTTATCAGTTGATATACGATGTGGCTTTAACCGTTATAATATATCAAGCCCCAAGCATTACAATGCCAGATAATGGTAATATCATTGAGCAAACCAATAAAGCCTTAAGTGCTACGGTTCAGGGCGATACAAGTGCACCAGATCAGACTCTTAGCTACCATTGGCAGGCATCAGATGCCCATATCGTAATCAATAATGCGAATCAATTAAATGCAAGCTTTGATGTGCCAGCTTATCATGCTAATGGTAACAATCAATATACATTCACTTTAACGGTTACAAATGCTTATGGCAAATCATCAACTGGGCAGGTGACCTACCAAGTAACATCTAATGACGGTTTTTTACCGACAGTTAATATCAATGGTGTGAGCGATATTGTCGAGTCTCATGAGCTTACCCTAAATGCTGATGCACAAGCCAAAGGCGGGCGAAGTATAAGCCATTATACTTGGCATATTCCCGCACCTTGGCAAATCATTAGTGATGCTAATCAAGCGCAAGTTACCATTAAAGCACCTCAATATAAATCAGCGGGGCAAAGTGCTAATATCTCTATAGAGGTGACAGATAGTGAAGGTTTTAAAGCAAATGCACAGCATTCAGTAGCAATTAAACCAGATCCCGTACTAGCGCCAAGTGTTACTTTGGGCGCAGATCAGGAGATTCTTGAAGGTCAGGAAATGCGTTTAAATGCGCAAGCAACCGCTGGAAAAGGGCGCAGTATCCCGAGTAATAATTATTACTGGAGTGCTAGCTGTGGTAATTGTTTAAGTGCGGGTAATGTCTATAATCCAGTGTTTACTGTGCCTGATTATAATCTGAATAATAATCGATACAGTATACAAGTCTATGTTGTAGATGATAGTGGCCAAAGTAGCAGTACAGCTGTTGTTAAATATAGTGTTAAACCAGATCCACAGTTAAATCCAAGTGTGAAAATTATTGGGCATCAAGCAACAGTAATCGGTTCTGAATTAACACTCGAGGCACAAGGAAGCGCAAAAGGGAGAAGGCAATTGGTAGTACAACCTTATCTATGGACAATTCCAAGTAATTGGAAGTTGATTTCAGGCAGTAAAACCAGCGCAAAAATTGTATTACAAGCACCAAGTGTTGTAAGTAATAATAATGTTAGTGTACAAGTAATGGATAATTTAGGTTTTAGCTCGAGCGCCTCTCAAGAGATTGCTTCTGTAGATGAGCCTAAGTTAGGCACAAGTATGAAAACTTTCTCAGATGGCAAATTTAATTTACACACTCGGCTTTTATTTTACTTTTCTAACTGGTACATAGAAACATATGGTGTGAAATTTACTAATTACAGGGGTACAATAGATGATTTTCAAAATATCCCTATATCACAGGCACAACAAGGCGAGTTGCCTTGGGTAGAGGGTGACAGAAAAATTCAATATAATAAATACTACGGTGGAGGCGCCAGAAATGACTTGTATCATGAATTACAAACATCTGCAGCCAATATATTTAACTGGAACTCAACGCCATTTAATTATCATTTAACGTTTAAGTTAAAAAACAAAAAATATCCAGAGCTTGTCATAACTAGGCGCTTTGATTATTCTGTTTCACGTTAGTAAGTGATATGTCTGATAAATGGTATATAAAACTAATGCCGCTACCTTAAGAAGTGGTTTGTGAATATAAGCTTTGCAAAAAGCAGACATCAACCATCCTTGGCAAACTGGATTGCCGCGCATCCATGCTCGCAATGACGCCCCTGACTTGTCATCCTGAGCCAGGATGGCGTAAGGATCCAATGCGAAGCGGCCATGGATGGTTATCAATCCTCCTAAAGGTAGTGCCATTAGTATATAAAACAAGATGGCTACAACAAAAAAATAGCAATAGCTGCAATTGCTATAACAGATATGGCGCAGACACCACCAATAGTCCAAATTACTTTCATCTCAGGTTTTGTCATTTTTTGATTAAGGTCGCTACTTAATCTTAATATACTCCATGCATAATAGTGCATTACACTTTTTTCCTTTTTTATTAATTTATAAATGCCACATGTTGTGTGTAGCTGCGTATGCCATCCAAGCGCATAAATAATTTATGAATTTGACGGACAGTGCTAAGGTAATCAAAAACCGATAAATGATTAACAGGGAAAAACCCTAAATTATGTAATTTTTTAACTATTGAGTACTTTTACTAGTTATTTAAAATTTTTTAAGTGATTAGAATTTTATTAAACCAATGATGGGTTGAAAATAAAAAAGGATAAAGGGAAATTATGATGAAAAAATCTATCTTAATGCTTAGTTTGTTATGTAGTGGTCTGTCATATGCGGAATATCATATTGAGTTTATTAATAATACAAATAGAGCATTGAAAGCGCAGTCTTCTTTCAATGCAGGTGCATCATCACAAGCAATTTCTACTAGTGCATACAAGGGATATGATAAGGATATTTCACCTTATGGATATGCACCTTTGTTTGATATCAACTATAACAAAGGGATTAAAAATAGTCAGACATATTGTTTTGTCAGCACATTAACGGATCTAAGTCATCAAAAAGCATTTAATCGCATTGATTTTAATTTGTGTGTTAGAGGGGATTGGATTGGCTCTAGTGTTATGTCTTCTGATAGTGAAGTGTACACAGATGATGGGCATAGCAAAATAACACTTTTTGATCATAAACCAACACCAGGAAGTTTTCCTTATAATACTCAGCTTATTAGCAAAAAAGAGATATTTACACATGATGGACAAGCTTTTAATTTATATATAGGCATTGTGCATCACGGTGCTAGTGTGCAAAGTACCGATGATATTTTCTTTGTGCTTGATGCGCCACAGCAGTCATTGGCATCGCAGGTTAATGAAGAAGCTAATGTACTAAATGTTTTAACCTATAATGTGCAGTTAAACCCTTTTTACTTTGCCGTAGGGAATACGCGTATGAATATGGCCAGTGAAAGGGCAACGATTATCCCGACTAAAATCCAACATTATGATGTCGTTGTTGCTGAGGAGTTATTTGACAAATCGCATCGTGAGCATTTTATTGCCGGAATGAGCAAATCTTATCCTTACCATTATGGTCCAGTATACCCCAGTGAGGTTGATCCAATATTAACCAGCGGTGTGGTTATATTTAGCCGTTGGCCAATTGTGCAAAGTGATGCACTGATCTATAGTGATTGTACTGGTTCAGATTGTGGTGCTCACAAGACGATTCAGTGGGTTAAAATCAATAAAAAAGGTAAACTTTACAATATTTTTGGTACGCATACTCAAGCATGGAATGATGAAAAGGCGATTGCAGCACGAGATCAACAATTTCAACAAATATATAGTTTTATTCAAAGTAGAAATATTCCAAATACTGAGCCCGTATTATTGATGGGAGATCTAAATATAAACTGGTGGGAAAAGGATAAAGTGCAGTATAATCGCAATATCATGCCGCATGTATTGCAAGCAGCACATTGGATTAACCAAACCTTAGTACCTTACTCATCTGACTTCACTAAGAATAAGATGAATACCGATGACTCACGCGAAATGTTGGATTATGTTTTAGCAATCAAGGATTACAAGCAGCCAATAATACAAACCACACAAATTTTAGTGCTAAGAGCGCCAGATGAGAATGCGATGTATGATGGTGGGCTTAAAGTGCCGTATGCACCATATGGGATGCTTGATTTATCGGATCATTTTGCCCTAGAAAGCCAACTTGTTTATTAATAATTTTATAATTTCCTAAATATCAGACTAATAGCTGAATTTACGCACTTTGTTTACGAGGCGGGGTGTTGAAATAGCAAAAGTTCGTAAGTCCAGTAATAGAAGTAGTTTCTCAGAATTTCTCAGGAGAGAGCAATAGGGGTAATAGCAAATAAGATATCGTTATAAAAGGAGATGAGATGATTAAATCTACAGCTCACCGGTTTAATTCTAATCAAGTGTATAATATTAACTTGGTTGGAGCAGATAGATGATAGATTGGATCGTTAATTTAGGGCGTATTGACCCTGTAAA
>NZ_JACYVZ010000109.1 GCF_014857925.1 Cysteiniphilum marinum | reverse complement strand
CATCAATCTGACCATTGCCATTGATGTCACCCGCGACTTCATCTGGATCATCAATTTGGCCATTGCCATTGATGTCACCAGCGACTTCATCTGGATCATCAATCTGACCATTGCCATTGATGTCACCAGCGACTTCATCTGGATCATCAATTTGGCCATTGCCATTGATGTCACCCGCGACTTCATCTGGATCATCAATCTGACCATTGCCATTGACGTCACCAGCAACCTCATCTGGATCATCAATTTGGCCATTGCCATTGATGTCACCCGCGACTTCATCTGGATCATCAATCTGACCATTGCCATTGATGTCACCAGCGACTTCATCTGGATCATCTATGACACCGTTACCGTTAATGTCACCTGCAATTTCTCCTGGCACATCAATAACCCCATTGCCATTAATATCACCAGCAATTTGAACATCAATAGTCATTACATAACTTAGTAATGAATCACTTTGTCCATCATTAACACTAAATTCAAAGCTATCATAACCAATACCATCTTGACCAGATACAGGAGTGAAGGTTAACAAACCAGCATCAATTGCTGCTTTAGATATTACTTGATTTGCAACCACATCATTATTGTTTAATTTTAAGCTTCCCACTCCTTCAAGAGAGGTAACCGTGATACTTGCTATAATATCAGCATCAGGATCAGTATAATTAAAATCATTTATGTTGAAGGTGTAAGTACTATCTTTCAACGTAGAAACATTACTGTTGGCTGCAGTAGGCAAATCATTACCCGCATTGATTGTAACCGTACTGGTTACGGCTACCGAATTACTATCACCATCATTGACCACCCAACTGACTGTCCGTGATAACATACTTGGATTATCTGAGGTATTCATATAGGTGATACTTTGTAAAGCATTTTGATAGTTAACCACGGTATCACTACCGGTTAGCGTTAATACAC
>NZ_JACYVZ010000108.1 GCF_014857925.1 Cysteiniphilum marinum | reverse complement strand
GTTGCGCTTTCAATATGGGTGTCATCAATATCTGAGATAGAAAGACCACCATCAATCACTGCTGCAGGATCATTTTCACTATAGTTAAGAATGCTACCTGCGGTTATCACAGGAGCATCATTAACTGCACTGACATTAATCGTACTGGTTACGGCTACCGAATTACTGTCACCATCATTGACCACCCAACTGACTGTCCGTGATAACGTACTTGGATTATCTGAGGTATTCATATAGGTGATACTTTGTAAAGCATTTTGATAGTTAACCACGGTATCACTACCGGTTAGCGTTAATACACCGGTTGCTGAATTAAAGCTACCGGTAATATTCGCTGTATCAACAAATGCCAACACATCCTCTGCATTGATATAATTACCACTAATGCTGATGGTTGCGCTTTCAATATGGGTATCATCAATATCTGAAATAGAAACACCGGCATCAATCACAGTCGCTGGATCATTTTCAATATAATTTAAAGTTGAACCAGCAATTAAGGTTGATACACTATTGACTGCACCTAAATTGATGGTACTTATTACTGCATTAGAGCTATTATCTCCATCATTGACAATCCATGTAATCATTCTTGAAGCTGTGTTAGGGGTTCCTGATAGGTTTTCATAAGTTATACTTCTTAAGGCATTTTGATAATTGGTAACAGTATCTGAACCAATTAAAGTCAACACCCCAGTAACTGGATTAAATGTACCGGTAATATTTGCCGTATTTGTAAATGAAAGGACATCCTCACCATTAAAATAATTACCACTAATGGTCACTGTCGCACTTTCAATGTTTATATCATCAACATCAAAAACACTTACGCCTACATCTATTGCTGTTGCTGTATCTCCAGCGGTGTAATTAAGCACTGCACCTGCGCTTACTGTAGGTGCATCATTAACTGCACTAACATTAATTATACTTGTCGCTGATGTCGCATTACTAT
>NZ_JACYVZ010000107.1 GCF_014857925.1 Cysteiniphilum marinum | reverse complement strand
TCACAACCATCAAGGACTACTCGCAACACGTTGCTGCGTTCCTCCTTGACAGTTGCTCTGTTTATTCTAGCAATAACACATTACATCAATATTAAATTTAAATTGACACAGTTTTATGAACACTCCCTAATTTTTAGGCACATTGTAATGTTTTAATAATTACAGTCTGATCATTACTTAGTTCTTTTACCATTTCTTGAGCTGATGAGTTTTCATTAGCATCTTTAATATTAGTTTCTTTATAAAAGAATGTGAAATTGGCAAGCATTCGTATTCTTTCAGCAATAATATCATTAGCTTCAAACAGATCAGTATATTGTTTTTCAAATAATGTTACTTAGCACCGCAATCATACCATTCCATTTGCACCGAATCATACCTGTAAGCCTAGACTTGGTGTAGTCCATTTAATTAGCATCTGATTAGACCATAACTGTATATTGTACATACATGAATTACGCGGTTGTAATTGCATATATACGTGTTTAAAAGATGGCAAACAGGAATTTTGAAGTGCACCACTACAAACAAATATTCACATGTTTTAAATCCTTTTGTATTTGGTTTAGTGGGTATGTGCAATGATACAATCGCATACGGTTAATGTGATGTGCTTTAAATTAGATTTAATTTAAAGGATTATAATGCTGAGTAGATGGAATAGGGAATTTAGTTATGTTAAAAAGGATATGGTGTCTCTCTAGTAAAAGGAATAAGAAGTTAATTTTAACAAACTGTTTAAAGTACTCCCCATTGTCTAGACCACTTTGCAATAAAAATGGGATATTTTCTACTGTAAATTCAATTCATTAATTATAGGCTTCAAGCAAATGTTTTCATTTGGTTTTAAACCTAATAATAGTTTCTCTTTAAATGCGTCAGCATCAGCATTTTTATAGCTAGTGTTAAAGTAAACCTCCGCTGGTTTTTTATACGCAAGACCTTGATGATGTCTTTCATAATTGTAAAACTCAAAGTATCGTTTTAATGAGCGTTTGGCTTCTTGCATATCAGCATAATCTTTTATGTAAACCTCCT
>NZ_JACYVZ010000106.1 GCF_014857925.1 Cysteiniphilum marinum | reverse complement strand
TAAACCAAGCAATTCAACAGGTAATACCATATCCAATTTCGTGAGCATTTTAAGTTCTTTCGGTTTAAGTTAATATCACAAAATTATAACAGATTTAACCCGTCCAACGGAAATAAGGATTGAGCCCGCTTTTCTAACCGACATGTCATTTAACATATTAAGTACATGAATGCTTTTGAATATTTTGTTGTACTCATATAGTGCTCTTCTAAGTCCTGCGTAGCGCGAATGTGAATTGAGTTTCCGTATAAGCGTTGCTTGCGTATTATTTTGTGTGATTAAAGATATAAGCACACGTGAGATGCCTCTTTTATGCTTTTTAATACGTTCCTTTTCAACTTTGGAAGCAGGCTTAATAATGCCACTATAATGCGATGGATCTTTTGTTGAAACCAGATCGTCTGTTTCATTTTTTACCCTTTTCATTGAAGGCAAAAACTCAACATCAATCGCATCGAGTGCTACAAAATTTATTTGATTAATGGAGTGACTATCTCCAGTGACTGCATCAACTTTAATATCTGATTTATTATCATATACCATGTCAAATAAATGGTGCCCTTCATACTCATTCAAACCAATATTCTTGACATTAACAGCAACAAAATTAGCTATTAATGAGAGGACTGATATTCCTTTTCCTTTGCCAAGGTATTTTTTTGAGTATCGTGATTTTATGGTACTGTTTTTTGTTGACTCTTTTTGTCCATCTTGATCAGCCAATAGCTTATCACATAACAAATTCCAAGCTTTAAAAATAGGCAATGAGTTAACAAAGTTTGATATATGAATGTTTGCCTTTTCGAGATTTTCAATTGAAATAAAGTCCTCATGGGTATAGCGCAGTGTATTAAAATTAATATCAGACATCTCGGACATTTTCTCTACTCCAAACCCAAAAGCTTCTGACAATATGCAGGCAATCATATTTAGGCTCTACCAGTTTATCCGTTGATTAGATCGCATACTGAACACCGCTGAATCTGAATAAAGCAAGCCCTTCAGTATCTATTTTAATCCGTTGAAAAAAACGTTTGGCATTTTTTAACCCATAGCATCTTCTCGTCAGCACTTTTAACCTGTTATTAAAGCCTTCCACAAAACCGCTACTATTTCGATCAATAAAGTAATTGCTTACCTCTTCAATATGGGTTGTTAATGTCGT
>NZ_JACYVZ010000105.1 GCF_014857925.1 Cysteiniphilum marinum | reverse complement strand
CTCCGATCCACAACTCATCCCATAATTTTGCAACATTACCGGGTTCGGTCCTCCAGTTGGTGTTACCCAACCTTCAACCTGGTCATGGATAGATCGCGTCGGTTTCGGGTCTACTCCTAGCGACTAACCGCTCTATTAAAACTCGCTTTCGCTACGGATCCCTTATTCAGTTATCCTCGCCACTAAAAGTAACTCGCTGACCCATTATACAAAAGGTACGCCATCACATCTCTTAAAAATGCTCTGACTGCTTGTACGCAAACGGTTTCAGGTTCTATTTCACTCCCCTTATCGGGGTTCTTTTCGCCTTTCCCTCACGGTACTGGTTCACTATCGGTCAGTCAGTAGTATTTAGCCTTGGAGGATGGTCCCCCCATCTTCAAGCAAGATTTCACGTGTCCCGCTCTACTTGTTCGCATACCTAGTTCCACGCATAAATTTTCGTCTACAGGGCTATCACCTGCTATGGCCATCCTTCCCAGAATGTTCAACTAATATATACGCTAAAATATGCCAGGCTCTTCCCCGTTCGCTCGCCGCTACTGAGGGAATCTCGGTTGATTTCTTTTCCTATGGGTACTTAGATGTTTCAGTTCCCCACGTTCGCTCCTAAATAAATTAGGTAACCAGTAAACTGGTTGGGTTCCCCCATTCAGACATCTCCGGATCAATGCTTATTTGCCAACTCCCCGAAGCTTTTCGCAGGCTATCACGTCTTTCATCGCCTCTGACTGCCAAGGCATCCGCCGTTTGCGCTTATTCTCTTGGTCATTACTCTATAATAAATTGTTAAAGATCTCTTCTTGTGCTCAAGACATTCACCTGATCTGCGTTGCTTCAAATCATTCAAGCAATCATTTATTTATATAAACTCTTGCTTTCATTCTTCTCGCGCCTTGATCAGATAAATCTCTTTAGCACAATATAATAATTAAAATTAAGTTAAATTAAATCAAAACACTCTTTGAACCTTAATTAAATATCGATGCGTAGATGGTGGAGCCAAGCGGGATCGAACCGCTGACCTCCTGCGTGCAAAGCAGGCGCTCTCCCAGCTGAGCTATGGCCCCAATAAAATTGGTGGGTCTGAGTAGACTTGAACTACCGACCTCACCCTTATCAGGGGTGCGCTCTAACCAGCTGAGCTACAGACCCAATCTACTGAAAAAACATCAATTGTAAACACTTAAACACTTCTCGCT
>NZ_JACYVZ010000104.1 GCF_014857925.1 Cysteiniphilum marinum | reverse complement strand
CACACTACAGGACACCGCCTGAGTCATTCAATGTAATCTTTAACGCTTTTGGTTTAAATACCATTCTGATCGAGCTAAGTATTTTACGTGGGTTAATGATGATCTCACTAATGGCTTTAATAATAAAATCTACTCCAATGCGCACAATAGAGTATTGAGGATAACCGTGTTTTTTAAGCTTTCTGGGTTGATCTTTTAGCAATATATCTCCTTGTCTATATGCCCATATAAACGCGATGGTCAAGACAAACAAAAGGTTACTTAATCTTAGTGGATGTGTCATGTGTGTATCTTCCCAATTAAAGCCTTTTCGCTTCATGGCTGCAAACAATGTTTCAATTTCCCACCTGATTCGATATAAATCAAATACCATACGCCCCGGCTTGTTAGATACAAGAATCAATAACTCCCCACTATCGAGGCGTTTTGCACAAATATAGACATCACACCCTAAAACATTACGTGATGCTTTTAAACATGATGACTTCCCATCAGAGAGGTTTGCAAACATCGTTTTAAATGAAATTGCTTTGCCCTGACTATTGCTTGCTAGCACGGTTTCTTTAGCACGAATAACAAATGGAATCTGGTGGCTTTTAAGATAGGCAATCCAGTCACCACTCAAAAATTCTCGATCACATAATAATGCCTTTATTTGCGTGGGTTGAATGAATGTTAGTATACGATCAAAGAGTTTTCTTCTGTCTTCAAAATCTGAGTTTCCACATTTTTTGTCGGTAAGCAGTGACCAGATGACGGGAATAGAAATTCCTTTGTAGGCAATGCTTACCACCAGATAATTGATATGTGCTTTGCCAAATTTCCAATTTGTTCTATCCATGCAAAGTGTCAAATTTCCTTTAATATCAAAGACATCACAAATCATTAAAAACAAGGATTTATGACTAAATGTGAGATATTTCATGAAGCGTTGTAACCGCTTGTAGACAGACTGGTGTTTTGTTTTGGTAGAAAAGGTTCTGGAAAGTTTGGCAAGATTTACACTTTGCGTAATGAATAATCCCAAAATAATGTGAATCAGGCATGTTAAACGATGCGAATTAAAGGTAAAATATTGTCCCAGTAGCTGCTGAAATGCTTTGTTGTGTTTCATATGTAATTTTAGTTATTTTTTTCTACTCTAAAGATGTCATTGAAACCCTTGAAAATAAAGACTTTTTGCAGCTACTGTCCTGTAGTGTGG
>NZ_JACYVZ010000103.1 GCF_014857925.1 Cysteiniphilum marinum | reverse complement strand
CCTGAAATCAAATGGACATGAGAAAACCAAAGCTGTTAAAAAAGGAAGAGCTTAGCACATTAAGCCTTAAGAATTTTTCTTCTTTGGATTTATCTCAACAACAATTAAGTTACGAAGATTTGCTACATACCGCTAAAATACTTACTGATCGTATAAATATCAATAGCAAAAATAGCTCAATGCCACCCAGTTCTGACTTTTTTGATAAAGATCAAGAAGATAGTAATACAAATACTGACACGCAACATGAGCAAGATAATAATGCTACTAAAAACAAGCAATCTAAACAGCATAATCGTGCAGATGCTAGAAAACCACGTAATCAAGGTTTTGGTAGAACACAAAAATTACCCATTAATGAAGTTATTAATCTAAAGCCTAATTGCTGCAGCGGCTGCAAAGCTAGCTTTGATGACTCTGCTATTTCTAAAGCCTTTGGCGGTTATTATCAGATTGATTTGATCAAAGAATCACTTGGCTATCATGTGATTAATAATCTATATATAACACATCAGACTTATTGTCCGGCATGTGACGTATGGACAAAGTATCAGCCTAATCAATATGTGAGTAAAGATGGTTATATCATCAAAGACAATGGGTTAGTTGGTAGTACATTAGCAAGCGTTTTATCCGTATTGAATAAACGATATAGATTGCCTGTTGGTCATATCAAAAGTCTCATTAGTGACTTGTGGTCACTAGAGGTTGGTGCTGGCACAATTAATCAGGCAATTATTTCATCTGCATTATGTTGCGAGCCATTAGTCGATGAAATTGCAAAAGAAGTGATAAAAAGTGACTTATGCCATATGGATGAAACCGGTTGGTATATTCATCATAAAAGCACATGGCTTTGGGCATGTGTTACTGTCAGTGCTTGTCTGTTTATGATCGGTAGCAGAACAAAGGAAATGGCTCAAATGATGTTAACAGATCGTTTTAACGGCTGGCTTATGAGTGATGGTTATGCGGCTTATCGTCACTATGACAAACGCTTTAGATGTTTAGCACATTTATACCGCAAGGCACGTAGTCTTTCTCAATCGACCGATAGAGAAAACAAGCGCTTTGGCGATCTAACCATGAACTTAATTCAAAGTATCATGAGTAGGATTAAACAAGCCAGAATAAACAATGAATTTTCGATTATTTCTGATTTTAGGTATCGACTGTTTATCTTTAAGGCTCATTGCCTGAAATACAGAAAGAGTCAAAGTGCTAAGGCACAAGCTTTAGCAAAAGAATTCTTAAACGACTGGGACGCGATTTTCAG
>NZ_JACYVZ010000102.1 GCF_014857925.1 Cysteiniphilum marinum | reverse complement strand
TTAGTGATCCCGTTAGTAGAAGTGGTGCCAGTGACTCCTAAAGTACCTCCTACCGTACTATCACCAGAAACGGTTGAAGTTGCAGAACTCATATCTGCAGTAGTACTAATATTCCCAGTGTTAGTGATCCCGTTAGTAGAAGTGGTACCAGTAACACCTAATGTTCCGCCAATGGTTGAGTTATTGGTTACTGAAACACTATCCATAGTGGCTAATCCTGAAGTAGATAACGTACTCATATTGGTATTTCCCGTTACGGATAGAGCATTGTCTACAGTAGTTACTCCATTTAACCTAACAGAGCCATCTACTAAGCTGACATCCACAGAATATAGCCCTCCAGTTGCGTTATCATGTCTGACCCTAAACCCGCCTGAATCATTGCCATTAGCGGCGACAGTTAGATAATCAGAAGAACCTAAAGTATTATTTAATGATGTACTTGCTCCACCTCCACCTACTTGCACCGTAGTTACAGCATTGCTACTTGAAAATAATATAATGCTAATAACAAGATACTTAGTCATATTATTCAAAGTAATTAAAAAGCTAAAAGAAAACTGTTTTTTAAATCTTGAGCTATTTCTGTTTTTCATCATTTGATCTCCAAATCTCATAAGTCCATGGTTATTCTGTAGTTAATGATAGACAAGATTTTAAGAATTATTCTAATAAGAGTGTTTTTAGTCAAAAAAAGCTCTTTTTCCAGCAATTACCGCTGTCACTTTTAACACAGGATAAATGGCCAGGTGCCAGTCAGCAAATCTCACCGGATGTGTAATAATGGGTTACTCTGTAGATTCTGGACAAATCGGCAAAGTAGGGGCTCCAGTGCTATAGGCCGAAAAACGTAAAGAAAATATTTGGTCTAACTTATCTCGTGAAATCAGCTAAATTATATTTTGTTTAATTTAACCAGATATTTATATCTCAAAACCCTTATACTCTCTAGCTTCAAGTTTCCTCAGCAGGAGTATAATTTAAGGTAGGTTTTATTATACTTTCAAATCTTGTAGAGATTATACATGACAAGTTGCCGAATGTCTGCTACGATTCTTGTAAATAAAGGCGTTTCAGCCAACTCCCCAGAAAATCTTTACACTTTTCGGCTTATAACACTGGAACCCCTACTCCATTATTTATAGTGTCAAAGCTGAGTCCATTCCTAAAAACATACCTATAAGATAAATTTTATGCTATAGTGCAAAATAAACTTATTTGCATTAAGGTATCATCATGGCGCTAAAACAAAAAATAATTTCTCAGATTTATGACGATCAAA
>NZ_JACYVZ010000101.1 GCF_014857925.1 Cysteiniphilum marinum | reverse complement strand
TTTAAAGTATCTGATTTTGTATTGAATTTAACCAAGCCGAAACTATGGCGATTGAATGAGATTTTAAAGCGTGATAAAAGGCAATATAAAAGCGATAGCAAAGACTTTAATAAAAATAGCAGGACTACATTAAGATATTTAAAAAACCGTGAGAATGAAAAGGAAAAAGTGAAAACAAAAAAGGAAAATTAAAAATAAAAAAACCAAGGCGAGCTTGGCAGTTATTTTAAAAAAAAAATATTTTGAAAATTATTTTAGATTTTTTTCAGATTTTTTTTGCGTGAGTGATTGAAAAAAGTTTTAGATTTTTTGTGATGAATTTTAAAATTTTATTTTTTAGATTTGCCTAAGAGAAAATCAGAAATAAAAAACTAAGATGAAAATAAATAAAAATATTTTACTTGCATTATGTTAATTTTAATTACTGAAAATTTAAAGTGACTTTTTTACCAAGTAACCCAAAAATTTCACTGATAGATTTTATTGTAAAATTTCCAGTGCCTTTTAAAATTGAATTTAATTTGTTTGATGATATTTCTAAATCGTTTTGAATTTCATTAAATCCTTTGCCAGTGTCATTCATATATTTTTTTACTGCATCGGCTAGTTGTGTTTGTAGCGTTATGATATTTTCAGCAATCAGTTCTGCTTCATGATCGAGCTGATTAAAAACATCATTGCCTAATTTGTTTCGTGCTGTTTCTCTAAAGCTGCTCAATGTTTGACTGTTCATAAGTGCCTCGCTTAATTTCCTCTAAAAGTTTCCTAGATTTTTTTATATCGTTATCTTGTTGTTTTTTGGTGTTTTTATCACCGCCATTTAGCAGTAAAATAATTTTGTCTTTATGAAAAGAATAATAAGCTCGCATACCAAGTTGTTTATCTCTTAATTCATACAAACCCTTACCGAGTGATTTGCTCCCTTGTTTAATTGTTGCAAGGTTGCCAATTTTTTCAATCACTAATATTTTTTTGGTGATTACTACTGTTTTTGTATTGTCTAAGCTTAAATACCATTCTTTAAATTCTTTTGTTTGTAGTAGCGTCCACATTAAAAATTATCCTGTGTTTTCTAATAGTTTATTATACTTTAATATATTGAAGTTGTCAAGCGTCAAATATTTTTATATATTATTCACCGCATTAATTTTTTTAAAAAAACAAAAAAAGGATTCCCTAAAATGCCAATGATCGAAAAACCAAAATCACCAACATACACAACCCTACCTAAAAAAATTAAAGTTACTGAGGATACCTACTTAAAAGCAATTGAATATCTTGACTGGAATAAAT
>NZ_JACYVZ010000100.1 GCF_014857925.1 Cysteiniphilum marinum | reverse complement strand
G
Source organism: Cysteiniphilum marinum (assembly GCF_014857925.1). Lineage (GTDB taxonomy): Bacteria > Pseudomonadota > Gammaproteobacteria > Francisellales > Francisellaceae > Caedibacter > Caedibacter marinus. Next base: position 1,305 of record NZ_JACYVZ010000100.1, on the reverse strand, counting down.
TGAGTCGTTTAGGTTGCATATAATGAGCCGTTTGTTTTTGTTTTTTCGCAAATTGATAATAATTAAACGGCTCTCTAAATGCTATCAAAAGTTGCCTTCATGTGTATACTGGATTTGAACCATGCCCTTTTTTTGTTATATTGACAATCATAATACAATGTACTATAATATCTAGTATTATATATTATCAAACTTAATTCTATGAAAAATTATAAAATAAAAAAATTTGCGAGTGAATCGAAACATATTAGTAATTTTTCACTAAGAGAAACGTTAGATTTTTTCTGCGCTCTTGATGATATAGGTAAACAAAGATATTCACTAGGCAGCAATTTGTATAAGCTTAGAGTAGCAACAAACAATAAAGGCAAAAGCGGAAGCAGTAGAACAATTATTGTTTTTAGCGATGGAAAAGTATGTTACTGGGTGCATTGCTTTAACAAAAATGAAAAAGAAAATTTCACCACTAGAGAACTTAAAGACTTTAAAAAACTTTCAGGGATATTATTGTCATTAAGTGAAAGTGATATTAAAAAGCTAATTGAAAATAAAAAATTATTTGAGGTGATATGATGAACACGATAAGAGAAACAATAAATGATTTATCAAACGATTTATATACGACAGGCATAATTGATAAGCAAACGCTTAGAGATTTAACAGAATTAAGCACGCCAAATATATACGAATACACTGGCGAAGATATAAAAGAAATTAGAGAACGTCAGAATGTCAGTCAAGCTGTCTTTGCAAAATTTTTGAATATTAGCCCTGCTATGGTAAGAAGTCTTGAACAAGGTCAGCGTAAAGCTCAAGGAGCAATATTAAAACTTATTAACATTGTTGATGATAAGGGTTTGAAATATTTATCTTAAATTTTGAATAATATTAAGCATTTCAAAATTGCCGAAGTCATTGGTAAAAGTCCACGCATTATTTTTGAGTAACAAAAAAATAAAATGATGCAAGCAAAATATTTCTATTTATTTTTGTCATTTGTTTTAATTTTTACTTAGACAAATCTAAAAAATAAAATCTCAAAATTTATCACAAAAAAATCTAAAACATATCTCAACTACTCACACATAAAAATCAAAAAATATTTTACACTTTTTTCATGAAAAAATTTACAAATCTTGGCTTGGTTTTTTGTTTCTTACCTTTTTATTTTTTTATTTGGCATGGTTCAAATCCAGTATACACATGAAGGCAACTTTTGATAGCATTTAGAGAGCCGTTTAATTATTATCAATTTGCGAAAAAACAAAAACAAACGGCTCATTATATGCAACCTAAACGACTCAC
>NZ_JACYVZ010000010.1 GCF_014857925.1 Cysteiniphilum marinum | reverse complement strand
TCACAACCATCAAGGACTACTCGCAACACGTTGCTGCGTTCCTCCTTGACAGTTGCTCTGTTTATTCTAGCAATAACACATTACATCAATATTAAATTTAAATTGACACAGTTTTATGAACACTCCCGTTTGGTTTGATTTTTATTCGCCATTACTATCTATGGCTATCATATTGCACTAAATCTTGACAACCACCTATAAGTTCACCATCAATGATTTTTGTCAGTGATTCATAACCAACACGCCATCTTTGCTGAGTTGTTGTGACAACGGATGCTGTTTTAGCATTAAGTTTAACAACGGTGCCATTATAGGTTACACCTTGGTAATGAAAACTAACATTTTCACCAACTTGCAAGTCATTTTTTGATAATTTCTTGCCTTTTGAAAGGTTGATCGCTGTGTTGCTACTATCAATGTTTAGCATGTAATAAGGGATGTTATATTCGGTATTGTCTCCAGTATCAATAATCACCGCTCGAGTCTTATTTAATTTCTGAATAATGCAGGTTCTAGATTTATTTTCAGAATGCTCAAAATACTCCACCATCATTCCAACAGTTAGTTTCTTTTTTATTTCTGAAATCTTTTGTGGTGATTCCATTTCTGTACCGATAAAACACCTTAATCTATATAAATCAAAAGCACTTGCATCTCTAATGGATTCTAAAAACTGACTATTTAAAAGATGTTTGTTCATTTTGAGTTCCACCAGTCTTTGACTTTTTGCCAAAACTTTTCAGTCGCATCAATTTTTTTGCTTTTTGATTTTGTTGGTGATGCCACACCCCAACCATAACCTTTCTTTACTGCCATTTTATTTCCTTAATTTAGTAATCTTCTTCAAAAACAGCCACAGCATCATCTTTTTGTTTTTGTAGACATCACCAATGTAGCTCAATTTTTACCACACCCATCCTCAAACTCTACGACCGAAGAAACTAAACCCTCATCAACAAAAATGGCGCCTTTGATCTTGACCGCTTCACTGGGTATGTGCACGGTTTCTTGAAGTAAAACGTTCAGTGCACTAAATCAATAGTCAGCTTTTGCCGTTCATCTTTGAGTTTATCGATGATGCCTTTTAAATAATAGCAGTACCTACATTATATATTGTCGATTACTAGCTAAGAATTTATACCATTTTTTATCTATACTAGGTTTTTCTTGCTTAAGATCACTCACAAACTTTTTGTTATCTTTTTCACTAACCACTCCTTTTACTACGAGCCATTGATGAAACTTCTTAAATGAGCTTATATAGCTTTCTAATTGATATAATGATGTAGGATATGTTTTGCGTAAAACCCAACTATCAAGAAAGTTGATAATTAAATCAGAATTCATATCATCTAAACTATTGATATCGTTTTTGTTATAAGCATAATCATTATGGTAATGCGAATACAGCTCAATATTACTTAAGTGTTTATTTGCAGTTTTTTCAGACACATGAGATAGCAAGTATTCTCTAAATTTATCTATGCATTGCATATCATCATCTAGCTGCTTTTCTACTAATTTTTCTATACTCATTTAATCACCATGTTATTCTTATTTTTTCCTTTTTTTTTGTGGTTCAAGAAAATCAAAAGGATTATAAAGACAACTATGTTTATAACTATCATTGCTAAGCAAACGATAACACCTATAACAAAATCAAAGCAAAAAACTGCAAAGTCTTTGATTTTTCTAAAAACTTTAATCATTTTGCATACCTACTGTATTGTTTATTAACGCTCATTCACGACACCCTCAATCTAATGCAATATTTTATTATCATTGATTTTATCGACTGGGAATCTTAATCTAATAAATCTCATGCCGCTTGAATGCTTGCCATCACTGCCAAAAAAGTCACGTGGTTTTATGCTGGAAATTTTATGATTAGCAAGGAGCGGGTGTAAAGTTTTATACGATTCAACGTCAAAACAATAAACCTCACCTATTCTTAGGTCTGACAGTATTTCACCTAAAGTTATTTCATGGATAGTGTCTTTCTTTTTGTCATAGGTGTGGTGGTCATTAATATAATCTATCATCATTTTCTTATTTTCAGCCACAATGAAACAGCCATTTTCATCACATAGAATGTTATGTTCAAGATCACATGAATAAACACCAACGATTTTATTTTTATCATTCATTCTCGGCATCCCTCATCAATAAACAAAATGCGCAATAGAGCCAGTATACAGCTTATTTGAGTAGATTTTTAGACTAACTTTAATTTTATTATTTTTAAATTTTGTCAACCTTTCGTTTGCCATCTAACCCAGTTCCTCTGCTTCTTCATTAACAAGTTCAACGCCGACTATTGAGTCAATACCAATGGTGCGCTTTTCTTGTTCGCCATCAATAGCCACATCAACCGTTGTGCCAGATAGTTTAGATACTTTGCACGTTACTCGCACGCCATTTAAATAATGCAACTTTATCGTCAGACTTTCCATTTTTGCTTTTGCTAAGTTTTTATACATACTCACAATTTGACTCCCTGTTAAACATACTCATTCTGCGCCCAAGCTTACCAGTTCTTAACACCAAGTAAAGCCTGTCTACATTTAGATTGATATAGTGTGTGGAATATCAGAACACCAAGAAGACAGTCGTTTTACTGGCAGTAAGGAGATCATTTTTGTATCATCTTCTTAAATTTCACAAATGATTGATTACGGAAAATGGCAATTTATCAAGAACCAACGCATTATATAAAAACGATTTTATCAGATTTACAGGGCGCATGGGGTTTATTAAGACAAGAAGTGGTTAAGTGTATACCATTTGAAAATGATAGTGCACTTATGCTGCATATTGATGAAGGAATGAGCTGGGAAAGTGTTAGAGACCTGCAGCATATGCGGAAAACTTTAATTTTAGTGAAAAACATAGCTGATAAATCAGAGTTGAATAATGAAGTTTATAAATTTATCAATGAGGCTTTAAATATACTTGACGAAGCTATAGCTGAATACACAAGGTGATTTTTTGTAGAAACGCAAAAACCTTGATATTAAAGGAATTAGGGAAATATGCTTGCTAATTTCGAAAAAAAAAATGAGGTGTTGTATAGGCCCGATAATGCTAGCTTCATAGCCAATCTATTTAATATATTTCAAAACTTCATTGCTGCATGAGTGCTGCCTCTACATACTTTTTGTATTCTGGATGCGCTTGATTAAATTGCTCAAGCATAATGGCTTGCACTTCGTTTGTCGCATGCACTAATCCGCTAGCGATATTATCTGCTAACTGCTGCTTTTGTGATTCATTCATCAATTGGAATAAATCCCCTGCTTGCGAGTAGTTATCCTCAGCTTGTGCATCATAATAATCAATATCACCAGATTGTCTTAATGGTGGTTCTTGATATTCAGGTGCTTCAGTTGGTGCGCTACTTTGCTGGTTTGGATAAAAGTTCACATCACTATTTTGCGAGATATCTAAATCAGTACCTGCCATCGCACCATCACGTTGATAATTATGCATTGGACATTTTGGCGCGTTAACTGGTAAATGATGCGCGTTAACTCCAACTCGATATCGATGTGCATCTTGATAGGCAAGCAATCTTGCTTGCAACATTTTATCTGGAGAGGCTCCTGTGCCAGGCACCAGATTACTTGGCGCAAAAGTTGACTGTTCAACTTCAGCAAAGTAATTGTCAACATTGCGATTTAACTCAAGCACACCAATCTGTTGCAATGAGAAATCAGCATGTGGCCAGACTTTGGTTAAATCAAATGGTTTAATATGGTAGTTTTGCGCCTCTTGTTCTGTCATTACCTGAATTTTGACATCCCATTTTGGAAAATCACCCTTGTCAATAGCATCAAAAAGATCTTTCTGCGCACCAAACCCAGGCATTTTAGCTGCTTCTTCATCGGTTAGATTCTCTATACCTTGCTGGGTTTTAAAATGCCATTTAACCCAAAAACGTTCACCTTTAGCATTATACAAACTTAAGGTATGTGAACCAAACATATGCATATGGCGATAGCTTTTAGGAATACCACGATCAGACATTAAAATCGTCATTTGATGTAATGATTGTGGATTCTTCGACCAGAACTCATACATCGCTGCAGGATCTGGCAAGTTGGTCTGTGGGTTTTTCTTTTGTGAATGGATAAAATCTGGAAATTTACTGGGATCTCTCAGGAAAAATATAGGTGTATTATTGCCGACAATATCATAATTGCCTTGTTTGGTATAAAACTTAATTGCAGCACCTCTTGGATCACGCGCATAATCACTTGAATCCTGACCGCCGCCAACTGTGGAGAAGCGGATAAATACATCTGTTTGTTTACCCTTGCCCTGTAAAAAATCAGCAATGCTTAAATGTGATAAGTCTTCTTCCAAAGTAAATACACCATAAGCACCTGAACCACGCGCATGTACGACACGCTCAGGAATACGCTCACGATTAAAATGCGCAAGCTTCTCAAATAACCTGAAATTATCAAAGGTTAACGAGCCACGCTCACCAGCACTGATACTGGTATTATCATTGGGCACCGGTGCGCCATTATTGGTTGTTAAATGTTTCTTGTTCATCTTGAACTCTCCTTATTGTGGTTATGCAACTTGTTGAAAATTTCTATACTTCCTAGCTTATCCATACTTGTCACCAATGATAAATATATTATATTTTTATTTTTAATATATTTTATTTATAATCATTCAATACTAAAAACCTGATCAATTGATAACGCTCCTTGCTACTTTTAAACCGATCCCTAAATAGCCACAGCTTTAAACACTTCTTCTGTGCACATTGGCATTCTAAATATAACGTGCCTGCAATCATAATACTACGACGAATTGTCACATCATTATGCCAATCATTACCATAATGTAAGTTAATCTTACGCGTATGAGCAGTTTCAGTTAAAACAATTGCGTTTAATTGTCTACCCGATAAATAATTTAATAACATGCCAATAAAAGCAATAATCCATAGCATAAGCGCGCCATAAAAAAGCGCTGCATGTAAGAGCTCAAAAATAATAAAAAGACAAAAGCTAAATAATAAGATGATAACGACAAGCTGAATGAAAGATCGTTTTAATAACACTTCCACCGTCGTCATTGATTTACTCTACTGTTTTCAACGTTGTTACAGTCAACTTGGTCGTCTCTTTGGTTGACTTACAAAACGTCTCTTTAATCAAGAAAACGCTAATTAATACACCAATAGTTATCACGGCAAGAATTAATAAAAAGCCATGCTGGTAATTAGTAATATTTAAAGCTTGTCCTTTTGACAAATGGGCAAGTACACCACCAATCAAAGGTGCCATCAAAGAGGTTACAAGCATAATCATGGCATTATTGAGACCCAAGCCTGCTGCCAGATAATTGTTATTGCATTGCTCTGCCATAATTGCAAAGCCAATACTCTGACCACTGGCACCAATACCAAGACCAAAAAAGGCAATACTAATGACGATAATATTGACCGGAAAATAAGTAATGCATAACACCGACAAAATACAAATAATTGCGGCAAACATCATCATACGTTTGCGCTTACTGGTGCGATCTGAGATAAAGCCTAAAAGCGGACAGCCAATGGCATAACCTAACCATGATAGCGTTAACATATAAGATGAGACATCAGAGCTAAAGCCATGCAACATCAAAAAGGCTTTACCACTATTTTCAGAGAAATATTCTATGGCAAAATAAACGCAAGCTGAATAACAGGCAATATACCAAACCTGACGTTGACGCACTAGCTGCCAAAGATTAACTTGCAAGCGCTCTTGGCGCTTTAAAATACGAAAACTTCCCGTGTAATCCGTATTATTACGAACAACAAGAAGCACAATAATTGCAATCACAATACCAATCGCACCTAACGCATAAAAAATATAACGCCATGGTAACTCAGCATGTGATGATAAGCTATTTAAAGGGCCAGCTGCCAACATTGGTCCCATCGTACCTATGAATTGAGATAAGCCAATAAACAACGCAATATGTTTGCGTGGCATCCAGTCATAAACAGCCACTAACAGACAGATAAAGCCAAAAGATGAGCCAAGCCCCATTAATACTCTAAAGACAAAAGCGCTATCAAAACCAAAGCTCATGCCAAAGCCAGTAACGGCCAATGCACAGAAAAATACGGCAACGAATAAGGTCTTTTTTAAACCTAAACGATCAGTAATAATTCCTACTGGGATTTGCATAATGCCATAAACTAGCTGATAGGCTGTTGAACTTAAGATAGCGAATGTCACAAGGTTTAAATTCAGGTCCTGAATAATGGGGTGCTCAAATGTACCTAGAATCGTTCTAAGTAAAAACTCATACATGAAAAATAATGCACAGACCAACCAAATGATCGTGCCGATAAAACTCATTTTTTGATTTTGACTCATTTTATTCGTCAACCTCAGGTTTGTGCTCTTCCTCCCATTCTTCTAGAATCTCCTCCGCTCTTTGATTATCAATAAATGACGCCACCTTAAAGATAGAAACTCCCTCTTGAATTAGTGGTGAGCGGTTAATTCCAACAATCACCCCATCAAGATCTGATTTAATTACTGTTGCATTTTCATTGCTAAATGGATCTGTCAGACGCCCAATTTTATCACCTTTTTTGATCGATTCACCCAGTGCTACTTCACTGTGCAAAACACCTGATGATGATGAAATAAGCCAATCATCATCTTTTGAAAATACAGGTGTTACATTATCATCGACCTCACCACTGAGCATTCCAAGTTTGCACATCACATTTTTAATACCATCTAAACCAACTTGAATCGCAGCTTGATCAAAACGTTGTGCCTCACCGGCTTCATATACCAATAACGGAATATTCAAACTCTCTGCCGTGATGCGAATACCGCTTTGATTAGTCTCAACCTCAGTGATAACCGGTGCTTGGAAGGCTCTGGCTAATTTCTTCGCCTCAACATTGTCAAAGTTGCAATACACTTGTGGCAAAATCTCATGATTCAACGAGCCTGTGTTTAACTCAATACAGCAATCAATCTGTGTCAATATTTCTTGAGTAAAGATATGTGCAATACGCTCTCCAAAACTGCCATGCTCATCGCCTGGAAAGCACGCACTTAGTCTCACACCACCTGGCGTTGGCTTGGGAAAATGCGACAAACCATAAACATTCAAAACCGGAATAGCAACCAATGTCCCATGCAAATCATCAGCAGAGATATCATCATATAACTGATTAGCAATTTCTAATCCATTAAATTCATTACCATCAATCATCGCAAACACCAAAAGTTTGCGTCCACTTTGCTTGCCATTGATTACTTTAATTGGCATATACATTGGTGAGCATGAATATTGTTCAGGCAAAGGCAATGCTAATGTTGCTTTCTCTCCTGGGTGAACACTAGCATCACAAATTTTGAAACTACTATTTTTCATTTTTTATTACTGACCTTGTTTGTTTTATTGTAATTTCAACAGCATTTAAGACGCTATAAAAGATCTCACATCTCGCATAATTGAAATCATTAAAAGTTACGTAGAAAGAGTATAGCTATTATTAGCACAAGCTAAACAATAAAAAACATAAATTTTTACTTTTTAATACAAAGAGATCATCAAAACACCTAAAAGCACCTAGATTTTTTCACATAAACCATCATATTGCCCAAGATTATTGTGACGCATCACAGTCTTTAGAATCGTCGCATATTCTTTACCTTTCAAACCTGAATAAGACTGCAAATAATCTGCCAAATCATAACCGTTCAACATAATTAACTGCGCTCTTTGCTCTCTAAACTCAGCATAGGGTGCCAAAGTATTAAGCACTCGATAGTAATCAGCAATACCTGCACTCACATCAGTAAACTCACTGACTTCATCAATCACGCCTGGTGTTGGGTATTTAGGTGCAATACCACAACCTTGTGAAAAACAATGCAAGCCGAAATAATTTTTGCCATGCACTGCAAAACGCGAACCACCCCAATTACTCTCAACAATTGCCTGCGCCAAAGTCAAGCTTTCAGGAATAATATTCACTCTTAATAACAGATGGTTAATCAAACTGCTATCATCCTTTTCATAAGCTTGTAGCGCATAAACATCTGCCAACTTGCGTAAACGGACTTTATCTTGAGATGTCATAGTAGGCTTTGATTCTAGTGCTAATAAAAAGTCACGATCTTTTAGAATCTGTCGATTGATCGGACACATCTTAGTAAGCATCGTATTAATAAATGCCTGCTTCGGCAGTCGCAGTGCTTGTGAAATAGATAAGTCATTATCTTCAAGATTATTCATCTGTACAATGCACCCAGATGACACACGAATACGATGAGCAATCCTATCAATCGCATCGCCCTTTAATACTAAGTATTTATAAGCACTATCATAACTACAACTTGGCGGCAAATTCAGTTTTGTTAAAACGTCATGCTTATTACTATCTGCATTTCTTTGTGCATATATTTGCTGTTTTTGCGTTTTTTTTGGCCCTGAATAACTTGATGAATCTGGCATGTTATTTGCTGTTGTACATGCGCTCAAGAGCACTACCATGAATATAATACTTTTACTTTTAATACTTCTAATGCTATTTATCCTTGCCATTTCTTTTCTCTTTACATGCTATACAGACATTTTACCGCTTAGAGTATAGTCGTCTTAGCATGATTCCGCTTTTATTTCTGTGCATTTTGGTTCTTTTATCAGGAACACTAGTAGCAATGAAGTGCTAATACATATTGGAATAACGATATAAGCACCAAGAAAACTTAATTTGCGCCGACTTTACCCTGATATTTTAAGATGTCAAGCGCCTTGCTTTCTAGGATCTACTTTGCTAGGATGCACATGCTTTTATTACAGCATTAGCTTAATGAAGTTTCTGCAAGAGGTGTCCGAGTGGGCGAATTAGTCCCCCGAGCAGCGAATAAACTACGAGCTAATGAGCGCCTGTAGCAGGTGCGAAAGGCTGGGTTACTTAACAAGATCACGATGATCGAGTTTAGTAACAAATCAACCACGGGTTGAACAAGTTAATTTTCTGGAGGGGTGTCCGAGTGGTTGAAGGAGCACGCCTGGAAAGCGTGTATACGTTAACGCGTATCGAGAGTTCGAATCTCTTCCCCTCCGCCAGAATTCATCTTTTCAACACACTTCAATCCTTTATGGACCAATGGATAAGATTTAAAATAAATAAAACTTTAAAATAACTCCTCCAATAAACAATAGTGTCGATGCTACGATGATGCTCACAATGATCAATTGACGTCGATAGTTAACGCTCCCCTATGACTTGATGCATATCTTTGAGCAAGCATTTACACCCTTTACAAATATGATCATAAAAAACCCACTTGACATCTGGCGATAGATCGCGACAATGGCAACATCTTAAAATATAAACATCTGTTGTAGATACGTCTATGCGAATAAAATACTTGCTTTGCTTAAGCACATTGACCTCATTTTTGCCTTTGTGTTTATTGGCAAATACAAGTATTAGCTTTGAACCAGTTGCCTATCAAGCATTACCCGACTGGGATTGTGGCGATCAAATGCAAGCCTATCAAGCATTGCAAATTTCGTGCAAAGCCATTGTCAAAAATAAAAACTATAATAAAGACTGGCAAGGCAGTTGCCAAAATATATTAGCCGTATCAGCACATACCGACCGACGTGCACGTGAGATGATTGAGCAAAACTTCTCACCATTTATGGTGCGTTACAATGATGAATCACAAGGTTTGTTTACTGGTTACTACGCACCAGCGATATCAGGCAGCTTATACCCAACAGCAGAATTCCAAATCCCTATTTATAAAACACCTGCTGATTTAATCCAGAAAAAAACATCCTCAGGCACGCAATACGGACGCATGGTTAATGGCAAGTTCACGCCCTATTACACACGTGAAGAAATTGCCAAAAATAATTTTTTCACGCGCAAAGACATCATTGCTTGGGTAAGTTCACGTGTTGAGCGCACCTTTCTACAGATTCAAGGATCTGGTCGAATTGAACTAACCAATGGCGATAGCATTCTTGTTGGGTATGACAGTCAAAATGGCCACCCTTATCGCCCAATTGGTCGCTATTTACTTGAAAACAAACTAATGCCTCGCGAAGACATCACGATGCAATCGATCAAGAAATGGTTATACCATCACCCCAAAGACGCTGATAAAGTATTAAACTATGATCCTTCTTTTGTCTTCTTCCGTGTGCTTAGTCATGGTAATCCCATTGGTGCCCAAGGTGTACCATTAACGCCTGGATATTCCATTGCCATTGACAATAAGTTCTACCAATACGGTACACCTGTTTGGTTAAGCACAACCTATCAAGGCAATCATAATAAAACGCATAAACTTGATCGTTTAATGATTGCGCAAGATACAGGAGGAGCAATTCGTGGTGCTATTCGTGGTGATGTATTTTGGGGCAGTGGTAGCGATGCTGAGTATTATGCCGGACACATGAAGAATCTAGGTAAAATGTTTGTGCTATTGCCAAAGGGCGATGCGTTTCACTTGAGCAAAAAGTAATTCCCAGTTAAAGCGTTAAAAACACCAAAAAACGCCAATCAAGATTTGCCTTATCCTAAGCAATTGCCGATAATATAGCACATTAAACTTTAAATCTTTTAATATTACTACACATGTCTATTCTCGATAAAAAGCGTTATTTACAAGATGTTCTTCAATTTGCAAGTGACGTGCTGCATAAGAAAAATATCGATGCTTTTGAAATCAATTGTAGCTATGACCAAGGACATGTTATTGCCGTTCGCGATCAGCAAGCTGAAACCTTAGAATATAATGTTACTCAGCAATTGAGTGTAACTATTTATCATCAAGGCAAAACAGGTTACGCTGAAACCTCAGACCTTAGTGAAAAAAGTATTCTATCGATTATTGATAATGCCAAAACCATTGCTAACTTTACCGAGAGAGATCCTTTTGCTGGCATCATTGATAAGCGCTTTCTATGCACACCATCTGAAATGCCTGAGCTTTATCAACCGATTGCAAACTTTAGTATTGATAAACTCATTGAACATGCCAGACATTGTGAGGCAATAGCACTTGAGAATAGTGACATTGATCACTCTGAAGGTGTTGATATTGATAGTTTTGAGATTTTGCATGGCTTTGCCAATAGTCACGGTTTCTTACATGTGTATCCGGAAACACGTCACAGCATCGGCATGGGGCTGATTGCCAAAGACAACCATGGCATGCAACGCGATAACGCTTACTATAGCGCACATGATTTCACCACGTTGCCAAGTATTGAGCATATTGCCAAACTTGCGCTTAAACGTACGCTAGATCGCAGAAACCCGCGACGCATCCAAAGTCAACAATTGCCCATTCTACTGTCGCCATCTATTGCCCGCTCATTTTGGGGTGCATTATTATCCGCCATTAAAGGACAACGCCAATACCACAAAGACACTTTCCTTTTGGATAAAATTGATCAATCAATTATTGCTCATGATATAAGCCTTATCGAGAATCCTAACATTCCACAAGCACTTGGTAATCAACCCTATGATAATGAAGGCGTTAACTTGGGTGAAAATCCAATTATTACCTGTGGCGTTCTAAATCGCTATTTATTAAGTAGCTATAGCGCACGTCAGCTAAAGCGTGAAACAACAGGCAACGCCGGAGGCATTAGTAACTTAACAGTTCATAGCAGCAATATTCAAGCGTATAATGCCCTTATTAAATCGATCGATAAGGGTGTGATTATCCATGAAACCATGGGACAAGGTTTTCATATTACCACGGGTGATTATTCACAAGGCGCGATGGGCTATTATGTTGAGAAAGGTGAAATTTGCTATCCGATTGATAACTTTACCATTGCCGGCAATCTAAGCCAGATGCTGCAGAGCATTATTGCGATGGGTGATGATATTGAACCTTTTTCACGGATCCAAAGTGGTTCACTGCTCATAAAACAATGTAGCATTAGTGGTGAGTAAATGACCCAAGCGCTTATCATTCTATCGGCATTAATTCTCGGTTATTTTATTGATCTTAAATTCTTATCTAACAAACTGATGAATAAACTACTGTCAGCGATGATTAGTCTGATTATTGCGGTCATGGGTTACAACTTTGGTGAGCTTATCTATAAACTGCAAGGTGAGCTTATTTCAATGCTTGGCATTACCTTAAGCTTTATTGCCGCCTTGTTTGCTATCAATGTGTTAGCAGTCTATGGTTATTTACACTTAAAACCAAAACGCGCAATCAAAGCGCATCACGACATGGTCAAAGCACAAAGCCCACTGAAGCCTATCCTGACCAGTTGTAAATACCTATTATATCTTGTCATTGGCACTTTAGTTGGACTATTTATCAATAAACCACTTATTCATATCGGACTAATTATTGATGGTATTTTAATCCTGATTTTATTTATTATTGGGATCCAAATGCGACGTGAGGGTCACTCACTGACGCAAATTCTCAAGAATAAGACCGGCATTATGATTGCGATTATCTTAATGATTAGCTCCCTTGCTGTTGGTGCCATCTTGGGGCTTTTCTTTAACATCCCACTTGCGCACGCATTAATGCTTACAAGCGGCTTTGGCTGGTATAGTTTAGCCAGTATTTTAAATGCTCAGCTGATTGACGCCCACTTCGGTACAATGACATTTTTTATCGATTTCTCACGCGAAATTATCGCGATTATTGTGATTCCGATGTTAGCCAAACGTATTCCTACCGAACTGGTGAGTTATAGTGGCGCCACAGCGATGGATTTTAGCTTACCTGTAATTAAAGACCATATCGGCATTCAAGCCGTACCTGTCGCCATCAGTAGTGGATTTGTATTAACTTTGGCAACGCCAATTCTTATTCCACTATTTAACCTTATTCCCTTTTAAATTTCTAAGGATTGTTATGCACGATGAATTATTAACCCAAAAAGCGCAAACGTTAGGTTTGAATAATATTAAACGCCATATTTTTTTATGTTGCGATCAAAACATTGATAAATGTTGCAACAAAGATGACTCTCTCGTTGCATGGGACTATCTAAAAAAACGACTATCTGAGCTTAAACTTTCACAATCAGGCGAGATTTATCGCACCAAAGCCAATTGTCTACGCGTATGTATACAAGGTCCTATTGCCGTTGTTTATCCTGAGGGTGTATGGTATCACTCATGCACTCCTAAAGTCCTTGAAGAAATTATTCAGTCACATTTAATTAATGGCAAGATCGTGACAAAGTATCAAATTAAAAATTAGACTTAAACGTCACAAAACTAACTGCCTCTGACTACTTAACCAAAACACAACTGACTCTTAATTCATTACAGTGAAATTCTCGAAGACAAAAATCATCTCTTAGTTGCATTAAAATTATTCGCATACTACCAAATTTTACGCTACCATGTTTTAAACAATTAAAAAGGAGATCGTATTATGGATATGCAAAATGGATACAATACACAGACATCTACATTACAGGCACACGTCTATCATGACGCCATGGCGATGCTTAAAATGGGTGTGCCAATTTCTGTTGTCGCTAAAACCTTACAGATTCCAAGTGAGCAGATTCGCCATTTGAAAAATGAACGCAGTAATAATAATGAATAAAGAATAAGAATCGATTAGGATATCATTCAACATAATCAATCCTCTTTACATTATGATTCCTAATGATGCTGCGGCACGCAATGAAGCACTTAACCCTAAAAAATCCTTTATCGTACAAGCACCTGCAGGCTCTGGTAAAACCGAAACCTTAACGCAGCGTTATTTGAATCTACTGGCTCATGTTGAGTCACCTGAGGAAATTATCGCACTCACCTTTACCAATAAAGCGGCTAATGAAATGCAGCAGCGGATTTACCAATCTCTATTAGCTGCACAAAACAACCCTGAACCAGATGAGCCACATAAGAAGCTCACGTTCAAACTTGCCCAACAAGCCTTATTACAAGATAAGCGCAAAGAGTGGCAGCTCTTAATGAGTCCTAAGCGCTTACGTATTATGACTATTGATGCCTTTTGTCAGAGCCTATCCAAACAACTCATGTTTGAAACAGATGAAGCATTTAATGCCGAGATCAGTGACGCGCCAGAGCTATTATACGAACAAGCTATTGATGACTTTATCAGTGACACCCATCGACAAAGCCCTTTTTATCAGGATTTACACGACCTGTTAGCCCATCTTGATAATGATATTACTCGTGTGAAAAACCTGCTTAGCAGTATGCTTTCTAGACGTGAACAATGGCTTGGTATTTTATTATCATCTAACTTAATAAACGCGGATACAACACACAATGAAAAAAGTAAAGAAAGTAAAGAAAGTAAAATAATTATCGAGTCTGGCTTTCAGGCACTTTTTGCTGAGCTTCAACAGCGCTTGAGTAGATTGTTAAACATTGATCAAAATCAATTTACCTTACATGAAATACTGATATTTTGTGATAGCGAACATGACGAAACCCTGATAGATCAAGACAGTCCAACCTTTTGGCAACGACTCATTAAACTGCTTTTTACCAATGACAATACTTTTCGCAAAACATTCAATGCCAAACAAGGGCTCCCCGCCAAAGATGCCAAAGCCAAAGCTTATGCCCAATGGCTTATTAGTTATACGCAATCCTTTAGCGATAACAGTTTATTAGGTATCACCGCATTAGTTGCTGAAATTCGCCTATATGAGCGCTTATTATTGGACGATCAAGAATGGCAAATATTAAGTGCTATCGCGCGTATTGCATTGCGCTTGGTATCTTATCTAAAGCTTGTGTTTAAAGTGCGTGCTTTGCTTGATTTCAATGAGGTGTCGTTACAAGCGTTATCTGCTCTTGGTAGTAGTGAAACGCCGACTGATTTGATGCTTTATCTTGATCATCAGATCAAGCATCTTTTAATTGATGAATTTCAGGATACGTCTATTTTACAATTTAAGTTACTGCAAATGCTTACCCTTGAATGGCAAGCTAATGATGGTAAAACACTGTTTATTGTTGGTGATCCAATGCAGTCTATCTATCGTTTTCGTCAAGCTGAGGTCAATCAATTTCTAGATGTTAAAACGCATGGCATTAACCAAGTGGCCCTGGGATTTTTACAGCTTGATTGCAATTTCCGTTCACACAAATCTATTGTTGATTGGGTGAATCATCATTTTTGCAGCATTTTTCCTAAAGAAGATGATAGAAACTATGGCGGCATTAGTTACGCACCAGCAACAACGCTATCACAAGAGCTGAACCAAGAGGCTATTGACTATCGATTATTTGCCGATCTAACACAAGAAGCACTGTTTATTGCCGATAGTATTAAAGCACACCTTAATAAACATCCCGATCATCAAGTCGCCATTTTAGTGCGCACTCGCAGCCATTTAAAACATCTTGTTCCCGTGTTAAAGGCTCAAGGAGTTGCTGTTGTTGAGAATGAAATAGAAACATTCTACCACCAACCAATGGTGATGGATCTATTGTGTCTTTGTGCGCTTTTAAACAATCCTGAGCAGTCTATTTACTGGGTGAGTTTACTACAATCACCTTTGTTTGGTTTTTCTTTAAATGAACTGCAAACAATTGAGCAAATAAAATTAAATGAGCAACAAGGTGAGAAGCCTTATTCATTTCATACCAAGTTAGCACTTTATCTTAAGATGCAACAAAGCCACCCCCACCAGCAAAAGGCATTTTATTTGCTAAGCTGGATTAATGATGCTTTTTTCAATGGTATTCGCAGTCCATTGGCTACGCGTTTAAAGATTATCTGGCAAGCACTGGATGGCTTTAGTATCTATCATGATCATGCGTTATTTGCCAACTTCATGACCCTCTTGCAAAATCATTTAACCGATGATAAAACCGCTATTGCACAGTTTGATCGCTTTATCGCGCGATTAAAACGCAAGTTTGTCAGCAGTCCATCACAAAGCAATGTACTGATTATGACGATCCATAAATCCAAAGGTTTAGAATTTGATTTTGTGATTTTGCCGCAACTTGATAAACGCGGCAAAGCCGATGATACGCCACTTTTCTTGCATGATACGGTACGCCTAAGCGATGGCAAAGATCATTTATTGTTAAGTCCTATTAAACATAGCTGGGACAAGGAAGTACCGCCACTTTTCAAAGTCATCCAAAGCATGCAGAAAAAGCGTGCTGAATATGAGCTGCAACGACTCTTATATGTTGCTGTCACTCGCGCCAAATCAACACTTTTATTTACTGCAGTTAATGACAATGGCAATGATATCAAAGCTGCCAATAATAGCTTCTTAGCACTTCTAGCGCCATTAAACCTGCCTTGGATTACATGTAAGGACGCAAACAATGATATATCAGCTGCTTCTGCTGACCAAGAGCCAAAAAAACCAAAACCATACTATAAAGTCATTAAGCAGATCCAGAACTATTCAACGACTGCTGTGCTCAACTTTGAACATGACCAAGCAGCGGTTGAAGTAGATAACGCTGATAATGCAGATAAAAAAGATAAAACAGATAAAGAAAATGATTTAAATCACCCTGATCTTAGTGAACTCGTATTAACTAGTGATCGTCAAATCGGTTCGGCATTGCATCAACTATTTAACTACTTAAGTAGCGCCAAAGATAACATCAACCATTGGCAAAATTATTTTGCACCTTGCTTACATCAACATGCTATTGCCAAAGTCCATCATGCTCAATCATATGCTTTAGCCAAAGAGGCAATCACCAATACCACCCAACAGTTTCCTTGGATTATCAATGCTCATGGTATGCATGAACAAGTGATGCTTCATTTGAACTTTGGTAAAACACAAAAGTACATTGCTGATCGGATTATTATCGAGAATGGTCAATATCATATTGTTGATTATAAATTTGCTGCACCAGTGAGCAATGAATCTTTAGAGAACTTTGTAAGCGTTCAGATAGCAACCTATCGTGCGCAACTTACCAATTATCAAAAGCTAATTGCTCGCTACTTTAAAATAAATCCAAGCGCTATTAAGCTGTCACTTTATTTTCCACTAATTCCGCATCTTCAAACGTTGTAAGTAATATACCCCTTCGACTTCGCTCAGGAAACGATTGATACCGAGGGCTGAGTGAGCGTCAGTCGAAGCCCTCATGAGTCTTTGTTTATATAAGTACCAATTGTTAAGATCTTGAGCATGACAACACTCATCACAAAAACGATGACGACCAAAATAAAAGGTAGCTCAAGCGCTATATCTAATAATTTCCCACTAAATAATGACGTAATTGCCGCACCCGATGTGAATAGTGATACCGTAATTCCCATAACCCAGCCTTGTTCTTTCTCGGATACTGCATGTGAGAAAAGCCCCAACATATTGGTATATGCCACACCAAAGCACAGCATTAAAACACCTCCAAAGATAAAAGCGCCATAATGGGCAATATCACATAACATCAAAGAAAGTGATAATGCCATCACAATTAACCCCATCATCACATTTTGTTTTTGTGACGATCGTTTTGCTAATAACGGCACCAACACAATTGAGCTTATTGCCATTGCTAAGCCTAATACGAGCATCACTGCACTATTCATAAGCACTCCATATTGATATTGCCGATAAAGATACACTGGCAAAAACACATAAAACGTATTAAATGCTATTTGCATCATAAAGAATATGATCGACAGTTTAAGCACATTTTTATTTTTAAAAACACCGCCAAACTGAGTGACGAGCTCAATCACATTGAAGTGATATGCTTCATTTTTTTGTGGTGGTTGCTCTTGATAACAGCTAATAAGAAGGAAAATATTCACCAGCACCAAGACTAATACCAAATAAAATGGCAACTGATGGTTAAACCACGATACTAAAAACGTATCTGACAATACACCGCCAATAATCGGACCGGCAACCATACCCAAAGCAAATGCAAACATAATGAGACCTAGATTTTTAGTGCGTTCTTGTTTGCTGCTAATATCAATAATTGCCGCTTGAGCAACGGGTTGGCTGCCTGCAGTAATACCACCGAGTATACGCCCTAAAATCAATAATGTTAAACAGTTAAAGGCAATCGCCAATGCAGTTAATCCGTAGCCGATAAAAATCCCACACAAGCAAATAAGTAACGCACGTTTGCGTCCTATTTGATCTGAGGTTTTTGATAAATAAGTTGCACCAATAAACCAGCAAAAGAAAAAGACAGCAATCGTCATACCATAGAGAAATTCACGCTGCGCTATCGATGTTTCAACCGCTAGAAAGTGAGACTGAGGAGACATGATAATATCACTCAAAATCGGAAATAATATCCCAATTCCAGCCGCATCAATAAATACAACTAATAACAAAGCAACGATCGATTTTTTCATTTTTCTAGTCCTTTACAATAATACCTTAATGGCTTTTTAAGCTTGATAATTCCGCGTGATAACATAAGGGATGACTAGCGCTATGATAATCCCAGTGAGCAATAGTAAATCAAAGTTTACTGCTGACATCGTGACATCTGAGGTTGGAATAAAGCCAACACTAATCGCAATAACACAGCCAAAAAAGCCCAAAACAGCCATTGAGATAGTGCCCTTGACACCCCCGAAAATAACATATTGCCCAGGCTTTGGTTGATTTTGGCGACGCAATTTAATCGCTGCAGCAAACATGCCAATATAGGCTAGCACCGCAAGTTGAGCGGTTAATGCGCTTAAAAACCAATATGCGGAATTAACACTTGGCATCAACACATAGCTTAAACAAAAAAGTGAAAAGATAATCCCTTGCAACATAAGTACTTTACTTGGTGCTTCATATTTATTGGTTTGCGCCAACCTTTTACTAATAAGACCATCTTCAGCAGCTACTGTAAACGCGCGTGATAAGCCCATAATCCAAGCAGCTACCGTGGTAAATGCGCCAAGCACCAAGGTTAATGCAATAACATCTGACATCCACGGCATATTAAATTGTGTAAAGAAATAATGAAACGATGCCATAAGTCCAGTGACAATATCAACCTGCCCACCTGTGCTACTATTCACCGTAAAGATTGCAATATTGGATAATATTAGTGACAGCAAAATCACAATACTGGAAATCAATAGCGCTTTAGGGAAGTTCTTCTTTGGGTTTTTCACATTTCCGGCATGAATCGAGCTCATCTCTAAACCAAATAAGCTAAACATTACCGTCAAGAATAATCCCCAACTACCGATATTGGCAAAGCTTGGCAATACATCTGAAACGGTTTGCGGCTTTAAGATAGGTTGCCCTGCCATGACCCAGAATGATGCCAAGCCTATAATTAGCAACATCGGCATTAATGTACCAACGATTGCACCAATCACACTTAAGGTACTTGAGGTTTTGATCCCAAATAAATTAATAATCGTTGCCAGCCAGAACATACATAAGCTCATACTGATCATATACCATGGGCTCATAACAAGCGCATTAGGATTTAGACCAAACCACGGCGCAATAATATAGGCAATAATCCCTGCAAAAAAGCCACATATTGACGGAAACCATACAAGGTTATAGACCCATTGTAACCATAAGATCACAAAGCCTGTCTTGGCACCAAAGGCTTCTTTGGTCCACAGATAGATGCCACCGTTTTTGGCGTAGCCTGTCGCCATCTCTGCTGTTAATAACGCACAAGGGATTAAAAATACAATCGCAGCCAAAATATAGAAACTAACTACAACCCAACCGGCTTGCGCAGTAATGGATATATTACGTAAACTATCAACGGCAATAATATTAATCATCACCAAACGCAACAGCGTGAGTGATTTTGAGGATGAAATCTGCATATTTTCACTATAATTTTATCTAAAACGCCAAAATTATAACGACAACAAAGGCAATTGAATAGCGCTTTATTTTACTGGCATTACGCAAATGTGTGAATTAATAAATTAAAAATTAACCCGTGCTTTAAAGGCATGTGTTAATGTCTGTTGATCAAGATACTCAAGCTCACCACCAAATGGCACACCAAAGCCAATACGTGATATTGTGCAAGCATGATCTTTTAACATATCCGAAATAAAATGTGCGGTTGTCTCACCTTCAACAGATGGACTTAATGCCATCACAATTTCACTGACTTCAAGGCTTGCCACAAGTGATTTAAGCTTGGGTAATTTAAGCTCATTAGGACCAATACCATCTAATGGTGATATCCTACCGTGCAAAATAAAATACTTACCACCATAAACACCTGCTGATTCAATCGCCATCATATCAAGCATATTTTCAACGATACACAATTGTGCGTTATCACGCCTAACACTATTGCAGATGTGGCATAAATCATCCTCACATAACATATTGCATTGCTGACAATGTTTTATCGCATCAAGTGCATTTTCAATCGCCTGAGCTAACTCATGTGCAGCTTGTTGCTTTTTATCCAATAGCTGAATCGCCATGCGTTGGGCGGTTTTTTTACCAACACCAGGCAATACTTTCAGTGACTCGATTAAGCCTTCGATTTTAGGTGAGAATAGTTTTTGCATAGTTACTTAGAGAATGAGTATCTGAACAATTAAAACGGGAATTTAAACCCAGGTGGTAAATTCAAACCTTGCGTCATGTCTGACATTGAGTTTTTATTATTCTCCTCAACACGACGAACCGCATCATTAACCGCAGCAGCTAATAGATCTTCTACAATTTCCTTATCTTCTGACAATAAACTTGGATCAATTTCAACACGTTTAACATCATGCTTACCTGTCATCGTAACTTTAACAAGACCGGCACCAGATTCACCCGTGACTTCTAGCCTTTCCTGCTCTTCTTGCATCTTCTTCATTTGATCTTGCATTTTCTGCGCTTGCTGCATGAGCTTGCTCATATTCATACTCATTTGTGTGATTATCCTTTATTTTCGTTATTTCAATTATTAACAAATTACCAGCCGCTAGCTTAAATTTTTACCCCTAAGATTTCAACTGCTATTTGTTGCTTGTTATTATTTTTGACTAAGATTAAATACTCACCCATAAGTGCTCACCGCACCCTGAGCGTAAGTCAAAGCGGTGCGCTGAGCATCAGCCGAAGTGGTTAAACTTGGGAAAATCACCCTTCATAGAGGCTTCGACTTACGCTCAGCCAGCGCTTATACAATCAAAGTGGTCAGGAATATGGTCATAGCCTTATTTTTGATGGTGCTTTGACTATCTTTTACAGGAGAAGTTTTTTAGAATGATCATCGTTAGAATCTTTAAAACACTGCACTGGAGACTTAGGATGAAGAATTACAAACATATTTTACTGGCAACTGACTTACATGCTGACAATAAACCTGTGATTGAACAAGCCGTTGCCTTAGCGAAACGTAATAATGCCAAACTAAGTGTTGTTAATGTTTTACCACACATTCCTTATTATATGGCATCTGGTGTCCCTTCGATTTCTGACTTAGAAGATTACCTAGAGGAAGAAAACCTCAAGCATTTAAAAGCACTTGAAGCACAAATTGATCTTGAAGCAGACTTTCATTTATTACACGGCTCACCTAAACGTAAAATCGTTAAACTCGCGGAAGAGCTTAATTGTGATATCGTTGTTATCGGTAGCCATGGTCGCTATGGTGTTGAGCGTTTCATTGGTTCAACAGCTAATGGTGTATTACAACGCGCGCACTGTGATGTACTCGTTATTCGTATCGGTCAGCCAAAATAATCTCCCCTCTTTCTTTTTTATGCTAAAACTTCCTCCATTAAGCCTTTATATTCATTTTCCTTGGTGTGTTAAGAAGTGCCCTTATTGTGACTTTAATTCACATCATTTAAAGGGCGATATTCCAGCCAAAGCTTACTTATATACTTTATTATTGGATTTACAAAGTCACGCACACGATTTACAAGCTCGCCAGTTCGACAGTATCTTTTTAGGCGGTGGCACACCCTCGTTATTTCCAAGTAATGAGCTATCCCAACTCTTTGAGTATTTATTTAAGCACAAGCTCATTGCTGATCATGCTGAGATTACCATTGAGGCGAATCCTGGCACCATTGAACACGGCAAGTTCAGTGACTATAAAGCCATGGGCATCAACCGCGTCTCTCTTGGGGTACAAAGTCTACAAAATGATAAATTAAAGACACTTGGTCGCATTCACAATGCACAAAATGTCTATAATGCTGTTAATGAGTTAACTCATGCAGGATTTAATAATTTCAATATCGATTTAATGCATGGCTTACCAGATCAAAGCATTGATGATGCGCTATTTGATTTACGTGAAGCACTGGCATTAAAGCCAACACATTTATCTTGGTATCAATTAACATTAGAGCCCAACACCGCCTTTGCCATCAAACCACCAAAGCTTCCAGATGAAGATTTATTATTCACCATCGAGCAACAAGGCAAGGCATTGATTCAATCCGCTGGATTTATACAATACGAAACCTCTGCCTATTGTAAAGATACTAAATATCAAGCCAAACATAACCTAAATTATTGGCAGTTTGGTGATTATATTGGGATTGGCGCTGGTGCCCATGGCAAGATTACTTTACCTGAAACTGGCATTATCAGGCGCCATTGGAAACGCAAAAACCCCAAGCTTTATATGCAGGAGTTACAGTTTCCCTACGGTTCTAGTGATATTGCCACTGATGAGCGCCCTTATGAATTTATGTTAAATGCACTGCGCTTACAACATGGTTTTTCGATTAAACAATTTGAGCAGACCTCAGGGCTTAGTATTGATGCTATTACCCCACAACTCAATAAAGCAATCTCTCGTGAGCTATTAACAAAGGAATCAGAATATTTTATACCCACTGAGCTAGGTCAGCGCTTCTTGAATGATCTTTTGCATATCTTTTTACCATAAGAGGCATGATCTCAATGCACCTTACACAATCAGTAAAAAAAACCTAAGCATTTAAATAGACACTTAAACATTTTTATCAAAATTTAATGTTGCTGCGATAGACATAGTTATAATTATTTATTATTATCTAAGCACTTCCTCAGATTATGCTTTGCTACACCGCATTACCCCATGTGAAGTGATAGCAAAAGTAGCTGGTAACTCGACCCCCATTTGAGTATTAACAAGGAATATAACAGCAGGGATAATCTGAGGATTTTAAATTATTTTACTTAAGCTTCAATACGCACTGATTTTTTAATTATTACTTAGCAGTCATGTCACTTGTTGTAGGCTGTTTTGCCGGCATAGATTTTGCTGAACTAGCACGCTCAATCGGTGTTTCAAAAGAAACACGCAAGGTTTTAAAGCCATGCTCTTTTAATAGTGGTTTAACTTCCTTTAACATCTTTTTAATCGGTGTTTTTTGCGTTTCGATATCGAGAATTATCTCGCCGATTTTATGATTGATGGTGACATTATAAGCATGCAACTCACTAGCAATCATTTGATTAGCAAATAGCGCTTTACCCAAGCTAGCATAGTCTTTATGTGATACATTATCCCCTTGCTGAGGGATAAACAATATGTTCAACTGCTCCTTACCTGAGCATGCCAATGCTGCATTAACTGATAACAACAACCCCATAGCTAATAATACTTTCTTCATCTTCCTGTCCTTTATTTTGGTTAAAATAACGCAAGCTATTATGTCAAAGTCAGTTTAAGTCCGCTATACTAATTGCCATACTTTTGACTACCACATAAAAATCATGCGACAAATATTCTTAGATACTGAAACCACAGGCTTTGACTTTAAATCTGGTCATCGCATCATTGAATTTGGCGCCGTTGAGATGGTCGATCGCAAATTAACTGGTAACAACTTACATTTTTACTTCAAACCCGATATTGAAGTTGAAGCAGGTGCTTTGCAAGTCCATGGTTTAAGTAATGATTTTTTGGCTGATAAGCCTCTTTTTAGTGACAAAATTGATGACATCATGGCATACCTTGGTCAGTCTGAGTTAATTATTCATAATGCTGGGTTTGACGTACCTTTTTTAAATTGGGAATTGCAATTATTATCCCCTAATAAGTGGGGGGAGCTTGAGCAGCATTGTCATATCATCGACAGCCTAATTATGGCGCGTGAAAAACATCCAGGACAAAAAAACTCACTTGATGCCTTGTGTTCACGCTATGGTGTCAATAACAAACATCGCACACTGCATGGCGCGTTATTGGATGCTGAGATTCTTGCCGATGTTTACTTGATGATGACCGGTGGACAGCTCGATTTGTTTAGTCTTATGACACCGGCTATTGAAGACAATAATAACACAGGCACATTGACCAAAGAGCAAGCATCAACTTCAACAAATCAAGCGCTTAACTTGGTTGATCTACTAGCACTCAATCCACAATGTGACGCACATGAGGATTATCTAAAACTACTAGATAAAAAATCAAAAGACCAAACCTTATGGCGACGTTTATAACACCTACAAAACGCCTTTACATTCATATTTTATCTTCTACACTCAATTAATAGTTTATGTAGCAATACTCAACACTAAGGATAGCTTATGCCGAGGCTTGTGCACCCTTTAAAAGAAAAGCTTATGCGTTTTAGCATTCCGCTATTCTTGGCTATTTTATTATTTTTAAATGGCGTGTTTGCCATTTTAATTGGGGTATTTCCGTTTATTGAAGCGGCCATTCACGATGAAGGCGTGCAATTCGTTAACCATATTATCGCCGGACAAGGCTTCAAAGAGTTTAATACGGTTATCTCATGCTTTATTGGTTACTTAATGTTGCTCATTGGTCGTGGGATTTATCGGCGCTTGCGTTTTTTCTGGATATTAGCATTATTAATGCTCATCACGCTTTTCTTAACCAATATTTTTGTCTACAACCGCTCAGGATTTTTGACATGGTTTTATTTTGTTGAGATCATAGGTCTTGCCATTAGTTGGAAAGTATTTAATGTGCGCTCGAAAACGATCAAGCTTAGTTATGCACAGTTTATTGTTATTTTGTCATTTATTTTAGCATTTCTATATGGTGTGATCGGCGCTTATCTGCTACGCGATCAATTCAACAGTATTAAGGACTGGCCAGACGCTATCTACTTTACCGTCGTAACTTATAGTACGGTTGGCTATGGTGACATCACCCCCATTACTGATGAAGCACGGCTTTTCGTCGTATCAATGATTTTTATCGGGCTAGGCGCATTCGCCGCTGTTTTAACCTTTATTGTTAGTGCTTTTATCGATCGCTTGCAAAACCTATTTCAAACATTCAACAAAGGGAAAAAACATATGAAAGATCACGTCATTATTTGCGGCTTAAATGATTTAACACATATTATTATTAACGAATTACAACAGCAAAATAAAAGCTTTCTAATTATCGATAGCGAGCACAGTGAAACTGCTGATAGTGCCGAGCTTAAATCATTAACATTGCATGGCAACGCTAATGACCCTGACATTCTCGATAAAGCAAGTATCACTGATGCGCATGCTGTGATCATCGCCTATGAAAAAGATGCTGATAACATCATTACCTTATTGAGTATTAATGAGTTTTTAAATAATCATAAACCATCAAAGGCAGCTAAAATAACCATTCGCATCAATCAAAAAAATAATATCAATAAAGCAAAATCCTTAGGTGCTGCCGAAGTTATCTCACCACTGGTGATGGCAGCCAATGCGATGCTTGATAGTAGTCTTTCTATGTATTGAAAAAATAGCTTAGCAGAAATTCCCGATGAGTCTGATGACATTCCTAGTGGGAACTTAGGTCAATGAATACCAAACGCCACGACCTTTTCCATGCTGATTAATTTGATTCATAGATACTAATTTTTTAAAATGCTTTTTAAGTGTATTCCGATTTATACTAGTAAGAGTAACCATTTCTGAAAGAGTGACACGCCCATGTGCCTTTATATGTTCCACTATCATCAATGAGGTTTCTGGAAGTGTTTGTAATAGCATCTGCTCTTTTTCAATTTTAAGCATTAGGCGTTTTATTTGTTTATTTAAAGCGTTGAGAAAAAAAATAATCCACGGCATCCAGTCTGGATCATCTAATTTAAGTGTTTTTTGAGTTTCTCTCAACGATAAGTAGTAAGCATCCTTGTTTTGTTCAATAATACTCTCCAAAGAACTATAAGATACGTAGCTATATCCTGACTTCAATAAAATTAAAGTTGTTAGAACTCTACTTAATCGACCATTTCCATCTTGGAATGGATGTATCTCAAGGAATACAACAATAAAGATTGCACATATTAATATTGGGTGTAAAAGATTTTCTTCTAAGGCTGAATTTATCCAATCAACCAATTCTTTCATGCGTATAGGTGTTTCAAAAGGTGTTGCTGTTTCAAAAACAATACCAATATTTTTACCAGATGAATCAAATGCAGCGATACTATTGCTGCTAGTTTTATATTTACCTCTATGAGCATAATCCTTACTACTGTATTTTAATATTTCACCATGCAACTGCTTAATATAATTCTCACTAATAGGAATATCTTTCCATGCATCAAAAATAATATTCATTACATGAGAATATCCAATAACCTCTTGTTCATCACGAGAATCAAGGCTTTGGATCTCAATATTGGAAAGAATTGTTTCAATTTCTAAATCTGTTAACTTACTGCCTTCAATTCTGGTTGAAGACCCTATACTTTCTATAGTTGCTACCTTTTTCAATGCTTGTAACCTTTCTGGTGCTAGCATGCTCAATGACCTCCATGAACCTTTAAATTCATCAATCTCCGATATCATTTTTAGTATTTCGTTATTAATCGTTAAAGAGTCTAAATTCACGTTAGCCATCCAATAAATTATCCATTTATATCCAATAATACAGTCTAATTTCTCACATATCCATAAAAATATCCATTTATACCCAATTAGCAAAAGTATAAAGCAACTCCCGAATAGTGTACCTTACGGCTTTTATACAGCTAAAACAAAGAAACACTGTAAAATGGTTTGTGATGGGTATAAACTGCCACTTTATAAAAGCTTAATAAATCACACAAATTATCCATATGAACGTTTATATTGCCACAAGCCACGACCCTTTTTATAACCTTGCCGTTGAGAACTGGCTTTTTCGTGAGATGTTAACCGATACGCCTATTTTATACCTTTGGCAAAATGCACCTTCTGTGATTATTGGGCGTGCGCAAAACCCATGGCGCGAGTGTAACATCGATGCTTTGAATCATGACAATATCCCCATTGTTCGCCGTCAAAGCGGTGGTGGCACGGTCTATCATGACCTAGGTAATCTAAACTATACGATCATGGCAAAGTCTCAAGATTATGATAAAAAAGCAAATCTTGCGTTGATTGTAAATATACTTAAAAGCTGCGGCATTCATGCGCATGCTTCTGAACGTAATGATATCTTGGTAACACATGAAGGAGTTGATTATAAAATCTCAGGCAGCGCCTTTCGTGAAACAAAGGATAAATCCTTTCATCATGGGACATTGCTAATCAATGCCGACACCAGCAAGCTATATGACTATTTGCATCACAGTATTGACGACTCATTAACGACTAAGGGTGTCCACTCCAAACGCTCAAGCGTTATCAATCTGGCAGAAATCAATCCTGAGATTAGCGCTGAAAAAATACGCGGTTGTTTTTTGAATCAGTTTAATCATCACATTACCTATATCCCTGAGCATATGGAAAACAAACAAGTTACCGATGAAGAAAACACCTTGCGCACTTGGCAATGGCGCTTTGGCAAAACACTACCCTTTAGCCGCAGTTTTGTTTTTGAAGATAACAACATCACGCTTGAGATTAAGAATGGTCAAATCGTCGCATTTGCAACTGATAGTGATAAATATGACAATCTAAAGACTTATTTGCAAACAGTAAACCCAATCTATAGCAAACAAGCCTTCGATCTTATAGGTAAAGAATCACTGGATTTTACAGCACAAGAACAGGCATTATTAGCTCATCTTTATCAAAATACTGCCGATGTAATGGGAGAATAACCATGACGCAACATCAAGCTGACAACAGTGGTATCAGCTATTTTTTTGGCGGATTGACACTTATTTTTAAGAAAGGCATCAAGCGCTATACAATAATCCCACTTATCATCAACACCATAATCTTTATCGCACTATGGTGGTTTAGCTTGCATGAGATCTCTTCACTCATCAATTGGGTAGACACTCACTTACCTAGCTGGCTCACATGGCTTAGTTGGTTGATTTATCTCATCGCCATTTTGGCATTGTTACTATTTAGCGCTTATCTTTTTACTGCAATCGCGCTTATTATTGCTGCCCCTTTTTACAGCTTTCTTGCTGAGAAAGTACAAAAACAACTAACAGGGCAAGAAGTTGGTAGTGAGCTTACATTCGCTAAGCTCATGCTTATTGCACCGAATTCCATTGCTCGTGAGTTTAAAAAACTATTCTCTTTCCTGCCGTGGGTTTTGATTATTCTGTTGTGTTACTTCATTCCGGTGGTTAATCTTTTCACCAGTGTTTTGTGGTTTGCACTGTTATGTTGGTTCAACGTCGTACAATACGCAGATTATGCTTTTGATAATAATGAAATCAGCTTCCCGCAAATGAAAAAGCAGCTCTCGCAACAAAAGTCTCTAAGTCTAGGCTTCGGTTTTATCACCACGGTTTTTTTGATGATTCCATTTTTTAATATTATTGTTATTCCAGCCGCCATTGCAGGCACCACCAAGATGTATGTTGATCACTGGCATAACCATGATTAAGATTAAAAGCACATCATTTATACATCAATATTCACGACATTAAGCGCATTACTTTCAATAAAGTCGCGTCTAGGCTCAACATCATCACCCATCAGCGTTGAGAATAACTCATCAGCAGCAACTGCATCAGCAATGGTGACTTGCAGCATACGGCGCTCAGCAGGATCCATCGTTGTCTCCCATAGCTGCTCTGGATTCATCTCACCAAGACCCTTATAGCGCTGTACATTTTGCCCACGCTTGGCTTCTGAGATTAACCATTCCATCGCTTGTTCGAAGGTATCAACAAATTCTTTTTTGCTGCCACGTTCAACGTAAGCGGCTTTAGTCAAAAGACCATTGAGTGCTGTGCCTAATTCAACAATACTTTGATAATCTTTACTTTCAAAAAAGCTTAAATTAAAGCTATATTCAGTATTTACACCATGCAATAAGCGTGAAAGTTTTAGTTTAATCACTTTTTCATCTTCGTGCTGTTCACGATGGATAGCAGCCGTATAGAACTCATAACCACCAGAAAGCTTATTAGCATGCTCAGCAAAGCCTTGCCACCAAGCATTAAGTGCTGATTCGTCGCTTACAGCAGGATACGGCTCATAACTAACAAATGCTTTAAGCGCATTCACTGGATAGCGGCGCGATAAGGTAGTGATTTTTGCATTGGTTTTTTGATATTGTTGGTATAGCGTTTCCAAACCAACACCTGAGATAGGCGGAATGTTATCCCCTGGAAATAACGACGCGCCCTCAATCCCGATACTTCCTAAATATTGTGCTAAAGCAGCGTCATCTTTGAGATAAGTTTCCTGCTTACCGCGCTTAACTTTATACAGTGGCGGTTGTGCGATATAAATATAACCACGCTCAATCAGCTCAGGCATTTGACGATAAAAGAAAGTTAGAAGTAACGTACGAATGTGTGAACCATCGACATCAGCATCCGTCATAATAACAATACGATGATATCTTGTTTTATCCGGATCATATTCATCACGTCCAATACCACAACCCAATGCTTTGATTAATGTACCCACTTCTTGCGAGCTTAACATCTTATCAAAGCGCGCTTTTTCAACGTTTAAGATCTTACCTTTCAATGGCAAAATAGCCTGTGTTCTACGATCACGTGCCTGCTTAGCTGAGCCACCCGCAGAGTCCCCCTCGACGATATATAACTCAGATAATGCTGGGGCTTTCTCCTGACAATCGGCAAGTTTTCCTGGCAAGCCGGCAATATCCAAAGCACCTTTTCTACGTGTCATTTCACGTGCTTTTCTTGCCGCTTCTCTAGCGCGTGCTGAATCAATAATCTTATTGGAAATCAACTTTGCTTCATTCGGGTTTTCAAGTAAGAACTCTTGCAACTTCTCGTTCACCAACGCCTCAACCGCGGTTTTTACTTCAGATGAAACGAGTTTATCCTTAGTTTGTGACGAGAATTTAGGATCCGGTACTTTGACAGATAATACAGCTGTTAACCCTTCGCGTGCATCATCACCTGACGTGCTGATTTTAAGCTTCTTATTTAAGCCTTCTGATTCAATATAACCATTAATCGTGCGTGTTAACGCTGCTCTAAAGCCTGATAAATGTGTTCCGCCATCACGTTGCGGAATATTATTCGTAAAGCAATAGACGTTTTCCTGATACGACTCATTCCACTGCATCGCCAACTCAACAACAACATCATTGCGCTCACCTTGGATGCTAATAATATTTTGATTTAATGGCGTCTTACTCTTATTTAAATGCTCAACAAACGCGCTAATACCGCCTTCATATTGGAAGGTCACATTTTGGTCATTGATTTTGTCAATCAATTGAACTTTAACGCCTGAGTTTAAAAAAGATAGTTCACGAATACGCTTTGCCAACGTATCATAATTAAACTCAACAATTGAAAAAGTCTGAGGTGATGGCTTAAAGCGAATCATTGTCCCTTGTTTTGTTGTGTCACCTATTGCTTTTAACGGTGCTAATGGCTCACCATGAGCATAATATTGCTCATATTCTTTACCATTTTTCCAAACACGTAGCTCCAGGCTTTCAGACAACGCATTAACCACTGATACACCAACGCCGTGCAAACCACCTGATACTTTGTAAGAGTTGTCATCAAATTTACCACCCGCATGCAGTACCGTCATAATGACCTCTGCTGCTGAGCGCCCTTCTTCAGGGTGAATATCCACAGGAATCCCACGGCCATTATCGCTAACTGACACCGAACCATCGGTATGCATAGTCACAATAATATCATCACAATATCCCGCTAATGCCTCATCGATAGAGTTATCAACCACCTCAAATACCATATGATGAAGACCTGAGCCATCATCCGTATCCCCAATATACATGCCCGGGCGTTTACGTACTGCTTCAAGGCCTTTTAATACTTTAATATTTGACGAATCATAAGTTTTAACGTCGGACATTCAGTCACTCCATTTTCATTCAAAACAAATCGCCATAGAGTATACCAAAATTTAGCGCTAAAGCCTTTAATTTATTGCTTGTCAAATACGAATGAAAGTCAAAAGAGAAACTTGCAAAACTCGTTACACTCAAACAGTGTTACGCACTTCTCCGCTTTAAAAACTAAAATTTGCTATGGCAATCTATCCGTAACATTTTAGTTGCTCCGTTAAAAAACAAAAAAGCCGCAAAATATGCGGCTTAAATGTCATAGTAGTTAGTGAATAATCAGGGAATTATTCAGCGATAACAACCAATTTGATGTCAGCATCAACATCTGAGTGTAAGTGAACTGATAACTCGTACTCACCCAATGAACGGATGATACCTTCCGGCATGCGTACGTGACGTTTTTCAACTTCAACACCAACAGCAGCAATAGCATCAGCAACTTCTTTCGTCCCAACAGAACCAAATAGCTTACCACCGTCACCAGCAGCTGCTTTGATTGTAAATGCTTGACCTGAGATTTTTTCAGCTTTTGCCTTAGCAGTTGTTAAACGCTCAGCTTCTAATTTTTGTAATTCTGCTTTTTGCTTTTCAAAAGCAGCAATGTTTGCTTCAGTTGCTTGAACTGCTTTGCCATAAGGCACTAAGTAGTTACGCGCATAACCTGGCTTCACATTTACAACACTACCCAGCGTGCCTAGGTTTTCTACTTTTTCTTTTAAAATAACTTGCATTGTCAAAGACCTCTAAACTTAAAGATTAGTTAAAGTGACGATCACAGTAAGGAATCAACGCTAAAAATCTTGCTCTTTTGATTGCATTAGCAAGTTGACGTTGATACTTAGTTGATGTACCTGTAATTCGACTTGGAACGATTTTACCAGTTTCAGTGATATAACCTTTCAATGTATTTAAATCTTTGTAGTCGATCTCTTTAACACCTTCAACGGTAAAACGACATACTTTACGACGACGATTTGGACGCATCTTTCCTCTCCTTACTCAGCCGCTTGGCTTGTTTCTTTAACTTCTTTTTTCTCATCTTTTGCCATCATGATTGATGACTCAGTGATCGCTTCATTTTGGTTAAGCACTAAACGACGTAGAATCGCATCATTGTATCTGAATGATTCATTTAACTCGTTCAACGCTTCAGTATCACATTCGATATTCATCAAAATGTAATGCGCCTTGTGAAGCTTAGCGATTGGATAAGCAAGTTGACGACGTCCCCAGTCTTCTAAACGGTGAATTTTACCGCCTTTAGACTCAACGATTTCACGGTATTTTTGCAACATGTTTGGTAACTGATCACTTTGATCAGGGTGAACCATGAACACGATTTCATAATGTTTCATAATTTTACTCCTTTCGGTTTATCGTATCTACTCTCGATAAGCTATCGCGCACCTTGAATATAAGGGCAACAGCAAAGAGCCGCGCTATTGTCACAGATAGCAGCTTAAAACTCAAGCACTATTATGTGACACAAACAAAAAAGGCCTCCAATTGGAAGCCTTTTTAAATCTCTGGTGGGTGCTGAGGGGTTCGAACCCCCGACCCTCGCCTTGTAAGGGCGATGCTCTCCCAGCTGAGCTAAGCACCCGAGAACGAGATGAGATTATAGGGTTAAAAAAATCAAAGTCAACGCCTAAAATCAATATTTTCTATTTTTGTTAATCTTTTTAATATTCCTGTTCAGCACGGATTTCCACTTTATTTATTTTGCCATCAGCAATCTCACGCAAAGCAACAACCGTTGTCTTATCATTATCCCAGTCCACACGTGGCTCTTGACCACTTAGACTTAGGAAACGTGCTCTTTTTGATGCTAAAACAATTAATTCAAAGCGACTATCGATTTTCTCTAAACAATCTTCAACTGTTACACGTGCCATACATATTCTCCAAAGTTCAAAAGCCGGTCAATTCTATAGAAGTTTTATGATTTTGCCAAGTATTACAAAATTGAATAACACGATACGAATTAAACTAAGCTCAAGTTACTACTGTCTACTTTGCAAATTGCTCAGCAACAAAGTCCCAATTAATAATACTCCAGAACTCTTCAACATATTTTGGACGCGCATTACGATAATCAATATAGTAAGCATGCTCCCATACATCACAAGTTAGAAGTGGCGTGTGGCCTTCAGTTAATGGGCATGCCGCATTACTAGTACTTACTAGTTCAAGCTCACCTTGTTTCGTTTTCACAAGCCACGCCCAGCCAGAACCAAAAGTAGTGACAGCTGTTTTGCTGAATGCTTCTTTAAAGGCATCAAAGCTGCCAAATTTTTTCTCAATTGCTTGCAATAACGCGCCTTCTGGTTTTGCTTTAGCGTTTGGTGTTAAGCAATTCCAATAAAACGTGTGATTCCAGATTTGTGCAGCATTATTAAACACGCCACCTTTTGAAGTTAAAATCACATCTTCTAATGATTTACCAGCAAAAGATTTAAACTCATCTGTTTTTAATAAGTTATTTAAGTTGGTTACATATGCTTGATGATGCTTGCCATAATGATACTCGATTGTCTCTTCAGAGATCACGGGTGCCAATGCGCCTTTAGCATATGGTAACGATGGTAATTCAAACATTTCTTGCTCCTTGTTGGTTGACCAAAATTTAGAAACTGATATATGATGTACGCGCAATATAATACTAATCCAGTATCTTTTCAAGTTTAGACAATACTAAGGAAACAATAATGCATACAAATCATAACTTTGATGAAGAAAAAGTAATCGAAACGATAAAATCACAAATTGCTGACAACAGCATTTTACTTTACATGAAGGGCACACCTAAAATGCCACAATGCGGCTTCTCAGCACATACTGTTGCTGCCATTCAAGCCTGTGGTAAGCCTTTCGCATTTGTTAACATATTAGAGAATCCTGAGATTCGTGCGACCTTACCAAAACATGCTAACTGGCCAACTTTTCCACAACTTTATGTTAACGGTGAACTCATTGGTGGTTGCGATATTGTTCTTGAGTTGCATGAAAACGGTGAGTTACAGGAAATTATTGATCAAGCTAAATAAATTTCCTCCAATACAAACAAAATCTCTACTTCAGCTCTCCACTCTCTTTATCAACGTTGGCTGAGCGTTAGTTGAAGCCATTATCACCTTATTGCTCCCTTCGACTTACGCTCAGGGTGCAGTCAATTTGTTTAAGCAAATGACGCGTTGTAATCAAAAAAGTCCTAAATATTTTGACAGGTCATTTTGTTAGAGTTAGCATAACCAACTGTCATTACACTGTCGCTGATTTAAAAACAACTTGCGGGCGACATAAAACAACACCGCTAAAGCGTTTCTATAGACTTTTCCTCTAGAAGCCTTTTAGCTTGTACACAACAAACATAAAAGGAAACCTCTCATGGCAAATGACTTTTTATTCACCTCTGAATCTGTCTCTGAAGGACATCCGGATAAGATTGCTGATCAGATTTCTGATGCAGTTTTAGATGCTATTTTAATTCAAGATAAAAATGCACGCGTTGCTTGTGAAACACTGGTTAAAACAGGCATGGCACTTGTTGCCGGCGAGATTACCACCTCAGCATGGGTTGATATCGAAGAAATCGTCAGAAACGTTGTCACTGATATTGGTTATGATAAAGATGATCTCGGGTTTGATGGGAACTGTTGTGCGGTGATAAACGCCATTGGTAAACAATCACCTGAGATTGCGCAAGGTGTTGATCGCTCTGACCCTCTAGATCAGGGTGCCGGAGATCAGGGGTTAATGTTTGGCTTTGCCACCAATGAAACCCCAACACTAATGCCTGCTGCTATTTATTACTCACATAAACTCATGCAGCGTCAAGCATTCCTGCGCAAAAACAAGACCCTTTCGTGGTTGCGCCCTGATGCTAAATCACAAGTAACATTGCGTTATGTCGATGGCAAACCTGTTGCCGTTGATACAGTAGTTATTTCAACTCAACATGCACCTGAAATTCCACAGAAAGTGATTGAAGAAGCAATCATTGAAGAAATCATTCTACCCGTTCTACCGAAAGAATGGATAACAGACAAAACTAAATACTTTGTTAACCCCACAGGTAAATTTGTTATTGGAGGACCTGTTGGCGATTGCGGTCTAACAGGACGCAAAATTATCGTCGACACCTATGGTGGAGCGGCACATCACGGCGGTGGCGCATTCTCTGGTAAAGACCCATCCAAAGTTGATCGCTCAGCTGCCTATATGGGTAGATACATCGCTAAGAACATCGTTGCTAGCAGCTTAGCGGATAAATGTGAAATTCAAGTCTCTTACGCCATTGGTGTTGCTAACCCCACATCGATTATGGTGAACACCTTTGGTACAGGTAAATTGGATGATCATATCATTGAGAATCTTGTTCTTGAGCACTTTGATCTGCGTCCTTATGCCATCACACATCAACTTGATTTATTACGTCCCATTTATCAAAAAACAGCTGCCTATGGTCACTTTGGTCGCGAAGATGCTGATTTTACTTGGGAGAAAACAGATAAAGCAGCTGTTTTGGCGCAAGCCTTGAGTTAAAACCATACCCCATCTACTTTACCTCATAAACGTTGGCTAAGCGTTAGTTGAAGCCGTTAGTAGATATTATTAGAAGAACTTACCCACTTCGACTGATGCTCAGTGCATCGCTTCGACTTAAGCTTAGGAGACAGTTGACTCCGTTGGCTGAGCGTTAGTCGAAGCCATTATTACCTTTGTCTTTCCCTTCGACTTCGCCCATGAGACGATGGATATTCTTTTCATTAATAGCCCTATTTTGTTTTTTTATTACTCATTTCCATTAGCTTATGTTTTAATCTCCATCAGATTTGCGTGGGGGCGCAATGCATGGGTGTGACATGAGCCAATCATTAACACTCATGCACGAGTTTCAATTACTGTTAATGAGTTTTTCTCCAGATTGAATCGAATTGAAACAAACGATTACCAAGAGAAAAGTTATTTTTGCAAATTTTTATAAATCACGGCACAATAGCCGCATTATTTTTTGATCATTTTAGAGCTTATGTCACAGAAAATTATTGTCGGCGTCTCCGGTGGCGTTGATTCATCCGTTGCTGCCTTATTACTCAAAGAACAAGGCTTTGATGTCACAGGCGTTTTTATGAAAAACTGGGAAGAGGATGACAATGACGAGTTTTGCTCCGCTGAGGAAGACATCAAAGATGCGCAAAGCGTTTGCCAAAGTATTGGTATTGACTTTAACAAAATAAACTTTGCAGCAGAATACTGGGATCATGTCTTTGAATATTTTCTGGAAGAATACAAAGCCGGACGCACGCCAAACCCTGATATTTTATGTAACAAAGAAATTAAATTTAAAGCCTTTTTAGACTATGCCAAGCATTTGGGTGGCACACATATTGCCACAGGACACTACGCCAGAAAAAGAACCTTACCAAACGGAGAGCATCAATTATTAAAAGGCTTAGATCACAACAAGGATCAATCCTATTTTCTCTATACTTTGGGACAGCAACAATTACAATATGCATTATTCCCAATCGGTGAACTTGAGAAACCAAAGGTTCGCGCACTTGCTGAAGCACATAACCTGATCACACATAATAAAAAAGACAGCACAGGCATTTGTTTTATTGGTGAGCGTAAATTCAAAGCTTTTTTAAATCAGTATTTACCTGCACAACCTGGTGAAATTCATGATGAGAATGGTATTGTAATCGGCAGACATGATGGTTTGATGTATTACACCATTGGCCAACGTCAAGGTTTAGGGATTGGCGGAGTTAAAAACCGCCCTGAGATTCCATGGTTTGCCGCACAAAAAGACCTTGATAACAATGTATTAATTGCCGTTCAAGGCCATCATCACCCACTACTATTAAGACAAAGCTTAACTGCTATTAAGTTACATTGGGTTAAAGGGCAAGCACCAGCTGATAACTTCAGATGCACTGCCAAGGCACGCTATCGCCAAGCAGATCAAGCTTGCCAAGTCAAGGTGATAAAAGACAGAGTTGAAGTCATATTTGACCAACCACAACGCGCGATCACACCGGGGCAATCAGTCGTATTTTATGATGGTGAAGTTTGCTTAGGTGGTGGCGTTATTGAATAGCTATAAATACTCAATTTAACTTTAATATTGAGCATTCCTACTCTTCATCACTATCAACAATCCAATTCTCAGGCGGCATCAAATAAATCACGCGCCAACCTGCCTCAGGTATATGCTGACTATCAGGAGATACCACATGAATTTGCGATTTTTTATTGATATAAAATAATGGAATTGCCTGTTGGTTGAGGGATAAAAATTGCTCCCAACTAAACTCATTACTGATGGTTGTTGTCTTAACTTGCCCACCTTGCTTGATAATACTTCTTAATGTCTGATATGACAGATCCTTACTAAACAAACGCTTGGCATATTTCTTAGTAAGGTAAGTTAGCTTAGAGTTTGCTTTGTTTTGCGCTGTTGGTAAGACAAAAACAGACGCCCGCCCGTCAAACTCTCGATAGTACTTAACGGCTGCCAAAGTATTCATTTGTTCACTTGACGAGCATCCAAGCATTCGCCCAATACCTACCAGATTCAAATGCCAATCAGCATGCTCTGATACCGAGCTGCCATAATAACAGGTCAAGCCTTGCAAACGACATGCCTGAACACTACGCCAACTGGTATCAGCAAGTACGACATGCACATCGTTATTATGAAGCTCTTTAGCAATGCTTCTTGCCAAGGTATTGCCACCAATAACCAAGAACCCGCGCGGCTCGGGTGCCGATGCATGTAATACTTTTGCCAAAAATGGCGCCGTAAGACTCTGGATAATTACCGTGCCTAAGATAATCATAAAGACGATAAGTACCAATAGTTCACCTTCTTGTGGCAAGCCTAAGTTTTCAATAACTTTTATGGAAAATAACGCAGCCACGGCAGCGGCAACAATCCCGCGAGGTGCTATCCATCCCACCATCACTCGCTCACGCCAATTAAGCTCACTGCCTAAAGTGGAGAAGCCAGCAGCAATTGGTCTGACAATAAACTGCAAAATCAATACCAATACAATGGCTTTCCACCATACAGCTTCTAAATACTCAAAACTAACATTCGCACCTAAAATAATAAATAAACTTGATATCAAGATGAGACTCAAGGATTCTTTAAAATCAAGAATCTCCTCAATATGAGCATTAGGCATGTTACCGACAATAATGCCCATAATGGTGACAATCAAAAGCCCACCACCTTCAACAACATGCTCAGCAATCACAAAGCTAGTAATCACAAATGACAAGACAAACATATTGTTTAAATAACTTGGCACCCACTGCTTTTTAAGTATCGTACCCAATAAAAAGCCAGCAACAAGTCCGCCAATCCCACCGACAAGGAATACTAATAAAATATGCACGGTGATATGCCAAAAAGCATTGTATTGCGAAGCAGTAATCGCAGTAAAGACAATCACCGCCAATAGTGCACCAATCGGATCGACTAACATTCCTTCCCAGCGAATAATATTCGCAAGCTTCTCTGTTGGACGCACACTACGCAAAATCGGCACAACAACAGTAGGACCACTGACTGAAGATATCGCACCAATAAGGGCTGCGACTTTCCATGAAATATCAAAGATATAATGCACTAAAAAAGTCGTTAAAATCGCGGTAATCAAAAGGCCAATGGTCACAATATTTCTAACGGTTCCTCCCAAGCCTTTGATTTCTCTAAACTTCAGACTCATACAGCCTTCAAAGAGAATAATTGCCACACAAATTGAAACAATTGGATATAACATATCCTTAAAAACAAGTGTCGGACGCAAGAACTGGTAATGATCACCCAAAACTAATTGACTGACAGGTCCTAATAAAATCCCAACAATCAATAAAAATAAAATTGCCGGCAAACGCAGACGCCACGCCAACCATTGACAAGCAAAGCCCAATAATAAGATAACCATTAACACAATAGGGATATAGGTTGTTGAGGCAAAAAAGT
Organism: Cysteiniphilum marinum; assembly: GCF_014857925.1. Classification (GTDB taxonomy): domain Bacteria; phylum Pseudomonadota; class Gammaproteobacteria; order Francisellales; family Francisellaceae; genus Caedibacter; species Caedibacter marinus. The sequence goes on along the minus strand of NZ_JACYVZ010000010.1, from coordinate 45,234 downwards.
TACTAACTTCCACGAGGGTCGTCTTCCTTGTTGGTTTAATTCCAGATAATTGTAGCAAACAACTTGATAAGCGAAAGTATTTTTTCACTGTCTTTGTTTATAAGATTTTATTGGCGCTAAACGCTATAAAATCTTACCTGACCCCGCTATAATATGCCTACTTTTGATCTATTAATAAGACAAATGCTTATTTATCCAAACATTGATCCTGTTGCTTTATCACTTGGTCCGATAAAAGTACACTGGTATGGCATCATGTATTTAGTTGGCTTCGCTGGCGCTTGGTTTTTATCAACTCTTCGCTGCAAGAAACCTTATAGCCCAATTACCAAAGCTCAAGTCTCTGATATGATTTTTTACGCAGCACTTGGCGTCATCCTTGGCGGGCGTATTGGGTATATGCTGTTTTATGATTTTAGTAACTTTATTCATGCGCCTTGGATTATCTTCAAAGTATGGGACGGCGGCATGGCATTCCATGGTGGCTTAATCGGTGTGATCCTTGCGATTTCATTATTTTGCCGCAAATATAAATGCAATGTTTTTGATATCTTAGACTTTATCGCACCAATGGTGCCTATTGGTTTAGGTGCGGGACGCTTGGGTAACTTTATCAATGGTGAGTTATGGGGGCGTGTGACCGACTCATCAATTGGTATGGTGTTTCCTAATGGTGGACCGCTGCCGCGCTATCCTTCGCAACTTTTAGAGTTTGCCCTTGAGGGAGTTGTCTTATTTTTAATCTTATGGTTTATCTCCAGAAAACAACGCCCGCGCTTATTTGTTTCTGCCAACTTCTTATTATGGTATGGTTTATTTAGATTTATCGCTGAGTTTTTCCGCCAGCCAGATCCACAGATGGGTTATATGCTCTTTAACTGGATGACCATGGGGCAACTGCTTTCAACTCCGATGATCGTCGTTGGCTTAATTATTTTGCTATATATCACCACTCAAAAAACACAAGAAAAAGAAGAAAAGATAAAGGATAACAATGCAGCAATATCTTGATTTTTTGCGCCATATTAAAGAGCATGGTGTCACCAAGACCGATCGCACGGGCACTGGCACGCAAAGCATTTTTGGCTATCAAATGCGTTTTAATTTAAGCGAAGGTTTCCCATTAGTTACAACGAAGAAAATTCATATTAAAAGTGTCATTCATGAATTACTATGGTTCTTAAAGGGGGACACCAACAATAATTATCTTGCCGAAAATGGCGTGCGCATCTGGAATGATTGGGCACTTGAAGATGGTGATCTTGGTCCTATTTATGGCAAACAATGGCGCAGTTGGCAGACACCTGACGGTGAAGTGATTGATCAAATCGAAGAAGCTATCAACTTAATTAAAACACGTCCTGATTCACGACGAATTATCGTTAATAGTTGGAATCCTAGCGTATTACCCGATGAATCGATTTCACCACAAGATAATGTCAGAATGGGCAAAGCAGCATTACCCCCTTGTCACACGCTTTTTCAGTTTTATGTTGCTGATGGCAAGTTGTCGTGCATGTTGACGCAACGCTCAGCCGATGCCTTTTTAGGGGTGCCTTTTAATATTGCTTCTTATGCGCTGCTAACGCATATAGTCGCCAAAGAGTGTAACCTTGAAGTCGGTGATTTCATCTGGTCAGGCGGTGATTGCCATATTTATAGCAACCATCACGAGCAAATCAATGAGCAGCTAACACGCACACCACTGCCATTGCCAACGTTACAGATCAATCGTAAAGCAGCAACAGTTTTTGATTATCAATTCGATGATTTTGAAATCGTTAATTATCAATGTCACCCAGCCATTAAAGCACAGGTAGCTGTCTAATGAATAAACAAATCACTTCTCTTGATCGCAGTGCAATTAAAGTTTTATTACTTGAAGGCGTACATACCCAAGCGCATAATGCCTTTGTCCAAGCCGGTTATAGCAATATCACCTCACTGACGCATGCCTTAGATGATAATGCCCTTATTGAGGTCTTACAAAGTGTTAAGATCGTTGGTGTGCGTTCACGTACTCAATTAACTGAAAATGTCTTAAAAGCCTGTCCGCATTTGATTGCCATTGGTTGCTTTTGTATTGGCACCAATCAGGTGAATTTAACAACAGCGCAAAGTCTTGGTATCCCCGTTTTTAATGCACCTTTTTCCAACACACGTAGTGTCGCTGAACTTGTCATTGGTCAGATGATTTTGCTCTATCGCAATGTCATTGACAAAAACATGCAGATGCATCGCCAAGATTGGATCAAATCAGCCAGTGGTGCACATGAAGTACGCGGTAAAACACTGGGTATTATTGGTTATGGTCATATTGGCTCACAAGTCAGTGTGTTATCAGAAAGCCTAGGTCTTAAGGTATTTTTTCACGATATTGAAAATAAACTCCCCCTTGGCAACGCCACCTCGAGTGTTAACTTAGAGGTATTACTAAATAAGTCAGACATTATTACTTTGCATGTACCTGATACACCTGCAACTAAAAACATGATTACTGCCAAAGAGCTTAAGCTTATGAAAAAAGGCAGTGTATTGATCAATGCTTCACGCGGGAGTGTGGTTGATATCCAAGCCTTAGCGCAAGCGATCAAAACCAAACATCTAAAAGGTGCGGCAATTGATGTGTTCCCAAAAGAACCATCGAGTAATGATGAAGTTTTTGAAAGTGAGCTTATCGGACTTGATAATGTATTTTTAACACCGCATATTGGTGGCAGCACATTAGAAGCACAACAAAATATTGCCGTTGAAGTTGCTGATAAGCTCATAAAATACAGTGATAATGGCTCAACCATTTCAGCGGTAAACTTCCCTGAATTATCACTACCGACGCAAGATAATGTTCATCGTATTTTGCATATCCATGGGAATAAACCGGGGATGATGCGCGCGATTAACCGTGTTTTCTTTGATCATAACATCAATGTTGAAGGTCAATTCTTGCGAACCCTTGCCAATATTGGTTATGTTGTCATTGATATCAATAGTAGCGAAGAAACCTCACGCGCCTTACTACAAAAGCTTAAAGCCATTGATGGCACGATTCGTTCGCGCGTTTTATTCTAAAGTCGATGCATCAAGCACTTGCCCTCATTGATGATGTTGTAACACGGCATCATATTCAACATCTTTATGTTGCTTATAGTGGTGGTGTTGACTCAACTGCCTTGTTGCACTTAACAACACAGCTAAAGAGTGATATCAATATTCATGCGATTCATATTCATCATGGCTTAAGTAAAAACGCTGATCACTGGCTTGAGGTTTGTCAAATAGAAGCAGATCAATTAAATATCCAATTTACTGCCCACCGACTTGTGCCACCCACTAAACGCAACAATATCGAACACTGGGCACGTACTGAACGCTATGCATTTTTTGAATCTGTGATGCGACAAACACCGAATAGTCTATTACTTACTGCCCATCATATCGAAGATCAAGCAGAGACTTTTTTGTTGCAAGCATTGCGCGGCAATGGCGTAAAAGGGCTCTCAGCCATTGCCAAAGAAAAACCTTTTGCCAACGGTTTGCTTCTTCGCCCTTTTTTAGATCTTAACAAAACTGAGCTTATCGCATATTGTCAAAACCATAACCTGGCATGGATTGAAGATGAAAGCAATCAATCCACTGACTTCAGACGCAATGCACTTCGCCATAATATCATGCCAGAATTACGTGAGATTCTGCCGCAAGCCGATGCCACACTAGCACGAAGTGCTGAATTATGTGCTGAAACTGATCGTTTAATGCATGAGCTATTATCCCCACATTTAGCAAAGATCACGACGGATAGTCGCCTTGATTTAATGCAATTTAAAGCCTACTCATCACTACAGCAAAAGCAACTACTGAAGATGTGGTTAACTAAACACAGCCTTTACCCATCGCAAGCGCAGTTATTACAAATTCATAGTGGCGCACAGAATATGCAAAGCAATTGGCACTATATATTAGCTGAAAACCATTTATCTATTGTTAACGGTTATTTGCTTATTGAAACCAATACAGAGCCAACACTAGTAACTGCTACTGACGTCGATATAGTGCAATGGCTCAACGCACAACAGCAAACAACCTTTACAGTGAATGATTTAATTATTCGCCCTCGTCAAGCCGGAGACCGTTGCCGCCCTCTTTATCGCCATAAAAGTCAAAGCTTAAAAGTAATTTTCCAAGAGCAAGGTATCTCTGCCCAAGATCGTTCTCATGCACGAATTATTACCTTAACGACAACACCTGATCACATTATTGCGGTATATCCTTTTTTTGTATGTCATTAAAAAGGTTAGCACATACCTCAACTCAAAAAACTTCTTTTACTTCAATCCTGTTACCTTTTTTCACCCCCAATAAAAGCCTTTATCTTGCCTGACTAAAGTTTTAAAATGCTTACAAAATGCAAAATGAGTTTAGGAGCGTTTTGATGCAATCGATGCAACAAAAGGGAGATATTGCCGTTATTGGTCTTGCGGTAATGGGGCAGAATCTAATTTTAAATATGAATGATCATGGCTTTGATGTCGTTGCTTACAACCGTACCACGAGCAAAGTCGATGAGTTTCTAAATGGCAATGCCAAAGGCACTAACATCATTGGAGCTTATTCGATTGAAGATATGTTGTCTAAGCTAAAAAGCCCACGCAAAATTATGTTAATGGTCAAAGCTGGTGACGTTGTTGATCAGTTTATCGATGCTTTAGTGCCGCATTTAGCTAAAGGTGACATCATTATCGATGGAGGTAACTCCAATTTTACCGATAGCGAACGTCGCACGCATGCGCTTAAAGCGAAGGGCATATACTTTATTGGCACGGGGGTTTCAGGTGGTGAGGAAGGGGCACGCTTCGGACCGTCAATGATGCCTGGTGGTATGCCCGAGGCATGGGATGCAGTCAAACCTATTTTCCAAGCAATTGCTGCTAAAACACCCGCAGGTGAAGCATGCTGCGAGTGGGTTGGCAACGGTGGCGCGGGGCACTTTGTCAAGATGGTTCACAATGGTATCGAATATGGTGATATGCAGCTCATTTGTGAAGCATATCAGTTTATGAAAGACCTGTTAGGCTTAGAAAATGAGCAATTAAGTGAAATCTTTGAGCGATGGAATAAAACCGAGTTAGATAGTTATTTAATTGAAATTACTGCCAATATTCTGAAATTCAAAGATACCGAAGGTTATGTTATCGATCGCATATTAGATACTGCCGGTCAAAAAGGCACAGGCAAATGGACAGGAATTAACGCACTTGATTTAGGCATTCCGTTAACATTGATTGCTGAGAGCGTTTTCGCACGCTGCATCTCTGCACAAAAAAATATCCGTATTGAAGCTGAAGCAATTTATGGCAAGAAATCATATGAAAAATTGACCGTTTCTGATGCGTTATTGCATGACTTACAACAGTCACTTTTATTTGCCAAAATCATCTCTTATGCACAAGGCTATATGCTCATGCAAGAAGCCTCCAAGCATTATCAATGGGATTTGAATTATGGCGATATTGCACTGATGTGGCGCGAAGGTTGTATTATCCGCAGCGTATTTTTAGATAAAATCAAAGCCGCATTTGACAATAATGCTCAATTACAAAACTTACTGTTTGATGATTATTTTAAAGAGATTATTAGCAAAGCACTACCAAGTGTTCGACGCATTGTTGCCAAGGGCATTGAAGCTGGTGTTGCTATGCCCGCATTGACTTCAAGCCTAAGCTTCTTTGACGGTTTCACCACTGGACGCTTACCGGCAAATCTATTGCAAGCACAGCGCGACTACTTTGGTGCGCACACCTATGAACGTTTGGATAAAGCGCGCGGTGAGTTTTTCCATACCGACTGGATTGGTTCAAATAGTAACGTATCCTCCACAGGTTACAGCATCTAAATAACAAGGATTTAAGCTTATGAAAAAAATATTATCATCTCTCACACTAGCTAGCATGATTGCCGCAAGCTCAGCTTATGCTGGACTTTATGTCGGCGCTCAAGGTGGCGTTAGTCACTCATCAAGTGAGTTAAATGCCGACAACAATATCACCACAGGTTTTCTTGTGGGTTATCAGTTTTCTGTTTTTCCGCTATTAAAAGTTGGCGTTGAAACAGAGCTAAACTATCTCAATAGTACGGTTAAGCTTAATAATCAAACCGGTGATCTAATGACGATTCCGTTTTATGCGACGGCGAATCTGAGTCTACCACTGGGTTTGAACCTTATCGCCAAAGCAGGTTATGCTTATAACCGCATCTCAGGCATTGATGAAAATGTATTTCCTAATACACTATGGCGTCCAGCCGTTGCCATTGGCATGGGCTATCAGGTCTTAGGTTTTAACATCTTCTTCCAAAGTAGTCGTTACTTTTTATATAACCGCGGTGAGCAACCTTTTGCTGATGCGTATACATTTGGTGTTAGTTACGAGTTCTAATCTGCTGATAGCAACTTGCAAATCGCTTTGTATCTATGCGACACTGCAACCTTTGAATTTATAATCTAAAATCACGAGGGATATTATGCAAATTAATGCACTGACACAAAGCCCATTACAGACTGAAATCGTATTTGTTTTTGATAACGACAACAGCACAATCACCACCATTCAAAATGCACTGACACAAGGACTTTTTAAAGCCAAAGTCGCAAGCACCTATTTTGGCGTAGATAATGACAAAAACTATCTTGCCGTTGGCTTGGGTGAGAAAGATAAACTAAACACCAATTCCCTAAGAAAAGCTGTTGACGCTCTATACAAGCAATTAAAATCATTAAACATTGATCGTTTTGCGGTAGACACTAAATCGATTGGTGATAATCATATCCGCACATTTGTTGAAGCACTCATCAATGCTGCTTATACCTTTGATCAATTAAAATCTGAGAAGGAAACCTTCAAACTAGCACAAGTTGATATTGTTACCCAATCAGCTAGTGAAGTAGCCAATGATATCCACATCGCACAAGCAGTAGCGCACGGGCAAAACTATGCCAAGGATCTAAAAAACTTCCCAGCAAATATCTGCACCACTGATTATTTATTAAATGAAGCCAGAAAGTTAATGGATAGCAGCACGCACGGATCATTACATTATATTGGCGAAGATGAAATGCATAAACTTGGCATGGGTTGCATCACAGCTGTAGGGCGTGGTTCTAGCATGCCAAGCTATATTGCTTGCATGGAATACCGTGGTGGCAACAAAGATGACAAACCAATCGTGTTAGTTGGTAAAGGCTTAGTCTATGACACAGGTGGTTTATGCTTAAAACCATGGCAAAGCATGGGTAGTATGAAGATGGATATGGGTGGCGCTGCCGCTGTCTTTGGCACAATGAAGGCCATCGTTGAGCTTAAGCTACCAATTAATATCATTGGTACTGTAGCTTTAGTTGAAAACTCACTTGATGGCGATTCTTATCGTCCAGGTGACGTCTTAACAAGCATGAAAGGTATTACGGTTGAAATCGGCAACACTGATGCCGAGGGGCGCTTGGCACTTTGTGATACGCTAACTTATATCGAGCGCTATGATCCTAAGGTGGTTATTGATATTGCGACTTTAACAGGTGCTATGGTCATCTCTCTTGGCGGTGACATTACTGGATTATTCGGCAATAACGACGCCTTAGTCAATGATATCAAGCTTGCCGCTGAAGAAAGTCATGATCACGCATGGCATATGCCTTTACATCAAGCCTATCATGAGCAGTTAAAAAGTGAGATTGCAGATGTATATAATATCGGTGGTCCTGCCGCAGGTAGCATTACTGCTGCGTTATTCCTATCAAAGTTCACTGAAAAATATACATGGGCACATCTAGATGTCGCAGGTTCTGCAATGAAAGGCTTTGAGAAGGCCACTGCCACTGGACGCCCTGTGCCGATGTTGACTCAATACATAATCAATCAAGTCAAATAAAAGTTAAATGAAACATTCGCATATTTGCGAATGTTTCATTTAACTATAAGTCAGTGACACAACCTTCAGAGGCAGAAGCAACTGTTTTAATATACTTCTTCAAAGTACCCTGTTTGGCTTTAAGCTCAGGTGCACGCCAATTAGCGCGACGTGCGTTAAGCTCATCATCCGATAGATCAACATCAATGCGATTATTCACAGCATCAATCGTGATCTTATCTCCATTTTGAATCAGAGCAAGATTACCACCTACTTGTGCTTCAGGAGCAATATGACCAACGATAAAGCCATGTGAGCCACCTGAGAAACGACCATCGGTAATAAGCGCCACATCTTGCCCAAGCCCCGCACCCATTATTAATGAGGTTGGCTTTAACATCTCTGGCATACCAGGACCTCCCTTTGGACCTTCATAGCGAATAACAATAACATCACCCTTTTTGACACGCCCTTCTTCAACAGCTGTTACTAGCTCTTCTTCAGCATCAAATACATTGGCAACACCTGTAAAGATCTCGCCTTCTTTGCCGGTAATCTTGGCAACTGAACCTTCAGTCGCGATATTACCAAAGAGCATTTGCAAATGCCCTGTTGCCTTTAAAGGATTGGTTAATGGGCGAATAATATCATTGTCTTTTGGTAGTTCTTTAACTTCCGCTAGATTCTGTGCTACTGTTTTACCCGTTACGGTCATGCAGTCGCCATGCAATAATCCTTCTTTTAATAGCATTTTCATCACAGCAGGTGTGCCACCAATCGCATGTAAATCTGCCATAACGTATTTCCCACTTGGTTTAAAGTCTGCTAGTAATGGAACTTTATTACTGATACGTTGAAAGTCTGCCAAGGTTAATTTAACACCTACCGAATGTGCAATAGCAATTAAATGAAGTACTGCATTGGTTGAGCCGCCCATGGCTGTAATCACCACCATCGCATTTTCAAAGGCGTGTTTGGTCATGATATCGCGCGGTTTAATATCTAATGCCAATAAATTTTCAATAACACTACCGGCTTTATCACATTCTTGAATCTTCTTCACATCAGTCGCAGGTGTTGACGAGCTAAATGGCAAGCTCATCCCCATTGCTTCAATCGCGCATGCCATGGTATTTGCGGTATACATGCCACCACAAGCACCAGCTCCAGGACATGCTTTTTTAATCGTCTCAACACGCTCTTCTTCACTAATACTGCCGGCTAGACACGCACCATAGCTTTGGAAAGCTGTGACGATATCGACAGGTTTACCGCGCACAACACCAGCTTGAATTGTGCCACCATAGATCACAAAACCAGGTCGGTTGAGCCTTCCTAATGCCATCATGCATCCAGGCATATTCTTATCGCAACCGGGAATAGCAACTAAGCCATCATACCAATGTGCAGACATCACTGTTTCAATAGAGTCAGCGATTAAATCACGCGATTGTAATGAATAACTCATACCATCGGTACCCATTGAAATGCCGTCACTAACACCAATGGTATTAAAGCGCATACCGACAAGATCCGCTTTGGCGACACTATGTTTTACATATTGCGCTAGTTGATTTAAATGCATATTACAGGTATTACCTTCATACCAAACACTAGCAATACCCACTTGTGCTTTTTCCATATCTGCTTCATGCATTCCGGTACCATAAAGCATTGCTTGAGAAGCACCTTGGGTTTTATCTTGAGTTAGCACTTGACTATAACGATTTAGTTTTTGATTGGTCATTATGATTATATTCCTTTGTTTTTATGCCGGATGCGCAATATTGTACGCATCAATAAATGCTTCAACAGATGCCTGAATAATATCAGGTGAAACTGCTTTGCCAACCGAGTTTTGACTACCTTTAATTAATTTCATTTCAACATACACTACCGCATCAGCACCTTGTCCACGAATCTGCACCTTATAATCGGTCAATTGATATTGAATCTCACTAGGGCAAGCCTTGCATAAAGCCTGAATAATGGCATCAACGGGACCAACACCTCTATTTGATGCATAGTAAAGTTGACCATTAAGCTCGACGGTAACTTCAGCATCAGCAATTTTATCTTGTCCTGTAGTCACCTTAAATGACACAACTTTTAAAATATCACTATGTGTGACATCAATCATCTCCATCGCATCTTGTACGATGTCTTGCAAATCTGAAATATGAATTGCACGTCCTTTTGCTAAAAAGCGCTCAATGCAACTTTGCACCTTGGCAATTAAGTCATCGTTGTAATTGGCGCCAAATAAATCCTCTAATGCCTCTTTGGTTTGACTAGGATTTGGCATTTCTCTAAACAATACCTGATCTTTTTCAACAAACACCATCGTTTTATTATCGAAGAAATTACTGTCATATAGTTTGTCAAAGTCTTTTTCATTTGGATAAATAATCGGCGGTTGAATCGCTGATTTCAACACCACTGACGGATCTTTTAAGCCTTCACCTGATAACACACAAACAATGCGCTGCCCAGACTTGATCAAGCCTTGTTCTTTTTTCTTAAATAAATGCGCAACCGTTGCTGCTGAGGCACTTTCAACAAATAAACCTTCTTGTGTGGATAGATAATATTGTGCTTTAAGCATATCAGTATCACTGACCGCTGATGCTTCACCGTCAGTTTGATAAATCGCATCAATCGCTTTGTCACCATCGATTGGGAAAGGCACTGCAATTGCCGTGGCAATCGTATCAGCTCGTTCTAATGGTTCAAGATGTTTCGCCTTTTTATCAAATGCATTCACCAAAGAGCAAGCACCCGTTGATTGTACACCAACTAAGCGCGGTATCTTATGAATAAGTCTCAAGCCTTGATACTCAGCAAATCCCTTGGCGTAAGCCGTAATATTCGTACCACAACCCACGGGAATAATCACCTCATCCGGCACTTGAAACAATAGCTGATCAATAACTTCAAAGGCACCGGTTTTTTGTCCTTCAACCCGAAAAGCATAGTCTCCGGCTAAGAAAAATTTGCGTGATTTAGCAATTTTATAGGCCAAGTTTGCTGCATCGTTATAGCTGCCCTTAACCTGAATAATTTTGCCACCAAATGAGATAACTTGTGCAAGCTTCGACATCGATACCCCTTCAGGTACAACGATAAAGCATGGCATTTTAGCTGCTGCTGCATAGCATGAACATGATGCTGCCATATTACCCGTTGAGGCTAAGATTACCCCTTTGGCACCCAACTCTTTGGCAATGCTAATATCAACTGCAGAGCCACGATCTTTAAACGAACCTGTTGGGTTTTTACCCTCAACTTTGAAGTATAAATCAATCCCTAGCTCTTTGCCTAACACTTTGCTTTTGACAAGTGGTGTTGCACTTTCACGTAATGAGACAAAGTTAGCGGGTTCTTGAATCGGCATTAACGGTAAATACTTGGAAAGACAAGGGGCAGCAGAAACAAAATAATCTAAATTAATCTTACGTCGAATATGCTCAAGATCCATTTGCACTTCCCATGGTGAGGTCTCTCCAGCAAAAACAAAATCATCAGTTGTCACCACATCTTTGGTGTTAAAATCTAGCAGTTGATACATGGACTTTTCCTTTAGGCGACTTTCAGTGATTCTTTGTTTGTAGCTTCTTCGGTAGTAATTGGCATACTATTTGAGATCTGAATATCGATCACCTCAATCACTTTGGCAAGTTGTCTTACGACTTTTTGGATTTTTTCATCGTTAGAATGCAGCACCAAACTAAAATGTGATACCCCTTTATTAGCAGTTTCAAAAACATTCATCTGCTCAATATTGATTCTATGACGTGAGAAAATCGATGAAATACGCTGTAAAACAGATAAAGCATTTTCTGTTGTCATTGAGATAAAGTAAATTTTCTGTTGCATAATCTTACCCTCCTACGGATAGTTGTGTATCACTGATTGAAGCACCTGCTGGCACCATTGGGAAAACATTTTCTTGCTGCTCAACCACCACCTCTAAAAAGAATGATTTTGGCGAATCTAACATCTCTTGAATACTAGCCTCTAAATCCACGCGATCAACGACACGCTTGCCGCGGATGCCATAGGCTTCAGCGACTTTGACAAAATCAGGAGATGAGATATTAGTATAAGCATAACGCTCTTCAAAAAAGAGCTCTTGCCACTGTCTTACCATGCCAAGATAACCATTATTAAGAACGATCATCTTAAGATTAATCCCCTCTTGATTAAGTACGGCAAGCTCTTGGATATTCATCTGAAAACCACCGTCTCCGGCAATGGCAATGACTTGTTTTTGATCTTTAATACCAAGTTTAGCACCGATGGCTGCAGGCAGCGCAAACCCCATTGTCCCTAAGCCACCTGATGTAATATGGCTATTACTATTCTTAAATTGATAATAGCGTGCCGCAATCATCTGATGTTGACCAACATCACTGACGATAATGGCTTCCCCTTTCGTCTTTTCAGACAAAAGGGCAACGACTTCTGCCATTTTTAGCTCACCACTAGTTGGTTTTGTCTCACTTTTGATAACGGCATCATATTCTTTGGCATGGTGCTCAACAAAGCACTTATGCCAATTATCATGTTTGTTCTGGCAAACGAAAGGTAAAAGTGCGGTTAATGCTTCTTTAGCATCGGCATGAATCGCAACATCAGCTTTAACATTTTTGTCAATCTCTGCCATATCAATTTCAATGTGAATCACTTTAGCATTTGGCAAATAACGCTTGAGATCTCCCGTAACCCGATCATCAAAACGCATACCCACAGCGACAACGACATCAGCATCATTGCATAAGACATTGGCTGCATAATTGCCATGCATACCCAGCATGCCTTTATACAATGGATGCTCTACAGGGAAAGAGGATAAACCTAACAACGTACTAACCACGGGCACATCTGCTTTTTCCGCGATTTTGATAAATGCTTCTTCAGCGCCAGAGATCATCACACCATGTCCTGCAATCATAATCGGTTTTTTTGCCAAATTAATCAGCTGTGACGCCTTGTGTACACTATCCATATTAATCATTGGCTTTTTAAGCCATTTCGGTTTAGCGGTGTCTTGATTTGCTGTTTGATAAGCACTGATATATTCCATCATACCCACTTGCGCATCTTTGGTGATATCGATGAGTACGGGTCCTGGACGACCATTTCGAGCAATTTCAAAGGCTTTTTTAAAGACACTTGGGATTTCATTTGGATCGGTGATTTGATAATTCCATTTGGTAGCAGTAATGGTCATGCCAATAATATCTGCTTCTTGAAACGCATCAGACCCCAACAAACTGCTAAATACCTGGCCAGTAATACAAACCACTGGAATAGAGTCAATAAGTGCATCTGCTATACCGGTAATAAGGTTTGTAGCACCAGGTCCTGAGGTGGCAATAGCAACACCAACACCACCGGTTGCACGCGCAAAGCCAACCGCACCATGAATTGCAGCCTGCTCATGACGCACCAATACGTGGTGAAGTGTATCTTTGGCATCATACAAGGCATCATAGGTTGGCATAATTGCCCCCCCTGGATAGCCAAAAACAGTACGAGCCCCTTCCTCTATTAGTGCTTTAACAATTGCTTGTGCGCCAGTTATTTGCATACCTACTCCCTACCGTCTTTATTTCAATTTATTTACATATACCCATCACAAAACTTATAATAAAAAGCCAAAAAAAAACCCGCATCCTCCTTTTGGTTGGAAGATGCGGGTTTCCTAATCTTGGCTTTTCTTAGCTATAGCCGCACACCTTCCGGTCGTCCAATGACGACCAGAATAATCAGGATCAGGCTGATTATTGGTGAACGTAGCATAAATTAATCTCCAAAATTATTGCGTTTTTACGTATTTTTGCGTATTTACTAACAAATGCTCTGCATCTGTTTTAAACAACATAAGTGTTAAACTAGCAATAGATTTTGCGAAACACAACCTTTTATTTATAAATTTTTAAAATTTATTTGCACAAGCATCTATTGTTTATTAGCTTTAAATGTAGGATCACATAATAAACAACACCCAGAGTCATCAGAAATCAAACATTACTTAAAATCGGAAACCCAAGTTCCTCACGAGTTTTGTAATAGACTTCAGCCACACCTCGTGAGAGAGTGCGCACACGTAGAATATAGCGCTGACGCTCAGTTACAGAGATCGCATGACGCGCATCTAGCAAGTTAAAAGTATGGGACGCCTTAAGCATCATCTCATAAGCGGGTAATGCTAGGCCTTTTTCTAAAAGGCGCGCACTTTCCTTCTCAAGAAAATCAAACTCGCTAAATAGGTGCTCAACATCAGCTTCTTCAAAGTTGTATTGTGACATCTCGCGTTCGTTTTGTTGAAACACATCGCGATAATACACAGGACCCATTGCTGTATTTGCCCACAGTAAATCATACATGCTATCAACATTTTGCAAATACATTGCCAAACGCTCAAGTCCATAAGTAATCTCACCGGTAACAGGTTTGCATTCTAAGCCACCAACTTGTTGGAAATAGGTAAACTGGGTCACTTCCATACCATTTGCCCAGACTTCCCAACCTAAGCCCCAAGCGCCTAAGGTAGGTGATTCCCAATTATCCTCAACGAAGCGAATATCATGCTCTAATGGGTCAATACCTAAAACACGCAATGACCCCAAGTATAGCTCTTGCAATTCTTTCGGTGATGGCTTCATCACCACTTGAAATTGATAATAATGTTGACCACGATTAGGGTTCTCACCATAGCGGCCATCGGTTGGACGACGCGATGGTTGCACATATGCTGCATTCCAACTCTCCGGACCAATTGCTCTCAAAAAAGTTGCTGGATGAAAGGTGCCAGCACCTACTTCCATATCCAATGGTTGCACGATCATACAACCTTTTTCTGCCCAATATTGCTGAAGTTTAAAAATAATATCCTGAAAACTAAGCATTAACGATTATCCACATTCATCACATCAAAATTGCGCTAAAGTATATACTTATTAGTTGTTATTTTATAGTGTTTATCTTAGTCTTCACAGGGCAATCGCATTTAAAAACTGTTGATTTTAATGGATTTTGTGAAAGATTCTGAAAATAAAGCCTGACAATGACAGAAAACACAGTAACTTCATCAAAAATAAAATCCGCTTGTTAAGTTTAGTCAACGAGCTAGACAATATTTCCAACATATATCAGGTAATCGGTTTCTCACGAGAGGCTTTTTATCGTTATCAAGAAGCTGTAAAATAAGGCGAAATATGGTGGTCGCTACTGGACTCGAACCAGTGACCCCTACCATGTCAAGGTAGTACTCTAACCAGACTGAGCTAAGCGACCAATGAGCGGAGATTATAATTCGTTTATAGAAAATCACAAGCCCATTTCGTAATTTTCTATGAACTTTAATAGTTAAGCGCTAACAGGCTCTTTTGCCAAGCTATTGATAACCTGATTAAGTGTCTCACTTGGGCGCATTGCTTTCTCAATTTTCTGCGCATTCGGATGATAATATCCACCAATATCAACTGCAACACCTTGCGCGTCATTTAGTTCAGTGACGATCTTAGCTTCATTCTCTTTAAGCGCTTGCGCTACTGGCTTAAATACATGCGCCAATTGCGCATCTTGTGTTTGCTTGGCTAAGCTTTCTGCCCAGTACATCGCCAAATAGAAATGACTACCACGATTATCAAGCTCACCAACTTTACGTGATGGTGATTTATTCTTATCCAAGAACTTAGCATTTGCCTGATCTAGTGCATCGGCTAATACACGCACTTTACCATCATTTGTTTTATTAGCTAAATCATCTAAAGAGGCAGCTAATGCAAGAAACTCTCCTAATGAATCCCAACGCAAATGATTCTCGGCTACTAATTGCTGTACGTGCTTAGGCGCTGAACCACCGGCACCTGTTTCATACAGTCCACCACCGGCTAGTAATGGTACAATCGATAGCATCTTAGCACTTGTACCTAGTTCCAATATCGGGAATAAGTCGGTTAGATAGTCACGCAATACATTACCTGTTGCTGAAATCACATCTTTACCAGCTTTGATCGCTTTAAGTGAAAAGCGTGTAGCATCAACTGGTGACATGATATGTATTTCAAGACCATTAGTGTCATGATTTTTAAGATAGGTTTTTACCTTAGTAATCAAATTAGCATCATGCGCACGCTTGTCATCTAGCCAAAACACAACAGGTGTATTGGTAATACGCGCACGTGATACTGCGAGTTTCACCCAATCTTCAATCGCAACATCTTTGGTTTGACACATACGCCAGATATCACCCTTTTCAACATCATGTGATAATAGCTTATTGCCATTAGCATCGATAACACTGACTTTGCCGTCAGCCGTGATTTCAAATGTCTTATCATGTGAGCCGTATTCTTCTGCTTTTTTTGCCATTAAACCGACATTGGCAACACTACCCATCGTTGTTGGATCAAATGCACCATGTTCTTTACAAAAATTAATTGTTTCTTGGTAAACACCAGCATATGAACGATCAGGAATCATAGCCTTTGTATCATGCAATTTGCCATCACGTCCCCACATCTTGCCAGAAGAGCGGATCATCGCCGGCATAGATGCATCAATAATAACATCATTTGGCACGTGCAAGTTGGTAATTCCTTTATCAGAATCAACCATCGCAAGCTCAACGCGCGTCTTATAAACATTCTCAAGATCTTGTTCAATCGCAGCTTGCTCAGATTCTGGCAAGCGCTTAATCTTGGCATAAACATCACCAATACCATTATTAGGATTCACACCAAGCTTGGCAAAAACATCTGCATATTTGTTAAAGACATCTTGGTAATAAATACTTACTGCATGTCCAAAAATAATGGGATCAGAGACTTTCATCATTGTTGCTTTCATATGTAGTGATAGCAATACGTCATCTTTTTGCGCTAGATCAATTTGCTCAGCAAAGAATGCTCTTAATGCCTTAACCGACATTTTAGAGGCATCAATGACTTCTCCCTTTAATAATGGGAAATCTGACTT
Source organism: Cysteiniphilum marinum (assembly GCF_014857925.1). Classification (GTDB taxonomy): domain Bacteria; phylum Pseudomonadota; class Gammaproteobacteria; order Francisellales; family Francisellaceae; genus Caedibacter; species Caedibacter marinus. The sequence continues at coordinate 28,347 of NZ_JACYVZ010000010.1, read as the reverse complement.
AAGTGTTTCACTTTGCCCTGCTTTATCGGTAAATACGATCTTCACTTTGGTATCATCAGCGACAACAGTTGATACTTCGCTACCATAAAAATCATCGCCTGACATATGTGCCACATGTGACTTAGAGCCTTTGTCCCACGCGCCCATTGAGTGCGGATGTTTTTTTGCATATTCTTTTACCGCTTTAGCGACACGGCGATCTGAATTCCCCTCTCGCAATACCGGATTAACAGCACTGCCTAGCACCTTGGCATAACGCGCTTTTGTTTCTTTTTCTTCAGCTGTTTTCGCATCAACTGGGTAATCAGGGATCGGATATCCTTGTGCTTGCAACTCAGCAATTGCCGCTTGCAACTGCGGGATCGACGCACTGATATTTGGCAACTTGATAATATTGGCATTTGGTGTTTTAGCTAGTTCACCTAAAATAGCTAACTCATCTTCATGATGCTGTTCTGTTGTTAATGACTCTGGGAAATGCGCCAGTATTCTTGCTGCAAGTGAGATGTCTTTTGTTTCAACCTCTATACCGCAAGGCTTAGTAAACGCTTCAATAATCGGTAACAATGAATAAGTTGCCAGCATTGGCGCTTCATCTGTATGGGTATAAATTAGCTTTGTTGAGCTCATGCTTATGTCCTCTTATATTGTGGATATCAATCAGTGATTGCTACATTAAATTCGCGCCTTATCATAACAAAATATATGCTTGACGCCTATCTTATGTTTGACGCAATTGAATATCTTGCTATAATCGCCATGGATTGTAGATATAAACTCTCTTTAAACTTTCGTTAAATCAATTACTCGATTAAGGATATAACAAACCATGGCTCGTCCAGGCATTTCTTACGAAGATATACTCGAAGCAATTACCAAGCTAGAAGCACAAGGCATTACTCCTAGCATAAATAATGTTCGTGATACCGTTGGTCGCGGCAGTCCGACGACTATCAGTAAATTTTTAAAACAGTGGCGTGAAGAACGTGCAACCGGTCAAACAGCCGCACAACCAGCAACCACTCATAAGAATACAGAAGATACTATGCAACCTGCTCCAGAAGAAAACACTACTACTGCAAAAATACAAGCGGCAAAAATTCCTGAAGAAAAGCCTCAAACAAAAATGGCAGTTAGCGATAAACCGTCAGCTGTAACTAGCACAATGAAGGCACAAGACCCTATGATTCAAGCACTTCTTACAAGTTCTCATGCATTAAGTAGTGACATCCTTAGCAGTATGTCTGATGAATGGAGCATGATTTTAAACGAAAGCAACCCTGAGCTTAAAGTGCGTAAGCTATATGCTGCTTTAGTCAAGGAGCAAACACGTCGCGAATCAGCCGAGCAAGTCGCTAAAGAAGCACGTATTTATGCTGAAACACTCAAAGAGCAAACAACACAGCGTATTTCAGACTTGCGTGATGCTTTAGAAGGGCAAATTGCTTTTTTAAATGGACAAATTCGCCAACTTAAGCGTGAATCCGAGCAAACACTTGAGTACTATCGCAAACAGCTTGAAAAATCAAATAATGCATTAGCTGAGAAAAAGCGTTCATAAACTAACTTACGATCTCAATAAGCGTTTATCAAATCTAAAATCTGTTAACTTAATCTCTTTAATCTTGGCAAAGTCTTGATGTAAGGGGTTAATAAGATAATTATACTCATCAAATGGCGTAATAATTGACGGGACTTTCAGTACACAACTGGTTTTTTGCTTAAGCCAGTTATCACCAAGAGCGCGCAGATCATGCGCGTGCATGCCACGAATATCGTTATTATCTAAACCAATGTCTGTTGCCGTTAACAAAGACACTGCAGCAATATCAGCCGAGATAATCACCTGCTCAATCGGCGCATTAGCTGGATCATAATGCACTAACGACTCTAAAATAGCCAAGGATTGTGACTCAGCCATATAAATAATCTGCTGACCACGGCTATGCCAACGACCTGAAGCAAAGAGCCCACCCAAACCATTTAAAGGCGGATCTGCAAATTGTTTCTGTGTAATACGCCAAGCAATCATCAGCTATATATCCCATAGGAAATACGATAAAGCAAATTATCAATAATCTGGCAACCCAAAGAATTTTTGAGAAGCTCAAGCGGCGTTCTTTCACCTAACGCAAGGTTTTTTGTTGCAAGCCAATTATTAACCTTTTCCTTAGTACCAAACACTTCAAGCGCATGTGCATATACTTTTGCGATCAATATCAAACGATCAGATTCTTTTGCATCAAGCATACCCATTTCTTTTCTACGCAAATAGGTTTTACGGTTAATCGGAATAAGTGATGATACGACTTCCTCTGTTAAACCACTTGATTTGGCAAATCGCAAAATAGCTGCAGATTTAATACCTTGATTGATCTCTTCATATAAATCAGACTCTGCATGTATATGTTTATTTTTAAAATTAGCGCGACCTAATAAATTATCTACTAGCTGCATAAGCCAACTCCACAATGGAAACTTGTCCAAAATTTTAGGACAAGTTACCAAAAAAATCCAGTCAATTATTCAAGGACATTGGGTATACACCCATTGTAAATCATTATGCAGTGTTTAATTGCAAAGCAGTTTTTGAAGATTTTGCTTAATTGGATTGCAGGTAATAGTAGATGCTATTGCTAAAATCCAATTAAGCAAAAGCACGGAAAATGCAAAGCAAGAAATTTTGTAAAATGGTTTATGATGGGTGTATATCATAGTAGAATGCAATTTTTATAAAAATCAAATTCTTATACTATATGTTATTACAACGCGTTAATCGCTTTTTGATGCCCAATCAAGATGGCAAACACATGACGGACTTTTTATCCGGTGTAACAGTCGCTTTAGCCCTAATCCCTGAGGCTGTCGCCTTTGCTCTAGTGGCTGGCGTTAATCCCACTGTTGGCTTATATGCAGCTTTCATTATGTGCTTTATGACAGCGGTTTTTGGTGGCAGACCAGGCATGATATCAGGTGCTACCGGCTCAATGGCAGTCGTGATGGTTTCGATTATGCTGCTTTTTCCTAATGACCCTATTACAGGCATGAATTACCTATTTGCCACAGTAATTCTCACGGGTATCATTCAGATTGTTATAGGACTTCTGGGCTTTGGCAAGTTTATTCGTATGCTACCTAAATCGGTTATGGTTGGCTTTGTTAATGGTCTAGCTATTGTCATTTTCTTATCGCAATTACAACAGTTCAAATACACGCCAACTGGGCTAGATCATAAAGTTTGGTTACAAGGCATTGACTTATATGTGATGATTGGACTTGTCGTACTCGCCATGCTCATTACACATTTCTTACCCAAACTCACCAAAGCAATTCCTTCTGCATTAACGGCTATCATCGTTGTCACCGTAATTGCCTTATTTATACCATTACCGGGCAATCATATTTTAAATGTTGGAGATATGATCGGTACTGGCACAGATATTGTAAGCCACGCTTTTAGTATTCCACATATTCCATTTACTTGGCATGCACTGACGATTATTGTGCCTTATGCACTTATTTTGGCTATTATTGGACTGTCTGAATCGTTAATGACATTGACCTTGATTGATGAAATCACCAAAACACGTGGTCGTGGTAACAAAGAGTGTATTGCCCAAGGCGCTGGCAATATTATCTCTGGCTTTTTCAAAGCCATGGGCGGCTGCGCGATGATTGGTCAAAGCATGATCAACATCAGCTCTGGCGGGCGCGGACGCTTATCTGGCATTACTGCTGCTGTGTTTTTATTGTTTTTTATCGTTGTCGCCATGCCACTAATTAAAATCATTCCACTGGCTGCCCTTGTCGGGGTGATGTTTATGGTTGTGATTGAAACCTTTGAATGGGCAAGTTTCAAATTCATTCGCAAGATTCCTTTACACGATGCATTCATCATTATTGTCGTAACCGTTGTTACCGTAATGACGGACCTTGCAGTTGCTGTTATTGTTGGTGTGATCTTAGCGTCCCTTGTCTTTGCCTGGCAAACTGCAAAAAACATCTATGCCGAAACCAAAATCAACACGGATGGCAGCAAAGAGTATATTCTGCATGGCCCTTTGTTCTTTAGCTCAAGCACACGCTTTAAAAGCCTCTTTGCCCCCGCGGACGATCCTAGTGAAGTCATTATTGATTTCAAATACTCACGTGTTAGTGACCACTCCGCCATTGATGCCATTGCTTACGTTGCCGAATGTTATAGTAACCTTGGCAAAAACTTACATTTAAGACATTTAAGCCTAGAATGTAAGGAGCTATTAGGCAAAGCAGGAAACCTTGTTGAAGTCAATGTACTTGAAGACCCTGATTATCATGTCGCCACTGATAAGCTCAGTTAATCATTATTCACCGTCATATTCTTTATTTTATTCTGTATACCCATCGTAAATTATTTTTCAATGTTTGATTACAAAGCATTTTGTGAAGCTTTTGGTAAGTTGAATTGCGGGTAATAGCTTGAACTCTTGCCAAAATTCAACTTACTCAAAGCACAGAAAAGGCAAAGGAAGAAACGCTGTAAAATAGTTTATGATGGGTATATAATTATCAGCAATTATTGCATTAAAGTACTAAACCCATGCAAGATACTGAAAAAAAACGTATTATCATTGTCGATGATGATCTAATCATTCGCCAAGAATTAAAACATATTCTTGAGCGTGAACAATACGACGTACAACACGCAGCAAACCCGCCTGAAGCTGATGAAATTCTCAGATCTTTTGCTGCTGATTTGATGATTCTTGATTTAAATATGCCTGGGTTTGAAAATGGCAAATACTATTGCCGCAGAATCTGTGAATCGCTCAATATTCCGATTATTATCATTACCGCGTCTGATGATGAGATCGATGAAATTTTATCTTATGAACTGGGTGCTTTGCACTTTATGCATAAACCGTTTAATACCCGATTATTGATTGCCAAGGTTCGCAACATTCTTTCGATTGCTTACAAGCCTAAGACACACACTGAGAAAAGTATCTGGCGCATTGACAGTAAAAGCTTCACACTCTCACGCCATGATACTGAGCAAAGTATTAGTATTAATAAAAATGAATATCTCTTGTTAAGTTATCTCAATGACAATCATAGTGAAGCCAAGTCGCAACATGATATCGCGCAAGTGATTTACAACCGCCCGATTGCTGCCGATGACCGGATTATTTCAACCTTAATTTCTCGCTTGCGTCAAAAGCTTGAAAGCATTGACAGTGATGATCTAATCGTTTCGATTCGTGGTATTGGTTATAGTTTAAAAAGCAACATCACGATTGATTAACCGATGATGAAGCTTAGAAGAAACTCACCAAACTTGAAATCTAGATTACGTTTTAATTTACTTTTATTCATTGCCTTTATTATCAACATCGTACTGATTAGTTATTTCTACACCAACACCTACATTGATCACAATGAAGATCAGCGCGTTGAAGCGACTAACTTAATTAATTTAATTACTGAAATCGATCACTTAAAACTATCAAGCAAAGAAGAAAAATACCTAAAAAGCATTATCCCGCGCTTTAGTAATAATCGTGTGATGGTTACGATTGCAGATAAACCTCAAATCAGCTCTGATTATATCTATAGTCATGATCTACAAATCAACTCACAACAAGTGCACCACGCACTAAGCAATATTCGTTTCTGGCGCAATAACATTATCTCGATTTACTCAAATCAACTGAAAGAGTGGATTATTGTCTATTTGCCTGCGATTAGCTTTCCGTGGTTTGCCACAGTATTTGTATTGTTACAACTATTGGTTATGCTTTATTTACTTATTTATCTGATTAATGGGCGAAAGTTACTTCTTGCGATGAATAGGCTGTTTGAACTTGAACAAAGACATCAACTAAACTTACCTGCCATTCGTGGTAATTTTTTCACACAATCAAGCTTACATCTCTTGCATAAATCTGCACAATATATTGATAGTTTAATTGCTAAGATCCAGACATTGAATGAAGTCAAAATGAAAACCATGGCAACTTTAGCGCATGATATCAGGACACCGCTCACACGCATTGATCTTATGTTATATCAAATCGAAGATGCAAGATTAAGAGAACGCATTTTTGAGCAAATTGATGATATCGATCTTATCTTAAAAAATACGATTGATTATGCGAAACAAAAGCATTTATCACACCCTAAAAGCACCATTGATTTATGCCAAATCGTCACTGACATTGTTCAGGATTATCAATCACATAATCCTAAGCGTATTCAAATCTCTGCCATTTATGATCGTTGCTTTATTCATGGCTCACAAGTTGAGATTGAGCGCGCGCTAACAAACATTATTAATAATGCATTAAAATACGGCAGCAAAGTGCGTGTGCGACTCACACAATACAAAGACACGCTCACTATTGAAATCAGCGATGATGGGCCAGGCGTGCCATCTGCGCAATTAGGCGATATTTTTATGCCCTTTCAACAAGGTGATAACTCGTCATCTAAAGGCAACGGTCTTGGCCTATCTATCGCCAAAGACATCATTGAAAGCCACGGTGGACGCATTGAGGCTAAAAACAATCAACCTTGTGGATTATCAATTACGATTACTATTTAACTGTCTTTTAACGTCTTAATCGCTATTTGATAGTGATAAACGAAGTTCTCAAGCTGTACATCTGCATACAGATCTTGTTGATTCTGATAATTAATCTGCATAACGAGCTGATCATTCAAATAAAACTGGCGCTGATTTTTATGTGACTGCATTGTAATATCCGTTGTTTGTAGCATCTCATGAATAACCCTTGTCGGTGCATAGGTAAAAATAAAATCAACCAAACTTTGCTTAACCCCCATATCAGCATGTGGCATCGGCAAGCTGCTACTGTCAATAGAAGTCCCATCATAAACAAGCGAGAAAATCGAGCCACCCCAACCCGCAGCAGCAACAATAACAATCTTTTGTTTTGATGCTTCTACTTCAACCTGCGCAACATACGATTCTTTTTTGCCTTTTATTGTATATTCTGAGCTTAGGATTTGGGTCACATCAAAGTTTAGATCAAGCTCAGTTGGTGTTGGCAGTTTCAGCTTTTGTGTTTTGAAAACCTCAACCTCTGGCGTATTTATTGCACGAGTTTGTAACAAAGCGCAGGATGATAGCAATATACAACCTATTAGCAGCATTGTGATATTACGAAAATAAGCTAAATATCTCATCAGTAAATACTCGCTTCACCTTGTGGGCGCGACTTATAACGCCGATGCTGCCACAAATATTGATCAGGGAAATCCGTAATCGCTTTCTCCAGAATATGATGATATCTTAGCGCATCTTGATAATCATCGCCTGAAGGGAAGTTATCAAGTGCGGGTAATACATAAATATCATAACCCGATAGATCCGCCTTACGCGCATAATAGCACGGCACAACTTTCGCAGCTGTTTTCTCTGCCAACCAAGAGGTTGCTACCAAAGTTGCGCACGCTTTGCCAAAGAAAGGCACAAAGATACTACGCTCTGCACCAAAATCCTGATCGGGGGCATACCAGACCGAGCTACCTTTTTTAAGTGCTTTGACAATCGATACAACATTTTTGCGCTGTAAACATTGACTAACATAGGTTTCGCGCGATGTTGTCATCACCTGCTCAAACAGAGGATCCTTATGCTTTTGATAAACAAGATAAAAAGGACTGTAATGCTCACCAATAAAGCGTCCAATGACTTCCATACAAGTAAAGTGAGCACCGAGCATTAAAGCCCCTTGCTTAGTATCATTATGCGCATTTTCAAAGTGCTGTATACCATGAGTATCAAACTTAATCTTATTAAAACGTTTTTTTGGCATAAACCAGGCAATCGCCGTTTCAACCCCTGAGATACCAATTGATTCAAAGCATTTTTTGCATAACTTCTCTAGCTCTTGTTCACTTTTATTCGGAAAAGCAATCTTGAGATTTGTTAATGTAATCTGTTTACGTCGCTTCAAAAATGGATAAGTCATGCGCCCAAGAAGTATGCCTATTTTCATCTGCCAACGAAAGGGCAGATAGACAAAGCCGCGCAAAAAAAGAAAGGCAAGCTGCAAACTCCAATACTTTGGGGCGTAAAAACGTGATTTTTCTGTCATTGATTACCTTTATGATGGTTAGCTAAAAAAAGCTTGGTTTAGCAAAAGATGCATTGCAATACTAGCAAAATATCCTAACAAAATCACCCAGCTCCACTTCAAATGCCCTAAAAAAGTATACTGGCCATGCGCTTTGCCCATCACTGCAACGCCCGCTGCAGAACCAATCGATAGCAAGCTGCCACCAATGCCTGTGGTTAAGGTTACCAATAGCCACTGCCCTTCAGTTAATGGCGGATGCATCGTTAGCACACCAAACATCACAGGGATATTATCAACAATGGCTGAGAGTAGACCAATTAAAATATTCGCTTGTGTGATATGATCAAACACTTGTGGCATGGCACTTGGCACATTGTGATATAGGAAATTAGATAACACTTCTAAATAACCTAAAGTTGCCAAACCCTGAACTGCAAGTAAAATACCAAAGAAAAATAACAAGGTATCCCATTCAATCATTTGAATTTTTTGAAATACATCAAAATGCTCACGTGCTTTTTTCTTTAAAAAGAAGCCTAAAAACATCAAATAACCTAAACCTGTCATCATGCCTAATACTGGTGGCAGATCTAACAAATTCTGGAAAAGTACAGCGGTAATGACCGTTAATACAAACATCACAATGACAACAATCGCGCCTGATTTGAGTTTAACCTCTAACAAATCATGACTATGATCTTCACCTTTGGGCAGGAAAAAACTCATAATAGTCGCCGGAATAAGGAAACTCACTAATGCCGGAACAAATAATGCAAAGAAATGCGTAAATGGTACAATCCCACTTTGCCACACCATCAATGTTGTGATATCACCAAATGGACTGAAGGCACCACCAGCATTGGCAGCAACGACGATATTAATACAAGCTAGGCAGATAAACTTCGTCTGACCTCTGCCCACCGAAAGCACTACGGCACTTAAAATTAAAGCGGTTGTTAAGTTATCGGCAAACGGCGAGATAAAAAATGCCAGAAGTCCAGTTAACCAAAAGATACCTTTAAAGCGCAAGCCCATTTTAAGAAGGAGTGTTTTTAGTTTTTCAAAAACATTGCGCTCTTCTAGCACATGAATATAAGTCATTGCTACCAATAAGAACAATAGCAGCTCACCATATTCCAATAAGCCTTTATTTAAGCTTTGTTCAACGATATCGCTTTGCCCATTGATCTTGCCAATGATTGCCGTGAGCACCCAAATAATGCCTGCCGCTAGAATCACTGGTTTTGATTTCGCCAGATGAATCACATCTTCAAGCATCACCATGATATAAGCAATAATAAAAGTAGCTAATGCAATAAGTGCATATGGACTTAGTATTGCCTGCATCACTGTTGTTGATATTTCATTTGCATATAAAGCGCATGGCATCATTAATATGAATAAATATAAACTTCTAATCATCTCTCCCCACCCTGAAAACAAAAAAGGCCGCAATTGCGACCTTTAAAGTGTGTAAACTAACTAATCAGTATTATTAGAAGTAAACTGTAGCATCCAACATCAATGTGTTGTATTTACCAACACTAGTACCTGCTGATTTACCAGACATGTAGTTATAAGAACCACCAATCCAAACAGTATCAACCACGTTGTAACGTGTACCAACTTCAAATTGATATAAGTTGTTATCAGAGTTTTGCGCTACTTGGCTGTATGATACATAAGGTACCATATCTTTACCTGCGACTGGCATAGTGTAAGAAGAGTCTAAGCTCCACGCTTTAACAGTAGAACCTGAATCAAAGCTTACTAGTATTGGAAGTGCATTAAAGCCAAATGCTGTAATACCTGCAGTATCTTTGTTGTGCGCGCCAGTTGCAGTGTTAAGGCCACCTGTTGCATTACCATAAACAGAAGTTTGGTTCATACCACTAACACCAGAAGTCGTGACCAAAAACTCACCATTAACTGCAAGACCTTGAATCATTACACCGGCATTGAAGTCCAATGCACCAACCATTTTGTTTTTCATACCAGCTTTATCTTCAGAAAAACCAGTTGCATTAACATAACCAGCACCCGCATAGTAACCTAAATTACCTGCTTTGCCATTATAAGAGGCGTTTAATGCAAAGTTATTGATTTGCTGAGCATTTGAAGCTTGTGAGTTCATTAATGACTCACCTTTACCATTCATTAATGTAGCTGTTGCATTAATACCATTCATTGCAAAACCGGCACCGACTTGACCACCATATGCCATAAAGTAAGCACGTGTTAAAGTTGGCATAAAGTTAGTGACTGAATCAAACTTACCAAACTCAACGACTTTTTTACCACCAAATGCATAGAAAGGTGACTTAGTCAAGTTACCAACAACAAAGTAAGCACTTGGTAATGTCACATTACTAGAAGCCGCATTTGTAACTTGTACGTCAGCGAAACCAGTTACCCAGTCACCAATAGTAGAAGTGAATGCCAAATCAGCATAAGGCATCTTAACTTCACTTGAGCTATTGTTATTTCCAGTTGCACCACTTGGGTGAACACCTGAAGTTACGCCCGAAGTATTTTGATAGTTTGCATAAATCTCACCTTTACCACCAATATAGATAGCATTAGGCGCTAGATCGCCAGACTTACGCGCATTAAGGATATCTAAAACAGAACCAGTCACTTGCTGGTTGTTTAGCATTTGTTGTGAATAGCTTGCATCTGTACGCACGTTGACGATACCGCCACCGTTTTGTACTTGATCATTCATTGAACCTGCTGCAAAAGCTGAAGCGCTTGCAGTTGCAGCAACCGCTGCGACGATCATCTTAAGTTTCATAGTTTCTCCTCAACTGTTTTAAAACTTACATTTTTATTAAAAAATGATTCCTTTTTGTCGGCTTCTTTGCCGTCGAAAGACTACACACCGACAAAGGTATCACTTTATTTTAAATTTTCAAGCAAATCATAGATTTTTTTATAAAAAATTACAAAGATTCAGCATTTTCTGCTAAATAAGCAGCAACACCTTGCGGTGACGCCTTCATACCTTTATCACCTTCTTTCCAACCAGCTGGGCATACTTCACCGTGTTCCTCAAAGAATTGCAATGCTTGAACCATGCGCACTAATTCGTCCATATTGCGACCTAAAGGCAGATCATTAACCACTTGATGTCTCACTACACCGTCTTTATCAATTAAGAATGTACCACGGAAAGCAACCCCTGCTTCAGGATGCTCAACACCATAGGCTTTAACAATACTATGGTTAATATCAGCAACCATCGTGTATTTAACCGCACCAATACCACCATCATTCACCGGAGTATTGCGCCATGCATTGTGCGTGAAATGTGAATCAATCGATACTGCGAATACTTCAACACCTAGCTTTTTAAGCTCATCAACACGCTTATCAAGTGCGATTAACTCAGATGGGCAAACAAAAGTAAAATCAAGTGGATAAAAAACAACCGCGGCATACTTACCAGCGCGCGCTTTTTCAAAGCTTAATGCATCTACAATTTCACCATTTCCTAGCACTGCTGGCGCTGTGAATTCAGGCGCTTTGCGTCCTACTAATACCGTCATGATTATCTCCTTAGGGTTTGTAATTTCATAAATTGACAACAATTTAGTGCGCAAAAGTTTGCTAAAGCCTGACAATTATGTCAATAATGACACAGCAGAATTTAACAAATTTTGGAAATAATTTTATGATTTACATTCACCCCAAAACCCAAGCCTTAATTTTCGATTGTGACGGCACCATTGCTGATACGATGGTTATCCATAATGAAGCATGGCATACCATCGCCCAACGTTATCGTTTCAACTTAAGTCCTGACGAGCTTGCTCATTACAATGGCATCCCTACTTTACAAATATTACAAATGTTAACTACAAGCGAAGACAAGAAACGTTTTGACCTACACAAGATGGTCCATGAAAAAGAGAATCTTGCCGAGAAGAAGATGGATCGCGTGATTGCTATCCAACCGGTGCTTGATCTTATCAATCGTTATCACCAAAAACTGCCGATGGTGGTCATCTCTGGTGGCATGCGTCGAAATGTAGTCAAGACACTAGAAGCACTTGATATCGCTACTCACTTTGAATTTATCATCACCGCTGATGACGATCACCCAACTAAAGATACACCAGAAGCTTTTACTTTAATCGCTAACAGACTGGGTGTTGATCATGATAAATGCCATGTTTTTGAAGATGGCAAACCTGGACTTATCAATGCCGTTAAAGCCAATATGATGGTCACTGATATTAGAACGTTTTACCCTTAATAATAAAAGATAAGTTTCGCTATTTTCACCTCGCCCCTTGAGGGAGAGGTCGTGCGGCTTATGCTGCACGGGTGAGGGGGAAAATTAAAACTTTAACTTAATTATTATTGACGACTTAACTACACTGAAAAATGCAACTAAGGCAATAATACAAACATAAATAACAACATAAGCAATATTCGCCAAATCAATCGCTAAGAATTGCGCAACCAACGGTGCCGTACCGCCAAATGTGGCAACGGATATACTCCACGCCACACCCATGCCAGTATAGCGAATATTAACAGGAAAAATATCAACCAAATAGCGAAACATGCTACCAGTAACCAAGGTATTGCTTAGCGCGTATAACGCTTGCGCGCACAGCGCCAAATATATATTTGAGAATCCTGATAAATAGAATAAAGCAGGCACGGTGATCACACTACTTAAAAGCCCTGCTTTTAGCATTTTTTGCGTACCTAATCTATCTGCCAATAATGCCGCTATTGGCGTCAACACTGTCACAGTCGCTACACCAAAAGTTGCAACCCAGTGCGCATTTTCACTGGTTAAAACCCCTCGCTGAATAACGAAAGATACCCACCACAGATTACAAATATAGATATACACCCCAACAAATGCCGCAATAAAAAAACATTGCATCAGCTGATTGGTATATCCTTTAAATGCTTTGATGCCATTAAAGAATGCTTTATTTACTCTAATACTTTCAAACTCAGGGCTCTCAGTCGTACTTATCCGAAAGTACAACCCAATTAAGCAGCCGACAAAACCCAAATAAAAGGGTACACGCCAAAACCATTCCGGCATCATCGATAATGAGACGATTGATGCCATTGCCGCCCCCAACATCATACCCAAGGCAGCCGCAAAACTTACCCAACTCACCGCAAGACTTTTAAGGCCACCATGGTAATGCTCAGCGACAAAGATCGCTGCTCCTGTAAACTCACCTGACACCGAAATACCTTGAAGAATCCGCAAGAAAAGCAAAAGCAAAGGTGCCGCAACTCCAATACTTTCATAACTTGGCAAAAGCCCAATAGATAAAGTTGCCACCCCCATCAGGACAAGGCTTAAGGATAAGGCTTGTTTGCGCCCAAATTTATCGCCGATAATACCAAAAACAATCGAGCCAAAAGGGCGTGCTAAATAGCTTGCTGCAAATATACACAAACTAAACAACATCGCATAAGGCGTATCTTCAGGAAAGAATAGATGTGCGAATTTAAACGCTAAATAGCCATAAAAGCTAAACTCTGCCCACTCGACAAATGTCCCAATCGCCGATGCGATAATGACTTTATTTTTTGATTGCATCACGATAATCCTCGCCCTTTAAACGCAAGGATTATGCCGTGAGTTAGATAAAAAGAAAAGACAAGAACGAATCAAAAAAGGAATTAATGATTGGAGTTACGGACTTGTTCCATTTCAACACCCCACCTCGCAAGAGGGGTGGCAGCCGTAGGCTGACGGGGTGTTTAAAAAATCATAGCTTTTCTAAAGTGCGTAACTCCAGTTAATGATTTACGGTAATGGTGATATTATTTGTCTGGATTGTAATTTTAGTACAGCCTGCTTCAGTCCCTTTTGTGACTTTACCATTACTGCTTTGGTTAAAGGTTAAAGAACACGTCTGCTGCCCTTGAGGTTCATTAGGCAATGTTACCGTAGCTGTTTTATCAACACCGCCATATTTAAAGGAGAAGTTACTACCCGATGAGGTAGGCTCAATAGTATAACTCCCAATTTTTTTATCATTTTCATTAGTGTTGTAGAAATGCTTCCCATTTGCCGCTGTAATTATTGCTTTTTGTCCCGCAGCTGCAGTAGTACCCGTGTTAAATGTCCATACGGTACCACTATCGCTCCCACTACTACCACCTCCGCTTGGGTAACTGACAATGCTAATGCCTGAAGGTGCTGCATTATAAACATAGGTTTGATCACTGCTTGCAGCAGGCGCTAATGGCAATAGATTATTAACATCAGTTGGCGCAATAGATGCCGTGATACTCGGATCGATATTATAATAACGCGTAAGTGTACTAAGACTGCCTTGTGCTTTGACATTCATATTTTTTGGTGTGACTTGTGTATTACTTGCCGCATTATATAACACATACGGCGAGCTATAAGTCACTGTGCTATCGGTTGTATTAAAGCTTGGTGAGCTACCATTTGTAATCGTTGCCCAAGCTGATGGAGTACAACTTGGTTCACTGGCACTTGCTACATCAAAACCAACAGTATATACCGCACATCCCTCTGGCGGGCATGTTAATAATTCAGATGTTATGGGTGTGCCTGATTCAGCATAACAAGCTGTGGTTAATATATCCTTGATGGCATCTGGATTACTAAATGTCAAATAGTCTAATAAGACATCAATATTTGTTGTGTTGTAATTTGACTTATCACACGTTGCAAATGGTGGCGTGATCGGATTAGCTAGCGCTGAGCTTGCCGCATATTGGATCATATTGAAATACAAAATGCCGGAGCTTGAATCATAATAATACCCTTCCGTTAAATCTGCTGAGGTTGACGGTGTTAGGTTATAATTCGCAGTCATTGCTTTGGCAAATTGTTTGTTTAACTCCTTATAACCATCCGCTTGCTTATTATCATAAGTGTATGCTGACACTGCACCCCAAGGGCTTGATAAACCTCCTGCTGTTGATTTGCACGTATCATAGGCACTATCTGGTTTATCGATTGAGTTTGGACATGAGCTACCGGTTGGTGTTAAGCCATAACCACTCCAGTAAGGTGATTCAGTCAAATAGGTCACCAAAGAATTCCATTGTCTTGGGACTTTATAAATTTCAATATTAGTTGCATTTTTACCTATACAGATACCAACTCTATTGATAAAAGTGCTATGCACAGGGGCGTCGGAATAACTAAATATTAATTTATTGCTTGAGCTAACTGCCTGATCATTTTGCATCTGCTGTGTTAGCTGACTATCAAAAGTATAGCCCATATTGTTCATTACCATTGCTTCAAACATATAGTTTTTGCCACCTCGCCCTGTATAACTTGCTTGCGAAGGTTTTGCCTGATATGCCATATCTCGTGCAATCGATAATGGATAAACGCCCGCCTTAGCAACTCTATCACTAGCATTATATGCCACATTGATACTGGCATATTGATGTGGTGACATAAGTGCACTGGCTGTGGCATTATTACGCCCTCTTGAGTGCGGCTCATCCACAGTATAATCTGTTGAAAAGTACTCTAAATTATTCAATGAAATTGGATAATGATTAAGTCCTTCATTACTACAACTAGATGATGTTTTACTTGAGCAAACTTTATAGCCCGATAGACTAGCATCCTTGTCAATTTCGACAGTTTGTTTATCACCGTCATCAAGCCCATTATTTAGATTAGAAATTTCGGTAAAAACTTGATGCTGAAAGTTAACGTTATCCCATAAATTATTTTTGGCATATTGCGTTGGTGGTACTGATTGCGCATTGCCCTTAAGCCAAGAAAACGCGACATCACCATTATAACCATAATGACTATTGCCGCCTGATTTGTAATTATTACCTCCTGTTGGCGACGATAACTGCCCTGTTTTGTTAAAATTCATCATCCGATGGGCATCGATTTTTGTCACAAGATATCTACTTTCACTGGCGCTATACGACTCTGTGCTATTATCATAAAGTGCAGAATTGGTAGGATCTGCGCGGAAATTTACAAAGCGATTATTCTCCATACGCGCCGGACCATCATAAAAAGTATATCCTTGGAAGTTATAATTTAAATAAATATCGCCCGCTGCTGTTTGCATATTCGTACTTGCTTTGGATTTAGAAATATCATTTGGATTGACAGGCACACATTGCCCAATTTCATTTTCTATGGCTACAGGTAATGCATCCGTTGCCGCAAGCTCTGATGTGCCATCGCTATATAATTGATAATACTCCTCACAATCAATATAGCGCCCGACATTGTTATTAGTCACTCCTGCAAATACCGAATTATTAACCAGACCATAAAAGCCCAAAAGATTACCTTCAGGACCACCGCCTCCAAGTAACGTCATACCTTGCTTTAACATACTAAAACGACTGTTGTTAACTGCAACAAAAACACCACGATACCAAAAGGCTTTTTGTTGAATTTGTGTCAGCGTCAAACCATCAAAAATTACCAATGGCGCATTGGCATTTGGATTAACTTCTGAGCCAACAGAGACAGGCTTAGGTGGCGCACCCATTGTGGTCGTCTTCATCACAAAAAAGTTAGTCCCCGCCATCACCCCGTCATAACACGCATGCCCGCGATTGCCTGTAAACAAAGGATACAGATCTGCCTCTGGTGAACTTCCTACTTGCCCCATTGAATTAACATCTTGCCTTACAAACCAATAGGCAGCCCCTTGGATTTGACAACCTGCTACTGAGTTATTAACAAATAGATTCGGCAAGTTGGTATTTGTCGCACTTTGTCGACCAAAAGTAGTGATCCAAAAGCCGCTTGGCGCAAAGGAGTCAACAAAATTGCCAGTATTTGCGCCTGAGTTTGAAGTATCTGGTACACCTGAAGGGTTGTAATCAATCTCACCTGTTGCAACAAGATAATCACCATCCCAAAAAGTATTCTTACCAATTGGGTTATTATTAACATCTACAACGTTCTTGCTTGTTATGTCATATTTCAATGCCGCGGCCATTGCCCCTTGCACTAGATTTCTCACATAGTGATTATCCGCAATATTGTGACCATCCTCTAGGTAAAAAGCCTGTCCAATCGTGCGTACACAACTATTATTATAGAATTTCACCCCCATCGTATCGTGCGTCACAAAGCATTTATTAAAACTGTGATGAACACTCACATCCTGCACCAAGAGTTGAGCATCCTCGGTTAAGCTATTTGCATTCAAGCGATGAAAGTGTACAGGATAACGCCCCACTAGTGGCTGACCAAACTTCTCAATCTCAACACCAACAAGCTGCACTGTGACATCTGGTGCACTGGTTGCTGCTTGTGTTGTCCCATGTGAATGACTTTGATGATCTGACATTGAGTGATTCATTACTGCAATATGCCCACCAAAATAAGCATCATCTAAATGAGTCAGTTGCGGAGATGATGCCAAACCTGCAGTTGAAGTAAGTTTAATATTACGACTTAATAATGCAACTTCAGCACGCTCATCAATACCAAAATTACGCGTAGCATCATCATACATACTATACGCCTGCCCTTTTTTGGCATTATATTTTCCTTTATACGATGGTGTGTCTATACTAAAAAATCCCGGCGTTGGCGGCAATGAACCAAAGTGATAGCGCTTCAAAGGCGTATCATTGCTAATACTCGGACATTGAGATTTAAACGAAGGTGACCCTGCCAGCACAACGACTGAAACATTAGGATAGTTTGAACTTCCTGAAACATCACCATATTGCATATACGTGGATTCACTTTGCGCATTGCTATCTGGGTTTTGCATATCATAAATCGCACAAATTTGCACAATTTCGGTTTCGTGCGACACGAAACTCGTTGTTGAGATACTAATCCAATCACCACTTTGCCAGTCTGTACCATTTCCAGGTGTGACACGTTTTGCAAGCGCGACAATATAAGGGGTATCTGCTAGCGTTGGCGTTGGGAGATTCGCACTACTGCCAGTAGTTGTATCTTTTAACGTACCATAATTGGTTAAACTCACAGGTGCTTGCACCCACATATCTGCATTATAGAAGCTAGGACCCGCTGGATAGGTTAAATACGTCCAACTATTAGAGCCAATCACATTGTTGAAGTAAGGAAGCTGATTAATATCACCGCTGATTATACTACTGCCTGCCGTCGGACTTAGTGTTTGCCCATCGACAGTACCTCTGACATGGTTAATCGAATGTATATAACTGCTATCTGCTGTCTTAGTTAAACCTTTAGCGCCATAAAATAATAGCTGTCCGCCAGCGCTCACCGTAATATCACGCGCATTTTGAGTTGCTATGGTATTTTTAGCAATTTCACTGCATTGAGCTTGATCATCTTGGCATAAGGGCATAGGGGCTGCTGCTGCACTTTCCGTACCCGTCATTGTAATGGTTACTTTATTGGTTGATTTAATTGGATCAGTTGGTGAACCTATTTGCAACACACCACCATCAACCCAAAAAGATTGCGCTACGATATTAATTGGCGCAGGTGTCGCACTATTTACCAAACAAAGCGTACTTGTCGCGGGGATTTTTACTGGCAACAAGGGTGTCGCCAATGAACCTGTATCTTGTGTTATTTTATAAGTTGCTCCCGCGCTTAATGCGCAAATACCTGAAGCACTGTTACAAAACGTTGATAACTCAACTGCCGTAGTTAAATCACTGCAGTGATCATTAGCATAAGCATTAAAGATAGTCATTGTCAGTGCCAAACTGATCATTTTTTTTATATTCATCATTACTCTCCATGAAAAATGAGTTAACAATGAGTTAAGCAGATCGTTATAAAAACACCTATGGCAAATGGCTGATTTTTGATGCGCCAATATCTTAAGGAATCGTCATCAAATAAACTAAATGTTTGCGTTGCCTATCCCCTTCTATCTGTGTTGCTTAAACTTCACCATAACCTTACTCTGTTTATGTTTAAGACGCCTTGATAGAAAATAAATTTGCTTAGCTAACCTTTTATTTTATTTTTTTCCAATCCCTAATTCATAAAAAGATCGCTTTACATCAGCTGTGAAAAAGATTAATTTAACTGATTCACATGTATGGTTGCCATACATGTTTTATCCTTAATAGCGAAATTAAATAATGGGGCACAATACCATGAGTAAAGATTTGGGTTTTATTTTTATGACACAGGTTTGGAATCTGTAGATTCACTGGTATATTACACACAAAGGAATTAATAATGTTTAAGCATGAAACAAACATCAATACACGATCAAAGATACCCTTTTTTCTTCACCAAAAATATCATAGCTTGCGTATCTGAACGCATCTTGCAATGCGATAAAGACTAATCAATAATTATTTTGAACATTTGAAGAAAAGAGAAAAGTATGTCACATAAATTACAACGAAACTTAAAAGCTCGCCATTTAATCATGATCGCCTTGGGTGGCTCGATTGGCACAGGTTTATTTTTAGCAAGCGGTAGTGCTATTTACGAGGCCGGTCCGGGTGGAGCTATGCTCGCCTATATCATTATCTCACTGATGGTTTATTTTCTGATGTGTAGTCTTGGTGAAATGGCAGCACATTCACCTACCACAGGCACATTTTGTGAATACTCTAGCCGTTATGTCAGTGCTGATTTTGGCTTTGCCATGGGTTGGAACTATTGGTTTAACTGGGCAATTACCATTGCCGCTGAGATTATTGCTGCAGCTTTAATCATGCAATATTGGTTTCCTTATGTGCCGACGATCTATTGGAGTGTTTTATTTTTTGTACTTATTTTTGGTTTAAATCTATTAGCCGTTAAGGTCTATGGTGAAACAGAGTATTGGCTGTCTTTTATCAAAGTTGCTTTTGTGATTATTTTTATTGTTGTTGGCATATTAACCATTGTTGGTGTTACTGGCGTTGGTGGACCTGTTGGTTTTGAGAATTGGCATATCGGGGATGCGCCTTTTCATAATGGTATGATTGGTTTTATGGCGGTATTTTTGATCGCCGGATTCTCTTTTCAAGGTACGGAACTCGTTGGCGTTGCCGCAGGTGAAGCAGATAACCCTAGAAAATCGATTCCTCAAGCCATTAAACGCACCTTCTGGCGTTTGGTTATTTTTTACATTCTTGCCATTGGGATTATTAGCTTTTTGATTCCTTACACGAGTGACATTCTCATTAATAAAAACTCTGACATTGCCATTAGCCCTTTTACCATCGTTTTTAAAAATGCGGGATTAACCTATGCAGCAACCATTATGAATACAGTGATCTTAATTGCGATCTTATCTGCATGCAATGCCAGCATGTTTTCGGCAACACGCATTATGTGGCATCTAGCTAACACCAAACAAGCACCTAAGGTATTTGGTAAAATCAATCGCCAAGGCATTCCAATTAACGCGCTTTTGATTACGGCACTTGTTGGTTGCTTGTTCTTTCTGACTTCTTTTTTAGACAATGGTAGTGTGTTTATCTGGCTTGTTAACATCTCATCTTTAGCAGGGTTTGTTGCTTGGTTTGGTATTGCTTTAAGCCATTATCGATTTCGTCGCGCTTACCAAAAACAAGGTATGAATCTGCAAGATTTACCCTATCGCGCCAAATGGTTCCCAATAGCCCCCATTTTTGCGATGCTGTTAATTGCCGTGATTATCTTAGGGCAAGAGTTTAGCGATATTATTTCAGGGGATATTACATGGCAGAAATTCTTAGCAACCTATATCGGCTTTATTCTATTTTTAGCATTACTTATCGGTTATAAGCTGATTAAACGCAGCAAACTGATTGCCTTGGAAAAATGTGATATCTCTGCTAAACATTAGTTATTCAAAATCATTCTATGCAAGGTTAAAATCACAGATGCTCTTACGCAATAGCCTCAGTAAATATCTCATTCGCTTTCTTACGCATAATGTCGATAAGCCACGCAAATTAGCATTATCCGATTATCAATCATTAAGTCGCGCCGTTTTGCCTTGTGACGTATTATTAGTTGAAGGACGTTCACGCACAGCACGAGTTATCAGCTACATCACCCGCAGTATTTGGACGCATACCGCTTTATACATTGGAAAACTTAGCGAGCTTGAACCGCAACTGCAACATGCGCTATTACAATTTAATCCACATCTTAACCCTGAGCATATTATTATTGAAAGCATTCTTGGAGAAGGTGTTGTTGTAAAAAACCTCAACGAGTACACACACGAACACATTAGAATCTGCCGCCCCAAAGGGATTTCTAAAGCCCAAGTTATCACTGTTTTTAACTATGCAATAGCTAATCTTGGTAAGCCATATGATCATCGCCAAGTCTTTGATCTCGCACGTTTTTTGTTCCCATGGATGATCTTACCACGTAAATGGCGCTCAAGTATTTTTCAGCACAATGCAAAAGGGCACGCTAAAATGACTTGCTCTTTATTGTTGGCTCAGGCTTTCATTCAAGCGCGATTTCCTATTCTGCCTACCATTGAGAGAAGATCCTCAGGCAACTATTTTGAAGCAATTGTGCGTAACCCTAGGCTTTTTGTGCCTTGCGATTTTGATTATTCACCGTTTTTTGATATTGTTAAATATCCGATGATTCTGATTGAGGGTAATAGTGATCAGCTATTCTTATGGAATAACAAGGTAATGAGTAATGATGGTGAGGGTTTAACAAAGATCTCACCATCTAATAAGGTTAAGCATTCAAGCGGCTAACAATTTGTTGTAAATAATTAGACATCTTACGCCAATCTGCAATCTCCCAGTTTTTGCTATTCTCTGGATCGGGTAAATAGGTGTAATGAATGGCGTAATAATTAAGTTTGCCTTTCAATTCATCTTTAACCATATCAACTTTACTTCCCGTATCATCAACATAAACAACTGATTGACATAGGTTTGAATTATTTGTCTTTTGACGCTCTTTCTCGATCAACCCAAGAAGCAATTTTCCTTTATCACCACCAGCGGCATATTGAATACCATGGCTATACATCGTGTAGTCATTTTTATACTTATTTTGCGCAAAGAAACTTGGATCAAATTGATTACTGCCAATAGGATTCTTGGTAAAATCAAGTCCATTGATTCTTAGCTGCCTTAAGGTTGTTGCCTCAGCACTAAACCCGCGTGACGTCAACGCAATCGAAGGATATTCTTTTTGTAATTGATTAACCACTGCCACGGTGTCATTTTCTACCGGCTGATAATTAATAAAGTAACGCACCGCATTCAAGAAATCATAAATATTCGCACTTTGATCACTTAATAAATGCTTGGCATATACATTGCTTTTTGATGCCTGCCAATATACCCAGCCTTCACTGGCAAATTTTTCTTTATTCGTCAGCAAAGTATTATCGATATCATAAACAATACACACTGAGGACTTGCCATAGTCTTTACTTAATTTAACAATATATGGTTCGATGTCTTTGATATTTTTAATACTAACTTCTTGATTTGTCATTGCTTGAGCCGCACCAACGCCAAGGAATATCAATGACATAATCGTTATTTTTTTGATCATTTTTAACCCTCTTAGATTTCCCGCAGGCATATTAGCACAAAATGTAAATTTGTGTATTTTTTTGTAGCAAGGCTTTTGCTTTTGTTATAGCTATTCTATTTATGCTTTACGTATTTAGTTTCTAAATATACTTGAGTGATTTTGCATGATGGTATTGCAGTTAATAGCTGACCTTGACAGAGTCTTCGGGCGCTCATTTGCTAAAACAATGAAACTTTTCATTGTTTCTTAACGCATTCGCTATTAGCAAAATACCATCATGTAAAAGTGCCAAGTAGATGACGAAAATCATGCAGAAAGTATAGATGGGATAGCTATACTACTTCATTCTGTTTAGAATATGCCACTGATGTAATTGGAAAGTTAAAAGGGAAAAAAGAACGATGCAGAAGATAGCTATTATTGGCGGATCAATCGCTGGCAATGCCATGGGATTGGTGTTGTCGCGCTTAGGTTTTGATGTCACCATTTATGAACGCTCAAGCGCTCAACTTGATGATCGCGGTGTTGGTATATGTATTCCAAAAGATTTACGTAACATGCTGGTACAATGCGATATGTTTGACTCTGATGCCAAATATATTGAAATCATTGATCGACAGTTTATTGTTAGCGATGCCAAGCGTAATGCCGATGTATTCTGGCAACAACCTGTGAATGTCATGGCACACAACTGGTCAGAAATATATACGCAATTATATAAGCGCCTACCAAAAGGTATTTATCGGCAAGATGCGAGTGTGACGCATATTAAGCAAGATCAAAACAAGGTCATACTGTCACTCTCTAATGGGCAAACTGTAGAGACCGATTGGCTATTTTGTTGTGATGGCGTTAATTCACTTGGTCGCACGACACTTTTCCCTCAATCAAAACTTAATGAAGCACCTTATATTGCTTGGCGTGGCGTGATTGCAAAAGAGCGTGTTAGCAACCCATCACTATTTGATCGACTTAATTATTTTTGCTACGAATATGGGCATGTCGTGACTTACTACATCCCCAAACAAGATGGTAGTGTTGATTTGAATTGGGTTTTCTATCAAAAGGTAAATCAAGCACATAAAAATAAACTGTTAAACACGCATAAGAGCAATAAAGTCACAAGCTTAGCAGCACGCGAGCTTCAGCCAATGCACTTTGAAGAGCTAAAGAAATTAGCCAACATGATGCCTGAAGTTTTTGCCAAGGTGATACTTGATACGCCAAAACCTTTTATTCAAAACATCTTTGACACACAAGTCCCCGCACTTAAAAAGGGACGTATTTACTTATCTGGCGATGCTGCATTTATCTCACGACCACATACTGCAAGTGGCGCGACAAAAGCTTTGCAGAGCGCACTTATTCTATTTAAACAATTACAAGAAAATCAGCATGATTTAGACCGCGCCACAGATGAATGGGCAAAAATACAATATGATAATGAGCGTAAATTATATGAGCTTGGTAAAATTTTTGGGCATGCGCTTGTCACTGACACCCCCGACTGGCAGTTAATGAATCCAGAGAAAATGGATCAATGGTGGATCGACATTATGCAAAATCAACAATGGTATGCATATAAAACATCAAAATAAAGTTAGCTCATCTGATTCTGATAAAATAATAAATAAGTTGAGCTCTCTATTACCTCTCCCCTTGCGGGAGAGGTCGCGAAGCACAAGCTGAGCGGGTGAGGGGTAATGGGGTCTGCTCTTTATTTGTTAAAAACAATCTGGACATAGTGCCAACAGCCTCCAAAAATAAAAAATTTACTCTTTACCAAAATGCCTTTGTATACAACACAAGTCCTTATTGTCACAATAGTTTAATTATATAAATAAGACTTTAAGAAATTTTAAATGAAGGCTTCAGCGCTAGATAGTAAAAGAAAATACATCAACTTTAACGAATTAAAATCAATAAATGAGCAACTTGCGGCAGATCTTGAGTTCTTTAAACTGAAACAATGGCGATTAAGGAATATACTTTTGAAAACATTCCCCACATTAAAATATAAACTTCCCTCACTCTTCCTTTTTATACTATATAGCTTTGCTGCCTTTTTTATTATCCAATATAATCATCTACCTTCTCTCTGGATGCTTTTGCTTTTTGCCATTTATTTACCATTAATGTTTCTAGCAATCAATACTGATTGGCATAAAAGTAAAGTCATTCAAATGTCTTGGGTATGTAGGCTTTTCAGTTGCGGGAAATGTGCATTCATACTGTATTGGATAAACTCTCTACCATTAGAGAACAAAAGGTTATTAATCCGATTATTAAGTGACCCTCAGAAATTGAGCGCAGCAACAAGTTATGCCCATCAAAAACAGACTTACCTCCAATTGTGCATTTCGTCTTCTGTTGTTCAAATCACACTACTGCTAATAACCATCTCAGCGCTATTTTCCACATCACAAATAATACGTGAATTTCTTGTAGTATCTATCTTCACAACTCTCCTTATCTCATTTCTAATCAACGCAAAATATCTACTAAGCTTCCAAACTATAATCAAAACACTTAACAAACACCGCACTCAATGGTCAGAACACCTAAAATCACAAATACATCTATAACAATTATAATTCACTAACAATCACATTCAACAAATGACTACCTCGTTGTAACGCGCCTTTGCTATGAACACTTATTACAAGTCCGGCAAATGAGAAACTCACATCACACTCCTTGGCATGCACCATTTGCAAACATCTACCTATTACCTGACCTGCATCAAAAGTATCGCCTGGTACGACAAACCACTCATATAAACCACCAGATTGCGCGTAGACTGCTTGGAAAGAATCCTCATCATAAAAGGCAATGTGTTTAGCGCAAGCTTCTTTGTATGCTTTATTTGCAGCTATTACTTGCTGTGCTGCAAGATAGTTTAATATTCGATTAGATTGAATCTGCGCTTTTTTATGATCAATCAACTCTTCGGATCCCAACTCAAGGGTGAAACTATCCACCAATACAGGTTCATTCCTACCTAATTCAGTAAATGCCTTTTGCACACTCCACCAAGGATAAAACCCTGCTTCATCCAATGAACCATTACATTTATTCTCAATTAATAACACATACTCAAACCCCAAAGACTCCGCACTATCTTTAGCATATTGCGGGCTATATAGATAATCAATTGCCAATGAATCTGTATGCAAATCCAAAATAATATCAGCCTGCAATGCCTCTAGTTGCATGGTATAGTTTAACCGTCGCGCACGTGACAACCCAAAGTCATTATTAAGCGCTGCTGTCATTTGCGCGCTAATCTCATTTCGCAGTGCCGTAGCATATTCTGCTTGAGCGCTTTTAAGATGCTCTTTGGCAAATGATTGATAATCTATCTCAGGCTTAAAATAATAGCGGTTCCAATTGTCGCCATTAGTTGCATCAAAACGCCCCTGATGTCCAGCTCCAATAAGTATATCACGTCCAAAGGGATTACATTGTGGAATAATCGTAATATCACCTTGTGGTTGTTCTTCATTAAAGTGCTTAAGTAAATTTATAATCACGGCATTACCCTGAATCTCTGAGGCATGCATGCTTGCTTGAATATAGACTTTCTTAGCATTTTGATCTTGACCTTTAATCTTATATTTCGCAACTGTGATTGCTTCTCCTGAGGCATTTTGCCCCACGTCAATCAACGACTTCGTGATATAACTTTTCATTTCTTTAGCTTCTTTAGTTTCTTTCATTTCTCTCATTTAAGCCAGACTCCCGCAGCTTCAGATTTTCTTAATATCTTAATTTGCTCTTTTTGCCCTTTTTGATATGTCACCTCCGCTGGCAGCGTATGACACAAAAAAAACGGCATGCTCTCAGTAAAGCCATAAGCACCAGTATAGTGAAAGATAATATGATCCTGTGCTTTAGTATCACTTGGCAGTTGCACTTCCCCTAAATAGTCTAAGCTAGTGCATAACGCACCATGCAAATGCATCTTAGATAGAGTGCTACTACTTTCTCTTAGCAGGCTCACAGGAAATGCTTGTGATGTCAGCGTCGGGCGCATTAAATGTTGACTGCCACCTGCTAATATTAACATGTCACGCTCATAAACTGTCTTACGATCCACTACCTCAGTGACATAAACACCACACTTAGCAACGGCATAGCGCCCAAGCTCAAGCCAAATCTCTGTTTGTGGGTAGTGGCTTTTAAGTTTTAAAATCAATGCGTTAATTTCAGCTAAGCTTAGCTCTTGTCCTTCATGTTGATAATCAATACCTAAACCACCACCCAAATCTAATACACGCAAATCAATGCCCATGGTCTCTGCTAATTCATTTAATGTATGAGCAATCGTAAACCAAATGCGCTCAAGTTTGTCTATACAGAGGATATTACCCCATTGAAAACAATGAAAACCTAAGATATTAAGATATGGACAATCAAGGTCATTGTTCTTTGCGTAAGTGACCCAGTCATCAGGTGACAAACCAAATGGTGTAACACACTCACCACCTAAGACATTTTTTTCGCCATCATGCCATTGCAATTGCACGCGTAGCAACACATCAATATGAACTTGTTTTTCATTGGCAATACTTTGCACATCTTGCAATTGTTGCGTACTTTCAATGACAAACCGTCTAACACCTTGATCAATAAAATAGCCTAATTGCTCATACGACTTAGCAGGCCCTGTGTGCAAGATATTTTGAGGATTAACACCTTGCTTTAGCACCTGATCAAGCTCACCAATACTCGCCACATCAAAGCGCATTCCCCCATTATTCAAGGTTGTAATAATCGCTGATAAAGGATTGGCTTTAAGCGCATACCAAAGGGTTACGGGTAATGTTTGTAACGTTTTTATATGGGATTGTAAAACATCTAAATCATAGAAAAAAAAGGGCGCATCAATCTCTTTAGTTAAATCAACCAATGCTTGATGGTGGTGTAAGGTATCAACCATTAACGCAATGCCTCCTCCAAACTAAGCGCATGATCACTTTTATCATCACGATATTTAACAATAATTGGGCATGCCGCTTGCAAACCTTGAGTCTTTGCCCAAGCTTGCGACAGTGGTCTACTGCCTGGTACGACAACAGCACCTTCTGGAATGGCTTCACCTTTGTCAAGGATACGCTCATTAACGCAGTCATACACGCTAACGCCACGTGACAACACTACCGATGGCGCAATAACCGCGCGTCTTTTAACAACAATCCCTTCAACAATGACGGCCCCCGCACCAACAAACACATGGTCCTCAATCACGACAGGATTCATGCCGATTGGTTCAAGCACACCGCCGATTTGCACACCTGCTGATAAATGCACATGCTTACCAATCTGTGCGCAAGAGCCTACTAATGCATGGCTATCAATCATCGTACCTTCATCGACATACGCACCGGTGTTAACATATGCCGGCGGCATAATGATTACCGATGGCGCGATATAAGCACCGGTTCTTACGGCTGAGCCGCCTGGCACCATACGCACACCATCGGCAACGGTAAAACGTCTTGGAACCAGATTATGCTTATCGACAAAGCCTTGATAGCTTTCGGTAAAATCCGTATTTTGACCGGCTTTAAATGCCGCTAAAATCGCTTCTTTAACTGCAATATTCGCTTGCCATTGACCATTTTCTTGGCGCTCTGCTGAACGCAGTTTACCTGTTTGTAAATCTTGTAGGGTTTTCTCCCAACTCATCATTTATACTCCTATGTTAATTTTCAACTCTTCAGTTGGTTAAATGTTTAATTTTTTCTCAAAACATAGTTGGGGAAATCTTCAAAAACCCAATTATTTTTAAGTGTTAAATAAATTGTTTTTAACAGCTTTCTA
>NZ_JACYVZ010000001.1 GCF_014857925.1 Cysteiniphilum marinum | reverse complement strand
AAAAAGCAAGAACAGATAATAAGCAAAATATTAATATTGTAACTGAAGATAAAACCATGCTAAATTAGGGTGGTTTAAGCGGCAATTGTAGTTGTCGTTAACCGGCAAAGATAATTGTCGTTCAATAATCTATGTTGATGGCAAAGAAAATGCCGTCATCGATAATAATGAAAGTTACTTTGTACCGATGTCGGTATATAAAGAGCATAACGTACAAGTTCAAACTCATGAACTGACCCTAAGTGTTCCTCATAATGATCGTGATGTGACACTTTATCCAGGTAATGTTGAAACCATTGCACTTAACGCCAAACCTGCTGTTTTGATTATGGGCAACTTTGTTAATACACAAGGAGAAATACTGAGTTTTGCTAAAATTACTGGCGGACTAGAACCCAGTGAAACCGATGGCGATGGCTTTGCACAAATTGACGTGATACTAGGAGAGAAGCTTACCCTTGAGACCAAAGATGGACAAAAATGTACAGTCAACTCTAATGATTTAGAGGCAGAGGATGGCATCGCCTTCCAAGATGAAATTATCTGTGAATAGTTTTTTTATTGTTTTTTAGGCTAAGACTAAATATTCACCCACAAGCGCCCACCCTACCCTGAGCGTAAGTCGAAGCGGTGCACTGAGCATCAGTCGAAGTGGGTAAGCTTGGGAAAATAACACTTCATAGAGGCTTCGACTTACGCTCAGCCAACGCTTACACCATCAAAGTGGGCAAGGAACATGGTCATAGCCGTTTTTTATTATGCTTAAGCGCATCTCTTAATTGATCAAAGCTAATCATCGACTCATGATCAGTTTCTTTTCTAGCAATCAGCTCATTACCTTTATAGCCATAACCATAAAACACTTCATAACTTACTGATAACCCAAATTTTTCCAGTCTCTCACAAAAACGTTGCCAACGCGCTTTACCTGTTAAGGTTTTGCGCATTTTAGTATCAGCTAAAGGCTCATTCAGTTCACGAATATCGGTGAGTAAAGTGTCGATCGTTTCATATTGAAGCTTCAGCGTTTCAGCATCCATTACCACACTTTGATATTGTTCTTTTTTTAACAGATCACCAATATCATGCATATCTAACATTTGATTGATATGCACCATACCATCAGTGAGCTGCCAAGCTTTTTTGATCTCTTGTAAACTGCTACTGCCAAAGCTTGTAAAAACTAAAACACCTTGCGGTTTTAGCTGTTTATACCAATCACGTAATTGGGTATTAATATTTGCTGCTTGCTGAATTTTACACTGTGAAATAATCACATCATAAGCTATCTCTGGGTTGAGTTTGCGATGTATTGTTGCATTTGGGTACAACGCTTTAATCGCTGCTAAATGTGAATCTAGCCCTTCTGCAAAGACATATTGAGGATTTAATTTAATAAAACTTAATTTATCTAATAAACGCTCAGCAATTTCATTTTTTATAAAGCTATCATGAACAAAACGCCGCTCATATTGCTGATGCTTTTTTTGAAATAATGGTTGATCAAACATATTTATTAAAACCTATAGCAATTATATTTATTTTTTTCTAACTTACACCCTTCGACTTCGCTCAGGGTACGTAGTAATCAAAACTGTTGAACTAATATTTGACTTAATCTATTTCTGCTCACGCAGCTTATCTAAATAGCGCAACGACAATACATGATAAATTGGCTCTTTACAAATTACACGTGAGGAAGCTGTGCCTAGAAGTGCTGCCAACATAATTGGTAACAGCATCCCACTTGAGACATTTTGCGTCATTTCCGACACAATGATAAAGCAAGTAATCGGGCTTTGTACCACGCCTGAGAAGTAAGCAACTGTACCAATCAAGACAATTGCACTTGCATATTTAGGATCAAAAAAACCACTCATCATATGACCAAACCCAGCTCCTGCTGATAAAGAGGGGGCAAAAATCCCGCCAGGGATACCGCTAACAAATGACAGTAACGTTGCGATCATTTTCCACAATCCAAAGAAAATAGATACATGCACATCATGACCATTTAACAAGGCAACTGCAGTTTCTTTGCCGCTACCGTAAATAACGCCACTTGTGCACACACCAATTACCGCAATAACAAAACCAATGCTACCTGCAAATAACACAGGGTGCTTGCGAACAATGCCTACGACAGCTGCGGATACAAATAATAGCATCCGACTAAATAGTCCACCTAAGAAACCACAAACAACGGCAACAATAATAAGTACGATCCAGCCACCGCCTAAAATATCGAGTGTCGCCGAGCTCGCACCAAAGTAGGCGTAATTGCCCATAATCTCTAAGGATACAAAACCACACAACACCACAGTGGTAATCATCGTACCGGTAATGCCTTTATCAAATGAGCCTGCTAACTCTTCAATGGCAAAAACAACCCCTGCCAAAGGCGCGTTAAAGGCCGCTGCAATACCTGCGGCCCCTCCTGCTAATAACAAACCTTTTTCCGTGTCTTCACGGTTAAACTTCTCTAATCGCCCTAAGAAGTGCATAACGGATGCACTTAATTGAATTGTCGGTCCCTCGCGCCCAATCGATGCACCACTTAAAAATCCTAATGCGGTTAATAAAAACTTACCCAGTGCAATACGCATTGACACCATCTTGCTACGTCGTTGCATATTCTTAACTTTGAGTGCTGTCATTACTTGAGGAATACCACTACCTTCAGCACCATCAAAATAGGTTTTCAGCAAATAAATAATCACCATAAAACCAATTGGCATAATAAATAAAGGCCAATAAGGGTGAGCTTGACTGAGTTCATTGAAACTGTCATTGAGATTGTCACACAGATAAGCAAACAATACACATATCAATCCAACAAGAATCGCCCCACCCCAGAAGATCAAACGCCTTCGCCAAAGTGATAGAGACATAAGTTTGCGTGATTCAGTGAAAATCTTATCTTTTTTTAACGCTTTTAAATCAAAATACTTCATGAAAACTGTCTTTACCACTCTAAGCAAAATTGCTGGCGCTATTTTACGCTTTAGTTTCTTGAAAAAAAAGTACAAACAGCTTAATAACTATGACAAAATTAGCTTTACATTATATTAGTTTGAGTTAGTCCAATGAAACAAACGCATATTATTACCATCACCTATACTTCACCTGCTGAGGTTATAGATCAAGTTAGAGCAAAACACCGTTCATTTCTCGATCGCGGTTATGAAAAAGGACTATTTATTGCCTCAGGACCTAATAGTTCACGTAATGGCGGTGTGATATTAGCTTCAGGCGATTTAGATGAAATTAAAACGTTATTGCAGGAAGACCCCTTTATTACTGAAAAAGCAGCAAGCTATAGTTATCATAGCTTTGATCCAGTTAAACATGCCGAAGCATTTAAGGCATTTATTTAAACTAAATGTTTGATATGCCCTTCAAGGCTATCAAGATAGCTCTCAATCGTTGATTCGTCACGATCAAGTAAAGTAATAAGCTCTTTGACAAAACCTTCAATAAGCAAACTCGTTGCTTGATCTTTGTTAATCCCACGTGATTGCAGATAGAATAACGCCTGCTGATCAAGCTGACCAATCGTCGCGCCATGACTACAAACAACATCATCAGAATAAATCTCAAGCTCAGGCTTGGTATTGATCTCAGCAGTATTCGTTAACTGAATATTACGATTGTTTTGTAGCGCTTTGATGCTATGTAAGCCTTTAGCAACATATGCTTTCGCATTAAAGGTTGCCGATGCCTTACCACCAACGACACCACGAAATGCGACGTCACTTTGCGTATTAGATGCATTATGTTTGACATTAAAGTGATAATCCGCTTTTGCATTATGTGTTAAAGCGTAAATACCCTTTGCATTAAAAATAGCACCTTCACTTTGCAAATTCACATCAAACTCAATACGCTTGAGTGCAGCATAAGCCGCCATTTGAAAGGTTTCATAATAGGCATTTTTGGCTATTGAAAGTTTTAGTTTATGCGTCACCAATAATGCTTCAAAGCTTGTGTTTGCCAAGGCGTCATAGCAGCACTTGGCACCCTCTTTAAGATCGATATTGCTACAGATATTGGCCGCTGAATAGGTATCGCCTAATGCAATAAAATTCTCACAAATCATACACTCCGCATATTCATCAATCACTAAGGTATGCTGATAATTAACCAACATCTTCTGGCTATTATCGGTGTGCAAATACGTCATGATAATAGGCTTTGTCAAACGCGTATTTTTCTTAACCTGAATCGAGGCCCCGCCTAAATACGAGGCAATGTTTAGATTAGACAATGCATCACTACTCTCGCGCTGAGGCTGTCGTGACAGACTATCATTAATGATCACACCATCAATGTCATCAACATGAGCAAGTTGTCCATCAACAAAGACAATATTATGCATATCCGTATTTAGATTAATCATTGACAATGTTTCGTCAATATTTGTATTGGCTCCAAGCTTAACTTGGGCAATATCGTACTTTCGATACAAAGCAGTTAAATCAGTATAACGCCACTGTTCATTTTTTTTATTTGGAAAACCCTGATCAACAAATGCTTGCCATGCATTTTCACGCTGTTTAATCGCCTCATCTGTCAGATTAAGCTTAGAAATCGGCTGCTCTAATTGCAACATAGTGTGCTCCTTAGTCATTAATCCAAGCATAACCTTTATCTTCAAGCTCAAGAGCTAGCTCTCGACCACCTGATTTAACAATCTTGCCATCTGCCAAAACATGGACAAAATCAGGTGCGATATAGTTTAATAAACGTTGGTAATGGGTAATCACAATAAAGCCACGCTCACCATTGCGCATATGATTCGCGCCCTTTGATACCACTTGCAGCGCATCGATATCAAGACCTGAATCCGTCTCATCTAAAATACATACTTTAGGTTCAAGCATCATCATTTGCAGCATTTCATTACGCTTTTTCTCGCCACCGGAGAAGCCCTCATTAACACCGCGCTTCATATACTTTTGATCCATCTCAAGGATATCCATATTCGCACGCAGTTTTTTCATAAAGCTCATTGCATCAAGCTCGCTTTGCCCTTTAGTTTTGCGTGTACTATTGACGGCTGTTTTTAGAAATTGTGTATTGCTAACACCTGGGATTTCAACCGGATATTGAAAGCTTAGAAACATCCCAGCATGCGCACGCTCTGACGCATCCAGATCAAAGATATTCTGACCATTTAACAGGACTTCACCTTCAGTCACTTCATAACCTGGTTTACCCGAAAGCACATTACCCAACGTACTTTTACCGGCACCATTTGGTCCCATAATCGCATGTACTTCACCAGGTTTAATCTCAAGGTTAATCCCTTTTAGTAGTACTTTATCTTCAACCTTGGCATGTAAATTTTTAATCTCTAACAACATATCGTTACTTCGCTTTTTCTTAATTTACTTTTCTACTTACTGAGGTTACGCACTCCATTTATTCCAACACCCCGCCTCACAAGCTTAAGCACTCCTCTTAAAAAGAGGGATATAACATCAACCTTTACCTAATTCCCCTCTTTGCAAGAGGAGTGGTAGCCGTAGGCTGACGGAGTGTTTTAAAATCATAGTTTTTCTAAAACACGTAACTTCAATTATTTACTTTTACTCTTGTACCTTTGAAAGCTTTTACACTTTCTCTTATTTCACTAGCCTATTGCACCTTCTAAACTAACTTCCATCAATTTTTGTGCTTCAACCGCAAACTCAAGGGGTAGTTTTTTAAAGACATCTTTACAAAAACCATTCACTATCATCGCTACTGCATCTTCTTCTGACATGCCTCGTTGTCGGCAATAAAAAAGCTGCTCATCAGAGATTTTTGATGTCGTTGCTTCATGTTCAATTTGCGCTGATTTTGATTTATTTTCAATATACGGATAAGTATGCGCGCCACACTCATGCCCAATAAGTAAAGAATCACATTGTGAGAAATTGCGTGCATTATCCGCCGTTGGCAACATGCGCACTAGCCCACGATAGGCGTTTTGCGCGCGCCCTGCGGAAATCCCTTTTGAGATGATCGTGCTTTTGGTATTTTTGCCCATATGAATCATTTTGGTACCGGTATCTGCTTGTTGCGCATGACGAGTTAATGCCACAGAGTAAAACTCACCCACACTATTATCCCCGCGCAAAATAACCGATGGATATTTCCATGTAATTGAGGAGCCTGTTTCTACTTGTGTCCATGAGATTTTTGCATTGGCGCCCATGCACACACCACGCTTGGTCACAAAGTTATAAATGCCCCCTTTACCGTCTTTGTCTCCAGGATACCAATTCTGCACAGTTGAATATTTAATTTCAGCATCTTTTAATGCCACTAGCTCAACCACCGCTGCATGCAACTGATTTTCATCACGCATCGGGGCGGTACAACCCTCTAAATAACTGACATAGCTGCCTTCATCAGCAACAATTAAGGTACGTTCAAATTGCCCCGTATTTGAAGCATTAATCCGAAAATAAGTTGATAACTCCATCGGACAACGCACACCTTTGGGAATATAGACAAATGAACCATCGCTAAATACAGCAGAGTTTAATGCCGCAAAATAGTTATCTGTTTGTGGCACCACTGAGCCAATATATTTCTCAATAAGCTCAGGATATTTTTGTAACGCCTCTGAAATTGGGCAAAATATCACACCCGCTTCGGCAAGCTTTTCTTTAAAAGTGGTAACCACAGACACTGAGTCAAAAACAGCATCGACTGCAACACCAGCGAGCATTTCTTGCTCATGCAAGGGAATGCCTAGTTTGTTATACGTCTCAATTAACTCTGGATCAACCTCATCTAAGCTTTTTGGCTTATCAGCTGCCGATTTAGGCGCTGCATAATAACTAATCTCTTGATAATCAATTGGCTCATAATCAACATGCGCCCAAGTTGGCTCTTTCATGTCTAGCCATTTATGATAAGCCTGCAAGCGCCATTTGAGCATAAACTCAGGCTCATTCTTGCGCTTGGAAATCTGCCGAATAATATCTTCATCCAAGCCATTACGAAAACGCTCTTGTTCAATCTCAGTCACAAAGCCGTGCTTATATTCCTGATCAAGCATTTTATTTATTTTTTCATCCGTCATGTCGCATGATCTCTTTACTGTTTTCTTTCTTAGTTTGGTTCATATTACTTAAATTTATTTATTTTATTCACCTACTTCATAAGATGATGTCTTCATCAACTCTAGTAATTTAAAACTACTTAGTGTTTCGCGGACTTTCTTATTAATCACATGCCAATACCCACCCATATGACAATCATTGACAGAGCATGATACAAATCCTGCACTGCAACACTCGGTAAACGCAAGCTGCCCATCAATTGCCTCAACAATATCAAGTACTGAAATTTCACTCACATCACAAGCCAAGGCATAGCCACCTTCAGCACCACGTTTGGCAAGTAATATCCCTTTTAGACTCAAGAGTTTGAGTACTTTGCGCACCGTTGGTAGATTAAGCCTCGTAAGGCTAATAAGATCAGTGGCACTGTATAATCCTTGCGGATTTTGCGCAAATTTGAGCACAATCATCACTGCATAATCAGCAAGTTTACTGACTTTCAACATCAAAATAGTACTGGCTTGGTATCATATGCGCAAAGGGTAATGGGTTTTAGCGTTTGTGTCAACGGATTAAAAGTTTGTTTTCCTTTAATTACGACGATAATCATCGATACAAAAAACATTTTGCATTTTGTTTTTTTCAAGGTAGTCTATCTTTCTAGTCACTGATCTTTCGGGCAAGAAAAACTTAAATGCAGCACAATAAATATCTAAACACACAGTTATCTAGCTTAAATGGCTGTGCTGCTATTTTCATGCCTATTTGCTGTTGTTGTCGATGTATTAAGCCTAATTAGGATTTACTGCACCCCTATTAATCCATTGTTATTTATGTCCAGTTTATCTTTAATTAGGCATCTTAATCTTTTTAATTTTTTTAATCTTTGATATTTTAAGCGTAGAAACATAAACAATGAACAGGATAACCTTATGTTTAAATCAGTACTTTTATTTATTTTAGCGGCACTGTTTCTCTTTTTTGAAATGGCACTTCAAGTCTCACCTGGCATTATGACCGAAAACCTTATGAGCAGTCTGCATATCGATATATTCTGGCTTGGCGTGACCTCTGGGGCTTATTTTATCACCTATACTTTAATGCAGATTCCAGCAGGTCTTATTTATGATCGATTCTCTGCACGCAATGTGATTATGTTACCCCTTTTGATTTGCGTCATTGGTGGGTTTCTGTTTGGACTTGCACCAAACTTTTATCTTGCGGCTTGCGCACGTATTTTCATGGGCTTTGGCTCAGCTTTCGCCTTTATTGGCGTGCTTGTCGTTGCCAGTCATGTTTTTAGTAAGCGCTATTTCACTTTAATAGCAGGTATTACTCAGATGCTTGCAGCACTAGGTGCCATGTGTGGCGCGCTACCACTGATCCCACTGATTGATCACTTTGGTTGGCGTGCAACGATGATGATTATTAGCAGCTTTGGCTTGATTCTTTTGATTATCATGTTTTTCTATCTAAAACTTCCTAATAAACACCTAACAACGAAACCCGTGACAAGCTCATGGCTTGCTTTTAAGTCTGTTGCTCGTCAATCGCAAACGTGGATGATTGCAATCTATGCTTGTTTACTGTGGATGCCAATGGCAGTTGTTGCCTCACTTTATGGTATTCCTTTTGTTGAACAATACTTTAACGTTCCTTTTTCAGTTGCTGCAACCATTGTCACTTTCATGTGGATTGGTATTGCTGTTGGCAGCCCTTTGTTCGGTTTTCTTGCCGATAAAATGGGACGTATCAAACGCGTGCTTATACTTTGCGCGGTAATTGGCACTGTCGCTTTTGGGTTGATTACACTAGTGCCAATTAATAGCGTCACACTCCTTGTCATATTATTTTTTGCTGCAGGCGCTGCATGCGCGGGACAAGCATTAAGCTTTTCTTTGGTTTCACACAATAATAAACTTGAGCATCGCGCCACTGCCATCGGCTTTAATAATATGGCCGTTGTTATTTCAGGCTTTATTTTTCAGCCATTTGTTGGCTATGTCATCCGTGCAAGTCAATCACAGCCAACAACAAACTATTTATATGATGGTTCTAGCTATCATAATGGCATGATGGTTGTTTTGCTTTCCTATTTTATCGCGACTGTTGCAGTTATCTTATTCATCAAACAAAAAGCTTAATATTCAACAGGTGATATTTTGATACTCTCCATATCCAAAAAGCTCACCAAGACTATCATTCGTACCAGTCTCTTATTAAAACGCACTTTGATGTGCTTCTTTATGGAAAAAATCAATATCTGAGGTTGCTGAGCGTGCAAACTTGGTACGCTTACGCCATTTATAGCCCAGATATAAAAGAACAAACAAAATCACACCACTATATGTTGCAAAGAAAGCACCCCATGTCGCGCTACCCGATAGCATTTGCTCAACTTGCGCACCAAACATCATAATCACCAAAGCAATGATCGATATAATTGGTCCATATGGATAAAACTTTGATTTATAAACTAAGTCATCAAGAGACCTACCTTGCTTGATATACGCACGACGAAAACGTAAATGACTAATAGAAATACTCAACCAACCGATATATCCAGACAAGCTGATTAAATTCACTAACCAGTTGAAAATTGCGCCATTACCGATAAAAGAGGCTAAGAAAAACGTCGCTCCCAAGATCGATGTCACTAATACCCCAATCACGGGCACACCACGACGAT
Source organism: Cysteiniphilum marinum (assembly GCF_014857925.1). Lineage (GTDB taxonomy): Bacteria > Pseudomonadota > Gammaproteobacteria > Francisellales > Francisellaceae > Caedibacter > Caedibacter marinus. The sequence goes on along the minus strand of NZ_JACYVZ010000001.1, from coordinate 289,540 downwards.
TCGTTTTAGATAAGACTTTGGGCGCCTGTTTTGATTTAGATAAATACCATAACGTACGCGATGAAGTATAAATACATGAATTAGCAGCTGACAATACAGCCGTTACCAATACAATATTAACAAGTGTTGCCGCATAGGTGAATCCTGTGCTTTGAAACACCATGGTAAAAGGACTCATCGCCACATTCGATTCAGGGTTTGCTAACCAACTTGCAGTATATGGTACCAAAAAGCCAATAATACCTAATGCACATACATAAAATAAGGTCAAACGCCAAAATGTACTACGAATAGCTTTAGGTATCGCTTTTCTTGGGTCTTTTGCCTCACCTGCGGCAACACCGACAATTTCTGTCCCTTGGAATGAATAACCGGCAATCAAAAACACGCCTAGTATCGTAAATATTCCACCATTAAATGGTGCATCTGCAACATGCCAATTACTAAAGCCAACAGCATAACCATTCTCACTAATGCCAAAAATAGCCAATGCGCCAACCAAAATAAAAATGATAACAAATGATACCTTTATAAAGGATAACCAATATTCTGACTCGCCATACATTGATACTGAAAATAGATTCACCGCAAGAATAATGACAAAGAAAATCGCACTCCACATCACCACTGGGGTATCTGGAAACCAAAACTGCATTAACAGTCCAGCACCTAATAAATCAGCAGAGATGGTCATGGCCCAGTTAAACCAATAATTCCAGCCCATGGCAAAGCCAAGTGCTGGATCAACAAACTTTTCTGAATACTTATTAAAAGACCCTGTGCATGGCGCATATGTTGACATTTCACCTAGGCTAGTCATTAGCATATACACCACAATCGCAACTAATGCATAACCTATTAACGCGCCACCGGGTCCTGCCTGTGAAATGGCTGAACCACTTGCAAGAAATAACCCTGTACCAATAGTGCCACCTAACGCAATCATTGTTAAATGACGCGTTTTTAAGTCACGTTTTAATTTAGTTGATTTCATACCTTCCCCTTTTTAATGTAACACACTCAAATTTAAGTGTACTTGATAACATTCGTTAACATCCTATCAATCAATCCTCACAGTAATTTACCGAAAAAAATGAGCATGTGCGACAAAAATATCAAATAAACATTATAAAAATTACATAAAAATGACAAACTCGACAAAAGGAAGGAAATAAGCCAACAAAATTGAAAATAGGCTAGATATCATAACGAAATTAAATTACTCACAACATTGGATGTTAACCATTTACAGATTAAACTGAATCTCTGCTATTTTTGGCACTGTTAACATTTGCGTCAATGTCGCAATATTTTCTTGCAAAACAGGCATATCAGGATTGATGCAATTAGCAACCCAGCCAATACAGGATATTTGTTGTTGTTTAAGATAGTGTTCAGTTAACAAAGCATGGTTAATACAGCCAAGCTTCATACCAACAACTAAAAGCACTGGAATATCGAACGCCTTTAAATAATCCGCCCATGTTTCATTGAAATTTAATGGCGTTAATAAGCCCCCAGCGCCTTCAATAAAAGTGATATCACTGCTAATTTGCGCTAAAGAATGCTTGGTTTGCGCAACAAGTTTTTCAACAGTTAATGATTTATTTGCTTGCTTTGCAGCAATGTGTGGCGCAATGGCAGGTTCATAAACGTTAGGGTTTATTACTTCATAAGAAAGTGGTGCAGAAGAAGTCTCTTGCAAAGCCAATGCATCCTCATTAACTAAGTGACCATCTTTGTTAAAGGCGCCTGATGCCATTGGTTTTAATCCAGCGACTGTTAAGCCCTGCTTTTTTAATTGATTCATTAAATAAACACAGACATAAGTTTTGCCAACTTCGGTATCTGTACCGATAATGGCGACTTTCTTATGTTTTGTTAATGAAGAGATATTCATTTGTTTTCCTTATTAATTATTTTATAAAAGGTATCGCATAGGGCGTATGCAATACGCCCCTACAAAGATCCTTGTAGGGGCACTTCACGAATGGCCCGGCATATACCACACACCACCGTAAAGGCAATTCATGAATTGCCCGATGCATACACCATCGTAGAGGTAATTCAATAATTACCCCTTTGTAATAACATATAACCCAACCTCATAACTTAACGTTGTCATTTGTTCATTATCATCACGCAAATATCGCCAAAGTGATTTCACCTCTGGCTTTTCACCCTTCTCACTCTTTTCATCTCCTAAATAACTATTCACACCGGTACTCTTTAGATGTTTTAACTGTGCCATTCTATTAACAAACTCTAGTTGAATGCTTTGCTTATCGATACTTAGACACTGCCAATTAAATGATTTAAACAACGATTGCATTTCATGATGCATTGTAAACTTATTAATACGAACAATTTTTTTAAGCTCCTCAAAGGTGCCATCCAACGGAATAGAAAACGCAAACATACCATTTACAGTCAACACTTGATCAATGTATTTGAATAATCTTTGTAAGCAATAAGACCACTGTAGCGCCATATTACTATAGATAACATCATATTTTTTTTGCGGTAATGTTTGCCAGAAAAATGATTGATTAAAATCACCTTGTATAAAGTTAAAGTTGCACCTTGATATCGACGAGCTATCAACTGCTATCTCCTTTGCTTTATCAATTAACACATCTGCAATATCAACTGCATCATAAGTCAATGGCATAATCTTTTTTACTATATCAATACTGCTAACACCATCACCACAGCCTAGCTCTAATATGTGCTGTGTATTTCGAGTTTGCTCAAGATACTGAAATACCATATTTTTCAAGTTTTCATCTACCTTGCGTTGCACTTGATCGTGTTGATGATAACTGTCTTTAGCGGCACTAAAGCTTATACGAGGTGATTTTAGCATGCGCTTACCTCACTCCCAGCAAGATGTAATAAGCCTAAGTGGCTTTGGTTCTTTGTGAGCTTACTATTAAATAACTTTGCCAAAGATGTACTATCAACAATCGCATCATTTTCTGCCAGAAATATAGTAATTCCAGTTTCTTTACACAAAGCAATGACATCTGTTATTGGCATTCTTTCAGTAAAAGAAAACATCCACTTTAAATAGTTTAATTGGCTATGATACTCTGCGTCTTTTGCCAATAGGCAATATGACTCTAGATCTTTAAGCCTATCAACCTCTGGAAAAGCAACAAGCTTTAAAAATTTCTGTGACAGTTTTTGGGGGTTTAATTCATATTGTCTTATAAAGGCTTGTTTTTTCTCATCACTAGAAAATTGCCATAACAACGGCAAACCATAACAATAAATGCTTTTATTTTTGATATCTAATTTATTTTGTTGAATAAGTCTCAAAACCCACAAGCCACTATGTGACCATGCATGAATGACTTGGGCTTTGGCTAATTTCCTTGATAAATACTGCAATACTTGTTCTTCATTTTTTTCACCCATGCTCTCAAAAAAAGGCATATCGATGCATTGATGAGCGGATATTTCAGGGTGAAATACTTGCCAAAGACTCGCTTTAAAGCCCCAACCTGATAAAAACACATGATTTTGAGTACTCATAACACACGTACCAATTGATCTAATAATGCTTTAATATCACCTATATCATGCAACGCGGTAAGTGATATGCGTAGTCGTGCACTATGCTCAGGTACTGTCGGTGGACGAATACATGAAACATAAAAACCTTTATCTTTAAGCATATTTTGTATGTTTTGCGTTTGTTGGTTATCACCAATGATAACGCTGCGAATTGGCGTCAAATCATCTGACACAACATGAAGGCCTAGTCTCTGTGCATAGTGGTTAAAAAAGGCAATATTTTCAAACAACTTGTCACGCAAATAATTCCCCTCCATAACTAGCTTTAAACTCGCATTTAAAGCCGCAACAACCGGAATGGCAAGTGCTGTGCTATAGATATAACTACGCGCTGTTTGTATCAATAGCTCAATAAACTGATCACTTGCACAAACCAATGCACCCATAGCACCTAACGCTTTGCCGCATGGAATAATCATGACAGGTACATTCTCAAAATTTAACCCCGCATGATTTACCGCACCCTTGCCTAATTGACCTAACACACCAAAGCCATGCGCATCATCAACAATAAGTTGAATAGGATCAACATTGGCAAGCTTTGCTAAAGGCGAAATATCACCATCCATACTAAAAACACCTTCGGTAATGACATAGTTAGCTTCTGGATGCTTTTGAAGGATCGCATGTAAACTATCAATATTTTGATGCGGATAACGCTTAAGCTTGGCGCCTGATAAGGCAATGCCATCTAAAATAGAGGCATGAACTAATTTATCCGCAACCACTGTCTGAGCATTTTTTCCTATTAGGCTCATCACCGCTAAATTGGCATGATAGCCAGAGTTAAATAGCAAAGCACGTGGATAGCCTACAAATGCCGCTATATCATGTTCTAACGCCTCAATAAGATAGTGACTTCCTGAAACAATGGCTGATGATGTGCTACCCACACCATAATACTCAATGGCTTGCTGCGCCTGTTTTTTAACCTCCACATGCTGTGATAATCCCAAATAATCATTACCACTAAAATTGATTAACCCTAGTTCATCAATATGGATAAACTTATCTTGTATTTGGGTAAATACGCGTTGCCGATAACGCCCGCTATGTTTAATTACCGTTAAGCGCTCATCATTCGCTAACAAGCTCATGATGCTCCTCATTGTTTTTTGTTACTTTAAAGCCAAGTGTATTGAGAAGCTTCAGATCATGATTCTCTGAAGGATTTGCTGCAGTTAATAATTTATCACCATAAAAAATAGAATTTGCCCCTGCTAAAAATGCTAAAGCTTGCATTTCATCACTCATTTGCGAGCGCCCTGCTGACAGTCTGATTTTTGAGCTTGGCATTAAGATTCTTGCCACAGCAATCGTGCGCACAAAGTCAAAGCTATCAACCTCTGCTTTTTTTAGTTTATTGCCAAGTGGTGTACCTGGCACTGGAATCAATTGATTAATTGGCACGCTTGCCGGTGGTGTTTTTAAATTCGCCAGTGTCACTAACATTTGTAAACGATCATCAATTGTCTCCCCCATCCCAAGAATGCCACCGCAACAGACTTTCATGCCTGCATTTGCTACTTCTTCCAGAGTATCTAAACGCGATTGGTAATCTCTCGTACTAATAATCTCTTGATAAAACTCCTCTGAGGTATCCAGATTATGATTGTAATAATCAAGACCTGCATTGGCTAATTCTGTTGCTTGTGCTTTGGATAACATTCCCAAAGTCATACAAGTTTCCAATCCCAATGACTTAACTGATTGGATAATCTCAAGTAATTGTGGCATCGCTTTCTCCGGTGGATTGCGCCACGCAGCCCCCATACAAAAGCGCTTAGCACCAAGATCTTTAGCTCTTTGGGCTTGTGATACAATACTCTCTACATCCATTAACTTTTCTTTTTGAACACCCGCATTATAATGCCCACTTTGCGGACAATACTTGCAATCCTCAGGGCAACTGCCTGTTTTAATGCTTAGCAGTACACACAGTTCAATTTCATTAGCAAAATTTTCGCGATGTACCGTTTGTGCCGTAAATAGTAATTCATTAAATGGTTTGTTATATAAGCTCTGTGCATAATTTAAATTAATCATTGGCATTATTATCCTTTATCCTTTGTTTTTCACATTGTGATACTTTTACATCGGCAACAATCTAGATATACTTGCCACTTTAGTCAACTTATAATTTTATTAAGGTTTACAAAAAATGTATTCGACCAATCTTTGGCACCCTTGCTCACAAATGAAAGATTATGAAACCTTCTCGCCTCTTAATATTACCAAAGCCAAAGGCAGCTTTATCTATCATAATGACAAACCGATTATTGATGCAATCTCAAGCTGGTGGTGTAAGTCATTAGGTCACAGCCACCCAGATTTGCAAAAAGCTTTAACACAGCAACTAGGCACACTTGAGCATACCATTTTGGCAAATACCACCAATACAACCATTGAGCAATTAACGCAAAAGCTCTGCCAACTTACCCGTACTGACAAAGCACTTTTTGCCAGTGACGGCTCTTGTGCTGTTGAGATTGCGATGAAAATGAGTATTCATGCACGTGTTATCAAAGGACAGACAAACAAAACGCATTTTGCCGCACTGCAAAATGGATATCATGGTGAAACTTGCGCCACCTTAAGCGTGAGTGATTTAGGTTTGTACAAGCATGCTTATCAATCCTTATTATTTGATTGTACTTTCTTGCAAGATATTCCTTATGTGACTGGCATTAACGACCCACTTTGGCATGATACACAAAGTGCTTGGCAAAAATCACAAATGCAATTAGAAGCAATTAAAGATAAGCTTAATGCCGTGATTCTCGAGCCATTGATTCAAGGTGCTGGTGGCATGCTGATTTATAGCAAAGACTATCTAGCAAGACTGGCTAAGTGGTGTAAGGAGAATGATGTTTACTTAATTGCCGATGAGATTATGGCCGGCATTGGGCGCACCGGTAAAATGCTCGCCTGTGAACATGCTGATATTACACCTGACTTTATTTGTTTATCTAAAGGCATTACTTCAGGCATGCTTCCTTTAAGTATTTGCTTAACGCATGATGATATTTATGCCCTTTTTTATGATGATTACGCAACACAGAAAGCCTTTATGCACTCGCATACCCATAGTGGTAATACATTGGCTTCAAGAGTCGCTTTAGAAACACTCACTATTTTTGAGCGTGAGCGTATACTTAACTATGTTAATAACACATTGGCGCCAACGATGCATAATATCATGCTAGAAATCGCTCAAAGCACTCAAAAACTGCATAATGTTCGCAGCCTTGGTGGCGTTGTTGCTGCTGATTTAAAAACCACAGAGCCACGTGCTGGTTATAAGCTTTATCAAAGAGCCATAGAAAAAGGCGCACTAATGCGTCCATTGGGAAATACTATTTATTGGCTGCCACCACTAAATACTGATATTAAAACGATAAATAGGCTGGGAGAGATATTGCTTGAGCTATTATGAAGCATCAATGTATAACTATTGGCTAATCATTAGTCAAAGCTATTAGTTTCTTCCCTTCCCTTCGACTGCGCTCAGGGAACGGCAAAGGTATAACCGTTGGCTGAGCGTCAGTCGAAGCCATTTATTGATTACTCCAATGCCTTAATAAACTGACGTATTTTATCAGCTGCTATTGTTGTATCATCTAAATGCTGCTCAATTAATGAAGTAAAGTAACTACCTACAATTGCCGCATTACCACCGGCTTGCCATACTGCGTGAACATGCTCAGGTTTTGAAATACCAAAGCCAACGACCATAGGTTGATCAATCAACGCTCTTACGTGCTTGATTCGTGCGATGGTTTGTAGAGCAATCTCGCTTTTAGCACCCGTGGTACCAAAACCACTTAACACATAATTAAATGCACTACTATGACTGGCTAACTGCTTGACACGCTCATCAGATGAGTTTGGAGCAACCATTTGTACCGCACCAATATTATACTTCCTAAGTAATGCCTCATGCGCTTGTGACTCTTCTAACGGTAAATCAGCACAAACCACACCATCGATGCCAACCTGTGAAAGTTTCTGATAAGCGCTTTCACCTTGTTTAAATAAAAGGTTGTAGTAAATGAGTAAGCCAATTGCGATATCTGGATACTTTTGACGAATAATACTTAGCATCTCAATACAGCGATCAAACGTCATGCCTGATTTTAGTGCCCTTTCCATTGAGCGTTGATTGGTTGGACCATCGGCAATTGGATCAGAAAATGGAAAGCCAAGTTCAATCGCTTCAATACCACTATCAATTGCTGCAGATATGATATGTAGGCTTTCATCAAAATTAGGATCACCCAAGGTAAAAAATGGCATAAATATTTTTTTGCTGTGATTTCTAAACAATGTGTCAAATCGATTACTCATCGGAAAGTCCTTTATATCTAAAATAACTCTGTAAATCTTTGTCACCACGCCCTGATAAGTTGACCAAAATGGTTTTACCCTTCAACTGCGATTGCGCCAATTGAAACGCCAATGCTAATGCATGCGCTGATTCAAAGGCTGGAATAATACCTTCTTGTTTTGATAACGCTTCAAATGCCGCAATAGCCTCATCATCAGTGATAGTAAGATAGCTCACGCGTTTGCTCTCTTGCAAATAAACATGCTCAGGTCCAATACCAGGATAGTCAAGGCCGGCTGAGATCGAATAAGGCTCTTTGATCTGCCCATCTTTATCTTGTAAGAACAGTGATTGCATACCATGGAACACACCTATTTCACCTTTATTCATCGTTGCCGCATGCTCACCAGTTTCAATACCTTTTCCAGCAGGTTCAGCGCCATAAATAGCCACATTCTCATCACTCAAAAAGCCACTAAATAGTCCAATTGCATTACTACCTCCACCAACACAAGCAATAACTGCATCAGGTAAAGCATTGGTTAATTTAAGCATTTGCGCACGTGCTTCTTTACCAATAACCTCTTGGAAGTAACGCACTAAGGCCGGAAATGGATGTGGTCCTGCTGCAGTACCAAAGCAATAATAGGTATCCTCGGCATGTGTAATCCAATCACGCATGGCATCATTGATCGCATCTTTCAATGTTGCACTTCCTGATGACACGCTGTGAACCTTAGCACCAAATAATTTCATGCGCTCAAGATTAGGCTTTTGTCGGGCGATATCTACAGCCCCCATATAGATCTCAACTTGAAGCCCAAGCATCGCTCCTGTCATTGCCGTTGCCACACCATGCTGACCGGCACCCGTTTCAGCGATAACACGCTTTTTGCCAAGGTATTTAGCCAAGAGCATCTGCCCAATGGTGTTATTGGTTTTATGCGCACCACCATGCAATAAATCCTCGCGCTTAAGATAAATATTGGCACCATATTTATCTGATAAGTTATGTATATAAGTAATCGGTGTTTTGCGTCCTGCGTAGTCTTTTAACAAACGTTTAAATTCTAACTGAAAGGATTCATCTTGTTGAATGGCGATAAAGCCTTTCTCAATCTCTGTTAAAATCGGCATCAAACTCTCTGGCGCATAACAGCCCCCAAATTGCCCATAGCGTGTATTTAATTGCATAAATTAAAATTTAAGTTAAGCATAAGTGCCGTTACGATAACATGCTTTTTATCAACGTACAAAACAATTTTGCAATTATGTATCGATACACAAATACAAGACTATCATAATCAACTATTTTTTAGATGGGTTATTAGTTATATTTTCAAGTAAAGCATACTCATTTTTTAACAGATCAAAAAACATCACTAATTTCTGGCGGCAAAAATGCAGTAATTTTTGATTACTTTGACGATCATCTAACAGCAACAAGGCGTGATAAACCGACATAAGTTCACGCATTGTTGACAGCAACACCTTAATCATATTGATTTGCACCTTATTAAGTTCTATTTTGGTGTTGATAAAGTTCTCAACCACATGCTTTTCTTGCAATGTCAACTCATCGATAAGCAACCTTAATATCTCTTTATCCAAACTCTGATCAAAGCCTTCCTCTTTATCTATTGATGTCTTGTTTTTTCCTTCTCTTTGCATTAAAAACATTTCAATAATCTCTTTATGCGTCAAATAAACCGATGAAAATTCTGCATAAAATTTTTCTCTTAAATTGCGCTGTTTTAATAGCCTACTAATTAGCAGAATCACTAATGCCCCTATTGCAATATCTAATATGCGTGCGATAAGTAACGACACATCCCAAAAGGATAAAGTACCAATAAACATCACCACAAAAATACTACTAAAGAAAACGCCCACCGCATAATGCACCACACTAAAATAAAGCGTATAAAGCGCTAACACTAAGATCACTGTGATAATCACATAAAACGGCACATAAAGATTTAACACATAATAAGCAAACGTCCCAATAAAGCAGCCGGAAATCGTATTGACGATAACGGCTTTAGAACGAAGTAGAACCTCTCTGGCATGCACGCTAATGCTAATGGATATAATTGCCAAAACACTCCAATAGTTACGTTGTAACCCAATGGCTTCGGTTAATACAATTGCAATTAAGCAAGCGCTTGCTACCCTTATTGCCAACAACTTATACGCCGGTAACGCATTTAACCAATTAGTTAATCTCATGCACGACCTCTCTTAAAGATAGCGCAGTGTTATGCATACTCTCAAGAATAAGTATTATCTCAAAAACAAGGACTTGGCAGCCTTTCAAGCTAGATGCTGTTAATACTTCTTGTTTAAAATGATCGCTATATGTTTTAAATTGATTTAACTGATGTTTAAAATCCTCATCTTTATTCATCAAAAACACCCAAACGGCAAGCTTCGTTGCCATATAAACGATATCTTTAATTGCCGTTTTTTTAATAATATTTTCCGCAATAGCCGATTTTCTTTTGGATAGAGTGTAGTAGAAAAAGATCAACCGAAAGGTATTTTGCACTAAACTGTGATAATGCCCATAGCATTTATGCCAAGCAATTTTGCGCTTAGGCAAAATAATCCAGCTAGCACCTTTATCATGTAAAGTAATGAGCCTTTTATTAACTTCTTTTTGGGTTTTATCTATATCAAAAATATCTGCATTGACATCAAATGCCATACGTAAGATATAGCGTGTTTCATTTTGCAGCAAAATCGCATGCATCTGTAAGACGCGTAATAACTGCCTTGGTGTATCCCATGGGCGCAGCATCAGCACCAGTACAAAAAAGGCGATCCCTACACATAGTAGACTAATATATAACTGTATTAAATCTTGTTTAAGTACTGGTAATTGAATTGATGATATCGCCAATACAATCACTAAGTAACCAGGAAACTGATTAAATATAGGGTCATATTTCCTTACCCAAAAGGCATAATACGCACAAATAATTAACAAGGTAAAACTTAATAACTTATAGGGGTACAGCCAATAAGAGGCAGTTAATGCTAAGGCAAATCCTGCTAAAAACCATAGAAATATCTTGCGCCGTGAATATATATCGCCCACTGCGCAAACGATGGCAGCAAATGCCAGAAAATAAAACACCCAAATAATTACCTCATAAACAAGTCCAAAGCGCCATGCGATTAAAAAATATACAATCATAATCGCACCAACTTTGATCACCATAGACAACACATGTGCCCCGGGATCATTCTTTGATAAGTTGTATATAAAATGTTTTATCATTTTTACTGTGATCCATGTTTATTATCTACACGCCATGCTATAATGCGCCCAATTTTTATGGTTATAAGCAAATCTTAATGCCATTGCAAATTATAGCGTTTAAACGCTAGAAATGCAGTGACACCGCTGCAACTTAGGGGTACAAAAGCGTGAGACATGATGAAACAATGTTAGAAAAACTTCAAAATGGGGAGTTTAAATTAAGGAAATCTGAACAAAAAGTTGCGAATTGGATCATTGATAACAGCCATGCAGCGACTTCTTTAAACATCACTACAATTGCACAAAACATTGGTGTTAGTGAGCCAACGATTGTCCGCTTTTGTCGTGCGGTGGGTTGCAAAGGTTTTCAAGAGTTTAAGATTCGCTTTGCTGAGGAGCTAGCCCTTGGTAAAATCAATGAATCTATTGATATTAAGCTTGATGACTCTACTGCGGTTGTTAAAGATAAGGTTGCCCAATACGCACGTGCTGCTATTGCTAATGTTGATCGTGAAATTGATGCTGAGCAACTGGAGTTAGCGACACATATTTTGATTGACTCTAATAAAGTCGTTGTTTGTGGTTTTGGCGCGTCAAACTGCACTGCTTTTGATAGCTTCCATAAACTCTTTAGAATGATGCCAAAAGTTGGCTACTACCCTGATATGCATATGTCGGCAATGGCGATAGGCTCTTTGGAACCAGGTGACGCAATTATTGCCATTTCTAACAGTGGCAAATCAGAAGCCTTGATTAGCCTATGCAAGCTAGCACGTAGCAATGGTGCAAAAGTGATTACGATCACTGATCCAGGCTCACCGGTTGATCAAACAGCAAGCGTGCGTTTGAATATCAAAAAGCAAGTCGATACCGGATTATTTGTACCGATGGCACATCGCTTAAAGCAGTTAACAATTATCGACTTTTTGGTATATAACTACGCAAGATTGAATGAGCAGCGTGCAGCTCAGCGTTTAAAGAAAACAAAAACGGCGTTAACCAACTTAAAGCAGCAACACAGTATTATTTAGTTATTTTGATCATTCCCACTCAATCGTTCCTGGCGGTTTGCCTGTGACATCATAAACCACGCGTGATATGCCTTTGACTTCGTTAACAATCCGATTAGAAATAAGACCTATCAAATCATAAGGCAAATGCGCCCAACGCGCAGTCATAAAGTCGATCGTCTCAACCGCTCTTAAGGCAACGACATAATCATACTTACGCTGATCACCCATCACACCAACAGATTTCACCGGTAAGAATACAGCAAAGGCTTGACTGACTTTATCATAATAGCCACTTTTCTCTAGCTCTTGCATATATATCGCATCGGCTTGACGCAAGATATCAGCATAATCTTTTTTAACTTCACCTAAGATACGCACACCAAGACCAGGGCCTGGGAATGGGTGACGATAAACCATGCGATATGGCAAACCTAGCTCAACACCCACTTTACGCACTTCATCTTTGAAAAGCTCTCTTAACGGCTCAACCAGTCCAAGCTTCATATCTTCAGGTAAACCACCCACGTTATGATGTGACTTAATCACATGCGCTTTACCGCTACTGCTGCCTGCTGACTCAATCACATCAGGATAAATCGTTCCTTGCGCTAACCATTTAGCATTTTTAAGCTTTGCTGATTCTTCATCAAAGATATCAACAAACAAATTACCGATAATTTTGCGCTTTTTCTCAGGATCATTAACCCCTTCAAGCTTAGCTAAGAATCTCTCCTCGGCATTCACACGCACAACATTAACATGCATATTTTCAGCAAATGTCTGCATGACTTGATCACCTTCGTGCAAGCGCAACAATCCAGTATCAACAAACACACAGGTCAACTTCTCGCCAATGGCTTTATGCAAAAGGGCAGCAACCACCGATGAATCAACACCACCTGATAAGCCTAAGACGACTTCATCAGATCCAACTTGCGCTTTAATTTTTTGCACGGCATCTTCAATAATACTTGCAGGATTCCATAATGCTTCACAGCCACAGATTTTAAAGGCAAAGTTCTCGAGCAACTCTTTGCCATAAGCAGAATGCGTCACCTCTGGATGATATTGCACACCATAATATGGCTTTGCTTTATGTGCCATTGCGGCAATCGGTGCATTTTCAGAAGATGCAATTACTTCAAACTCATCTCCTAGACCAACCACTTTATCACCATGGCTCATCCATACATCTTGAGTTTGCGGCACTGATTCGTACAAAGGATTTGCTTTACTGATTTCAATCTTGGCATAACCAAATTCACGTTTATCAGATGAGGCAACTTCACCACCGAATTGATGTGCCATGGTTTGCATACCATAGCAAATGCCAAGTACAGGGATATTCAATTCAAACACACATTCGGGCGCTCTAACATGTACCGACTCATTAACTGACTCAGGTCCACCTGAAAGGATAATGCCACTGGCAGCAAAATCTTTAATAAAACTGACATCAACATCATAAGGATAAATCTCACAATACACACCAATTTCACGCACACGACGCGCGATCAATTGTGTATATTGCGAACCAAAATCTAAAATCAACAATCTATGCTTATGTATATCTTGCATACAGGAAGTACTCATCACCACGTTAAAAACTGCCCGCGATTATATCATGCCAATAAAACATTGCATCCATTTGCTTGAAATTGCTGATAAAATTTAAGTGCCGAGGTAGTTAACTCACCTGTGTCATAGATATATAGCTTAAGCAGGCGTCACACCTGAACATCATCTTCTGCTATTAATAGCCTGCTAAACATTCATAATAGCCACCCTGCGCATTGTAAGCAGTTAATTAATGCACTAGCAGAAATAAGCTGTAATAATACTCAGTATCAATTATGCACCTTAGGAAGAATCTATATGACCTCAATGCTATCTCAAGCTGCTTTATTTCTATTTTTTGCCATTATCACTGTGCCCATTGCCAAGAAATTTAAACTAGGATCAGTTTTAGGTTATTTATTAGCAGGTATTTTGATTGGTCCCTTATTTGGTCTGATTGGTTCCGAAGTATCATCGATCCAACACTTTGCGGAATTAGGTGTTGTCATGATGATGTTTTTAATTGGCTTGGAATTAAAGCCTAAAGAAATCTGGCATATGAAATCACAGTTACTTGGTCTAGGTGGCATGCAGATCGTGTTAACCACGATACTTTTGAGTTTATTCACACATTTTATCTTCCGATTTGAGCTATATCCATCCATTGCTTTGGGGCTTATTTTTTCATTATCATCAACAGCCATTGTCTTGCAAAGCTTACAAGAAACAAAGCAGTTAAACACCAAAGCTGGTAAGTCAATTCTATCAGTGCTCATTTCACAAGATATCGCAGTGATCCCAATCTTTGCTATTTTGCCTATGCTTGTTATTTCTTCAACTAACGCTAGTGCACCAAATAGACATTTAGGGTTTATGGCTAGTTTGCCAGGTTATGTTCAAGCACTGATAATATTAGCCGTGATTATTTTGATGATTTTTGTTGGCAAATATATTTTAAGGTATGTTTTTCGCTATGTTGCTAAAACCAAATTGGTTGAATTATTTACAGCTCTTGTATTGTTACTAATTATTGCAGTTTCTTTGACAATGGAATCACTGGGATTATCTGCGGCACTGGGTACCTTTATTGCTGGTGTTATCTTATCCGAAAGTGAATATCGCCATGAAATTGAAAGCCAAATATCCCCGTTTAAAGGCTTATTGATGGGGGTATTTTTTATTTCGATTGGTGCAAGCATTAATTTTGTTTTATTCGCTCAAAACTGGATATATATCTTAGTTGCTGTTTTATTACTGATTTGTACAAAAATCACCATATTAGCACTATTGGCAAAAGTTTACCGACTTAAAACCACAGATTTTTGGCTATTTAGCCTATCTTTGGCACAAGGTAGCGAATTTGCCTTTGTATTATTGGGATTTGCATTAACCTTGGGGTTATTTCAAAGCTATATTGTGAGCATTGCCATATTAGTCATTATTCTGTCGATGCTGTTAACGCCTATAATTTTCTTAATTTATGAACGTGTCATCCTCGTGAAATATCAAAATAAACAAAACATGCCTAATGACACTATTGCACATCAAAGCAATATTATTATTGCCGGTGCTGGTCGTTTTGGTCAAATTATCGCGCGCGTATTAAATGCCAACCAACATGAACCTGTTATTCTTGATTATGATATTGATATGGTTGAAACCTTTAGAAAATATGGTAATACAGCTTATTATGGCAATGCGCTCTTACCCGAGGTTTTAATCTCAGCAGGCATTATGAATTCAACTATTTTCGTTGCAGCCTTAGATGATCGTGACAGTCAAACAGAGCTTGTAGCAATGGTTAGACGACATGAAAAAAACATCAAAATTATTGCGCGAGCACGCGATAGGCACCATGCCTATGAGCTAGAAGAAGCAGGCGCTAATTATGTTATTCGAGAGACCTTTGAGTCCGCTAGTACAGCGGCTATTGAAGCACTTATAATGCTCGGTGACGATAAAGATATTGCCACACAAAAAGTAAATATCTTCAAAGCGCATGACATTGAATCCATGAAAAAACTAAAACAAGAATGGCTTGAAAATGGCACGAACAAAGACTATATCGACCATGCAAACACCAATAAACAAATGCTTGCTGCATTAATGGCAAAGAATATAAACAACTAAATCTCATTAATACATTCTAAGCATACGCGCTCACATAATTCTCTAAGCCATATATTTTGAACATTATGCTCTAGATGTTTAGGATATGCTAAAGTCACTGGTACTCTAGCGGTATCAAATGGCAAGGGTATAACATTGAGTCTTTTATGCAATGAATATTGTAAAGGTAAAGTCGCCACATAACGATCTTGTAGTAAAGGAATAATACGATCCATCATTTGGCATCTTAATTTAATGTTTCTAGGGTCTGGGGATCCCAAATAGCTTTGAACAAAACGGTTATTGTCGCTATTCATAGTATGAACGACATGCGGCAAACTAATATAGGTTTGATAATCAAGCACTTTATCTGGCAATGGATAACGATCATAAGCCAAAATAAAAACATCATCCATAATTGCCTTAATTGTAAAATTCAATAAATTTTCATATAAACCGATAATAATATCCGCTTTTTCAAACTGATGTATCTGTTCATAACTATATTCTGTTGGAAAGACCTGCAATGAAATGACATGATCGCTATTATAGCTTTGTATTTGATTAATAATGCGCTCAGCAACTATTGAATAACCAATTTCGAGAATTTGAATGGTGAACTGTTTTGGTGTTTTATAAGGATCAAACTGTTCTAAATTCGGCAAAATAGCTGAAAATTCTTGATTTATTTGCTGTAAGGTTGACAGTATTGCGTGTGCTTTTGCCGTTACCTCCATATTATGACCGTTACGCACTAAAATCTGATCTTTCAACTCATTGCGCATCTTGTTTAAACGTAAAGTGATCGTAGGTTGTGACATATTCATAAGCTTGGCAGTTTTGCTAATGCTACGCTCAGTAATTAATGTTTGTAAAATAATATAATCTTTAACATCCATGTAAACTATGCCTCCAGTCTGAGTTTAAATAACTGTGCTTTAGCACGAATGACTTTGGCACACACACTGCGTATCCAGCGATTTTTGGCATCAATTTGCAAAAAATTTGGGTATGAAAAGGCAATCGGCAACAGCGGTGTTGCAAATGGTAATGGTAAATAAGCAAATCCACGCTCCTTAGCAAAAGAAGAACCTATCGTTCCAACACACCTTCCTTTTGCAATGCTCTCAGACGCAACATTAATATTATTCGTGCGCAATTTAATATTTCGTGGATCCGGTTTTGATAGCCATTCTAAAAAAAGATTACTTTCATCATCTTTAGCAAAGACCACATGTGCTAACTTTAAATACTGTTGCATTGTAATCTTCTTATTACCGTTTAATGCATCCATTTGATGGACTAACTGATACTCATCCCAAGCGATTATCTCTTGAGTGTAACCCTTGATTGGATAAAGCGTACCAATAATAATATCAGCATTTTGGAAATCATACCGCCCTTCAATACCCTGCTCTAAAGGGAAAACGGTGATCCGTACTTCATGCTGATCATTGATTGCATAAATGGCATTAATATATTCCTCAAAACAAAAATGACAATGTCCATCTGATAGATATAAATTGATAATTGTCGGTGTGTTTTTTGCATCGAAGTACTCCATTGGATAAAGGCTCTCAATGCTTTCGCTTAAGCGCGTTATTGCATTGCTAAGTGATAATGCTCTAGTAGTCAGCACCATATCCTTTCCTTCCCTTACCAGTAATGGATCATCAAAATAACCTCTGAGTTTATTGATGCGTGCTGTTACTGCCGGTTGCGAGAGATTGATTTTCTCACCAACCTCAGTTACCTTGGCGCCGGTTAAAAGTAAACGTAAAACCTCTACATCTTCATTGTCCATATTGGCTTATCCTTAACACTTATAACTATATTGAGTATAGATGGCAATGAGTGAATTAACAGCTAAATTTTACTTAGCGTGGCGTTAATATTTCTACAGGTGTCGTTACAATACTTTGTGTACCAGCAACCTGACCATAGTCATTATCACCTGTACAAAATAAGCGATTAGTATTTGTATCTGTTTGTGACTGACCCAATACACAGGTATGATGTTGCCCAAGTGCCAACTGAGTAATATCGCGAAGCTTATCAGAAAAATCCATCACAATAGTGGGCACAAGTCGCTTTGTATTCGTATCTGCCCGCCCCATCTGACCAAACCCTGCAGATCCCCAGCACGCCACTTTATTATAGTAGACATCGCCACGATGACGCACTACAGCACAGCTATACTCACTACCTGTTTGAATTGAATCAGGCTTAGCTTCCATCGTATTTAAACTAGCAACAACTGCTTCGGTTTCATGCTTATCAAATCCAGACAGTCCATTACCTAATTGCCCAAAAATATTTACCCCCCAGCAATAAATATTACTAGCCAAGTCTGATCTTGTAGCACAGCTTTGACCATAACCTGCTGAAACCTTTGCGATTGGTCTTAGTACATTAGGTTGGGGTTTTGCATACACAGTCTTGAATTCCATCGGACCAATGTCATTTTTCACGCCTGTGCCTAGCTGCCCAAATTTATTAGCTCCCCAGCAGCGTACTGGATAACTATCACCATTTTGAATGCCGCAGGCATGATCACTACCAACATCAATATCCAAGAATGAATACTGTGATACTATCGGTGCGTTTTCTGAATAAGCAAGACCGGTTGAACCCACAGGAAAACGTCCTAGCTGCGCTTTATCATTTTTACCCCAACAATAAACATTAGATTTTGTAGAAGGCACATTAAAATCCCTTACAAGACAGCTCACACCATTACCTAACGACAAATCAATAATTTCTCGAGTGTCATTAGAAGAGATACCTGTAACATAGCGTCCATAACTTAAATAACTTGTTGCAGCATCTATATATGTTTCTTTATTTGTATTATCGCCCCAACAGTAAAGATCTCCTTGATTGGTAATACCACATGAGTGATAACGACCAGCCTCTACCCGTTTGAATTTTACAACTTGATTATTTGGATTGACAACAACTGGCTTTTGCGGGCGATCGCTATTAATAGTTGTTCCATTACCTAATTGACCATGGTTATTTCTTCCCCAACAGTAGGTATAGCCTGATTTTGTTACTGCGCACGTATGATTACCGCCAGCAGATACATAAGCCCAACTATCATCTAAGAAATTGATAGTTAACTGTGGGTTAATAATATCTGGTTTGACGATTGCCGAACCTACCTCATTGATGTGTACGCCAAGCCAATCAAACCCTGGTTTAAGTGCTATTACCTCTAATGATATATAGCAAGGCATTGTCGGATTCTCTTTATAAATGGTACATCTAGGTGGTGACTGTGTACTCATTGATTGTGCATTTTGGAAAGAAGCTTGATATACAAGATTTTCACCTTTTGTATAGTCTAGCCAATTACTCGGCGGTATTATTTTGAGTCTAAAACGTTTATTTAAATAAGCGCCAGAAAACTGCGTATCCTGATATTCGTCAACCACATTAATCAAAGTCTTACCTTTTTCAATAATAGAAAGTGCGCCTGCTTTAATTGCATCACCTGCTAAATTACTACTGCCTTCATTAAGCAATAAATCATAATCCCCCGCTTTCGCTGTATTGCTTACACTAAGCTGTAAATAGCATGACTCATCTGGAGAAATACTATTGCCTAGCGTACAACTATTTTTACCTTCAGCTGCAGGCAGAACTTCAAGACCCTCAACATGATTTGCAAGATAATAATCATTGAGATCTGTTGAAGGAACCCACTGTACATCAGACTCATTATTCACCAACTTTATATCATAAAAAGCATAATCCACTGCTTCAGGGATCTCCATCAATTGATCAGAAATCGCATAATTTACCTGATAAACATAATTTGTTTTAAAGCGAATCTCTAACATAGTCATTGGTACATCACCATTGATTTCTGTTAACATTAGCTCAGCATGATTGCCACTTGATTCTGCTGCATCTGCATTTGCTTCAAAAATAACAGCGCATGACTCAAACGCACCTAGTTGCCCTATCTCACTACAGTTTGCTAAGTCATTAACACTGCCAGTCATCACTCGTTTAATACCATGAGGTAAACTTTCATTAAATGCTAATGTATAACTATATTCCGTCGGATTAGTTATTTTTACATGCTGTTTACTTGGCTTGGTGTAAACCAGTTGATATAGAACCTCCTGCAACAATGTCGTTTGTGGCATATCGATATATGGCATGATATCAACGCGTAACTCAGGATAATACTTAGCAACCGAATTACTCGTATGGATATCAATCACATCACCCAAAGTATCACCATTAAGATGATTACTAAAAATCGCATGCGCATGATCTTTTACGACTTGATGTAAATCTGCCATTGTTTTATCTTGTTGCAATGGCAGGTGTAGTATGTAAGTATCACCTACAGCAATTGAGTGCAACTGTTTCACAATTGACAGGTCAAATAATTCACCAATCCAACTTTGATTGAAGTTCAGCTGAACCCCAGAAACCACTCTTGCAGTATTATTATGTAATATAATTTGCATACTTTCTTGATCAATATCTACATAGCTTTTAAGTGGCTCTAGAAGTGCTAACTCATTTAATTTGCTTAAATCATCATTAGACGCAGGATCCTTAATTTCAACGACCAACTTACTTTCCGTATTTGTGTCATCTTGCCATTTAATTAATAAATCTGGCGTAAAGACCTTATCATTAATCATATCGGCAGGAATGTTAATCTTTAACTGACAAGGAGATAGTGCGCTAACTGCCTTGCCTAAAATACAGCTATTTCCAATTGTTGTATCCTGTACAGCTGTTGGAATATTAAGTAACTCAAATGACTTATAGACTTTCTCAACTGCTGGTGCAATTGTATAGTAAACAATTAGATCCTTGCCTTTCACAATTGCTTCTGGGTTAAGTTGATTGCTTGGCTGTACCCCATTATTACTGTAGTTTGGTAATGACAAATTAGGCAATGCATCATGATTGGTGCCTGATAGTTTTAAAAATAGCTGATCATTTTCAACACTTTCATTAGGCTTAAATGTCAAATAACAAGATTGCCCTTTGGCTAAAAACGCCACATTTGTACATGATGGTGTTTTTATGCCGTCACTGACTTCAACCCGATCTGTTGTAACCACAGTACCATTAGCATCAACGACTTGATAATCCTGAAGCTCACTAGATGGCAGCCAATGCAGTAGTGAGCTATTTTGAAGCTCAACTTGGTTTTGGTAGTTTGCTAAAAACGTGCTATTTTCTCCAATGTGTAAAGCAACATCATTAAGCATATTAACTTGTAACACAGTTGGATCACGATGTGTAATATCCGCACCAAAAAAACTTATATCATAGCTAAATCCAGTCGCATCTTTCCGAGCAATCTCAGGTGAAATATTAACCTTAACCAAGCAGCTTTTATTAAAATCTAACGGTAAAGTGCACATGGATAAATCTACATCAATATCATCTGTTTGCGGTGTCACTGTTATTGAAATATCACTCATTGCTTTGCCACTAACATTAAGTAGTGACACCATAGCATGGTACATACCATCTTCTTCCACGAATTTACTTACACTTGATGTGGCAAGCTTAAGCTCTTGTAGATAAATAGTCGGTCTGACTTCATATATCTGTGCTGGGAAAGAGGCGCTTTTGTATTGAATTAATGCATTAGGATCACTTACCATTTGTTCTTGCCACAATCTAAGTGCATCAAGAGCAGCTTGTGAGTCTTCTATTTCAAAGCTTATTTTGACGCTTTCACCACTTTCTATCTCAATCGGTGCTTG
Source organism: Cysteiniphilum marinum (assembly GCF_014857925.1). Classification (GTDB taxonomy): domain Bacteria; phylum Pseudomonadota; class Gammaproteobacteria; order Francisellales; family Francisellaceae; genus Caedibacter; species Caedibacter marinus. The sequence continues at coordinate 267,940 of NZ_JACYVZ010000001.1, read as the reverse complement.
AATATTTTTGACATAAGCTTGTATAGCCGCTGGGAAAATAATCTCAGGATTGTTAATAGCACGTGCAGTTGCATTACTAATAGTGACTTCACTTTGCATACCTGTACCCATTGGCGAGATATCAACAATGTTAAACTTATCCATATTAAAGATTGGATCATGTGGTGACTTAAACGTAAGTTTAATATCGCTTTCTGCCTTGCCAATATTTGTATTGTAAACAATCTTGCCTTCAAATTGATCGCTATCTTTTGTGGTTGATGCCTGCCATGTATCTAAGCATGATTCACCCATTGTCATTTCTTTATTGATCACACAGTTGCTATTATCAACTGCTGTGATAGCAACACTACTATCATCTAAACTTGTTTTAACCACTTCTTTGCTTAAAATTTTCAAATGTGTACTTTGGTTTGCCGCTTTAACATGTAGATGATTAACATCCTCAACCATAAACTGCATCTCTAGCATGGCATTGCTATCACTCATATAGCTTTCAGACATACTACTTGCTACAGCAAGTTTTGGCTGAACACCAACCACTGGATCAGGTGTAGGTGAAGGATCTTCCGACCCTCCACCGCCCCCGCAGGCAGTTATAGCCGTTGCTAATACAACAAGGTAAATACTTTTATAATTAAATTTTGACATGTAGTCCTCCGTTTGTGGATCTCAAAGCATTTGGTTCAATCAATGATCTTTTATGACGTACAATATGATCCGACTTGAAGATGTCGTAAAATCAATTCTTTTAATAGAAATATTTGAGAATTTGATAATTAATGTTCTAGTCGTGTTGCTCGATCGGATAATAATAATATTGATGCCCTAACTCAGATATTTGGTAGCCTTCACTAAAATCTGCTGATAGATAATTTAATTCAGTCCATTGTTTATCGGCATACTCAAAGATAGATAATTTATTTGAACGTGACGCTTCTTTTTTTACCTTTGCACCGATTAAAAATAATCTGTCATTAATTAACTTCAGTGTTTCTGCACTTGCTGCTGCATCTGGGGTTTCAGCTAATTCACGACAATGTAAATCATCACCAAAATGCCCATGCTCATAATCAATATCACACCGAACAATTTCTTTTTTGCTATGTCCAGCATCAACTAAAGCATAAAAAGACATCATATTTGGAATGGCATGCACTGAATAAATTTCTTTGTAGTTACTTGGCATTAAATAGGATGCATCAGGATGATTGATAACAATATTTCCATCTCTTTCCATAGGCTTACTTTGATAGTTAAAAAAGTTAACGCTATGTGAATCAGCATCTGATGCATCAATCACTGCCATATAATCAGCTTGAGCAAAGTAAAGATTATACTTTAGCGTTCCTTTTGATAAATATAACACCGTTTCATCAAAACTAGGATCCAGCTTTATAAGGGCACCAGAATCAGGGTACCCATCAAAATTAATTAGATAAGTATTGCCATGTTGATCCATTGACATTTTTAAATCATCATAGGCTGTTACATCAGTTTCAATGCTAAAATCTTCACTCCATGTATAGCCTGACGATGTTGGTTTCCCGATAACTTTTATTGCTTTTTCTAAATAATTATCTCCAACGAAAATTTGAATTTCGCCTGCTAGATTAAATATTGATCTAGCACCAAGATAAACATAATAGTTACTAGGAAAATCAAGATTAACCCAAGCACCACCAATATTTTTAAGCAATTCAATAGTTCTTTTATCGTGCTGCGACTTATCAATAACAACAACAGCAAGTGTATTATGATCGGGATCATTCTCAAGCCAATAATACTGTTCTATCATTCCAGCTGTATGCAAATGTTTTGCTATATCTTCGTCTTTAAAGCTAGCCCCACCGCCCATAAGCTGATAAAGTTTGTGATTAGAGAGTGTTGCACTTGGGGTATCTGCATACAACATTATATTTTTTTCTAGATTAAATCGATAGTCTTGACCAAGCGCATTAATCGTTAACTGTGCTTGTGCTATATTCACATCACTTGGGCTAAACATATATAAATGACAAGACGCTCCTACCTCAAGATTAAATGTCTCATCATTCATCTCACAGTAATTTGGGCAAAGTTCAGCAGTACACCATGTCGCACCATAACTTGAAGTACCATTGCTACCATTATAAAACTCAATACTCTCTGGTAATAAATTGCGATCAGTCCTAATATTCGTAATATTAATTTCACCATTATTGGTTAATTTAATTGCTCCCATATTTGATTGGTCTGAACCCTCCTGAACATCAACAACAATACTAGCACTTGCAGAACTTATATAAAATGATTCATTAACATCTGCAACCAGATTATTTGCTTGCTCTATATGCAATAAGTATCCATCTGGTGCAACATCCTCAGAGGCATGTATTTTAACCTGACATGACTCGCCTATTGCCAGCGCTGTATTAAAGCAATTTGACATTGGATCAAGCTTTAAACCAGATATATTCTTATTTTCTTGCATGATTTTAAAATATGACATTGCAGGCAGATCCGCAGTAAATGGACCATTATTTGTAACATTTACCTCAAACGTCTCGCCCTGCTTAGCATGAACATCATTTTCTATAGACAAACTCACTGGATCAATATCGATACTATTTTGAGAATTTAGCTGATAACCACTTTCTGTTGTATAGTTCAAAGTAATTTGAGCAGGTTTTGTGTAATCATCTAGCCTAGCATTATCATCTGCTTTTAAAATAACACGACAAGACGTGTGTGCCGACAGTGTCTCTTGACAATTACTATCCTCTATAATAACACTGTCACCTGCGATATTTTCAAGCGTGACCGCATTAATATTTAACGCTGCATCTGTATTATTTGTATAAGTAACGGTTTGAATTTCAGGCGCGTTAAACACGACATTATTGCTATCAATAATTGAGGTAGAGACTTCAAAATCAATGACATGAACATCCTTAGCATTTGCCGCCTCAAGCACTAAATCAACCTGATCGCCTTGATGCATATTAAGTGCTTCTATCGTTTGTTGATCAACGGCTAAGCTAAAGTTTAAACTAAAGGTTTCACCAGAGTGCAACTCAGCAATCTGTAATGGCGTGACATTCAATGCAATATCTTTTAGCCACTGCGGCATCTGAATCGTTAATGCATTGATAGTTACAGCAGAGTGATTACGCACATCAACTGTTACAGTGGAGCCTGGCTTAAGATAATGATTTGTTGTAACTGAATGAGATAAATCAACTAATCGTGCATCATTTTGTGGTACAAACTTCAGTGATTTATTAATAACAAGATCTTCTGCATTCTCTGAAGTCCTTACAGCTAAAGTTAAGTGTTTATTGGTTTCTTGATTAACTGGCATACCAAGCTTAGCTAAGAAAGCAATATTGCATTGCTCACCGGCGTGTAATACTTTACCTTGACCTTTTTCATCAAAACAGGTGTTTTGCGGCAAGCTTAAATCATAATTTAACTCAACACCATCAGTCACTGGTATTTCAAAACCTTGAATGGTAACAGCAGTATTATTACTGGCCCTACCAACAGCACTAAGCTTGACCTGCTCAACAACTGGGTTTATTACAGTATATGATAATACAGTCGCCTTACCTGACTGAATAACCTCAGGTGCTTTGATAGCTTCTTGGGCTTTTAATTGCGCTTTTACTGGTGTTGGAATTGGCATATCGCCACTACTACTGCCACCGCCGCCACCACAGCCTATTAATGCTAATGAAAATAGTAATGAGGTATGCTTTAGATTAAATTTCATCATTTCTCCTAAGTTTTATCGTGGGGAATTTTCAAGATCAAAATATGAACCAAATAGAAGTATTCGTAAAATTTGATTATTTAATATCTTTATTTAATTTATTGATAAGCACTAATCTGAGAACGTTTGTGACAAACTATCAATTAGCGATGGATCTGGGTTTGTGGCAGGATTAGGTGCATCACCTGAGCTATCCCAAAACATACCACCTTGTAGTCCTTGTTGTTTTATCCATTGACCTTTTATTTTAACCATCGTCGCCGAGTCATAAGTGATAAACATTTGACTAATAGGATTGTAATAATAACTCTCAATAATTTTATCAAAAGGATAAAGTATGCCACTAACACGGTAACCTGCACTTGTTACCTCACCAAAATTACCGACACTTCTAAGCACCTCATTATTATCTCGCACCAGAATATAAGTATACTCACTGGCAGTATCTTCAAAGCTTTGACAAACTTCAATTGTCTTTTGCGCTGAGAAAGTATCACCCATGATACAGTTATACCCCAGATTGCCAACTTCCCATTCGCCATTACCTGCATTACCGGTCTGATAAACGCCTGGAATATGACTTTGACCTTCGTCAACCTCAACCCATTGACGCCCATAAGCGGGAATGCCAGCAACAATCTTATTATTAGGAACACCAACTGCATTTAATGTCGCAACTGAGCTTATTAAATTCCATGTTCCTTTAGTCGTCGTATAATTTGGCGCATCAGAACCTTCAGCAGCTGAAAGTGGTGCTTGATTGCCTGTCGTTTGATCCCAAGTCCCTGCAGCATCATAGGACATAATATTAATCGAATCTAAATAATCCATCATCTTACTATAGCTATTGACGATAATATTATCTGGTGCTTGATTAATTGCGATACTCAAATGGTAATGTTTGCCTGTAATATTGGCTAATTCATCAAGTTTTTGACGTGTCACTTTAATGAGCTCAACATAGTTATCTGCTTCCTCATATGCCAAATGCTTATCATAGATGGCTTGCTTTTGCTCGTCACTAATACTAGCCCCTGCTGCTTTAATCTCGGCTTGTGCTGCATTTAAAAAAGCATTTTGCACACCCCATACTGGAAACTCCCAGTCTAAATCAAGTCCATCCATATCATAGGCTTGAACTAAAGCAGCGGCTGTATTGGCAAAGTTCTCACGTTTTACTGGATCTCTAGCGACTTCAGCGAAATGCGTTGACCAAGTCCAACCCCCTACGGAAAACACGGCAATCAACGTATTATTGTATTTTTCTTTCGCAAAACCTTTTAATTGCGCTATACGCTCTAAATTACCATAAAAAGGTTTGTCTGATCCTTCTCCTGACCATGTCCCAGGCTTATAGATTCCGTGCTCTGTTACCACTTCAGTCGTAAAGCGTTTATCAATATCGGCATAACTATCGCCTAAGACAACATTACCATTGCTATCAAAGTTTAAAAATGCGTAATAAATCACATCTAAGTCTTTTGCATCCAAATCATGAATTTGATTATTTCGATCATATGTTCCCCATGCCGGATAATAAGCACCAACCTTATAAAACAAACTATCTGCGGTATAGCTTATGCTCAAATTTTTTGTGCTGTCTTTTTCAATGACTACCTGTTCAGTTTGTGATGCACTATAGTAGCGCTTATTTACTTCATCTAAATACCCCTCATACGACAGGCGATATATTCCTTCTGGCAGCTCAAACTCTGTCATAAAGTTACTGGTACTTTTACTGACTACAACACGATAAAGCGCATCATAAACCGTTACTGTCCGCTGTGATGCAGCTTGAGGTAAATCAGTCAGCGAAATATTAACATAACCCAACTCATTAGCAGCTACCTCTGTATAGTCAATCATGGCAGGTAATGACATACCTTGAGATATCGACATTTGTGGTGTCGATAGAACATAATTCACACCATTGTATATAATCAACGATTGTAACGTATATTCCCCCTTGATGAGGTTAACACCCTCCGAAGATCGCAACTGATCTAGCGTAAATGTAAATGTTTGATTGTTGGCATCTGTCAATATCAAGTTACCTGTTGCTAAGGAAGGAATTCCATTTAAAGTGAAGTTAACACTGACTTCATCAGGTGTTGGCGTAGGTGTCGGCAGCTTACCCAAAAAGGCACGCGTAAAATCATAAGGTGCTTGCTCTACGCCTGAGTAATCTGGACTGGCATTATCACCCAAATCACCTGTTTTATTTTGATTACGATCACCATCCATTGACCAAAATGAAATGCCTGCCATTTTCTTTAATTTGACATACTCTTGTAAATTATAAGCATCTTGTGGATAAAACTCACTGTAATCATAATCAACACCAATCTTTGGCGTGACACGTATCATCTGCCAAATTTCATCATCTGATGCCTCTTGATAAATTGACTTTAATTGCGTAAACCCCTTCTCAGCTGCAGCAATAACACTATCTGATATGGGCTTATCTTGCAATTTTTGCGCATACCATGCCATTGTCATCATATTCCATTCAAAGACCTCTAGTCCTTTTTCCTTTGCGCGCTGTATGATTTGTATCGCAGATGGTGGAAAGCCATCAATATTTGCAGGTAAGGTAAATGAAAACTTAACATTCGGATTGGCTTGTTTAATTGCAAGCAAAGCATCTATTCGCTTATTATTTGCCTCAGTATCACTTAAAGCACCACCTTCAACATCAAAATCTATCATAAAAGGATCATAAGTATTAATTGCTTCTTGATAAACAGTAATAAGGTCATTAAGCATACATTTACTTGCCACCGTACTGCCATTTTCACCACCAAATGAAATCCCTACATGTCCTCCTTGATTCTTAAGGTAATTGACTTCATTAACATAAAGCGCTTTATCTAAAGCAAGCTCTGGAGATCCACCCCATGCTGGAAAACAACTATCTGACCACGCATTTTGCGTAATAAATGCCAATATATAATCATAGTGTTTAGAAACATCGGCAATTTCCTGTAAATTGGATCGTGGTGGCGTAGTTGACCATAGCATGTTAAAACTCACATCCTTAAACGGCATTAACGCAATATGCTCACTTTCTTCAGGTTCAGGCTCGGGTTCTGATTCAACCTTTTGAAATGTAATTGCAATGGTTTTATTATCATTTGGGTATAACTCAATCTGATCATCAGAAAGCGTATACTCCATTTCATCTTTGCCAATAACATAAGTAGATATCTTGTAACGCCCACTTCGCATCTCGACACCATTGGCAAGATACGCAAGTGGATAACTAAATTTTTGCCCAGTTTCATTGATCAATTCAAGCATAATATTGTCTAGCGCATTAGGCTCAGAAGGCGCTTCATGAATAGTGGCTGTAAGCTGTCCTATCCCTTCTGGAATAACCTCTGGTTCCGGTTCCGGCTCAGGTTCTGGTTGAGGGTTTGGTGTAGGTGTAGGTGTAGGTGTAGGTGTAGGTGTTGGATTTGGCACAGGATGAGACCCAGGATCTGGTGATGTTGAAGGGGTTGGATTCGGCATTGAATCAGAGGATTCACCGCCACCGCAACCTATCAAAAGCATCGATGATAAAATAGTAATGAGTTTTAATTTTCTTTTATTAACATAACATAGCATACAAAGCCCTCCTTTAAAGCATGTTAATTATCTTTGAAGTGATTTGATAAACAGTAAATGTGTGACGCTTTCTAACTTTAGCGTGTTTAAATTATCGGTAACTTCCCAACAACAGGAATGAGGCTATTATTGAGCATACCATTACCAAGCTGACCATTTGTATTTCGACCCCAACAATAGCTATAGCTCATACTAAGAACACATGTATGTGAACTTCCGGCAACAATTGAATTAATAAGAGCATCTTCTGGAATATCTCCTTGGACAATCGCAATCGGTTTATTTTCATAACTACCCGTTTCAACGCCATTGCCAAGCAAACCATTGCGATTCGCACCCCAACAATAGACTTTATGATCACTTGCAATAGCACAACTATGAGCGTTACCCAATGCCATTGATTCTATATACACACCTTCAGGCATTGAACCACTTTCTACTTTTTTAGGTAAAGTTTCACCTAAAGATGGAGGCACTCCAGTACCCAATTGCCCACTCTCATTATTACCCCAACAATAGGCTTCATTATGATCACTCACGCCACAGGTATGATAATGGCCCGTATATATGCTTTTTAAATTCACACCTTCAAGGTTTACTTTAATTGGTATATTTGATGTATTCACTGGCAATTGAGTGCCTAACTCTTTAAAGTAATTGCTTCCCCAGCAATACGCTTCTTTTGTATCTGTTAATAAACAAGCATGGTTATTTCCAAGAGAAATTGATTCAATCACCGCACCTGGCGTTATATTACCTTCATTAACTCTTACAGGCACTGTCTTATTTGGATCGGTAATCCCAGCACCTAATACACCATTTTGGTTATTACCCCAACAGTAAACATGCTTATCTGTCGCTAACGCACAAGAAAATGAAGCGCCCGATTTAATCTCTGTTAGTTTCACATCCATTGGCATCTCGCCTTGTGCAAGTGCCTTGGGTGTATTACTCTCTTGAAAGCTGCCATTGCCAAGCTCTCCTTTGTAATTAGATCCCCAGCAATAGGCATCTCCAAGCAAGTTAAGTGCACAAGTATGGTAGAACCCCACCGCAATATTCTGCCACTGATTTGCTGCTGATGCTTCTCCCAAAACAACCGATACCGGCTCTAAAGCATATTCATAACTTTCTCCTGCCCCTAATTGACCATTGAAATTACGCCCCCAGCAATAAGCATTATTCTTGTCATCGAGTGCGCAAACATGATTATTAAAACTAGAAATCGAAGTGTATTTTACTGAGGAGACATCTAAGTCTAATTCAGATACATTAATAGGTAGAATCGTTTGCTGTTCAGGTATTATTTTCAAGAGATAATGACCACTTTGAAGCGCTTCATCAATCTGGACAGGCACCTTACACTCAGTACTTTGTGCAGACTGTGAAAGAATACACATACTCCCTTGAGGAAAGCTAATCGCTGAGTGATTTGCACTCATACTAAATGGCTGATCACCATCGACAGCAGTATGCCAGTTCTCAGGTGCTGAAATCACCACATCAATGATTTCTCCTGAGCGTACAACATGATTAATGCTATGATTATTTTGCACTAGCTGAACACTTGCCTTGCCGTACTCGACAATTGATACTTGCCCAACATCCAACACATCAAGTGCCAAATTACTTTCACCCATTTTAAGGCTTAATTGATAATTTGACTGTGTCAAAGCATGCTCATCAACCTCTAAGCCAACATAACAATAGCCATCCGTAGCAACTGCAGATCCACTCATACAATCTGGCATTATGGTTGGTGTGGTGATGCTAAGTCCACTAATGCCTTGGTCATGACTGATCATATAATCTGAAATATTCGTCGAAGGAACCCATTGTATGCCTTGTTCATTGTTGACTAATTTTAAGTTATATACCCTATGACCTGATAATGGTATTGCAATTGCACTGCCCTCTGTTTGATAAGTGATATCATAAACATAATTCACTTTAAAGCTCATCTGCAGTGTTGTCGCGATGGTCACATCTCCTTCAGCAGGTGTCATGCTTAGATCAAAATAATCTCCTTCAATAACATTTGCATCTGGTGATGCTATAAATGCTACTGCACACTTTTCCCCTGCTAATAAACTTGGAAATTCACTACAATTTGTTAGCCCATTGATTGCACCTGACATCACGCGGGTAATGCCACTGGGTAAGCTTTCTGAGAAGTTTATGTCATAACGATAATTGGTTGGATTTTTTACCTCGATATACTGTTGACTAGGCTTGCCAAATATCATGGTGTAAGCTAGCGTTTGTTTGTTATCTTCATTACTAAAATATGGGATTGTATCAACCTGAATTTCCGGAAAGTACTCATCTAATGCGTTACTACTACTAAAACGTATTACTTGACCGCCAGATCCATCCTCATAATTATTATGGGTAATCTCATCAAGATGATCTCTTAATGCAGCACTTAAATCATTTGCTGATTTATCGGATTTAAGAGGAATATGAACGATAAGCTCTTGATCTGGACTAAGTGTGATCATCTGCAACTGACTTAAATCAACTAAATCATTAAGCCATTGGGCTAGTATATGTATGTTTAAAGCTGATAATACTTTACCCGTTGTATTTTTAATAAATATCTGTATGCCATCTTGGTTGATATCAACATAATTCGTTTGCGACTGTAAAAGGTTAATATCAGACAACCCGCTTACATCCTCGCCTGATTGCGTAGGATCAACCACATCAATATTAAGCTTAACAGTTGATTGCGTGCCATCTTGCCAGAGTATGATTAATTGTGGTTTAAAATTCTCGCCATCAATTTCATCTCCAGCAATATCAATTTTAAGCTGACAAGGATTGTCACCACTGACGATATCGCCTTGTTTACAACTATTGGGATAACTCATATCTTGTGTAGCAGCTGATACACCCACTAATTCAAAGCCCTTAAATGTTTTGGACGATGGCGGTGCTATTGTAAAATACATTGATAAATCACGCCCTTTAACTACTGTTGAAGGCGTTAATGCATTATTACCACTAATGCCGTTAGCGCTATAATTCGGCAATAAAAGTGCTGCGTTTTGCACATTAGAATGATCTAAATGCAACTTAAGTTGTTTGCCTGTTTGGTCAGTATTTGGCAGTACAGTAATATAACATCCTGTATTTTTAGCTATTGTATGAGCAGTTAAGCAATCAGGTGACTTAACGCCATTGCCTATAACAAATTCTGATGTGATATCATTCAGCATTCCATCTATGATTTTATAGTCTTCTACATCAGATGATGGAAGCCATTGAATCAAGCTATTATTTTGTAAATATATCTGATTGTCATGATCTGCAACTAAAGTACTTTCAAGACCAATAGCAACATTTGCATTCATATCCAGCAAAAAGCTCATTGCATTTGGCTCTCTATTGCTTTGATCATTCACTCTGAAACTTACATCAAAGACTTGATCGGCAGCATAGGCATTTGAAATGCTAGGATCAATGATAATGGTGACAATACAGCTATTATTTTTTTGTAATGGGTAATGGCATTTTGAGTGATCCACTGTGATATATTGACTACCTTTTGTAATATCAGTTATAAGATTTGTCATGCTGTCTTGACTGACATTAAGTATTGATAAATCCATCGCTAACTTACCACCTATCTCACGGAAATTCTGAGCATTTGATTTTTGAATAACTAAATCATTCAAATAAATTGTTGGTTGCAATGGGTAAACTTGCATCGAAAAACGTGCACTTGAGTATTTTAAATGTGTATCTTCTTTATTCGCATTAAGATCATCTTGCCACGCTTTTAGTGCCTGTTGCGCTTCTTTATTATCAACCACTTTAAAACGAATAATGGCTGATTGACCACTTTTAATCTCTGTCACAGTCGACATATCAGTGATAAATGGTTTGAGCCCTTTAGGAAATTCAATGACAGGATGGTTAATCGCATATTGAGTGCTATTATTCAGCGTGATGCTAGTAGTTTCGCCCACTGCTACGGGTGTAACCGAGCTAATCGAAAAGCGATCTCTTTGAAAGACTGGATCAGTTGGTGATTTGAAAACAATTTGGATAGGTGCTTCAATGCGACCAAGATTGCTATCATAGACAAGCTTGCCTTGATATTGATCTTCTTGATTGACAGTGCTTACTTTCCACTGATCAATACAGTTCTCTGCAGGCTGCAAAATTTTTTTGGTAAGGCATGACTGATCAGAGCTTATTTCCTCAAAATGTATTGCATGACTTGATTGACTGGTGTTCACGAATTCTCTTGAATATATTTCTAACTGCGTCTTGTTATCAGCCGCCTGTAACAGCATTTGATTGACACTTCCTACTTCAATAGACATTTCAAGTATCGCTTCTTTATCACTCATATATGGACGTGAAACATCGGTCATAAGCTTGGCATTGGCTGCTATTGTTGGTGTATCAGGTGTAGCTGATGAGCCGCCGCCACCGCCACCACAAGCAGTTAAGCCTAGTACAGATAAGATATAGAGTAATTTGTATTTTTTGCTGATCATAGTATATTCCTCGGGGCCGGATTAAGTAATTATTTGGATCGAAATATGAACTTAAATGGCGAGAGCGTAAAATCAGATATTTAAATAGTTATATTATATTTTTGAATTTTTCGATTAAATAAAGAAGCTTTACGAATCATTTTTTAGGTCCCGCCATACATAGCAAAATTATATAAAGATCAATCTCATTGCGAGCGCCCATTTTTGGTAATAAAAAACAATAAAAATAATGCGCGCTTCACAGCTGATTGCTATGATAATCAAGTGATAAATTTAATATACAGCCAATAACACACATGGATCTTAGCTTTACACTTATTCTTTTGGTCGTTTTAATTTTGTGCTCTGCCTTTTTCTCAGGCTCTGAAACCGCAATGATGTCGTTAAATAAATATAAATTGCGACACATGGCAAAGCGCAAAAACAAAGCCGCTAAGCGCAGTTTAAACCTTATCAAGCGCCCTGATCGCCTGTTAGGCATGATCCTTGTTGGCAATACCTTCGCCAACATCATTGCCTCAGCCATTCTAACAAGCTATGCCGAGCAGCATTTTGGACATATTGGCATGATCATATCAACCATTGTGCTCACCATCATTATTCTTCTATTTGCCGAGATTATTCCAAAAACATTGGCTGCCCTTTTTCCACAACAATTAGCATTTCCCGCTTCTTTCTTATTGCTCATTTTACTGGTTTTATTTTATCCACTCGTGTGGCTATTAAATGGTTTTGCTAATCTGTTATTCCGTTTAGTAGGACTTAACATAAAACACAAAGAAACTGCTGAGCCATTAAGTAGTGACGAGATTCACTCGGTTGTTCACGACTCCAAAAGTAAATTGGGCCCCCGCAACAAAAATATGCTTTTAGGTGTGTTAGAGCTTGATCAGATCAAAGTCTCTGATGTCATGATCCCACATCATAAAATCGAGTATCTCAACTTAAGTCTTGATATTGATCAAATCATTCATCAAATTATCCATTCTAAGCATTCAATTTTAATTGCCTGCTATGAAAATATTGAGAACATAGCTGGCATCATTCTTACACGCGAAGCATTAAAGTTTATTGCCACAGATGACACCCCCACCTATGAAGAGGTTTTGACATTGCTTAAAGAGCCTTACTATATTCCTGATCATATCTCTATTAAGCGCCAATTGATTAATTTCCAACAAAAGGGCATGCGTTTTGCTACCGTGGTGAATGAATATGGTGAGATTGAAGGCATTATTACCGTTGAAGATATTATTGAAGAAATTGTCGGTGAATTTGCCGATACGTATAACCTTGAAACCCATATTAAAACGGGTAAAGATAATACTTATAGTACCACCGGAGATACCACCATTCGTGAGATTAATCGTCATTTGCATCTACATTTACCAACCCAAGGTGCTAAAACAATCTCTGGCTTTATTATCGATGAATTACGTGAAATCCCAATTGGCAACTGTTGTCTTAAAATCAATGGCTTTATCATTGAAGTAAAAAAGGTTGAAAACAATATGATTAAACTGGTTAAGATCCATGAGATCAACTAAATTTCTAGGCGATTGCTCTACGCGATAATTGCAGATATATACAGTCAAATAACCAGTTATAGACAAAAGCATAAACCAAGAAAAATACGACAAAACCAATATCAACAATAAATGCCTGCCATAATGTCATATTAAGCCAATAAGCAACCAATGGAATGGTGACAACAAGAAGTCCCAACTCAAATAATAATGCATGTATTGCTCGAATAATTGCACTTCGCTTAAAACGATCTTTGCCAAGCTTTGCCTCATAATGATCAAACATCCAGTTATAGATAAAATTCCACAACATCGCCATCAATGAGATAAGCATACCCAATACACCCACTTCAACAATGCTCTTATTCAATACCAATGCTGCGACAGGCGCAAAAATAATAAGCGCAAATAACTCAAAACCAATCATATGAATGACTCGTGTCGTCAAACTAAATCCATTATTCTGTTGCATAACAAACTCTCTTTTTTTTTGTTGTTGCTTAAATTAATCATTAGTTTAGCTAAATCCCAGTCACTTTAAAACACGCACTAAATACGCACTTTGCCATATGGTTATCGTTAAATTCGCACATAAGAAAAAGTTATTACCTATTGTTATAACAACACCTTATTACTACGCTAAACATCAAATAAAAAAGATATCATTTTACAGGGAATCGTTATGCATAAACCCATTATTTTTTATACTAGCTTACTAATGACTAGCTTGTTGTACGCTGATAACACCACATCAATCAACAATAACTACGACAAATCAAATAGCACATATGCCTCACTGTTTCCAATACAAAAAGCTTCATTATCAAGTCCCATGACTGGTGTTATTCAGAAAATCAACTTTCGCCCAGGAGATCAATTCAAACAGGGTGATGTGCTGGTACAGTTTGATTGTGAAGAGGTTGATTTAAAAAGCAAGCGTGCTCAAGCTGAGCTTGATGCCGCTAGCGCGCAACTAGATAGTACAACTGAGCTTATGCGTTTAAACTCGGCGAGCAAAATTGAACTTGCTAAGGCAAAAAGCCAGTTTGAAATTGCAAAAGCTGATCTTAACATCATGAAATTCCAACAAAAACAATGTCAGGTTTTAGCCCCCTACCATGGCGAAGTTGTCCATCAATCCGCCGAGGAAAATGAAACCGTTAAAACGGATGATCCCTTAATTGATATCATTGATAATCGTGAGCTTGAGATTAAGATGTATATTCCCTCAATCTGGCTGCAACATATCAAAGCACAAACACCTTTTACTTTAGTGTTAGATGAGTTACCAAAACAACACTTTAATGCCACAGTGACAAAGATCGTCGGACAAATTGACCCAGCAAGTCAGTCTATTTTAATCTACGGTAAACTAGTAATGCCCGATACTAATGAGAAACTCACACCACAAATGCTATTCTCAGGCATGAGTGGTATTGCCTATTTTAATCCAGACATGCACACATCGATTAATAAGGAGTAGGCAATATGAAAGATACATTAGCCAATCTACTTTCTTTACAACAAGAGCTAAGAGAAATCAACAAACTCAATGAGCTTGCATTTTTTATTGCGCATCAAAGCAAAGTTGTTATTGATTACCAACGCGCCATAGTATGGAGCTCATGGCAAAACAAACATATTCAAATTAAAAGCATCTCCGGCATTACGCGTTTGAATAAAACAAGCCCCTATCAACTGTCTGCTACTGAATTTATTGATAAATTAATCACTTATTATGCACAAAATAAAGAAGTGCAAACGATTGATAGCGAGACAGCTGTTGAAGCCGTTAATAAGATTTGGTTAGAACCCTTATCCAAATATGTCACCTTCTACTTTTTTCGCAATAGCCACAAAGAAGTTATCGGTGGCATACTATTATTAAACAATGAATTACCTGAAGAAAATGAATTTAAACAATTTGACTGGATCGCCCATTCCTACAAACAAGCATGGCTTCATTTAAGCAAACCACGCAATATCTTTGGACAGTTTACCTATTACTTTAAAAGTCGTAAACGTCGTATTATATGGCTCATCATTGTAGCTGCATTTCTGGCGATGTTTATCCGCGTACCACAAAGTGTATTAGCACCTGCCACCATTATTGCCAAAGACCCTATGATTATTACCGTACCAATGGAAGGTGTGATCGAGACTGTATTTGTAAAACCTGAGCAGTATATTACGCAAGGTGAGACATTATTTGATATGGATAAGCGAGATCTTCTCAATGCTCATGAGCTTGCACAAAAAGAGCTTTCAACAGCTACTGCTAAATACAAAACAGCCGTTCAAAGCAGTTATCAAGACATTGAAAAACGTGCTGAGATTCAAGTTTTACAAGCGCTGATGCAAGAAAAACAACTTGAAGTTGACTATACCGCCCATCTGATTAATGAATCAGATGTCAAAAGTCCTATTAATGGTATTGCTATTATTGATACGCCTAACCAATGGTTTGGTAAACCCGTTGTCACGGGTGAGAATGTTATGCAAGTAGCAACACCAGGTCAAGTTGAGATAGAAATCTGGCTGCCTGTTGCTGATGCTATCAATTTTAACAAAGGTGACAAGGTCAAGTTATTTCTAAATGCTGACCCGCTTAACCCTGTTTATGGCATTATTGATTATGCAAGCTTTGAAGCAACGATTACACCATCGCAAATTCTGGCTTATCAGGTCATTGCTCGTATTAATTCAAATCAAGACATACCTAAAATTGGCAGCCAAGGAACTGCCAAATTGATGGGTAATAATGTTAGTTTGTTTTATTACTTATTCCGTAAACCTATCACAACCTTACGACAATTTTTTGGGTGGTAAAGTATGCAAATGTCAATGAACTCAGAATTACCAGAAATTCTCCCATCTTTGCGTGAAGGTGTTATCTTGCAAAAAGGTGGTATGGACTTTAATAATAGTCCAACATGGGTTGTGCAGGATCTTTTAAATAATCGTTTTTTCCATCTTGGTTGGCACGAGCATGAGATATTGCGCTTTTGGCAGAGCATTTCTCCTGATGAGTTAATTAATACAGTTAAAGCAAACTCTCTGGCACAAATTACGACAGATGACATCACACAAATATTAAAATTTTTATCACAAAACTGCCTGATTGAGCAGTCTTTTGGCACCATGAAAACCATTAATGAAACGCAAGCACCGAAAAAAATGAATTGGTTTTTATGGCTTGCTAAAAACTATTTGTTTTTTCGCGTGCCCTTAGTCAAACCAAATCGTTTTTTAAATGCTATTTATCCTTATATGCGTTTTGCACTTGGTAAAGGTTTTGCATTAAGCATGATCATATTAGGATTTATTGCCATTATCTTTACATTGAGACAATGGGATCAATTTACACATACTTTTTTTGCCCTTTTTTCCATCCAATATATCTTATTGTATGGTATTGCATTAATACTTGCTAAAAGCTGTCATGAATTAGGACATGCGTTAATGTGTAAGAAATATGCGCTGAATGTGCCAACGATGGGGGTCGCTTTTTTGGTCATGTTTCCGATGCTTTATACTGACACTGGTGAAAGTTGGAAAATCAATGATCCCAAAGAGCGTGTGACTATCGCATTAGCAGGTGTTATCACTGAAACATATATTGCGATCTTTGCATTGTGCGCGTGGTTACTCATGCCTGAAGGCGCGATTAAAAGTATTTGTTTTTTCCTAGCAACCTATAGCTTAATGACCACCTATATTATTAATATCAGCCCGTTTTTGCGCTTTGACGGTTACCATGTGTTGTCTGATGTTTTAAGTATGCGTAATTTGCAAACACGTGCTTTTGCACTGACCAAGTGGAAATTGCGTGAGATGCTATTTGGGCTGAATATGCCCGAACCTGAACAATTCTCTAAAGCACGTCAACGTACTTTGATCACTTATGCCGTATTGACTTGGATCTATCGCTTTGTGCTCTTTTTAGGGATTGCAATTATGGTTTATTACTTATTTTTTAAGGCGCTAGGTATTATCTTATTTGTCATTGAAATTGTTTATTTTATTTTACATCCCATTTATCGCGAACTAAAAGTCTGGTGGAGCATGAAAAGCAATATATCACTTAATAAAAATACCCTAATGTTATCCATTATCATCCTTATTTTAATGGGTTTATTTTTTATTCCTTGGCAATCACAAGTCTCATTGCCGGCAACGTTATCTTATCAAACCAAACCGCTTTATACCGAGATTGCAGCACGCGTTGTATCTGTTTATGTTAAAAAAGGAGAATACGTTAAAAAAGGGCAAGTTTTAGCACAATTAGAGTCTGATCAGCTTGGCTTTCAAATTGCTCAAGCCAATGAGAAACTTAAACAACTCATTTGGCAGCAAAGAAATAGTGTCCATTTCCAAACCAAGCTAGATCAACAACAAGTACTGCAAACACAAATCAATCACACGAAAACCCAATTAACTCAATTACAAAAACAACAAGACAAGTTAAGGTTTACCGCACCTTTTGATGGCATTGTTGAATCATTATCTGAAGATTTGCACCCTGATGCTTGGCTAAAAGCCAAACAAGCATTAATGCTCATTGTCAATAACAAAACGTTGCAACTTCGTGCCTATACAACGGCAGATGATCAAGGTCAGCTAAAGCTTAATCAAAAGGGCTATTTTGTCCCTGAGAACATTGATCTTGCTAAAATGCCCGTTGAGATTAGATATATTGTGAGCTCACAATCAAGTGTTTTCAAAAGTCAGAATGAAAATAAAGCCAATCTAAGCTATATCCATGAAGCAGCTCCATTAAGTGCATATCACGCATCAAGCTTCGGGGGAAGTATTGCCGTTAACCCTGATAAAGAAGGTAAACTTACACCGCAGGAAAATGTGTTTTTGATTTTATTAACGCTTAGTTCGCCTTTACCTTACAAATTACCGCATGTTGTCAGAGGCAAAGTGTTTATTGATATTGAAAGAAAGTCACTTGCCGCACGCCTATGGCAGCAAATCCTTATCCTTTGGGTAAAAGAATCTGGGTTCTAAACTATACGTTGGTTGAGCGTTAGGGGACGTGCGTTGGCTGAGCGCTAGTCGAAGCCATTTCTGGTATTAGTTAATCGCATCGATTAACGCTTTAAAGTAACTTGGCAACACACCACGATCATACCAACATAATGAAATATCATGATCATAAAACCAATTATCTTTAAGAATAACCACTTTAGCCTGATCACAATATTGCTCAAAAAACTGCTTAGTAACTACCGTATAACCAAGCTTAAAGCCAACCAATTGCGCTAATTGATCAGGAGAGTTGATAAAATGTCGGTCTTTACGTGCAAACTGCAATAAGTCATACTTTGCCAAATAGGAAAACGTAATATCATCACTGCTATCAAAATCGATAATATTTTCATTAAGTACAACGTCTTTAATCGCACGCTTTGCCCACGCCTTAGGCACAATAAAGACATAACGCTCTGGAGATAGTACCTTAGCGCACATCTCTTTTGACACTTGCTTATTATTAACAATCGCCAGATCAACTTGCCCTGTCTTTAACAACTCATGCCGCGCTTCAATATCTTGGATCTGCAAATACAGTCTTAGTTGCGGGTATAATTTAGCAATGGTTGTCACTACTTTGACAATCCGTGTTTTCATTAATGTCGAGGAAGATACGAGTTTCAAAGCAATAATATTGTCACTTTCGCTCATATTTAAGCTATGCAAATAGCTGTTTTCTAAATTTTGCATATCATGACAATATCTAAGTAGTACTTGCCCTTCTTCAGTCAGCTGCATGCCCTTGCGTGAGCGGATAAAAAGTGGCACGCCAAGCTTCTCTTCAAGCTGCTTTATTCTTTGTGTTACCGCAGTTTGCGTCAAAAAAAGAGTCTCCGCGGCAGCATGTACCGTTTTGTTTTTCTCAACACTTAAAAAGGCTTGTAGTAAAGGACTTAGGCGAATCATGATTTTTACTCCAATGTTTTTTAGGGGGTACGCAATTAGGGCGTATGCAATACGCCCCTACGGGTTTTGCATAATTTATGGGCGTACTCAATATACCCCTATAGGTTTTGGATATTTGTGGATGTATGCAATATCTTCCCACAGGTTTTGCATATTTGTGGGCGTATGCAATACGCCCCTACGGTAGGTTACGCGTTTGCTTGAAAATCTCATTAATCCCTTTTTTACCCAAAGCAAGCATTTGTGCAAAATCTTCTTCTGAAAAAGGTGTGCCTTCAGCGGTTCCCTGAATCTCAATAATACCACCATCATGCGTCATCACAATATTCATATCTGTATCAGCATCTGAATCCTCAGCATAATCTAAATCAAGTACTGGTGTCTCTTTATAGACACCGACAGAAATAGCAGCAACATGTGTCTGAATTGGTTTAGCATCTTCTTTGACAAGACCATTTGCTTGCATGTATTTCACCGCATCTTCAATCGCAAGACTCGCTCCAGTAATCGCAGCCGTTCTTGTACCACCATCGGCTTGCAAGACATCACAGTCTACTTTTATGGTAATTCCTGGAAATTCATTCAAGTTTACTGCAGCACGTAATGCACGACCGATTAAACGCTGGATTTCTTGTGTTCTGCCTGATTGTTTACCTCTGGCTGCTTCCCTATCCATTCTTGAGTGAGTAGAACGCGGCAGCATGCCATATTCAGCCGTTAACCAACCTTGATTGGCATCTTTTAGAAATTTAGGTACTTCTTTTAATACTGAGGCATTACATAATACTTTGGTATCGCCAAAAGACACTAACACAGAGCCTTCTGCATGTTTGGTAAATTGATGAATTACTGTTAATTTTCTCATTTCATTGGTTTGACGTTGACTTGGACGCATTGTTCTTTTCCTTTTATTCTTTTTTGATCTTCTTTTGTTCTTCTGTTCTTTTATTTATTTCATATCTACCGTAGGGACGTATTGAATACGCCCTAAAATCTGATTATTCTCACTTCATACATTTACCTTATAATAATCTTACCAACGATAAAATAAGTGTGGCTGATTGCTTGGCTGCTTCTTCAACAAACTGCGGGAAATCATCCACTGCCTGACCATCTGCTGTATCTGAGATAGCACGCAATACCACACAAGGGACATTAAGCTCATGACACACCAGATTAACACTGGCTCCTTCCATCTCAATCGCCTGCGCATGGAAGTGCTTCACAATCATCTCTTTGACTTCTTTGCTATGAATAAACTGGTCCCCCGTCGCAATAACACCTTCTTTTAAGGCAATCCCATGCGTATTTGCAGCAATTTTTAACTTTGATGTTAAGCGCTGACAGGTTGCGATAAACACTTTGCTTCCTGGAATCTCACCCTTTTGGCGACCAAATGCGGTAATATCAATATCATGCTGCACTGTTTGTGTGGCAACAACGATATCGCCAACTTGCACATCTGCCGAGCCGCCTCCGGCAACACCAGAAAATAGCAAAACTTCCGCGCCGAAATGCTCTATCATCACCGTTGCCGTCAAGGTTGAAAACACCTTGCCAATTTTACTATAGGCAATAATTAGTTCATGCCCATGATAATGTCCTAGATAATAGGTATTATTGGCATATTCCTTGGTGTCATAAGTGTCTAACTCAGCAAGAATTGGTGTGATTTCTTCGGGCATTGCCCCCATAATTGCAATTTTCATTGTTATTTTTTGATTTTTCTTGGTCCATGATCAATGGCAAATACTATACGCAAAACATCATGCATTGACCATCAATAACTAAAATTTAGCATCATAATCAAATGCCGGATGCTTTGATAAATCTATCACGCGGTGTGGTGATGGCTTAGCTTGTTTGCCCGTGGATGTCCCGCCATCATAAACACGTGGGATTCCCCACTTACCACTCCACACTAAACCATCGTGATTATGACCAAATAACAGCATATCAATCTTATGTGCTTTTAGTATTTCACCTAAATCATCTGAGTCTTTTAAGTGATGAAATGGGCGAGGTGAGAAAGGATGATGATGCAGATACACCACGCGATATGCTGCATTTTTCACATCCTCATCATGGCTTAAATAATTATCTAAACGCTGTAATTGCGCCTCACCCAACTGCCCCTCGGCGAATAACCGATCATACCAATGAAGCTCCTCTGCCATGGAGTCTAACCCCAAAAAGGCAATATTATCAATAATTGTTTTAATTGGATATTGCACATCAATACTGCCATAAAAAGCCTGTTTAAATGCTGGCACATAACCACTATAACCAATCGATCCTGTACCATAGTCATGGTTGCCTGGAATCACAAGCACATGAAATCCAGCGCGTTTTAAGCGATTGATTTGTGCCAAGGCTTCATCATAAGCACCATCCTTTGTTGCATCCTCAACAATATCGCCAGTAATGACAATAATATAATCACCCGCCTTTTCCTTGGTAAAGATAATACGCGTGACTAAATCACGCATGACGGAAGATAGGTTTTCATAGCCTAAATGGGTATCGGTTAAATGAATAATCCGTTTCATTGCTTATCCTTTTATTTGGTTGGTTGTAGGGCACAACTCCAGTATAGTCAAAACTTTCGGCATAAAAGAAAATTTATCGCTAGTCTTGCCAAAATTTCATTGATAGAATCAGTCAACCCCCGTGTGAATATGGACAGATTAATCAATATGCTTAACAAAAATCAACGTAAAATTTTATTGTTATCAAGCTTAGGTGGCATGCTTGAGTTTTATGACTTCATCATCTACGCGCTACTTGCTGGCTATATATCACAGCTTTTCTTTCCAACGCATTCAGCAATTAACTCGCTTTTAATTGCCTTTAGTGCTTATGCTGTTGGTTATTTTGCACGCCCATTCGGCGGCATTATTTTTGGTCATTTTGGTGATAAATATGGGCGCAAGAAAACCTTTACCATTTCGATCTTAGTGATGGCATTATCAACATTTATCATTGGCATTCTGCCAACGTATCAAAGCGTTGGTATGCTGGCACCCATTTTATTGGTGATTTGTCGCATTGCCCAAGGTTTCTCTGTTGGTGGTGAAATCCCAGGAGCTATTACCTATGTCAGCGAATCAGCACCAGATAAAAAAGCTTTTATGACGGGTTTTGTCTTTTGTTTTTTAATTGCGGGTGTCGCCATTGGTTTTATTGTTGAAGCGCTTTTATTGCAATTTTTTAGCCATGAGCAAATGCTTATGCATGTGTGGCGTATACCCTTTATTTTGGGCGGCATTTTTGGCTTTATTGCTTATTACCTACGTAAACAATTAATGGACATTGAGGACTTTCAACCCTTTATCCAAAAAGAATATGCTTTACCTATTACCAAAGTCTTGCACACCCATGGCTGGAACTTAGTCTATACCACAATCATTGTCTCATTCGGTGCATTATGCTTTGTCACATTATTTTTATTACTTCCAGCGTATTTTGGCACTATTCTCAAATTGCATTTGAAAAACTTTGTTTGGATTAACAGCTTAGGCGTTATTATTTTATCAATTTTATGTATTATCGTTGGTTTTTTTGCGGATAAAATCAATAGACAAGTGATTCTATTACTAACCATTATTATCACCATAATTGCGAGCTTTTTTATCTATCACATATACACACAGAATCAAAATATCTACTTCCTTGCGATTGTTATCAGTGCGATCGTTTGTGCGTTATGCTGGGGCAATATCCCCGCAATGCTTATTGATGCTTTCAAGCAAGATGTGCGTTATAGCGGCATCGGTTTTGCTTATAATTTAGGTTTTGCAGTTTTTGGTGGTTTAACGCCAACGATTGTTATTGCTGCGATTAAAGCCAGTGGCGACTTAATGGCACCTGCCTATGTCTTGGCTGTTGGCGCCTTTATTACGCTTATTGCCATGCTCGTTAATCGCATGATCAAAAAATAATATTTATGACTATTGTTCGCGTTCTTGTGCATGGTCCCTTTACGGATGGGCTTGATTATTTTTATTCTGAGACAACACCACCAATACCTTTCACTCGTGTTGTTGTCCCGCTTGGTAGACGTAAGGTAATTGGTGTTATTAGTGAGATCAACCCTAAAGTCAGCTTACCCAAAGATAAACTTAAACCCATTGTTAACGTACTTGATCAAAGGGCGCTGCTATCAAAACAAGCGATTAATCTGGTTAAATGGCTTGCTAATTACTATCAGTGCACTTTATATCAAAGCCTAAGATTATCGCTACCAAAGCACTATTTGCAAAAAGAACAACCCGAATGCGCCAAACAAATTATTTATACCTTAAATATTGCTGATCGTAATGATTTTAAACCTGCTAAGAATGCACATAAACAGCATAAAGCATTAGCATTATTGCGTGAGCATGGCAGTGTTTCGCATGATACCTTTATCAGTCATGAGATCACATCAGCAACGATAAAGTCACTCATTAACAAAAATATCATCACACAATCAAAGCATAGACTGTTACCAACAACTCAAGCCACAACAGCAATAACACCGCGCACATTGACTAGTGCACAGCAAAGCGCTGTTGATGCAATTTGTCAGCATCTTCATCACTTTAAAACCTTTTTGCTTTTTGGCGTAACAGGAAGTGGCAAAACAGAAGTCTATATTGAAGCGATTAAGCCCGTGATTCAAAGCGGCAAACAAGTCTTAGTTTTAGTACCTGAGATCAACCTTACCCCTCAAACATTGATGCGCTTTGAGCAAAACTTCAATGAACCTATTGCCGCTATTCATTCACAACTAACTGACCAAGCACGCTTTGAGCTATTTGTGAAAGTACAAAATGCTGAGATTAATATCATTATTGCAACACGCTCTGGTCTTTTATTTGACACGCCAAATCTTGGCATGATTATCGTTGATGAAGAGCATGACGCCTCGTATAAACAACAAAACATTCCTACCTATCACGCACGTGATATTGCGATTGTCAAAGCACAAAAATATAATATTCCGATTATCTTAGGTAGTGGCACGCCATCTTTAGAAAGTTATTATCATGCATCAAATGGCAAGTATCATTTATTAACCTTAAAAAATCGCGCATTGAATCAAATTAGCAATCAGGTACATATTATTAACTTGCAGAAAAGTAAAACTCAAGCAGGATTAAGTCCAATATTGATTGATAAAATCAAACAGACGATTGCCAACAATGAACAAGTCCTATTATTCATCAATCGTCGCGGTTTTGCCCATAGCTTAATCTGTCAAGATTGCGGTTGGTGTGCTAACTGCAACCAATGCGAAAAACCGTATACCTTACACACCAAGCCTCAGCATCTGGCCTGTCACTTTTGTGGTAAAGCACGTGAAATTATTCTGCAATGCCCTAATTGCCAATCACATAACTTGTCAGACATTGGACAAGGTACTGAGAAACTCGAAGATGAATTAGCTGCTCTATTACCCACTGCGCATATTGCGCGCTTAGATCGCAGCTCAACGCAAAAAAAAGGCGCACTTGAAGGTGTGCTGAATAACATCAAATCACAGCATATCGATATTATCGTTGGCACACAGATGATTGCCAAAGGGCATGACTTTCAAAATGTTAGCCTTGTTGGTATTATCAATGCCGATGCCGGCTTTTACAGTCAAGATTTTCATGCTGTTGAGAGAACCGCGCAATTGATTATTCAAGTTGCTGGAAGAACAGGACGAGGTAGCAAACCTGGGGATGTTTACATTCAAACTTATCAACCAGATAATCCTATATTGCAACTGATTCTACAGGCCGATTATAAGAAGTTCTTAGAGCATAGCCTTGAAACACGTAAGCTTCTTAGCTACCCACCTTTTTCCTATCAGGCATATATTTATGCCCAAGCAAGTAAGACGCAGACTTGCACACATGCCTTACAACAACTCAATCATACGCTTGTAAACTGTAATGAACTTAAGCAATTACACTGTCAGATTTCGCATGTGTTACCTGCAATTAATATCAAACAAGCAGGACACTATCGTTTTATGTTAATGTTGACAGCAGGTACACGCAAACAGCTGCAACAACTGTTAAATGCGGTTAGTAATGACATTAAGCTTGCGCGCAAGAAGGTGAAGATCACCATTGATATCGATCCAATCGATATTAAATAAAACCCCACGGGCTTGAGCCCGTGGGGTTTTATTCTACTTGTTCCCTGATTTAAGCTATAAATTATTAAACCAAGGCATCAGACTTTGGGCCGTATTGCTCATACTTTTTGCCTAAGTCATTGTTAGTAAACTTCTTGAAGTTATTGACAAACATTTCAGCAAGTTGTTGATATTGAGCATCATATGCTGCTTTATCTGTCCACGTGTTGCGTGGATTTAAAATATGACTGTCTACATCATGCAAGGCTTGTGGAATCTCAAAACCAAACATTTCATCCTTGCGTAATGGCGCATGATCAATTGAACCATCAAGTACTGCATCAATGATTGCACGTGTATCTTTGATTGAAATGCGATGTCCTTTACCATAGCCACCACCCGTCCAGCCGGTATTAACCAAATAGGCACTGGCATCATGCTCAAGCATTTTCTTACCTAAAATTTCAGCATATTTTGTTGGGTGAAGTAATAAAAATGGTTGACCAAAGCATGATGAAAATACCGCTGTTGGCTCTTTAACACCTAGCTCAGTACCCGCAACTTTTGCCGTGTAACCAGATAAGAACTGATACATTGCCTGCTCAATCGATAGCTTTGATACAGGAGGTAGCACACCATAAGCATCACAGGTTAAGAAAATAATCTTGGTTGGGTGCCCTGCTTTAGATACAGGTTTAACAATATTATCAATATGGTAAATAGGATAAGAAACGCGTGTATTCTCAGTTTTGGCATTTGATGCGAAATCAATACTTTTATCATCGTTTAAGACAACATTCTCAAGTAATGCATCACGACGAATCGCATGATAAATATCTGGCTCATTTTCTTTAGACAAGTTAATGGTTTTAGCATAGCACCCTCCTTCTAAGTTGAAGATACCATCATGATCCCAACCATGCTCATCATCACCAATAAGCTCACGTTTTGGATCAGCTGAAAGTGTTGTTTTACCTGTGCCTGATAAACCAAAGAATAAGGCTGAATCACCTTCTTTACCAACATTTGCAGAACAATGGAAAGAGCCGATGTCTTGCAATGGTAAGAAGTAATTCATCATTGAGAAAATGCCCTTTTTAATCTCACCACCATACCATGTGCCACCGATTAAAGTCATACGCTCAGCGATATTAAATGCAACGAAAGTTTCTGAGTTTAAACCCCATTTTTGGTAATCTTCACATTTTGTTTTGCATGCATTTAAAATTGTCCAATCCGGTGTGAAATTTTTAAGCTCATCTGCTGTTGGACGAATAAACATATTTTTAAAGAAATGCGCCATCCACGCAACTTCAGTCACCAAACGCACAGATAATCGTGTTTCAGGATTAGCACCACAAAAACCATCCATAACATACAGTTTTTTATCATTAAGCTGTGTTGTTGCCAATGTTTTTAAGTGCTGCCAGCTTTCAATAGACAATGGCTTATTATCTGAACCATCTTTTGCCCACCAAACATTTTTCTTGGCTTCAGCCGTTTCAACGATAAACTTATCTTTTGGTGAACGCCCTGTATACTTACCCGTATCTACAGCAACAGCACCAGTAGCTGTTTCAACACCTTTTTCATACCCTTGAGCAGTTGCTGACGTTTCGTGATCGTATAAGCCTTCATAAGAAATATTGTGAAATATTTCTTTTGTTTCATTAATTCCGCATTTTTTCAACTGATCAAGTAGCATTTTTGTAAATTCTCCATTGTTTTGTGCATAAATATAATAATATGCCAAAGAAAAATGAACAACCCACTCTAACCAACTTTATCAAAATTTTATTCGCTTTACTAAGCTTGCTATTGAGCTGACTGATAAAGCACTTTACAATAGCACAGTTAACTAAATAAACCTGAGCAAACAATGTCTGAAACTGCACACAAGACCAATTTTATACGTAATATTATCGATAGAGATCTTGCTAATAATAAAACGCATGGCAAGGTCGTTACACGCTTCCCACCAGAACCTAATGGCTACTTACATATTGGCCATGCCAAATCGATTTGCCTTAACTTTGGTTTGGCACTAGCTTACCAAAAAGGACCATGTCACTTACGCTTTGATGATACCAACCCAGCTAATGAGGAAGCTGAATTTGTTGCAGCAATCAAAGAAGATGTGAAATGGCTTGGCTTTGATTGGGCAGATAATCTTTTCTATGCCTCTGACTATTTTGAAACACTTTACGCGCTAGCGGTTAAGCTAATTAAAGAGGGTAACGCCTATGTTTGTGACTTAACGGCAGATGAAGTGCGCGCTCACCGCGGCACACTGACAGAAAGCGGTAAAGACAGTCCATATCGCCAACGCAGTGTTGAAGAAAATTTACAAAAGTTTGAACAAATGCGTCAAGGTCTCTTTGATGAAGGCACTTGCACCTTACGTGCTAAAATTGACATGAGTGCTGGCAACATAAATATGCGAGATCCTGCACTTTACCGCATTAAGAAAGTGACTCATCCACACACAGGAGAACTTTGGTGTATTTATCCTATGTATGATTTTGCACATGCTGCCTCTGATGCTATTGAGAAAATCACTCACTCACTTTGCACGCTTGAGTTTCAAGATCACCGCCCATTGTATGACTGGGTTGTTGAAAAGTGTGGATTTGAGAACAGGCCACAGCAAATTGAGTTCTCACGCTTGAATTTAAACTACACCATCACCAGCAAACGCAAATTAAAATATCTTGTTGAACAACAACTTGTTTCTGGCTGGAATGATCCAAGGATGCCGACTATTCGCGGATTACGCCGCCGTGGTGTGACACCTGCTGCTATTCGTCGTTTGATTGATATTGTCGGTATCTCAAAGCAAGATTCCATTACTGACTACAGCTTATTTGAAGAGGTCATTCGCAATGATCTAAATCAAACAGTTGAACGTCGCAATGCCGTATTAAAGCCGTTATTGGTTGAAATTGATGGTCTAGAGGATGAAGTGCTCAATGTGCCTAATCACCCACAAAATCCTGATTTTGGACGCAGAGATATTAGCATTTCAAACCGTATTTATATTGAACAAGATGATTTCATGGAACAGTTAGAAAAAGGGCATAAAAAACTCTCTTTAAATGGACGAGCGCGTTTGTTAAATGCCTATGTGATTGAGTGTTATGATCTTGAAAAAGATCATTTGGGTCATATCACCAAGTTAAAATGTCGCTATTTACCAGAAACACTCGGTGGCAAAAAACCAAACGATGGCATTAAACCACAAGGGATGCTCCATTGGATAGATGCTAATAATTGCATCAATGCTGAAATCAGACAATATGACCGCCTATTTAACTGTGAAAACCCCGCTGCTTTAGATAAGTTAGAACAAGGCTTAAATCCACATTCTTTAGTGATTATTAATGATGCGAAACTTGAAGCCTCATTAGCACAAGCTGAAGCTGAAACGCGTTTCCAGTTCAACCGTTTAGGTTATTTCTGTGCTGATCAAATTGAACATAGTGCTAACAATATTATCTTTAATCAAATTGTTAACCTTAGAGATACTTGGACAAATTAGGTTTGAGGAACAATAAATGAAATAGACAACACAAACACTTAGTTTATTTTGGTAACTTTATCTCCGCACTAATGCGATACTGATGGTAACTGGTGAAATTCTTTGCACCATTTTTGCCATAAGCCAAAATAATGGGGATATCTTCACCTTGAGTAAACGTATAATTATATTTAGCCGATGATGGCGTCATTGGCAGCGTGAAGCTAATGGTTGTCTGCCCCTTCTCTATTTTACCCGAAACTAATTTAACCTCTGGTACCCCACCTAAAGATGCAACACTCTTGTGTGGTGGATGTCCTTTTACCCCATACTCTTGTGATAGCTGTACTTTGCCATTGGTATCAACATATCCCAATACCATTACCGCATCTGCCATTGTATGATTAACACTAAACCCTACTGCAACCCAACCTGTTGTCTTAGCACTTAATGTAAACTTGATATTTTTATCTGCTTGCATCTGATAAGACAAGTACATATTCTTCAAATGCAGTGAGCATACACCCTCTTTACATACTTCATTAGGTGCTTTGGCACCAGCAAATGCAGCTGTCATCATAAAACTGCCGAGTAATATGCTTCTTAATATTAGTTTTGGTTGTTTATCCATTGAACTTCCTTATTTTAGTTTTAGTTATCATCATCAATATCATCATTTAAGCACAGCATTTCCCGTAATACAATTACATCAAATGGCAAAAACAGTGCTAAAAGTTATCATACGAAATGTATAAAATGATAATAACACAAAAAAATGAAGTAAATTTACAGTCGTTTACTTGTTTTCAGTTGCTTTTAATCATAAAAGGATTTATAAATACTGCCAGAGCGAAAGAGGTCAAAACATATAATCTAGTAAAGTTGCTATGCATCATGATTAATTGTGATGCATAGCAATTTTATTGATTTCTTGTTATATACCCTTTGCAATGGGTATAGCTTCTGATTCTAAATGTTATTAAAAATACGAAATACGGGAGAAACTACATGTCAAATGAGGTCATTGCCTCTAGAGGGCTGCCTAAACCATTTTGGGTGATCTGGGGAATTGAATTATGGGAACGCTTTGGTTATTACGCAACCCAAGCTATTTTGGCACTTTACTTTGTGAATCACTTAGGCTTTAGCCAAGAGTTAAGTATTTATACTTTTGGTTCTTTTTCAGCTTTTGTTTATGGATTTGTTTGGGTTGGCGGTTATGTCGGTGATAAATACTTAGGTGCCAAGCGTACTGTTGCACTGGGTGCTGTTATTTTGTTTATCTCCTATATGGCGCTAGCAATGTCAACTAAGGGCACTATTTTTTACGCGCTTGGTGGCATTATCGTTGGTAATGCATTATTTAAAGCCAATCCATCATCACTTATCTCTAAGCTCTATGAAAAAGGTGATCCAGCTTTAGATGGCGCGATGACCTTATACTATATGGCAATTAACCTAGGTTCATTTGTTTCTATGTTGATCGCCCCAATTGCAGCACAAGCGTTTGGCTGGGAAGCCGCCTTCTGGATCAGTGCTTTTGGCTTATTACTTGGTCTTTTAAACTACTTTGTCTTTTATAAAGTTCTAGGCTCTATCTCAACTGAGGCAGGTGCAAAACCCATGATTTTTGGTCGTTTGATCACCATTATTGTTGCCTCAATTGTTGCTGTTATTGTGTTTGGTAAACTGCTACCGCATACAGAGATTTGTTACACGATTGTTTATATCGTGGTTGCCGGTGGTTTTTTATACTTTCTAAAAACCGCATTGACCTTAAAAGGCTCTGATCGGATTCGTATGCTGATTGCATTTCTTTTGATTCTTGAAGGAATTGTCTTCTTTGTTCTTTATAACCAGATGCCAACTTCACTAACATTCTTCGCTGTACACAACATTGACAATAATCTCTTTGGTTGGACCATTCCTGCGGCTTCTTACCAAGTATTAAACCCACTGGTGATTATTATTGCCTCACCTATTTTGGCTGTAATTTATAGAAAACTGCCAGGCACACATGTCACAAAATTCTGTTTTGGTATGACTTTGTGTGGTCTTGCCTTCTTAGTACTTTACTTACCACGCTTTACCGCAGCTGAAACGGGTCTTGCTTCACCTTGGTGGATGGTATTGACTTATACCTTGCAATCTACAGGAGAGTTATTAGTTTCTGGTCTAGGTGTTGCCATGGTTGCTGAGCTTTGCCCGCGCGCCATGTCTGGCTTTGTTATGGGTATTTGGTTCTTAACATCCATGCTAGCAGGTCCATTAGGTGCTTTTGTTGGCAATATGACTTCTCCACCAAGCGGTGTAACATTAAGCACGCTAGAAAGCCTAAATGTCTATACCGGTGTGTTTGCACAAATTGGTATTGTTACCTTGATTATTGCCGCAATCATGTGGTTATCACGACCAATTTTGAATAAGTATATTCATGATAAAAAAGAGACTACCAGTGATCATCAAATCAATGAAGTTATCAACTAAATAACTTCTTTATATTTCTACTTGCACTATTTACGATTTTCTGTAACTTTAACTTCATTAACAAATCTTTATATAAAGGACTTATTTAATGGAGCTTCACACACAGAATATTAATCAATATTTTCAATGGGTTATATCCCTCATCTTAGAACATTTACCAAGTGTTATTCTTGCGATAATTATCTTTGTTGTTGGACTTATTCTTGCTAAAGTTATTCGTTCAACCACGCAAAAGCTATTATTTAAAACCAAGCTAGATAAAGCCGTAACGATGTTTTTAATGCAGGTGCTATATATCTTTCTGGTTATTTTTGTCATTTTAATCGCCCTAAGTGAGATGGGGATATCCACTACCCCGCTAACTGCCGCAATTACAGCACTTATTGTCGGTATTGGTATGTCACTTAAAACCTCTGCTAATATTATTGTTTCCGGTATTATGATTGTCTCGACTCGTCCATTTAAAATCGGCGAGTTTGTCGACATGGGAGGCACCTCTGGCACGGTTGAGGAAATTAATTTTGTCTTTTGCACACTACGCACTAGTGATGGGCGCCAAGTGAAAGTACCTAATAGCTTAGTGACTTCACGCATTATTACCAATTTCTCTAACAACGAATTCAGACGCAATGACTTTATTATTGGTATTGGTTACAGCAGTGATCTACAACAAGCAAAATCATTACTACAAGAGCTTGTAAACAATAATGAAAACATTATCAAAGAAGAAGGAAAAGCACCTATTATACGGGTTGATGAATTAGCCGACTGCAGTGTTAATCTACTGATCCGCTATTGGACAAAGCGCGCTGACTTTTTAGAAACCAAATGGAAATTAACTGAAGAGACTAAGCTTTGCTTTGATGAGCACAATATTGAAATCCCTTTCCCTCAAAGATCACTACATATTGAAAATGATTCAACTCAACTCAATGTCGACAAAAAATAATTTGCAAGCACCAAATCCTCTGGTGTTGTGACTTTAATATTACGCTTATCACCATCAACAATAATTGGCTGATGGTCAAGTGCTTCAATTACAGAGGCTTCATCCGTCACAGCAATATTATTGTGCAGACAAAAATAATACCCCATCAATAAAGTACGATAGCGAAATACCTGTGGCGTTTGCGCAAGATAAATCTGTTTTCTATCCAGTGTTTTAACAATATTAAGCTCTTGATCAACAGCTTTAACGGTATCATGAGCTGCTGTGGCGAGAGTCCCACCAATCGCATCTTCAACACGAATGGCAGCATAAAGCCTTCTAATATCATCTAAACGTACACAGGGTCTTGCCGCATCATGTACAAAAATCCAATCATTATCACTGGCTACATTCTTTAATGCCATCAAAGCATTACGCACACTATCACGACGTTCTTTGCCACCGGCACATATCTTAATGCGTGCATTACTGATATGAATTGAGTTTTTCCAGTAACGATCTTTTGAGTCAAGTGCGACCACAACCAAATCAAAGAAAGGTTCACTTAATAATCTTGCAATCGTGGTATCGAGAATCGATAAACCATTATCCAATTTGATATATTGCTTTGGAATATCATGATTCATGCGACTACCAATGCCACTTGCTGGAATCACTAGAATTCGTTTCATTGACTATCTTCCTGTAATGCCACCTTTTTATCCTGTGGTGTGACGATTTGATAGAAGACCTCACCATTTTTGATAAAGCCAAGATTAGCGCGCGCCATACCTTCAAGTACAGAGTCATTCTGGCGCAAAGAGACAATCTCTGCATACCAATGCATATTACGCGCTAAGAGCTTATTATTTTTTTGCTGCTTGACGCTTACTTGCCCATTTAGCTCGTGCGTAGCAAAGAAACCTGTTTTACTCCACCAAAAGTCATATTGTAAGGCAATAATGCCAATAAATAACACAGCAATAAACAGGGTGTAACGTGAGATCATTATACTTTTATTTTTTTTAGTCTTTTAGGTTGTTAGGTCTTTGATATTTGCTTATGCTTTGGGATGTGCTTCTGCTGTTGTATCATTTGATTCAATCGACTCAGTCTTTTTAGTTTCTTTATCCTCTTGAACCTGTACATCATCCACTAAGGCTTCCGTTTTCTCAACGATATGTTCCTTAACTTCAGTGGTATGATTTTTTTCATCTTCAACGATAACAATTGTCTCTTCAACAACGGTATTTGTTTGCGCAACTTTGGTTTCTGCAACTACCTCTTTTGTTTCAGCACTTTGTTCAGCAGCTGAATCATCAGTATCAACATCGTCACTAAAGTTAAATGTCTTAAGTCCTGGATAGATGGCATTATCTGCTAGATCTTCTTCAATACGTAACAACTGATTGTATTTAGAAACACGATCAGAGCGGCATAGTGAACCCGTTTTAATTTGTCCGGCACCCGTTGCTACAGCTAAATCAGCAATCGTCGTATCAGATGTCTCACCTGAGCGATGTGAAATAACACAAGTATAACCTGCTTCAGCAGCCATTGCCATCGCTTCAAATGTCTCACTTAATGTACCGATTTGATTGAGTTTAACTAAGATCGAATTGGCAACGCCTTTATCAATTCCTTCACGCAAAATTTTGCTATTGGTCACAAACAAATCATCACCAACTAATTGCACTTTTTTGCCTAAACGTTCAGTTAATAATTTCCAACCATCCCAGTCATTCTCAGCCATGCCATCTTCAATGGAAATAATTGGATAACGATTAACCCAATCTTCCAGATAATCAACAAACTCCGCTGAGCTTAATGATTTATTCTCAGATGCCAATACATACTTACCATCTTTATAAAACTCACTACTGGCTAAATCTAATGCGATATAAACTTCTTCACCAGCTTTATAACCTGCCTCTTCAATCGCTTTTAAAATCATTTCAATCGCCACTGCATTTGATGGCAAGTTAGGGGCGTATCCGCCCTCGTCCCCTACACCTGCAACGCTAAAGCCCGCATTTGCTAGAACTTTTTTCAAGGTGTGAAATATTTCAGCGCCACAACGAAGTGCATCAGTAAACTTCTCAAAGCCAACTGGCATAATCATAAACTCTTGCATATCGACATTATTGTCAGCATGCTCGCCACCGTTGATGACATTCATCATCGGCACCGGCATAATATACTCTTTAGAATTCATCAAATAACGATAAAAAGGTTTTCTCAGGTGTGAAGCTGCCGCTTTAGCACATGCCAAAGATACCGCTAAAATCGCATTAGCACCTAGTTTTTCTTTATTCTCAGTGCCATCTAGATCAATCATTGTCTGATCAATTAGACGTTGATCTAAAGCATCTAAGCCAACGACTGCTTTTTTAATCGCTTTATTGACATTATTCACTGCTTTTTGCACGCTTTTACCAAGATAGTTCTTCTTATCACCATCGCGCAACTCGAGCGCTTCTCTAGTACCCGTTGATGCACCTGAAGGTGCAGCAGCACGTCCAAAAGCACCTGATTCCAAGATAACATCGGCTTCAATTGTTGGATTACCACGAGAGTCTAAAATTTGTCTTGCAACAACATTACTAATTTTTGCATTCATTGTTTTACCTTTAATTTGTTCATTCCATTCCTAAAAACTGGCATAAGAATACCAATATTTGCTCTAAATGCCTAGCAGATTAAGCGTTAGATTGAGTGACTAATCTCAAAGGAACAACAATATGCGGATTTACCTTTTCGCCACGCAAGAATTTAATCGCCGCTTCAACGCCAAGCTCACCCATTAAATACGGTTGTTGCGCAATGGTTGCTGCCATTTTTCCGGCTTTAACAGCATTGATACCCTCTTTTGTGCCATCAAAACCAATCAGGATAATATGCTTTTTACCTGCTTCTTCGATCGCACGCATAGCACCCAATGCCATTTCATCATTTTGCGCGAAGATACCATTAACATCAGGGTTAGATTGCAATAAGTTTTGCGTAACGTTCAAGCCTTGTGTACGATCAAAGTTTGCTGGCTGTTTCGCCACAATCTTGATATCTGATGTTGCCATTTCAGTATCAAAACCTTGGCCACGTTCTTTAGACGCTGAAGCACCTGGAATCCCTTGAAGCTCGATAATTTTGCCATTGTTATTTAAGCGATCAATCATATATTGCGCTGCCATTTTCCCACCTGCCACATTATTTGATTCAATATGTGACAATACTTTGCCTGAATCAGCTGTGCGATCCAAGGTAATGATTTCAACACCATGCTGATTTGCATATTTCACCGCATTAGAAACAGCTTGTGAATCAGTTGGGTTAATGATAATGACTTTAATATTTTTAGTAATCAAGTCTTGAACATTAGACAATTCTCTTGCCGGATCATTACGTGAATCAAGCGTGATAACTTTATATCCTTCTGCTTTAGCTGTTTCTTCAGCCCCATTTTTCATGCTAACGAAAAATGGATTATCTAAAGTCGAGACCACAAAACCAATCGTTTTATTATTATCACTTGAACTGCCACACCCTGCCACAATCAGCATGGCAACAATACCAACAATAGCTGTAATTACTTTAAAAATACGTGTTTTCATTTTCATTTCTTCTCCATGAGGTTAGTTACACTAGTTTTTCACTTTAAAATCAAATAATACCGCAATCAATATGACCAACGCCTTGACGATCATCTGATAATACGAGGAAACATCCATTAAGTTAAGCGCATTACTTAATAAACCGATAATAAGCGCGCCCATCAATGTGCCCATAATCTTACCTTTACCACCAAAAAGGCTTGTCCCGCCTAAGACCACAGCAGCAATTGCATCAAGCTCGTAACCTGTACCTGCTGTAGGTTGCGCTGATGAAAGCCGTGAGGTAATAATCATTGCCGCAACTGCTGATAAGGCACCTGAGATGGCATAAACAGCAAATTTAATACGATTAACACGAATACCGGCAAGCTTTGTTGCCTCTTCATTGCCACCTGTGGCATAGACATATCGGCCGAAACGCGTGTATTTCAATACATAAAAAGACACCGCAAAAACCACTGCCATAATATATACAGGAAAAGGAATGCCTAACAAACTACCCGTACCGATAAAAGCAAAAGCATCAGAGCTTGTTGCCACCGGATAACCATCACTAAACACCATTGTCAATCCACGAAACAAGGTCATGGTAATCAATGTTGCAATAAATGGTTGCACCGCACCCTTAGTGACAATCGTACCACTGACACCACCAAAGATAACACCGGCTAAAATCGTCAAGGGAATAACCAAATAAATCGGTACCATCCATTGCAATAAAAATGCGCAAATTACACCACAAAGTGCTAATACAGAGCCAACCGATAAATCAAGTCCCTTAGTTAAAATAACAAACGTCATCCCCACTGCAATCACCGCATTGACAGATGTCTGTTGCAAAATCACTAAGATATTATTCCATGTCAGAAAGTATTGATTCAAACATGACATCACAATAATCATAACAACAAGTGCCAATGCCGCCTTATGCTCGATTAAAAATTGTTTATTAACTTTACTCATCATTCTACTTTTTAGCATTACTCTCCCCTTAAGTCATTTAAGCAATTGCCAATTTCATTACCGCTTCTTGCGAGATATCACCTGATCTCAACTCACCCTTTATCTCACCTTCACGCATCACCAACATGCGATCACTCAAACCAATTACCTCAGGCATTTCTGAGGAAATAAATAAAATCGCCAAACCCTGTGCTTTAAGTGTATGAATCAAGCGGTATATCTCGCGTTTTGCCGCCACATCAATACCACGTGTTGGCTCATCTAAAATTAATAGCTTAGGTTGACATAATAAGCCTTTGGCAATCGCAATTTTTTGCTGATTACCACCGCTTAGATTACTGACTAGTTGCTCTTGATTAGGTGTTTTAATTTTCAGTTGATCTATATACTTAGAAACCATCTCTTTTTCTTGTGACCGATCAATATGTCCAAATGCATTTGAAAGTTTTTTAAGTGATGCTAGCGTCATATTCTCTTTAACACTGGCACCCAAAACAAGCCCATCAACCTTACGATCTTCTGAGATATAGACAATACCATGAGCTAAGGCTTGTGTTGGATTGTTTATGCGAATCATCTCACCTGCCAACGTCATTTGCCCCTTTTTAAGCGGGTGACAACCATAGATACTGCGCGCAAGCTCAGTTCTTCCAGCACCAATTAGCCCATACACGCCAAGCACTTCACCTTGATGAATAACGAAACTTGCGGGCTTGATTTTATCATTGCTGATGTTTTCTGCTTTAAATAATTGTTGCATCGACTGCTCTGAGATATGAGTATGCTCTGTAGATGATAATGCCGTCATCTTACGACCAACCATCTTCTCAATAATTTGTTCATGCGTTAATGCATTTGTTTTACTTTCAATAATAAACTGACCATCACGCATAATCGTAATATCATCACAGATCTCAAATATTTCTTCCATGCGATGCGAGATATAAATAATGCACTTGCCTTCAGAACACAGTTTTTTGATGATCTCAAACAAACGTCTGACTTCTTTTTCAGTAAGCGCATCGGTAGGTTCATCCATCACAATAATTTGTGCATCTAATGATAAGGCTTTGGCAAGCTCCAGAAGCTTTTGATCACCAATACTTAAGTTATTCGCCAAGCTTGCTGCTTTTTGCTGCATATGCAATTGATCAAGTATTTTATCGACTTTGTGATAGGTTGCTCTCCAGTCGATACTTAAGCGATTACGCATAACCTCACGACCCAACAGAACATTCTCCGCAATCGTCAAATCCGGCAATATATGCGGCTCTTGATGCACCATAGCAATGCCCGCTGCTTGCGCTTTAGCAATACCATCAAACTCAATTTTTTTACCAAAACAATAAATCTCCCCTTCATCTTTTTGGTAAATACCATTTAACACTTTCATCAACGTTGACTTGCCGGCACCGTTCTCGCCCAAAAGCCCCATCACTTTGCCGCGATACGCTGCTAAGCTCACACCATCTAATGCTTTAGTCCCTGGAAAACTTTTATGAATATTCTCTAAGCGTAATACACATTGATCTTCATGCCTTTGCACAATCTTCCCCCTCTTAAGATTTAGCCGCTAGATATTTTCCAAATCAACAAATGGTGGATTATACCATTGATCTAGCTTATGTTTTAATTTATCTAATCCCATTTTGCTTTGCGCTGAAAACAATTGAAAACTAATATTCTCAGGTGCACGCACTTGCTTTAAATAGTCACGTAATAAGCGCTCAGCTTTTGCTTTTTCTGAATTATTAAGCTTATCTGCCTTGGTTAATAAAACATGTAAGTTTAAATCATTCTGTACTGCCGCTTCGATCATCATGCAATCAAAACTTTTAATCGGATGACGCGAATCCACAAGCAACACTATCCCCTTTAAGCACGCTCTCGTTGTTAGATACATCTCTAGCGTTTTCTGCCAACTTGCTTTGACCTTTTCCGACACTTTAGCATAACCATAACCAGGTAAATCAACCAAGCGCTTATGCTCTTCCAACTCGAATAAATTGATCAGTTGCGTCCGCCCAGGTGTTTTACTGACACGTGCTAATTTCGTCTGTTCAGTTAATGCATTTAAGGCACTGGATTTACCTGCATTAGAGCGTCCCGCAAATGCTACTTCAATCCCGTAGTCGTAAGGCAACTGCTCAACTAATGCGGCCCCCATCACATAGGTTGCCTGCCGGTAATTCATTGGCTTAAACGGTAGTGATTCACCTGTTTCATCAACGATTGCCTGTGGCTCTTTAATGTTTGCCAAACATTTCACTTTATCTATTTTGTCTACTTTTTTTGTTTCTTTTACTTTTTTATCACTCATAAAAACATCTTCTATTTTTTATTCACTATATACCCAATAATTAAGACATATACCATTTACCTTAGCTTTGTTTTAATTCGGTTTTTAATGCTTCCAGTAAATTTCTGCATGCCGTATCAATCATCAAATACACTTGATCAAACCCATCATTATAATACGGATCTGGCACATTATTTATTGCCAAAGTCGGCGCATATTGTAGTAATTTCGTTACCTTTTGCATGTCGCTATTTGGTGCAATCATCTGCATATCTTTAAGGTTTTTATCATCCATGGCAATCAGATAATCATAATACTCAAAATCTTCTGCCATTAATTGACTTGAACGTAAATCACGAATATCACAATCATACTTTAATGCCGTCGCTATTGTTCTTGGATCAGAGGCATCACCTTTGTGCCACTGACTAGAGTGTGTGCCCGATGACTCAATTTCAAAATAAGGTTCTAAATGCGCCTCAGCAACAAGTTTACGCAAGATACCATGCGCCGTTGGTGAGCGACAAATATTGCCCATACAGACAAACATAACTTTAATCTTTTTCATATGCTTGATGACAACCATAAGGAGTAATCATTATTCCTGAGGCTAGTGTATTACATTTGACTAGAGGATTAACAGCACTATTTATCCTCATTATGTCGCATTGGGTATTATTCCAACTACATTTCCGTAGCATTTATATCGCCCACAGAATGATTCACGAGCAATATATGGCAAAAAAATAAATCTTGATCTACTTTAAACAATGACCCAATCAACTTTTAGAGGTGACACCATGATGAAAATAAAGAAACTTGAAAAGGAAATCGCTGAAAGCATCGATAACCCAAAAGATAAAACCATCAATGCCAAGTCAGCTAACTTATTTATCAGTAAATTCAAACCGATTGCTTACGGGTTTGTGCTACCGATGAAAACGCTTAAACAGTAGTTTAATATTCACAATATACTTTCCTCGTAGGAGCGTATTACATACGCCCAAATGGTTAGCTGCCTATGCGGCAGTGAACGGTGCTGTCGTTATTCACTCTGTTAACGATGATTTCTAAGCTGCCTATGCGGCAGTGAACGTAATACTAACTATAAAAGATGCTCAAGGCTATTTCTAAGCTGCCTATGCGGCAGTGAACCTTGGTTCTTATCTTATGAGTAATTTTTTCTATTTCTAAGCTGCCTATGCGGCAGTGAACACTTACTAGAGCAATTCAGCAGTAATCTATGATTTCTAAGCTGCCTATGCGGCAGTGAACTGCAATTTTAACGCGTGAAACGCTGTTAGCAAAAGGATTGTAATTCGATTAATCCATTTTCACCAATATTTTTTGGCTATTATGCAAAGCCTTGATTTTACTAGATTGTTAAAGAGCGATAAAAATTTTGGTTAAAAACCTGCAATTATTCAAACCATGGAATTGTGGCGGTTTTACTTAAACCAAAAAAATCAAACTCACCACTAACAGGATTATCTGTTATCTCACCAAATACAAGATAGCGGCGATGTTTATGCCCATTTGATGTGCTCACCAGTTCAAGATAAGGATTATCTAAACCTTGACTAAACATTTTTGCTTTATACTGTTTTACCTCATCTGTTGAGATTGAGCCACGCTTTTGCAACCGCTTCAACTTTGCGTTACTCATGGTACTTTGCACCCTTGAAATTGTGCGAAAACTAACACCGTTTGCAGGGATATTTTTAACTTGAGATGTCATACAATAAGTATGCATTGCACCTAACCACTCACCTGCCTGCAAGTTTTGTAAATTGGACATATCTCCATGCACACGTAAAAGATTTCCCAATGTTAATTTATAACGCGGGAAGCTAACGCCAATATTATGCGATTTCATCTCAAATAATTTTTTATGCAATTTACTATATATTGCATTCATTAAAATAGATGTTGGAAATTCGGCATCTGGCAGTAAAACAATATCTATGTACTTATCCATTAATATCACCTATTTATCACTTTCACCAAAGACGCCACCTCGAATAAGCATTGCTACGACATAATGCTCATCTTCAGACTTTAATTTAGCTCCACGCGCCCAGCTATCAAAAAAAGTATAAAAATCTTGCTTATCCTTTGGTGTGCGAAACGCTTTTCCTAAATTAGTTACTGCGCCATATGGTTCAATGGCAATGGGACCGGCAGAGGTTAAAGGATCATTGAAATCAGAATACCATGTGTCAATTGTTCTTAAGGCATTGCCAATTTTTTGTGAATGCATTGCAGCGACATCACTTACTGCATATAACACTTTGCTTTTAGCACCCTTCCCCTTGTCCAACACAAGCTCTTCACTTGGATAAACATCCTGAGATTTACCAACCTTAGCATAACAATCTATTTCTAGCATGAGAAAGTCACCTTCACTTGCAAGCGCGCATGCAATCTCGGTTGCCAATTCATTTATCCCAGTATCACTATAAGACATATCGCGTATATTATATTTATGCGCATCGAAACACCAATTTCTTTGCCCCTCTTTGGTTAATGCTTTTACTTGAACTTCTATAGATTCTGCTCCAAACCTATTTCTCCATAAAAATCGCCCATTGGCAATATTCAGCACATATCGCTTTGCCACTTCATTGCACCCTTCACGCTCAATATAAGACCTTATAGCTTGCTCATAGGTTTGTTTAAAATTTGCATTATTACAAGCTGAAGGCTGATGAAGCCCTCCTAACACTTTTAGTGTGAAATGAATTTTCAATGTATCGTGATATGGCGCTAATGCACAAGCATCAACTGTTTGTAAATTAGGCTTTTCCACTTCACTATTAAGCTTAGCCGGATCCTTTTGTATCGCTGGCTTTAACCGGTTTGAAATGGTCCCTCTTACCGACTTCTCTTTTAGTTTAAGAGGTTCTGCTGTAGATTGCTTATTGCTCCAAGTAGCCCCATATAAATACCCATCAGATGGTACTAACTTTTTCTCAAATGCTAAGACTGATACCACATCTTTTTCTTTAGCCATAATTATGCTCCTTTTTGTTTTCTGTACTAATTTATTGTAATGAATCAAAAATAAGTTAAGCATTAATCACCCCTTCACCCATGCAGCTTAAGCCGTACAAGCGATCCCACAAGGACAAAGCTATTAGCTGATGCAACTTATTTATACATCATTACGTTACTTACCTAAAATTCATCTTCATCAAACTCTGAATAACCATCAGCTTGAATACTCAAATTTTGCTGCTGACATAAATATAAAGAGTTATCCTCTTGATAATGATAATGCCAAAACAATTGCTCAGCAGTTTCTATTCGATATGCCATTTTAAACTCACCAAGAGTCACAATAGACTCAGCAAATCGATGTTCTACCATCGTATCGCGTTGATTCTTCGCTTGACCCAAATCACTTAAACCCTGAAAACCTACTGAAATGGGTACAATCCAACCAGAACGCATATCATTGTCCAACGCTTTTCTCTTACTCTGCCATGCTATATTCCCATCTTGATCCTTAACACTCTGGTGATGAATTGCTACATAATCAATAATTGCCTCAATAGCGTCTTGAGAATTTTCCATCGCATGACACATCAAATCACGCCTTTCAATTAAAACATAGCCTGGCATTAAATGACGCTTCAGTTGTGCGAGATTACGATGGATAACCAACTGCTCAAATGCAAGAATGTCGCCAGAAGCACACTTAATACCACTGTTAAGAACATTCTTTACTGTTGTGATGAACTCTTGCTCTTGTAACTTTGACACACCCTCATATTGGATTGCCAAGCTTACTTCTAAATGACAACGCGGCTCTTCAATAAATGCAGGCCTTGAACCGTCCTTATCTAATGGATTAGCCGTGCCTATAACAGAATATTCATAATCTCCTACACCTTTGTGGACTTGCAAATTAAACTCGTGTGAAACAATAGAGATACCTCCCAACACTGGATTAAAATTTTCATGCTGCAACTTACGCTGCAAAGCATGCATAAATCCAAGCCATGCCGTCATTGCAGGAAATCCAATG
The DNA here is from genome assembly GCF_014857925.1 of Cysteiniphilum marinum. Taxonomy (GTDB): domain Bacteria; phylum Pseudomonadota; class Gammaproteobacteria; order Francisellales; family Francisellaceae; genus Caedibacter; species Caedibacter marinus. Next base: position 224,647 of record NZ_JACYVZ010000001.1, on the reverse strand, counting down.
GTAAAGGGGCTTGAAAATGCGTTAGCATTCTGGATTTTTAATCGTGGAATCAATAATGCAGGCTGATTCATCTAAAGTTCTCCTTATTATAAGATACATATTCCAATAAGTGCTGCCACTCAGCATTCCCTAGAGTTATGGGATTTTTAATTTCTTTTCTATAAGCAGCATAAATCCATCGAGTAATCTCTTGGCATAACTCATCAAGCCATTCTTCCTCAATACGCCTTTCCTTATAGGATTCACATAACCAGATCTTTTGATATAGTGGCAATTGAGTTGATTCTTCTTTGAATTGTGAATTTGATACTCTTCTTAACCCTAAAGAACATTGCAAGATATAATCCAAAATATCACTAATCGCATTATCGCGAGCAACTCTTAAATTTTTAAGGGGGATACTACTGTTTGCATGTGTCGTAAAAATATTATGCAGCTTACGCAATGGTTCACGGATATACCAATGACGAATTACACTGCCGAAACAATCACCTCGAGGAAACTGTAGATTTCTTTTTTCAAGCTTAGGTGGAGCTGATACCAACACACGTGCCTTCCCACCAAATTGATTATTAAGAACACTAATATTTTGAGGTTTCGTTCCACCATATGCGATCGTTGCGACATCATAAATTTCAGTCAAAACCTCAGTAGTATGCTTATTTTGACGCTTCAGCTCTCTTAATTCTTTTTGCTTTTCTGAAAATCGCAATGCATCAATGCGGGCTCTTAGCTCATATACCAATGATGAATTAGTTAGTATGGATAGTAAATGGTAATTATCTCCGACAGGAAAATAAACCTGTTTTATTTTTGAACTAGTAACGACTTCATGTGGGCTATTGATAATGGATAGAAAACCATTACGCAATTCATCATAATCCCCATTACTTTGAGTCAAAAGAAATTTACTGATTGCTGAGTCATCTTGTAAATGTTGCAAAAGCGTATTCCCATCTGACATTTTCAACATCAAAAACTTATAAACATCAAGTGCTGCCGCATTACCAAGGGCATCTTGTGCTAGCTCTTTAACATTCCCTGTTCGCAAATAACCATCTGCTTTAAACGTTGCATTTGCAACAATTGAAGATACATAACCATTTTTATTCTTGCGTGCACTAGGGTGACTAAATGTACATGGATGTGTTGAAACATTTATTTGCCCTGCTCTCTTAGCGGCATCAGGAATCCAATTTTCTAATGCGAATTTTTGGACACACTCCAGTTCCAGCGCTTGTTTTTGATCTTCTGCTAATGACTCCTTAATGTTTTTTTTACGCCAATCATTTTTACGATCCTCAAAAAATGCGATTATTGCTGGGTCTAACATTAAACTATCTCCTTTGATCTTTAAATAAACCGAGTTGGTCGTTATATAAATATTTGCATTTATTACTACTTTCGTTTTGCTCTTTTTGCTCTGGAATAACAATTTCACCATAGCGCAATGCTGCAGTATTTAAACTGATATCATCGTATTGTGCTTGCGCTTTCAGTAATTGACCATAGTCACGGACTAACCATAGTCTTTCTTGCTGTTTATTTGTTAAGGAAAAATTATCGATATTATACAAGCGATCAACTTTACTCAACTTATTAGTGTCTTCCAAATACTTTGCTTTTCCTTTCTCTTTCTCAGTAAAGTAAAACTTATTACCATCAAGGCAACGGTATAATAAAAGATTGGGTGCTCCGGCACGAAATCGATTAAATGCTTGGGGTAATGCCGTTAAATACCATGCCTGAGTCAAATATCCTTGTAGAGTTTCAGCCCCTCTTTGATCATAACGTTTTAGCCAATGTGAAGTTACCGCATGCTCTAATTTAGCCAAACCAAAACCGCTAGGTCCTCTTTCATCAATACGTGGAATGGCATCTAGGTTTGTTGCAACAACATCTTGATTGATCAATTTAAATACATCATGCGTTTTGCAAATGGCTTTTCTTTCCTTATTATTAAACATAATCTCGCCATTAAACTCATACCCTGGATTTATAAAATAACAAGTATCTTTTTTATCCCCATCTTTGATTGCCTTCCAGTTATACTGCAAAATACCAATATTTTCATATTCAACTTTTTCATAGCGATGTCTGCGCACTCTTCCTGCTAGTTGTATAATTGAACGATAGGATGATGGCTCAATCACAGCCCAATCAAAATCATGATCCCTTCCGACTTCCTCTACAGGCGTTGCCACCAAAATAAACAGCACATGCTTAATCAGCTTATTTTTAGCAGATAAATAATCTAAATGATTTCTTATAATTTGATTAGCAAAAGCCTCAGGTATATCACCCTTTTTTTCTTTGCGCTTAAGTACTATATCTAGGTGTTTTTCTTGTTCATTCCTCAACAATAACACTTGTCGACTATGATAGGGCATTACCCTAATTTCAACATCATTCATGAATTCATAATCGAGCAAGAACTTTGCTAAATCAACACAGGGTTCAATATTAGCAACACGTACTACACCAAATGAAACATTTAAACCTGAGCTAATATCTGTCTTATGGTTATATCCATGTTTTTTAAGCATATCTTGTACAATAATATTAAAATATTCTTTTCTTTTATCAATCCCACCATTTTTACTAGGAATTACGTCTGATCTTATTAATAAACTTCTACAATCGACGATATTTGCTTTTCGCTTTGGTATTGCCTGAGCTAATTTCTCACCGCGATTATTAATAAACTTTTGGTGATAAAGCGCATATTGCTCATTTGATTTTTTAGATAATAGATCATCAACTTCATCAACTATTGTTTTATATTCATCAATCCATGCGCAACCTATTGCAGAACTTGCGCTGCGCGTTTTTGCAAATAAATTCCACCCTTCACGATAACAATTAAAATAACTTTCTGCCAATGATGGCGGTATTGTTGCTGAAGATAACATAACTTTTCGCCCTAACATACCTGTCAGATGAATTAAGCGCCCAATGGCAATAGCATCTTGTCCTGTGAAGTCATCAACTTCATCGATAACTAAATCTGATGACATCAATCGTAAACTTGGCAAAATATAACGACCACCTTTTACTACTTCTGTGGCAGAGATAATGTGGTCAATGGTACAAGTTAATATTGGAGCATATAAAAACTTTCGATCCTTCTCTTTCTGTAAAACAGTCTTGAGTTGATCTTCTTCAATCGTTATGTCATAGATAATTTTATCATCTGCAGATAGCAAGCTTTCCTGTGATGATGATCCAGTGTGAGATTTGATGTCATCCATCTTTTGATTGGTATCGTTATTTGCCTGTTGGTACAAGCTCATAATAGCTTTAGAGCCAATTAAAACAGCTAAATCACTATCATCTCCTTTGTGAAAAATACGCTTTTTATATTCATCACCTGTTTGTAAAGTTAACGTTCTTAACCCTAATGCCAAAATATAACGAAGCATGTCATTATTTTTTGACAAGGCCAACATAACCTTAGCATTAGCAAGCGTTTTACCACAACCTGTGCTTGCCATATTAATCGCAAAAAAACCTTTCTTTTTGTCATTATTGCCAACAACCCAATTACGCACACCTACTACTGCTTTATCCTGCCATGCATACCTATCTGGGCTTTTCTTTCTTAGCTCATTAACATTATCAGTGAAGGGCAGTTCACGCTCAAATCTGGGCAATGAGGACACATTTTTTTTCGTTTGCTCATAGACACCCAATAAATGTTGATCTAACGCTTGCTTTGGTGTTCGATCATCTTGAGTATTTGCAATTAACTCTCTGCTACCATGCCAATTTCCTGACTCAGTGAGCGTTAAAGATGAATAATAATGATCACCTAGCATTAAGCACAAGCGTGCATGATATAACACAACCCTTTCACTGCCTTCTTTAAAGACTTGCTCAACAGTATTTAATTGCCCTATTAGTTTTTTAGCCCAACGTTGCAATGCAGCTTGCCATTTTTTTGATGTAAGCATTAGCCCTTTTGGAAAACTTAAACAATCCCCTAAAGTATCAAGTGCACTGAGATTCTCATACCCCCACTCTTTCTCAATATAAGATAAGACGTCATCTATAGTAGTTTCTTGTATTAATGCCCAATCTTGATCAAGCTTTTTTTTGCTTAAAGAAGGCAACGGCAGTTTATGATGCGTTAGTACCAGCCAAAGTATCAGCTTGGCAGTCACAGGCAAGTTACTTAATGGTCTACTGATATCCTTAAGGTCAGTACTTAATATATTTCTCTCATCAAGTTCACCATTAGCAAAAATACTTAGCCACCTCTTATCATTCTTCCCATCAACAGAATTAATCACTGCCCTTAACAATAGACAAGATAACCATTCATGCCGAAGCGCATCACCCGGCTTCCCACTATAATCTTGAGCTATTTTCTTTTGAAATCGCGCATTAGCTTTTCCCCAATCATGCAATAATGCCGCAAAACTAGCTAATGATTGTATTAATGGCAAAAAATGCCAATCCTGCAAATCATCTCTATAATTTAATTTTTTTGCCGTACTATTAACCGCAACCATCCCCTGATGATTAAATTTATCGGTATTGCCCACTGTCCATAACAATTCAACTCTTGAGCGCGAAACAATTCGATGACAACTGATTGAAGTATTTTTAGTTGCTGTTTTACGTAACAGCTTCTTAACCGCCAACAATCCCTCTTCTGTGATTGGCGTCTGCCAAGTTCTTGCGCCAATGCGATTAGCAAAAGCATCAAGCACTCGCGCTGTTCGTGCAATGGCTTTTTTCTGACATTCACTAATAAAGGTGACTATCACAGTTCCTCCAATGATTCATTCATTTAACTTAGTGTATTTTTTACTCAACCACTTACTAGTAATAACACCTTCATCTTTTATGTTTAGATTACATAACCTATGCGACAAATAATGTATCATGCTGTGTTTTTTTATAAAATTTTGCTGTGATCATATAATGCAACCTCTTTAACGCATTCAAACATATAATCAAGCGCCTTATGATCTGTAAATTTATTGATGCAGATTCCCCTAAACTCTTGCTCAGTCATCCCTTCTTTAGCACTGATAAATGCCATTGGCAATACAATTGCGTCTTTAACCAAATCAGCCACATCAAAAACCAAAGCACCTCTTCTTGTCTTACCGTGCATCACTGCAAAACCATGAGGAATACCTAACACCCACAGAGTAGTTGCTGCCAATCCATAAGCTAAATAATTCCCATGATTTAAAAAGCTATTAGCTAAGTCACCGGCGATATTACGATCACGTTTAAAAGACTCAATATCGGCTAAGCCTGCGGCCTGTTTATACAATAGCTTAGTGAAATGTGCTTTGATGCTAAATAAACTTTGAATGTCTTTAGCTGCTTGAATTTGCTCCTCAACTTTGCCAACTTCAGCTAATAGCACCTTTGACGAAAAACCAAATCCAGAGATCTCAACATCATCTTGCCATATTCTTCTTATAAACTCACAGCGCATTTTTTGAAAAGTGATTGCTGCTTGTAAACGCTTTTTATCATCAAACCAAAATCCCAACCAACTTTGTACATATTCTGTGGGGCGATATTCACTTTGTGGCGTTAACCACTCTACTTCATTTGCCATTAATAATGGCGTCCCTCCACCACCACAAAAACCAACTAAAACACCAGCCGAAGCAAGCATACGTATTGCAGCCTGAGTAATTGAAGTCCCTGTCCCTAAAAGAATTACAGTGGTATTAGCAATTGGAATATTCCAATATTGATTCTCTTTTGCCGCTTCCGTCAAATACAAAACTCGACCATCTTTTTGCATCACTCGGCAATGTTCTAAATAATATAAATTAGCACGCTTTGACGTTAATATTGCTTTAAGATCGGTTAATGCTTCCATTATGCTCCTTGGTTTAAATTTCCCTATACCCAAAAGCCTTTATATTTGCCCCAAGCATTTATGTCAATAAACAAATCGACCTTAAATTTAAAAAAATTGATGATGAACTTTTTTACCTTACAAATAGACTTTTAAACACGCTAAAACTACAAATTTTTATAGTAAGCCAACGCTTCCTCTCTTGAGGCTTTAAGATCAACAACCGGATAAGGATAATCTTCACCAAGAGTGATACCCGCTTGTTTTAAAACATCCTCAGGTGCCAACCACGGTGAGAACAAATACTTATTCGGCAGTTGACTTAATTCAGATAAATAGCGACGAATATACTCACCATCGCCATCAAACTTTTGCCCTTGAGTAACTGGATTAAAGATGCGAAAAAAAGGTGCAGCATCAGCACCACTTCCTGCCACCCATTGCCAATTGGCACTGTTATTGGCTAAATCGGCATCAACTAAGCAATCCCAAAACCATTTAGCACCATGGCGCCAGTGAATATGACAGTTTTTTGTTAGAAATGACGCAACAATCATTCTGACACGATTATGCATAAACCCCGTTTGCCATAGCTCACGCATTCCCGCATCGACAATTGGAATACCTGTTTGACCCTGTTGCCATGCGATTAATAATCTCTGATTATCTTGCCATGGGTAATGATCAAACTTTTGCTGCCAATTGTGATCACTTAATTGTGGATAATGATAGAGCAATGCATAATTAAACTCACGCCATATAATCTCTGATAAATAGGTCTGTTTATTATCGTTATCGCATTTTCTCTGACGCACTTTATCCCAGATAACATGTGGCGATATTTGCCCAAAATGTAAAAACGGTGCAAGCTTAGATGTTGCGTTTAAGCTTGGGATATTACGATTATGCTGATAATCATGTAAATGATGCTCAACAAAGGTTGCTAAATAATCATACGCTGCCTTCTCACTGATTTGCCAATGTGATAATACCTTCTCTGACCATTCATGCTGAGGTAATAAACTCAAATCAGCTAAACTGCTATTACTTGCTTGAACTTCAGTTAAGCAGTTTTGTATATCTTTAATCTCATCTAATGGTGCTCTTGGTGGCATGACTTGCAGTGCTTGGCGCTTAAATGCACTAAAGACTTTGTAAGGCTCACCATCACTCTTTAATACCTCCCACGGCTCCCATAATAAACTACCATTAAAACTATGCACATCTATCGCATCTGCTTTCAATTGCGCTTTAATATGTTTATCTCGCGTGACTTGCCATGGTGTATACAAGCGATTCCAAAATACCTGCTTAATATCATAGCGTTTGATAAGCTCGATAATAATCTGACAAGGGTCACCTATAAAAAATTGTAATCTATGATGAAGTGTCTGGTTTAAGGATTGCAATGCATAATGAAGCCATGCTTTAGTCGCTGCACCCATTTGCCAATCTTGTGCAGCATTATCATCAAGAATATAAATCGGCAGAACCACACCACTTTTGAGTGCTGCATTAAGCGCTGGATTGTCGATAATTCTTAAATCTTGGCGAAACCAAAGAAGAACTTCTGGTTTTTGCAGCATCATCGATATTACTCACCAATAATGCTTTTCAACATCTCAATATGCTCATCACAATCATTCAAGCACGGAATAACGGCATAATGCTGACCACCGGCATTTAAGAATGTCTCACATTCCGTCTCTTTTAACTCCTCCAACGTTTCCAAGCAATCAGAGGCAAAACCTGGCGCCATTACTAGCACATTTTTTTTGCCCGCTTTGGCGAGATTTGCCAACACATCTGTTGTATATGGTTTAAGCCATTCTTTCGGTCCAAAGCGAGATTGGAAAGATAGTTGAATATCTAGCTTTGTTTCACTCAGTGCACTTTTAAGGAGCTCAAAGGTTTGTAAGCAATGCGCTTGATACGGATCACCCTTTTGCACACACTCCAGTGGAATACCATGAAATGATAGTAACAGCACATCTGGCGTGAAATCGGTTGTCTCCAGATAACTTAAAACACTGTGTTTTAATGCCTCAACATAAGCAGGATGCTGATAGTAAGGAGCAATACCGACAATATTAGGTTGATAACGCATTGTTTGCAGCACACGAAAAACCTCATCATATACAGACGCCGTTGTTGTGGCTGAGTACTGCGGATAAAGTGGCACAATAGTAATTTCAGTAACACCTTGAATACTCAACGCCTCAATCTTTGCTTTAATCGATGGCTCACCATAGCGCATTGCAAAATCAACGATCACCTCATTATCTAGCTTATCGGCGAGTTTACGTGCTTGAGCTTGTGTGTAATACATCAAAGGTGATAATTGTTTATCTTCAAACCAGATACTTTGATAAAGCTTAGCGGTTTTAGGAGAACGAAATGGCAAAATAAACAAACGCAAAATGGGTTGCCAAATGAATGAAGATGCTTCAATCACACGCCGATCAGACAAAAATTCTTTAAGATATTTACGCACATCTTTGACTTGATATGAGTCAGGCGTTCCTAAATTAACCAATAGTATTGCTTTTTTAGCGTTACTTATTGTCTTTCCTTTATTGCTCATCTTCTTTATCTCATCCATTTTATCTGCATTATGAATTGCTCAACCAACACAAGGCTAATTAGCCATTTACAAGGTGTTTATTTACTAAGGTTATACACTTCTATTCACAGCCACCAACTGTTATTTCATCAATCTTTAAACTGGCTTGCCCAACACCGACAGGTACAGACTGTCCATCCTTGCCGCAAACGCCAATGCCTTTATCCAAAGCAAAGTCACTACCCACCATCGAGATTTTTTGCATCACTTCCGGACCGTGGCCAATCAAAGATGCACCCTTGACTGGATGCATAATTTTACCATTTTTGATCAAATATGCCTGATCCATTACAAATACAAATTGCCCTGAAGTAATATCCACTTGTCCACCATTAAAGTGAGTCGCATAGATACCATAGTCAATACTTTGGATCATATCCTCAAGCGTATCCTCACCTGGCAACATATAGGTATTGGTCATTCTAGGCAATGGTAAATGCGCATAAGATTGTCTTCTGCCATTACCTGTTGCTGATACGCCAAAGGCTTTCGCTGAAATTCGATCATGCATATAACCTTTTAAAATACCGTTTTCAATCAACACCGTTTTCTGAGTTGGAGTGCCTTCATCATCAAAATTAAGTGAGCCTCGACGATTGGCAATACAGCCTTCATCAATTACCGTGCATTTCTCGGAGGCAACTTTCTGCCCAATTTTTCCTGAGAAATGCGAGCTTTTTTTGCGATTGAAATCGCCTTCCAAACCATGCCCTACCGCTTCATGTAAAAGTACTGCCGGCCAACCTGATCCAAGCACCACTGGCATTTTACCACTAGGGGCGGGCTTTGCCTGAAGATTAGTTTTAGCGCCCTTATACGCTTCATCAACATAAGACTTCCATAAGTTATGCTCAGTGAAGTAATGATAGTCATAGCGTCCACCGCCACCGGCTGAAAAGCTTTCACGTTTTTGACTGTTTTGGCTTTTACCATCAACCATAATCAAGCTAACATTCATACGCACCAACGGTCTTACATCCATCACACACAAATCATCGGTATTTAAGATCAATACCATCTCCATGTTTGAGGCAATGGAAACGGTGACTTGCTCGATATTACTATCTAATGATTTAGCATAAGCATCAATTTGATGAAGCAGTGCAATTTTATCTTCCGCAGGCATGCTATCCAATGGGGACAATGCTGGATAATGGCGAATGATGTGTGGTGTGTTAAGTTTTTCAACCTTATAGGGATTAGTACTGTCTTTTAATAAATAAAGTGCGGTTTTAATGAGTTTCTCAATGGTGTTCAGATGCAAATCATCGGCATAAGCAAAGCCTGTCTCGCCATCAAATACGGCTCTCACACCAATGCCTTGCTCAATACCAAAACTGCCATGTTTAACAACGCCATCATCGAGCATCCAGCTCTCAGAAATAATCTTTTGCAAATACAAATCACCAAAATCAATTCGCTTTTGGCTTAATAAGTTCAATAAGCCTTTTAATTTTTCCAAACTTAAATCAAACGGCTGTAATAACTGTTCATTAATAATATTGTAATATTGATCCTGCATTTTCTTCCTAAATTATTCAAATATACTGATATCACCACTGCCAACACGCAATATTTCGACAGGGACTTCGGTCATATCAATAACCGTTGTTGGTTCATAACCACAATAATCCGACTCAAGAATATAATCAATCATCTGCGCACAGGACTCATTGGCAAAGTCTTCACTATACACAAGTGCATTATCCTGATCTGGCAAGATAAAGGTGGTACTTAATAGCGGTTCGCCTAAAGCCTCGCTTAGCATCAAAGGCACTGGATGATCTGGCACACGAATACCAACGGTTTTTTTGCTTTTGTTTAACATTAACCCCGGCACTTTACTCGTTGCCTGCAAGATAAAGGTGTATCCTCCAGGCGTTGCTCTTTTGAGCAAACGATAAGCACTATTATCGACCTTGGCATATTGCGAAATCTCAGATAAATCACGACAAATAATCGTGAAATTATGTTTATCATTCAAATCACGAATCTTTTTTATTTGCTGCAACGGTTTTTTCAAGCCCATCTTGCATCCTAATGCATAGCCTGAGTCTGTCGGATAAGCAATCACCTTGCCATCTTTTAAGGCATTAACAATTTCTGCTAAGACTGCCTTATTCGATGAGTAAGGATTTATTTCAATGTATTGGCTCATAGCAGCTTCTTACTTTATACTGGTCGCGAAAATTTGTGCTAAGTGTACCACTAACCCTCTCTGGAGAGAATATGAAGAAACTGCTTTTTGACTTTTTCCCTATTATCATCTTTTTTGTCGTCTATAAAATGTATAACATCTATACTGCAACGGTGGCACTCATCATCGCCACGGCAATTCAGCTAACCTATGAAATTATCCGCTATCGCAAAGTGTCGATGATGCATGTTGTGACTTTTGTCTTGGTGCTAATCTTGGGAGGTGCTACTGTTTACTTCCATGATGAAGCATTGATCAAATGGAAAGTCACCATTGTCAATTGGCTATTTGGTGTGATTTTTATCTTCTCAACCTATTTAATGAAAAAGCCTATCATTCAACGCCTGATGGAAGAAAGCATTGAATTGCCACAAAAAATCTGGAAACGCCTTAATAATATCTGGGGTATATTTTTCTTGTTTTTAGGCGCGATTAATCTCGTTGTTGTTTATAATTTCTCAACAGATATCTGGGTCGACTTCAAACTCTTTGGTATGCTTGGGATTACTTTTGTCTTTGTTATTGGTCAAGGTATTTTTCTTGCCAAGCATATTGATCATAAAAAATAATCGCTCTTAAATTACGCACATAGCTCTATCAAAAAACTCTCAATAGCTAGCTGCTTGTTGACATTATAATGCTTACCCTCATAGGCTTTAAGCTTTAGTAGCCGCTGATAAAAACCATATAACGCAATATGATCATAGCGTTTAATCAATCCCTCTAATAACGCCTTTTGCTCTTGTGTTGGCATGGTTTGTGATAAACCCAAACGATAATAATAAGCATCGATCAGTAAACTGGTTAACCAATAAATCGCATCTTGATAATAGGCATTGATATCAATGCTTAATGCTAAGGGCGATAACTGTCCTTGAATGACTTGTATTAGCTCTTTGCGTAATTGCCAGAAACTCTTATCTGTCTTAATGCGATCAATCACCCGAAGATCCGCCTTACTAATCGCTAATGCTTTGGCAATATCCTCATCCTTCATTTGATACTTTTGTGTCAGATAAGCTTTCTTTTGTTCCAATGTTAACGCCAGATCAAACACTTGAACACGCGATCGCAATGTAGGCATGATCCACTGCAATTGATTGGTTGTCATCAGAAAATAAGTATTCTCTGGCGGCTCTTCCAAGCTCTTTAATAATGCATTGGCAGCAGATGTATTTAAGGCTTCCAATGGGCATAGGACAATCACCTTAGCTTTAGCACCATGGCTTGTTAGATAGATACCTTCTAATAGATTTTTGATCTGATCAATCTTGATTTGTCCATCATCTGCTTTGAGATAAAAAACATCCGCAGCTGTCGCCAGATCATCTACAATATCATGCCCTAATAAAACCGCCGTGAGTTTAGTCAGTAACGACTCAAGTGGCAAATGATCAATATTATTCAGCAAAATTCCGTGTGCTAAACGATTTTGCGCTAATGATGCTTTGATTTGCTCAATAAAATCAGCATGAAAAACACTTATATCAATATCAGACATCTATTGGCACTCATGGTCCAACGCGTTGAAAGACTTTCAATACACTGTGACACATACTCGAGAGTTTTGATTTTTTTGTTTTGTATTCGATATGGAACAACTTTAATGATCCTGATCGGTATTTATCCAATAGATAAGCATCACTTGTTTTAAGCACATCAACTAGATTAAGTTCCAAAGCAGACTGTCCAAACCAGTACTCACCTGTTGCCACTTTCTCAATATCCAAGTTCGGTCTAAAGTGAGCAATATGCTCTTTAAAAAGCTTATGTACCACCTCAAGCTCTTCTTTAAATTTCTCACGCCCCTCGTCGGTATTCTCACCCAACATTGTCAAAGTACGTTTGTATTTACCCGCAGTATGGAGCTCAACATCAACTCCCTTATCTGTTAGCAACCGATGGATATTTGGCAATTGTGCCACGACACCAATCGAGCCCACAATGGCAAAAGGTGAAGCAATAATCGTATCAGCAACTGATGCCATCATATAGCCACCACTGGCGGCAACCTGGTCAATCACTGCGGTTAGCTTCAGATTAGCCGCTTTGATGCGTGCTAATTGCGCGGCAGCCAAACCGTAACCATTAACTGCCCCTCCTGGACTTTCTAAGCGGATAACCACTTCATCATTTTTATTGGCAATCTGTAAAATAGCATTGACTTCTTCTGCCAAAGCTTCACTTTGCGAGGCTTTGATATCACCCTTAAAATCAATGACAAAAACATTACTCAAATCATCATGCTGCGCTTTGTGTGCAAGCTTTAGCTTTTCTTGATTTGCCTTATGCATTTTTTTAAATGCTGATTTATTCAGCACTTCATGCGCTAACTGCTCTTGGCGTTGTTGATAGGCTTCATTTAATGACTTAACAACGAGCTGCCCTTTTTTGTTACCTGCCTTACCCTTTAGTGACAAAGCCAAGATAAACCCAAAGGCAATCACAATAGCAATAACAATCGTTGCTGCCTCAAGCACGAAAAACAAATAATTAATGGCATGGTCTGCCCACATACGATGAACTCCTAGTGACGACGGTAAACTTTCTTAACCTGTTTTGGCAAGGTGCGTTGAAATGACTCACGCGCGAAAATACGCTCGGCATATTTGGTGATATCCCCTAATGACTCATCCAAAGGAATGCCTTGCGCTGGTAATGCATGCAACAATGCCGCCAATGAGCAATCTGCTAAAGTCATTGAATCTGACATAAAAAATTCATTCTCTGAAAAGATCGGTTCAATAGCTCTAAAGCTATCAACCAATGCTACTTTAGCTTCTTCAACTTTTTTCTGATCCGTGCCACACAAAATAAAGTTAAGCAATGAATACCACTCGCGATCAATTCGTGTCATCGCTAGACGTGTACGTGCACGCTCAACCGGATAGTTTGGCAACAGTGAAGGTGCCGGATAACGCTCATCAATATAAAGCATCACCACCTCAGGATCATAAATGACATAGTCACGCTCTTTTAAAATCGGTAACGTTCCTTCAGGGTTTAATTCTAAAATCATTTCTTTATCAATGACCTCATCTAACTCAACCACCTTGAAACTCATACGTTTTTCTTCCAAGGCAATGCGTGCGCTATGCGAATACGGGCAATCTTTTTTTATAAAAAGTGTGATATACATGAAACAGTTATTATCTATAAAACAAAATGATAGACAATGGTAAATGGTTTGCCCTAGTTGGTCAATTGCTTCAATTTGAAATTCCTAAATTACATGACATTTTAATCCAAAAGTATTAAGATGCGCCCGTTTGTCTAAATTCAACCACAAGAAATTAAAAGAAACTAAAGAGGGAGTCTGCACACGATGCTAAAAATTTTACACTTTTTACTCGCATTGATCATTCTTGCTGTGATCCTATATCTCACAAGCATGAATCGTAAAAACATTAAAGCACGATTTATTATTCAACTGATTATTATTGAAATTATTGTCGCTTATTTCTTATTAAAATCGGCTGTTGGCGCTGACATTATCAGCGTCATTTCAAGTGGGTTTGATCATGTTATGCAATACGCGATGGAAGGAACCAAGTTTGTCTTTGGTTCGGTCGTACCTAAAAATTTCGTCTTTTTCTTTAATGTATTAATGCCAATTGTTTTGGTGTCAGCTTTAATTGGTATCTTGCAATACCTTAAAATCTTACCACTTATTATCCGTGGTGGCGGTTGGCTTTTATCCAAAATCAACGGCATGGGCAAACTTGAATCTTTCAATGCCTTAAGCTCACTGATCTTGGGACAGTCTGAAAACTTTATTGCTTATAAGAATATTCTATCTGAGATTTCAGAGCGCAGAATGTACACGATGGCAGCCACGGCAATGTCAACCGTGTCTCTAGGTATAGTTGGCTCATATATGCAAATCCTAGATTCTAAATACATCATTGCTGCTTTGATTTTAAATATGCTGAGCACCTTTATTGTTTTGCATATCATCAACCCATATGACTATTCAAAAGAGCAGAGCTTTGAAGATATGAGCTTGCATGCTGATAAAAAGCAAGCTTTCTTTGAGATGCTTAGCGAGTATATTCTTGATGGTTTCAAAGTCGCTATTATTGTTGGTGCGATGCTTATCGGCTTTATCGCATTATTGGCAATGTTAAATGGTATCTTTAACGGCATCTTTGGTATTAGTTTCCAAACCCTTTTAGGCTATGTGTTCTCGCCAATTGCATGGCTTCTTGGCATTCCAGGCAATGAGATCGTTCAAGCCGGTGGCATTATGGCAACTAAGCTTGTTTCTAATGAGTTTGTTGCGATGTTGTCATTAAAAGATCAATTGACACACTTCTCAACACATAGCGTTGCAATTATCTCGATCTTCTTAGTGTCCTTTGCGAACTTTGGCTCGATTGGTATTATCGTCGGCTCCGTTGCTGCCTTAAATGGCGAGCGTGCTAAATTTGTCTCACGCCACGGCTGGCGCTTAGTCTTTGGCGCTACTATGGTGAGTTTCTTGTCAGCGTTGATTGCTGGGTTGGTTATCTAAGTTTAGAGTATTTAAAAAATCAAAAGTCTTTATTGTCACATCCAACTCTATGGTTGCTTTCCAAGCCACTGGTTATTATTCTAATCTAGAAATAACAGTACGCAGAGTGGAGAACATGGCGTCATGAAAACTATTTTAATTATATCTGGAAGCAGTAGCAAAAATTCAATAAATAAACAACTAGCACTTATTGCAGAAAAGCATTTATCTAATGTTTGCCATACTGACTTTGTTGACCTCAGAAATTATTGCCTCCCGCTGTATAGCATCGATATAGAAAATGATATTGGTATTCCAAATGATGCAAAACTACTCAAAAGCAAGATAAACACATGTGATGCCATTCTCATAGCCTGTCCAGAACATAATGGCTTACCGCCTACAATCTTTAAAAATGCCATTGATTGGATCTCCAGAATTGAGGGAAAAATACTTAGCGACAAACCCATTACATTATTTAGCACATCTCCAGGTAAAAATGGCGGAAAGACCTCCTTATCAACCTTATTAAGTCTTATTCCTTGGTGGGGTGGCAAATTAGTTAGCTCTTTTAGTTTAGAATCTTTCTATGACAACTTCAGTAAAGATGAAAACAAAATTATGGATAATAAAAAGCATCTTGATTTAATCAACTCCATTAATTTGCTTCATAAAGCAGTAGCCAACTAAAGGTATTAAATAAACATTTTAGATTTCCAAACGCTATTAGCACATCCTAAAACATAAATAAACGAATCAACACAAATCCAAGAACGGCTCCTGCTAGGGGTGCCAATATCGGTACCCATGCATAGCTCCAGTCACTTGAGCCTTTGCCTTTAATGGGTAATAAAGCATGTGCAATTCTGGGACCTAAGTCACGTGCCGGATTAATCGCATAACCTGTAGGACCGCCCAAAGATAAACCAATGCCCCAAATGGCAAAACCAAAGACATAAGGCAAAGAGCCATTGGCAAAGGGTAATTGATTACCATAGCTAATTAAGGCACCGACAAATACAATTAACAAGGTTGTTGCAATCAATTCAGTGACAAAATTGCTGCCCTTATGACGCATTGCCGGATAAGTTGAAAACACCATCAACTTAAAATGCGCATTATCGGTATATTGCCAATGCGGATAATAGGCAAGCCACACAAGGACTGCTCCTAAAAAGCAACCAATCACTTGTGCAATCCATAATAATAAAACTTCACCAAAGGAAGGATAAACGCCTCCTAATAGATACTTGGCTAAAGTGACCGCAGGATTAATATCGGCTTGTGGTGAGCCTGCAGCTTGAGCGACAAACACGCCCATCATAACCGCAAAACCCCAACCTGCAGTAATCACAATCCAACCACTGTTTTCTGCTTTGGATTGTTTTAATAAAACGCCTGCAACAACACCTCCACCTAAGAGTATCAATACAAGGCAGCCAAGCAATTCTCCAAAAAAAGCACTATGTAACATAAATCATCCTCCTGTTATTTTCTTGCAGAATAATAGTAAAGTAACGAATCAAAAATAAGTTGAGTGTCTATTACCCCCTCACCTGTGCAGCTTTAGCCGCACGAGCAATCCCACAAGGGGAGAGGTATTAGCTGTTGCAACTTATTTATACATCACCACAAAACTAATCTGCGGCGCCTAATATATCACAGATATTTTTGACACCCGTTAATATTTGTGGAGAAAACTGTGAGATTCCGTTAGATGACAACTGAAAAACGTGTTTATTTTTTACAGCGAATAAATCTTGCCAACGCTGCCACATCAATGTTTGGTCAATATGCCATTTAGTGATATTCGATAACATGATGATTACATTAGGATTGCGCTCGATAATCGCATTGATATTTGTTTGGAAACTTACGTTATCGATATCTTTAAATACATTCACACCGCCACATTGCGTGACAATATCATTTAAAATCCCGCTACCTCCGGCAACAAAAATCGGTTGTGTTGCTAATTGCAACAACACGCTTGGTTTATGATGATTAATAATTGATGCTGTAGCCTTGTGTTTAATGATTGCCTCAAGTTGTGTTAAAAAACTTTTTTGTAATGCAATCCCTGCTGTTTTTAATTGGATACTTGCACCAATATCGGCAAATGACGTTGCTAATGATTTAAGGTCTTCGGCATTAAAAACAGTCACTTTAATGCCAAAGCGTTTGAGCAAAGCAATCACTTGCGGTTGCGTTTGCCCCGCCCACGTAATCACTAAATCAGGTGATAAGCTAATAATCTTCTCAACATTAAGCGCTTGAAAGGATCCAATATTCTGGTAGTTTTCATAATATTTAGGCTGTCCGGCATAATAAATGCTACCGATAAGTTTGGTATTAACCTGATCCTTGGCACTTTCTTTTGCTGCTAGTTCAATAACATCATGAATAATTGCTGTGGTATTGGGTGACAGTGAGATAACTGTAAAGACTTTAGTTGTATTGGCATATAGTGATTGCAATGGTAATAAAACAAAAATAGCAAATAATAAAAAAAGCAAACAACTATCATTAAAACGGTAAAATTGCTTTAATCTTATCGCAAACATCCTCCAACTCAACAACGGAAATTCTCCCCTTAAATTTTGCATTGCGCTGTTGCCAATCTAAACTTTTGATTTGATCTGACAATATCACACTTTCCTTTTCACTGGCAACAGCGACTTCAAATGGATATCCCTTAATTTTGGTTGTCATTGGGCAGCAGAGCATTAACCTAGTTTTAGCATTGTATACTTTCGGACTAATCACCAATGCAGGTCGATGTCCTTTCTGCTCACGTCCCGCTTGTGGATCAAAGTCAAGCCAAACAATATCACCGGCATCTGGGACATATCTCACCATTTTTCATTACCTATCTCACGCCCAAAGTCAATTTCAGATTGTAGATTTTCTTCTGTAATTTCAGCAAGCAAATCACTTAATATATACTTCTGCTTTTTCACTGGTTCAATGATAATACGCCCTTTATCTTCAGTAATATTGACCTCAGAATCAACATCTATCGAAATTGATTTCATTAAACTAACAGGTAGCCTAATTGCCGCGCTATTACCCCACTTTTTCACATAAACCTGCATTATCTATCCCCAAGTTATTTAAGGTATCTACATTGTAGATCACAAAAGCAAATAACGCAATAAATCAAATCATCTTATACGGATCAACCACCTGATTAAACTCTTGTTGTGACAAAAATTTCAATGCCTTATTTGCTTCACTTAATGACGTGTCATGCTCATCGGCATAATGCGCTAATTGTGATGCCTTATCATAGCCAATGACAGGACTTAATGCGGTTACTAGCATTAAGGAATTGCGCAAATACTCATCAATCTTTTTCTTATTTGGCTTAGTCCTTTCAAGTAAATAACGACTAAAGTTGAGCATGCTATCAGATAAAATATTGATTGATTGCAAAATATTATAAATCATCATTGGTTTATAAACATTCATCTCTAAATAGCCGGCACTACCACCAATGGTCACAGCAACATCTAGTCCAAAAACTTGCGCGCATGCCATCGTCATTGCCTCACACTGTGTTGGATTGACTTTGCCTGGCATAATGGATGATCCTGGTTCGTTGGATGGAATCAATAACTCATGAAATCCGGCGCGTGGTCCACAGCTTAAAAGACGAATATCATTAGCTATTTTAAATAATGAATTTGCCAACACTTTGATCTGCCCCATTAGTGCAACTAATGCATCATGTGAACCTTGTACGGCAAATTTATTAGGTGCTGATACAAAGGGAAGTCCCGTGATTTTAGCAATATATTTACACGCTTTTTCAGCAAAGCCTTTGGGCGCATTTAAGCCCGTACCCACGGCAGTGCCACCAATCGCCAATTGATAAACATCGATAAGCGAATACTCTAAACGAGCAATATTTTGTGCCAACATCTCAGCATAGCCTGAAAATTCTTGACCCAAGGTTAATGGCACGGCATCTTGCATATGGGTGCGTCCAATCTTAACAACCTTATCCCATTTCTTAACTTTTTTGCTAAGCTCTTTATGCATAAGTTTAGCAGCAGGAATCAATGTCTTCTTAACAGCTACTGCTGCTGAGATATACATCGCCGTTGGAAATGTATCATTCGAGGACTGAGACATATTGACATGATCATTAGGATGAATAGGTGTTTTGCTGCCAAGCTTACCACCTGAGATTTCAATCGCACGATTAGAAATTACTTCATTAACATTCATATTTGATTGCGTGCCACTACCTGTCATCCATACATGTAGCGGAAATTGATCCTCATGTTTACCGTCAATAATCTCATCAGCGACTTGGGTAATGAGTGCTTTTTTATCCTCTGGCAAAATACCCAAATCACAATTTGCCATGGCGGCAGACTTCTTTAAAATAGCAATCGCCTTAATGACTTCATGTGGGATACGTTCCTGCCCAATCGAGAAGTGAACTAAAGAACGCTCGGTTTGCGCACCCCAATATTTACTATTATCAACCTCAATCTCGCCTATACTATCGGTTTCTTTACGTGTATTCATTCACTTGGCTCCTTGTGTTTATTAATTGTTGGGCGTATGCAATACGCCCCTACCTAATGTCTATCATTAAATGTATGCAATATGCCCTGCATATTGACTATTACCTCTCCCCTTGTGGGATCGCTCGTGCAGCTTATGCTGCACGGGTGAGGGGTAATTAAAACGCATAAAATTGAGATAGCTTCTCAACATTTCCATTCTGACGAATCTCAAATCCTAATGCACTGACACCATTAAATTTACCAACCGCACCCAAAAGCTCACCTTGTGTCACATCTTGCGACTCTTTCACATTAATGCTACTTAAATTATTATATGCTGAGATATAGCCATCTTTGTGACTGACAATCACCATCTGCCCATAGCCACCCATGCCAACACCGGCATATAGCACACTGCCTGTGGCTGCGGCATAAGCTTTTGTACCTTGCGGGACATCAATCTCTCGCTGTTGATCAATACCATCCTTATCAAATTTACCCACCTCTTTCAATGGCCATTGCCATGAAATACCAGCAACCGTTTTACCACTTGGTAGTGACGCTTTAGAAGTAGTTGGTTTGGCCTTGGTTTTTTCAGCTAGCGCAGGTGTTGCCATAGTGGCTACTGGCGCTTTAGCTGCCTTGGTTTCAGTTGTTTTATTCGTTTTACTTGCATCAACTGTTGCAGCCTTAACTGATTTGGCTTTTGTTACTGACTCATGTGTTACACTTTTGGCTATCTCAGCGTTTGGTTTAGCTGATGAATGTTGCTCAGGTGCAACAACACGCAATTTCTCACCAACATAAATCATACTCGGCTCTTTAATATCATTCCATGCTTGAATATCAGATAAGCTCACATCATTGGCAACCGCAATCTCAAGCAAGGAGTCACCTGATTGCACGATATAAAACCCAGTTTTACTTTTAGCAATATGATGTGTGACAACACGCACATTATCATCGTTTTGCGCTAAATCATGCATATCTAGCTCTTTATCTTGATTAATCACTTTATCTTGCGCTGTTGCTACCACAGCTGCTGATTGTGCACTTTGGCTTTCTGCTACAGGTGCTGCGTTGGGGTCAATAACGGGGATATTACTTGCGTGTTGATTAGGAACATTGGTCGACTCCGATACGGCTGAAACTTTAGAGCCTGTGCTAATTGAACTAGCAGTCACTGCTGGGCTATTGCCTACTGGCACTAACACTCCACCTTGATAAGTATACATTTGCCCATCACGCCGAATCTTCTCACCTGGTAAAGGGCCAACACGAATCGTTGACCCAGGCGTTAATACATAAGGCGATTTAAGCTTATTCCATAAGATAAGTGTTCTTTCAGTAACATTAAAACGACGTGATATATCATATAATGAATCACTAACTTGCACCGTGTAATAGGTTTGCTGTGTTGGAATATTGGTTACTGGCGCGCTTTGCTGTTGACCATTAAAGAATTGATTAATTGCACTGCAGCCTGATAATACGAGAACTGCCGTGCTTAATGCGACTATTTTTTTTATTTTTGTTATTTTTTTTATCACATAAGCTCCTTTGATAGGATCTATTTCCAAGAGTCCTCTGACGTTAGCATTG
This sequence comes from Cysteiniphilum marinum, assembly GCF_014857925.1. Classification (GTDB taxonomy): domain Bacteria; phylum Pseudomonadota; class Gammaproteobacteria; order Francisellales; family Francisellaceae; genus Caedibacter; species Caedibacter marinus. The sequence goes on along the minus strand of NZ_JACYVZ010000001.1, from coordinate 203,380 downwards.
TCATAATTTTTTGCAACATTTTTTCGGTATTCTGCCCACTCATTCCGGAAATAAAAAAGTAAGGCTCATTTTTATTCCAACCAATGCCTTGCAAAATATGTTCACAAATTTCATCAACTTCATTCTGAGGCAACTGATCAATTTTATTCAGCACTAACCAACGTGGTTTTTGGTACAATGCCTCACTGTATTTTTTAAGCTCATTCTCAACTTTGTGATAATTTTCAATTGGATCTGAGCCATCAACCGGCAACACATCGACCATATGCAACACACACTTGGTACGTGTTAAATGCTTCAAAAACTTCAAACCCAATCCAGCGCCTTCTGCAGCTCCCTCGATAACTCCAGGAATATCTGCAATAACAAAGCTTTCATATTGCCCAACACGAACAACGCCCAAATTAGGATACATTGTGGTAAATGGATAATCCGCCACCTTTGGCGTTGCCGCAGAGACTGCGCGAATTAACGTTGATTTACCCGCATTGGGCAAACCTAATAAACCAACATCAGCTAATAGCTTAAGTTCTAAACGAATCTCAAAAGATTCACCTTCTTCACCATAGGTAAATTGTCTTGGTGCTTGATTGGTACTACTTTTGAAATGAACATTACCAATACCACGTCGTCCACCTTGCGCAAGCTTTAACACATCGCCATCTTTAAGTACTTCACCGACTTTTTGATTGGTGGTTGCCTCATAAGCAATCGTGCCAACGGGAACGATAAGGTATAAATCCTCACCCTTTTTACCGGCACACTTCTTGCCTTCACCAGGTTTGCCACTTTGTGCTTGGTAATTACGCTGATAACGATAGTCAATCAATGTGTTAACATTCTCATCTGCCAACATAAACACACTGCCGCCATGCCCACCATCACCGCCATCAGGCCCACCTTTAGGAACATATTTCTCACGACGAAAACTCACACAACCATTGCCACCCTTACCCGCATGCACGGTAATTACGGCCTCATCTACGAACTTCACAGTAACCCTTTATATTATCTTTACTATTTACGCCGTCTATGATCCAAGAATTTTATAAAAATGTACAGTATAAAAACCAATAAACGCACTGTGCATTAGGCAAGGTTGTCGTTATACTAGTTGGCAATTTGAGTTAGCAAAGTGCATATATGTCTTATCAAGTTTTAGCCCGCAAATATCGCCCTAAAAACTTCTCCGAAGTCGTTGGTCAACAACACGTTTTAAATAGCTTAATCCATGCTTTAGATCAAAATCGCTTACATCACGCCTATCTTTTTACCGGAACGCGTGGTGTTGGTAAAACCTCATTGGCACGCCTTCTGGCAAAATCGGTGAATTGCTTAAATGGTGTATCCTCTCACCCGTGTGGTCAATGTGAGCACTGTGTTGCTATTGAACAAGGCCGCTTTGTTGATTTGATTGAGATTGATGCTGCTTCACGCACTAAGGTTGAAGATACACGCGATATTCTTGATAATGTTCAGTATATGCCAAGCCAAGGTAAATATAAGATTTATCTCATTGATGAAGTGCATATGTTATCGCAACACAGCTTTAATGCACTTCTTAAGACCCTTGAAGAGCCGCCAGAACATGTTAAATTTCTGTTAGCAACCACTGATCCACATAAACTACCCATCACGATTTTATCGCGCTGTTTGCAGTTTAACTTAAAGCACTTAAGTGAAACACAAATTGAGCAAAAACTCGTTGAAATCCTTGGGCTTGAGGCAATTACTTTTGAGCAAAACGCATTAAAAATCATTGCTCACGCTGCTGATGGCAGTATGCGTGATGCACTGAGTTTAACCGATCAATCGATTGCTTATAGCAAAGGCGAGATTCTAACACATGCCGTGCAAACGATGCTTGGCATTGTTGATAAGAAAATGATTGATAAATTGGTGATTGCATTATTAGAAGAAGATACTAACGCCATTATTAACTTTTCAGATGACATTATTCTGGCGGGTAAATCACCACAATCGGTATTAAACGCGCTGGCAGAATGCTTTTATTACGCAAGCCTTATTGGCTTTAATGCTCAACATTTATCAAGCATTCCATGCTCAGATGAAATTCTTAAAACCATATCAGAACATTATACTAAAGATACATTGCAGCTTTATTACCAGCTAACAATAAAAGCCAAAGAAGATCTTCATCTGGCACCAAATGCCCAATGCGGATTAGGCATGGCATTATTACGCTTGTGTGCTTTTTCACTGGATTTGCTGCCTGCATTACAAGCGGCAAACAAAACAGCACCGCAGACAAATACAAAAACAACACCAAGCTTAAGCAAAAAGCCTGATCTAAGTGCACTTAAAAAAGCACTTGCAACGCCAAGTGAATCTCATGCTGTTAGCCAAGCGCATAAACCTGCTATTATTCCACCTGCTGCGGATAAAGCTGTAACACCAAGCCTTGTGACAGAAGACAAAACGCTTAATGAACCAATCAAGCCAATGATTGCCGAAGAGCCTAAATCTGACAGCAAGCATATGACGATCGAAAAAGCCGAAAAAGCTAAAACAATAGCAGAGAATAATATAATCACCGCACCAAAGGCTGATGCGACTGTTAATGATACTAATTCAGCAATCAACAATAGTAAAAATAGTAAAATTGACTGGTACCATCTAAGCCAGAGCCTTGGACTTAAAGGCACAACATTACAAATTGTCTTAAACTCAAGCTTGCTTGATAATAGTGGTAACATCTATACGCTACAAACTTCTGATTCAGTTAAAGCGCTCATTACGACGAATGCGATTAAGAAAATTGAAGATGCCTTGAGTCTTAAACAAGGGTGCAATATTAAGGTTGCTTTTAGCCATTTAAACCAAGAACAAGCATCGGCTAAAAAAAATACTAACGTCACATTAGCACCAGCTGCTAAGCAAATGACCAAGCAATCAACAGTAAATACTACTTCAGCAGCTACCGCTATATCACCAATTAATAATCATACTGGTGAAGCACCAACGCCTCCTGTGGCGACAAAAGTAACACAAGTGACCCCTGCTCAAGTAATTCAACAACAAAAGGCACAAAAAATCGATGAAATTTATACCTCATTAAAGACTGACTCTGAGATTCAAAACCTTGAACAATTAGGTTTTGAACTCAATAAAAGCAATATCAAACTTAAAGGTTAATTATCTAACAAAGCATCTAACTGTGTCTGATTTAATTGCCCTTCCTGAGGTTACAGCTTTTTCCATTGAGAAGTGCCCTGCAAATATATGGGCTGAACAATAATTTGAGATTGGTAATCGACTTTAGACTGTTGATAATTGTATAGAATTACTTCTTGCAACAAACTAACATCTGGACAGTAATCAATGGCATTAAGCTCAATATCCACATCATTAATCACATCACCAATAACAAATCCTAAATTTTGATTTTCAACCTCATCATTAAATGCGGCAACTTTAAGGCATTTTTCTTGAGTGATTTTCATAATCTGCGAATCCTTATCCCAGATATATTGTCCAAAATAAACATCTGACATTCGCGCATCAAGCATGACAGTTATATGCTCTGCCTTATAGCGATGATAAGCACTCATTGCAATTGCTTGCATTGATGAGAAACCAATCACTGGGCAATCTAGTGTTAATGCCATTGCCTGAATAGCCGCTGCAGCTAAACGTACACCAACAAAACTGCCAGGTCCCACGCCATAGGCAAGTAAATTAATCTCTCTTTTGTGTATCCCTGATTGCATGACCAGCTCATCAATCATTGGTAAAAGTTGCTCATTATGCTTACGCGGAATATGACGTGTGATGCTAAAGCACTGTTTATCTTCTGTGAAAAGCGCTATCGAACAATAAGCACTTGAGGTATCAATTGCCAGAATATTCATTACTCAACCGTTACCGATTTTGCTAAATTGCGCGGCTGATCAACATCCGTGCCTTTTTGCACTGCCACGTGATAAGAAAAAAGCTGCAATGGAATGGTGAAAATAATCGGCGAGATAACCTCTGGCACACTCTCAATAATAAAGGTGTGCTTAGAGTCAATATGTAGTGATTGACTAATCGCATGATCAACAAACACATAGAGCTTGCCACCACGTGCTTGAACTTCTTGCAAATTACTCTCAAGTTTCTCAAGCAACGTGTCATTAGGGGCAACCGCGACAATTGGCATATCTTTATCAACCAAAGCTAACGGACCATGCTTAAGCTCACCTGCAGGATAAGCTTCAGCATGAATATAAGAGATCTCCTTGAGTTTAAGTGCGCCTTCTAATGCCACTGGGTATTGCACACCACGACCTAAAAACAATGTATGATGTTTCTCGACAAAGTCATAAGAAAGCTGCTCAATCTCAGCATCTAAAGCCAAGACATTTTTGGCAATTTCAGGTGCTTTTTTGAGTGATGACAATATATTTCTTTCAAGCTCCAAGCTTAATACTTTTCGTGACTTACCCAAGGCAACTGCAAGCAGCAGGAAACCAACTAACTGTGTGGTAAATGCTTTGGTTGAAGCCACCCCCATCTCAAGACCCGCTTGCGTCATAAACACCAAATCAGCTTCACGTACCATTGAACTATTAGGCATATTACAGATACTTAATGTTTTCATAAACCCAAGTACTTTAGCTTGACGCAATGCCGCTAAGGTATCTGCAGTTTCCCCTGATTGCGACACGGTGATAAATAAGCTATTTTTGGGCACGACACTCTGGCGATAACGAAACTCGCTGGCAATCTCAACATCAACAGGAAGTTGTGCATATTCCTCTATCCAGTATTTAGCAACTAATCCGGCGTGGAAGCTCGTGCCACAAGCTACGATTTTAACATGCTCAACATCAGCAAAAAGTGATTTGGCTTCCAAACCAAACTTCTCAATAATAACCTCATTATCAACACTAATACAATTAGCAAATGTATCGGCAATCACTTGCGGCTGCTCAAAGATTTCTTTTTGCATATAGTGCTTATACTTACCTTTAGCAGCAGCGTCTTGGGCTTGATCCAGCTCTTTAATATCTAAGACTTTTTTAATCCCTGCTTGATCGTACGCTTCTACTTTGTCACGTGTGACAAGTGCCATATCACCCTCATCAAGATAAGCAAAACGATTGGTAACAGGCAATAATGACAAGGTATCAGAAGAAATAAAATGCTCACCAATGCCAAAACCTATCACAATGGGGGATCCTGAACGCACAACAACGATATTGTGCGGATGATCTTCATGCATAACCGCCAGACCATACGCACCTTTAAGCTTTTTAATGACTGCTTGCACATTACTAACAAAGTCATGTTTAGTATTCCAATCGTGTTCCAGCAAATGCGCGATCACTTCAGTATCTGTTTGTGATTGAAATGAAACACCCTCTGCAATGAGTTGCTCTTTGAGTGACATATAGTTCTCAATAATACCATTATGCACAATCGCAATTTTTCCTGACTGGCTGACATGGGGATGCGCGTTTTGCTCTGATGGCTCACCATGCGTTGCCCAGCGAGTATGCGCAATACCAGTAGATCCTTTAAAGCCACTGTCTTTAGCTACTTCCTCTGCAAGCATCTGCACCTTACCTAAAGCACGCAAACGCTCAATTTTGCCTTTATCATCTAACAACGCCACACCCGCTGAATCATACCCACGATATTCAAGGCGCTTTAGCCCCTCAAGTAAAATCGCCAATACATTGCGCTCAGAAACCGCACCAACAATACCACACATAATTTTCTCGCTTTTTGTTTATTGGGCGTATGCAATATGCCCCTACTTTCTTAACTTTCTTGGGCGTATGCAATACACCCCTACAGTTCTTTGTTTGTTGGGTGTATGCAATACAACCCTACTCTCTTGATTTTCTTGGGCATATACAATATGCCCCTACGTCATATTTGCTACTTTTTAACAGGGCGCTGCCAACCAGGGACAACTGTCTGCTTATTCGTTCTATTAATCGTAAGTTTCCCTTCTGGCACATCTTTGGTAATCGTTGAACCTGCAGCAATATTGGCACCATCGCCAATACTCACAGGGGCAATCAACTGACAATCAGAGCCAACAAATACATCGTTACCAATCATCGTTTGATGTTTGTTAGCTCCATCATAATTGCAAGTAATCACACCCGCACCAATATTGCAGTTAGAACCTACCGTGCTATCACCAATATATGTTAAATGATTGGCTTTACTGCCCTTGCCAATCGTTGATTTTTTAATCTCAACAAAATTACCAATATGCGCACCCTCATCCAATATACTTCCAGGACGAATACGCGCAAAAGGTCCAACAACAGCATTGCTTTTAATATCAGCACCATCGACAATAGTGTTGGGTTTTATTTTAACGTTATCACCGATCACACAGTCTTTTAAGATACAATTAGCACCGATCACACAGTCTTCACCAATAACAACATTACCTTTGATCAATACATTAATATCCACCCATGTATCCGCCCCAATCTCAACGGAGCCTCTCACATCAAAGCGGCTAGGATCGGCTAAAGAAACACCTTTTGCCATCACACGCTCAGCCACTGCTTTTTGCCACATTCTTTCAAGATCTGCCAATTGCGCACGGGTATTAACGCCTAAAATCTCGAAGTTATGCGCTGGATGTGCAGCACGAATATTAACTTTATCGCGACAAGCAAAGGCAACAATATCGGTTAGATAATACTCTTTCTGTTTATTGTTATTTTCAATGGCAGGCAACCACTGATGTAGGTGATTACCACTAACACAATAAATACCCGTATTAATTTCTTTAATCTGGCGTTGAATATCTGAGGCATCTTTCTCTTCAACAATAGATTCAATTTCACCGAAGCGATTACGTAAAATCCGTCCAAGTCCTTGGGGATTATCAAGCTCGGCGGTCAAAATACCTAAGTCATCGGCACGTGTTACCTCAATTAAATGATTCAAGGTATCAAAAGACACTAAAGGCACATCACCATAAAGGATCAAGACTTTATCTTCTTTATCAATATAAGGTAACGCTTGTAAAACAGCATGTCCTGTACCTAAGCGGTCAGTTTGCTCAATCCATGTGATTGTTTTATCTTCCAAAGAGGATTGCACCTGCTGACCAAGATGTCCTTGTACCACAATAATATTATCTGCTTGCAGTGATTCCACTGTTTCAACAACATGTCGTATTAAGGTTTTTCCCGCTAATGTTTGTAACACTTTGGATTTTTTAGAACACATGCGAGAGCCTTGACCTGCGGCCAAGATCACTACTGATAATGCCATTTTTCCTCCTTATAAATATCTTTTTTGCTTTTTTACTATTTGCAAAACTGCTGCGCATTATATAACAGCATTAACAGGTTTTATAGGCTTCTTACATGATATTCTAAAACTCTTTTCACCTTATACTTTCTTGATCATTGCTCGGTTGTACTGACAAACGGACTCATCGGCAGTCATTAGTATAATTCCTTCTACCATTGATTGAGCAATTAGAATACGATCAAATGGATCTTTATGAATCATTGGCAGCGTATTCACTTCAACGACATGTTCACTCAAAATAGGTAGCTCACTATAACCATTGTCTATTAATGCACGTCTTAACAAACGAGCATCAACTTGGAAATCATCACGCGCCAGACCCTGCTTTATAGCAACCTCCCAGATACTTGCCACACTAAAAAACAGTTGATTATTTGTGTTATTAATAATCTTCTTAGCCGCTAGAGATAGTTTTTTAGAGCCGCTTGCCGCCCATAATAAGATATGCGTATCGAGAATATACTTCATAACGGATCATTAAACAATTTCTGAATCTCATCTGCAGCAATCTGATCGAAGTTATCTGGAACATTTATTTGTCCTTTCAAAAAACCAATACGTTGTTGCTGTGTCTCATTAGGCGCATCAAGTGGAATAACTTTAACCATCGGCTTTCCCGATTTAGCAATAATAAATGACTCACCAGATGACGCCTTATCTACAAGTCTTGATAAATGGGTTTTAGCTTCATGAATATTAACTGTTTGCATAATCACTCCTACCAAACTTAGTTCACATGACTTAGTCTAGTAGAGCAATGCTAAAATTACAAATCCAAATTAGGCTAAGACTAAATATTCACCTACAAGTGCTCACCGTACCCTGAGCATAAGTCGAAGGGTAAACTTAGGAAGATTACACTTTACAGAGGCGTCGAAGGGTAAACTTAGGAAGATTACACTTTACAGAGGCTTCGACTTACGCTCAGCCAACGTACGCAATCAAAATGGGGGAATATGGTCATAGCCCTAAATTATTACGTTTAAAGACACGATCAGCGCGATAACTTGAACGCACCATAGGCCCTGATGCAACTTCAAGAAAGCCTTTTTCCAACCCAATTTGACGATAATCGTCAAACTCTTTGGGTGTAACAAAACGATCAATCGCTAAATGATGTTTTGTTGGCTGCATATATTGCCCTAGAGTCAAAACATCAACCTTGGCAGCACGCAAATCATCCATTGTTTTGAGCACTTCGTCATGCGTCTCCCCCAAGCCTAACATTAAACTTGTTTTGGTTAAAACCTGAGGCTTTTGTGATTTGACATATTCAAGCACGTTAATCGTTTGCCAATAGCCAGCACGCGGATCACGTACCTTAGTTGTTAAGCGCTCAATCGTTTCAACATTTTGAGCAAAGACATCCACCTCTGTCGCGATAAGTTTATCGATTGCCTTTGTATCTCCTTGAAAATCTGGTGTTAAGGCTTCGACTTTAATCTCAGGAATAAGTGCTTTTATTTCATTGATGGTTTGTGCGTAATGCGCCGCCCCCCCATCTGATAGATCATCGCGATCCACCGAGGTTAACACCACATATTGAAGCCCCATCAACTTCACACTTTCAGCGGCATTCTTGGGTTCATTAACATCTAGCCAACCTTTCGGATTCCCCGTATCTACCGAGCAGAACTTACATGCTCTCGTGCAGACACTTCCCATCAACATAATTGTTGCTGTACCATGTGACCAACACTCATTGATGTTAGGACATTTGGCCTCTTCGCACACCGTAGATAGTTTATGCTTTTTAGTTAGTGACTTCACCTGTAAATATGTCTTTGTTGAGTCTTGCTTTGCTACCTTTAGCCAATCAGGCTTTTGAATGCGGATCTCATTAATTTTCTTATCTTTAATACCATCTTTGACTGCTGAAAACCCCTGATCCGTTTGGTATTTTTTACCACTTTCAACTTTTACTGGAATATCGATTAACTTGCTCATATGAGTTATTTTGAATACTTTAAGCGCTTAAAACTTAAGACGCATCATGACAAAAAAAGACGCTTAAGACAATGTTATTTTAAAAGCTTTTTACAGCTAGATATGCTACATTTTCACTATACTTTGTCTTAAGACCATTAAACAATGCTTAACTTTCTTGGAATCAAAAACTTTGCCATTATCAAAAACTCTGAAATCCATTTCAAATCGGGTATGACCACAATCACAGGCGAAACAGGTGCCGGAAAGTCTATTTTATTAGATGCCCTTAATATCGCTCTTGGTGCACGTGTTGATAAGTCAGCATTAACTAATGATCAGCCGTGTGAAATCTCTGCTATTTTTGATATCAGTAAGATTCCTAATGCCAAAACGTTATTAAAAAGCTTCGAGCTAACCGACGACAATGAATGCTTATTACGTCGCGTGATTCAAAAAGATGGCAAAACACGCGCATTTATCAACGGTAGTTTAGTGACCTTGACACAGCTTAAACAATTAAGTGAGCAGTTAATTAGCATCTATGGTCAGAACGCTCATCACAGTTTATTAGATCCTACCAATCAATTAATGCGTCTTGATACTTATGCTGGTTTAAGTGCAGACGTAGATGAAATTAGCACAATTTTTAAAAAGTTATCTGAGGTCAATTCACTCATTAGCGAAGAGCAAGAACGTATTGAAAAAGATAAAACAGCTTTAGCATTAATGCAATATCAATATGATGAGCTGGTTCAATTAAACCTTGGCGCAGATGAACTAAATGATCTAGATCAAGAACACAAGTCACTTGCTAATGCCGAGGCGCAAATTCAGACCATCGCCCAAATTGTTGAATGCATCAATGATAATGAGCAAAGCCTATTAGGCACACTCGATAACCTAATACATCAATTAAGTGCATATAGCGACAACCCCGCATTTAAAAACATTTACAACCTACTAACAGAGTCTACAGTCTACTTAAAAGAAGCTGAACATGAAGCAAGACAGCTTTTAGATCACGTAGAGATTAACCCTGAAAAATTACAACAGATTGATCAGAGACTTAATGAGATTTATCAGCTAGCGCGTAAACACAAGGTTGACCCCAAACAGCTTTATCTGCATATTACTGAGCTTGAGCAAAAGATTAATGCCCATGCGCAAAATGAGCAAAAACTTCTGCAACTAACTAAAGACAAATCACTTTTAGAAGAAACGTATCTAAGCAAAGCCAAGACGTTAAGCAATAAACGTCAAGCGGCAAGCAAAGTATTCGCCAGTGAAATTGAACAATATATTCGTCAACTAAATATTCCAAAGGGTGAGTTTTACGCACGTATTACTCAAGATCAAACAAAGCATGCCAATGGCATTGATCACTGCGACTTTTTAATTAACTTTAACCCAGGACAACAACCCGCCCCCATTGATAAGGTTGCCTCAGGCGGTGAGCTAAGTCGAATTGGACTTGCGATACATGTTGTTTCATCGAAAAAAATCGCCCCGCCAACCATTATCTTTGATGAGGTTGATGTCGGCATTAGTGGCGGCACGGCTGAGATTGTGGGTAAGCTCCTTAAGCAAGTCGCTAAAAACGCGCAAATACTTTGTATTACTCATCAAGCGCAAGTTTCTATTCAAGGTGATCAACAATTACATATCAGCAAAAAGCATCTTGAACATGATACGATTTCAGAGGTGCTAGAGCTTAATAAAGAAGAGCGTATCAATGAAACAGCACGCATCATTGGTGGTGTTGATATTACCAACAAGACACTACAACACGCCAAAGAGATGTATGAACTCTATCACAAGTAGTTAAACTTCAATCACCCACGCAGCTTACGCTACATGACCTCTCCCACGAGCGGCAAGGTAAGCATTAGGTAACTTATTGCTTCATTGTTATTAGCAACTATTTTTCTAGCCACTTTTTCCAGACAAATAACAACGCGGCAAAGCTGCGACATTCGATAAACTGCGGATGCGTGATGAGTTCATCAATATCTGATAATTTCCATGGCACAACTTCTAAATCTTCTGGTTCATCGCCTTGAGCCGTTTTGACTGAAAGGTCTTCAGCGACGACTAATGAGATATGCTGCTTCATATAATTAGGCGACAAATAAACATCTTTAAGATACGTATAATGCTTTGCAGTAAACCCTGCTTCTTCCATCAACTCTCTATCTGCTGCTTGATAGAGATCCTCCCCTTGATCAATCGCACCTTTTGGAAAACCTAAAGTGTAATCCTCAACACCCGATGAATACTCTTTAATAAGCAAAATGGTATCATCATCAAGCATCGGCACAATGAGTACAGCAGTATGTCCATCACTTTTTGGTGCAATACGTTCATAAGTACGTGTATTACCATTACTAAACGTTAAATCAAGTGCTTCAACTTTGAATAAGCGTGATGCAAATAACTCTTTTTTACTATTAATAACCGGTTTAGTAGCCATTACTGACCTCCTGCCAACGCTCAGGCGTGCCAACATCACACCAATTGGCATGAAATACTTCGCCACTTATTGTTTTTTGTTCAATGAAAGACTGCCAAATGTTTGGTAGAGAAACCTTTTCTCCAACATAAACATTGGCAAACAATGACTGCCGACATACACTAATGCCTGTATAGGTATAGCTTTGCCCTATTTTATCAGTTTTATCAATAATATTGCTTTGACCATCCAAACAAAAATCACCCTTTAGATTATGTTTAGGGTTAGGCACTAGGATTAAATGTGCTAATGATTTCATGGTTTGGCTATAGTGAAGAATATGTGAGAAATCATAATCGGTCATTACATCGGCATTAACCACAATAAAGGGGTCGCTAAGCCATGGTAAAGCTCGCACAATGCCGCCACCGGTATCATAGGCATCTAAAGGCTCATATAGATAGCAAATAGTTATCCCCCAAGGCTCGCCAAAACCAACTTCATCGACAATTAACTCGGCTAAATAGGCAACATTAATCACAATATTGGTTATCCCTGCATTAACAAGTCGCTCTATTTGCCATTCAATCAGTGACTTGCCATTGACTTTAATCAGTGGCTTTGGTGTATGATTAGTCATATCACCCATTCTGCGTCCACGTCCTGCTGCCAGTATCATTGCACTAACATCTTGCTTCATCTTGTGTGATCTCATTCCATTTATCATTTTTATCATTGATAACTTTTTCTCATTCTCATTATTAACAAATTATATAATTGAGCATTCGTCTACGTTTATTTCATCCCTGCAATATAAAGATAGATTGCAAAGAAATGCGCAATACTGCCAGCTAGTACGAATAAATGCCATAGAAAATGACAAAACTCAATTTTCTCATCCAGCATATAAAAAACTACACCACTGGTATAAAGTACACCACCTAAGATAATCCACATCAAGCACCCACCAGGCAATGCCTCAACGATTTGTACAATAAAACCAATCGCTGTCCAGCCCATAATGACGTAAAGTGCTGTTGATAACCAACCGTCCCCAAAAAACAGTACTTTATAGACAAATCCGGCAATTGCCGTACCCCATAAAAGCGCAAAAATAATCCAACCATATACACCTGATAACGCAATCAATGCAATCGGTGTATAGGTGCCGGCAATTAAGAAATAAATGTTTAAATGATCCACTTTGCGCAATATTTTTTTAAGTTTTGGCTTAGATACGCCATGGTAAATACTTGAAGCACCATACATTGAGATCAAGCTCACCCCAAATATTGTGACGGCAACCACATTAATGCTATGCCCCGTTGTTACGGCTTTAACAATCATGACGATAAGTGCCACAATACTAAATAATGCACCGATAAAATGCGTCAGGGTATTTAAAAACTCCTCACGCCTTGAATAAAGTACCTTAGGTGCTGCATATACACCAACTTCATTGTTTAAACTGTCAGCTTCTTTCAATAACATATTTTTGATCTTCTTGGTCTTTTTAGTTTTTTTGGTCTTTGGGGTCGATTTTTATTTTAAACGCTGCTATTTTGCGCTATATGTAGCGATTAATCAAAAACTAATACTAAATTTTATGTCTAAAAGATTGATTCTCGCCTCCTCTTCACCTTATCGCTTAAAATTAATCAAACCACTTTTACCCAATATTGAATCCTACGCTCCTGATATTGATGAGTCGAGACTGCAAGGCGAGTCACCGCAAGCGCTTGTTAAACGCTTAGCTCAAGCCAAAGCACAAGCGATTATAGAAAGGATTAAACCAAATAACACGATCATTATTGCCAGCGATCAGGTTGGGATATTCAATGATGAGATCATCACCAAAGCACATACAAAAGATCGTGCCTTTAGCCAACTTCAATCTTTTTCCGGACAATGTGTTAAGTTTATAACTAGCCTTTATCTTGTGGACACAGAAAGCTATCATGAGTTTATTGATCATGTACAGTTTAACGTTCATTTTAGAGACCTCAGTGATCAGGAAATTCTTAATTATTTAGCACAAGAAGATGTTTTAAACTGTGCTGGAAGCTTTAAAGTTGAGGGCTTGGGCATCAGTTTATTTGAACGCCTTGAAGGTGATGATTTCAACAGTCTCATTGGTTTGCCACTTATTATGCTTAATAACGCATTGATTAATCACTTTGATATTAATCCTCTTAATTCCTTTTAATCTTTCCAATATTAGCGATAACCCTCTATACTTTGGAACAGTTGTTCGTTATGTTGGCGCCAAGGATGAAAAAAGAAAGTAAGTCAAAAACTACTCAGATGAGCAAAGACGAAGCAAAGTTCTATGTAAGTGCTGAAACACTGATATTAACCGGACAATGGCACTGGCAATCACTTGATCAAAATATCTTGGCAAAAATTAAAAATCTTAAAGAGCAGATTATGTACATTGATGCACAACAAATTGAAAAGCTAGATATCTCTGGTGCTTACTTTATCTATAAAATTCAACAACTTTTTTTAAAAGCTGCCATTAGGGTCACTCATACGCAAAGAAGTTTAATTGATCTAGTTCATAAGAACTACACTAACTATGACAGTCGTTTACAACCTTTAAACACCTATGAAAAGGTTTATCAAATCGGTGAACAAACAACAAGCTATATTAAAGACAGTAAAAATCTCATCGCTTTTATTGGTGCCACCGTAATGAGCTATTTACAGGTAATTCGCACACCTTTTGCTACCCAATGGCGCCTATTATTAGATATCGTTATCCAAACAGGCGTCAAAGCCATTCCCATTGTGTCATTACTGTGCTTTTTGATCGGAATTGTACTGTGTTATCAAATCGGCTCACAGCTTAAAATTTATGGTGCCAATATTTTTGTCGTCGATCTTCTGGGTATTTCACTATTGCGTGAGTTTGCACCTTTAATTACAGCCATTATTGTCGCCGGCAGATCTGCTTCCTCATATACCGCAGAGCTTGGTTCAATGAAAGTTCAACAAGAAATTGATGCACTAAAAACCTTTGGTATTAGTCCGATTAAGCGCCTGATATTGCCTCGGATTATTGGCATGATGATTTCCCTCCCCTTACTCATCGTTATTGCGGATATTATCAGTTGTATTGGCGGCATGATTATGGCTAAAGTATCACTTGGTATTAGCTTTTATGACTTTTTGCAGCGCTTTTCTACAGCAGTTTCATTTAATAACTATCTGACAGGACTAATCAAAGCACCGTTTTTTGCGATTATCATTGCCACAGTTGGCTGTTATCGCGGCACTGTTGTCAAAAATAATTCATTAAGCATCGGCCAAGAGACTACTAAAAGTGTGGTTTATGCGATCTTTTTGATTATTGTAACCGATGCACTCTTCTCCATTTTATTTAGTGCGATAGGAGTATAGGTGATGCAAGAAATGCAAGAAAAGAAAGAGCAGCCCATTATTGAAATAAAAAGCTTAGGCACTTGCTTTGATGATGTTTGGGTGCACAAAAATTTAGATCTTAAAATTCACCCTCATCGTATTACCTCAATTATTGGAGGCAGTGGCTCAGGTAAAACGACATTGATCCGTGAAATATTGATGCTGCAACCGGTGACTGAAGGTGAAATATTCTTATTAGGGCAAAAAATTTCTGACCTGTGTGATGATGAGATAAAACGTCGCCAGTTCGCAAGTCATATGGGCATGATGTTTCAAGGTGGTGCGCTCTTTAGCGCCCTAACCGCACTTGAAAACGTCATGTTTCCTTTGCAGGAATACACTAACTTTAGCCGTGATATTGTCATTGATCTGGCACGCTTAAAGCTTAAAATGGTTGGTTTATCCGAAGATGCTTATGCTAAATACCCCTCACAATTAAGTGGCGGAATGCTAAAACGCGTAGCACTTGCACGCACTTTAGCACTTGATCCTGAGATTATATTTCTCGATGAGCCTTCAGCAGGACTTGACCCACACTCTACTTATGAACTAGATCAATTGATTTTAAAGTTAAAACAAGATTTGGATCTATCTATTATTATGATTACCCATGATTTAGAAAGTATCTGGCGCATTGTTGATGAAGTCGTCTATATTGATCAAAAACGTATCCTTATTCATGATAGCGTTGAGAATGCTGCTAAAATGACACAATATGAAAACCTTAATAATTTCTTTAATGGCGCTAAAACCACTAAAGAAGAAAAAACAATACTAGGATCGTAACCATGAAAAACAATCGTTACTTTGTTGCAGGTTTGTTTATTATCATTACCACCATTGTAATGATCTTTATTGGATTTTGGCTTGCTTTTGGCTTAAAAGATATCAAATATGATACTTACATCGCACGCTTTAATGAATCCGTGACTGGATTAAATGTCAATGCCGCAATCAACTATAATGGTGTTAATGTCGGCAAGGTTGAAAGCATTAATATCGACAAGCAAAACCCCAGCATTGTGATTGTCGTTATGCAAATTCAACAAGGAATCCCCATTTACAATACAACCTATGCAAGCTTGGTGCCACAAGGGATTACTGGTCAAGTTTTTATTACTTTGTCTATATCAAATGCTTCCAACCAATACATCATTAAACCTAAAGATGCGCCACCGTTTCCAGTGGTTAAAACCAAACCTTCGTTTTTAACAAATATTGTTAACCAAATGAGCACGGTTGCTGAGCAAGTTACTTTAATCTCAACACGTGTCGCTAAAATCATCAGTGATAACAATGTTCAAAAAATTAATCATATCGTTAGCAATGTTGAAGATATTTCTAACTCGCTTGCCACTAGTAGCCAAAATATTCATCAAAGTATTGAGTCATTAAACATCATATTAAAAAATGCAGCCAAAAGCTCTACCGAGCTTGATCAGATTGCTCACAACATTAACCATGGTTCAAAAGCAGTTGCCCGCGCCTCTGAAGATGTCAGTAAAGCAATTACTAGCTTTAACAATCAAACTCTACAAGGAGTTAATAATATTTTATTACCTCAGCTTGCGCAAACGCTTAACAATATGAATGAAACATCAGTCCAGCTATCTGACCTATTAAAGAAAATAAATCAAAATCCATCAATCCTTGTGCGTGGTGAACTGCCAAGGAAGCCTGGTCCAGGAGAACAATAATGTATAGACCTACTCAACTTCTTAAAATATTAAGCATTGCAGCAAGTGTTAGCATCATCACAAGTTGTGGTATTTTATCTCCAGTAAAAAGTCCTGAAGTTAAACAATACCAAATTATTGCACCCAATTTACAAATGACACGTCATACCACCGACAATAGCTCAGCAATTCAAAAAACTGCAAAACGATTTGATTTAACGCTGTTTATCGCGCCTTTAACAGCAGATCAGCCATATAATTCAACCCAAATGTATTATCGTGAAAACAATTATGAATTAGCAAGTTACACACATAACTTGTGGGCAGCGAATCCTGAGCAGATGCTTAGCAAAAACCTACTGCAAAGCCTACAAGGCTATCATAGCTTTAAGAATATCGTTTCAAGTAACTTTATCGGTTATGCTGATTATCGATTAACAGGTAACCTAAACCAACTCACTCAGGTTATCAACGGCAATGAAAGCAATGTCATTCTATCTGTAAGCTTTACATTAACGAATGCCAATAGCGGACAAGCTGTTGCCATTAAGACATTTACTTTAAATAAATCAGCTAGAGCAGATGCTAAGCGCTTTGCTAATGCCACTAACGAGCTTGCTGCAGATTTATCTAAAGCATTGAATAATTGGCTTATCACTCAACCACTGGCAAATAATACGAGTAACTAAAGCATAAGAACACTAAGCAGCCGATTGAATTAAAATTAAATGGAATTTATCAGATAACTTTATTGCCATAAATGGAATTACATGCTACCATCCATCTATCCTTGTTTCTTAACCAAGAAACTTGCTTGCTAGATTTTAAAAAATTAGCGTGGGGGCAATAGCACTGGGGGCAGTGTTCGCGAATGACTATCAACATAGGAATGCTGATAGTCGTTTGTAGTTTTATTTTGCAATGCAGCATAATGCAGATTATAACTCGATCAACTATCAATACGAAAAAGATTAAGTTATGATCATATTCAATTTTTTTACTGAAATTCGGGGTCTTTCTACAACTTTTCACTTGTTTAGGCATTAATGATCGTTATACTCGAGATATGAGTTCAGCGAATGAGGATTGACCCCCAATCAATCCGCCGCGAAACTGCCCCTCCCCCAGTTAGCAAGCAATGGAATATTCGGCAAGGATCAGCGTTGAACTCCAATCATTTTCAAATTCCCAAAGCCTAACACCACTTATAGGGAAACTAACTTTAAGCTTTTGCCAGTTTAGGTATAAAGGTTGTTTATAACTCATGTATAATGATCATTTCTTAACATAGTGAAAGACACGCATAATATGTCGACTTTAGATAGCGCTCTACGCATTAAAACACCTAACGAGACCCTTGAGGTCATTAAAGCTTATTTACCACAAGCTAAGATTACCCGTCTGGCTAATTTAACGGATCTTGACGATAGCAAAATCCCTGTATACACCTCCATTCGCCCCTTAGGCAAATCGTTATCAACCAGTCAAGGCAAGTCATTTTCACATGACGCTGCAAAAGTCAGCGCTTATATGGAAGCACTGGAGCTATACTTTGCTGAAGAAGTTAAGGCTAAGTTATATGACAAGCGATTTGAGCAAAACAATCACTTTATCTCACCCAACCAACTCTCTAGCAATATTGTTTACCAAGACAATAAAGAGCATAACTGGTGCCAAAGTAAAAGCTTTCTAACCAATCAAAGCTATTATGTTCCCTTTCAATTTATATCCATTGACTCAGGTCACCCCGATGTTGTGATCCAAGCCACGGACACCACAGGCATTGCATCAGGGAATAATTATGATGAGGCTCTAGTGCATAGCTTACTCGAGTGTATTGAACGCAAAAGTACTGCTTTAAAGAGTCAACAGTTTAAACTTGATATTGAACATATTTTTTATGACAAAATTGCCTTACTTCATCATGTCGAGTTAAAGTATTATCCGAACCCTTATGGCATCCCCGTTATTGGTTGCTTAATCCAAAGCAAAGATCAAACAGCTAATCAAATGGTTTTCTCAGGCTATGGCGCACATCTTAACAAAGAAATTGCCCTTAATCGCGCTCTAACTGAAGCCATCCAATCCAAAGTCACCACCATTGCCGGATCTCGTGATGATTTATTTAAACATGCTTATGAAAAATCAAATCTTAGACTTAATCCAGAGGCTTATGAAATGAGCTTCAGTGAAATTTCTGAGCACAAAACCGACAGCATAACTGAGGCACTAGCGCTACTTAAGGATGCGCTTTATAAAGCCCAACAAGACGCGCTTATTCATGTTTACCACAGTGATAAACTCACCTTTTTAAAATCTATTTTGGTCAAACAGGAGGTGTTTGATAATGCTTGATCTAACCAAACTTCAGATCGATATTTTTGCCGAGACAAGCATCACGCATGCTGAGATTAAAACACACCTTCCTCATGCACGTCTGCACACTTCGGCAAAAACAGGCGATATATTGCGCGTCATTCCAGAGAGTAATATTATCATTCTTATTGATGGCAATTTTGATTTCACAAATTCGATTTGGCATAAAGAAATCCTTTGTGCACTTGAAAAAGGGATTACCGTTATTGGTGCCTCATCAATGGGTGCTTTGCGTGCTGCTGAGCTTGATGTGTTTGGCATGATTGGCTTTGGCTTTGCCTATGAATGTTATAAAAATAATATCACCGATGATGATAGTGAAGTCGCAATAAACTACTATCGTTTGGGTGATGAGATGATACAAACGATTCCCAGCATTAATATTCGCGCAACCTGCGATACACTTATAGACAACAAGCTATGCACACAACAAGCTGCTCATGAGCTTTTTAATAGTGCACATAATATCTTTTATAAACGTCGCACTTGGCAGGCTCTGCAAAGCACGTTAACCGCTGATGCCTTTAATCTGCTTAAAACGTATTATGTTAATGCAAAATATAACGATGCCTATCAGTGTATTACGCAATTAGCTGACATGATCAATAAGGCAAAAGCACAAGAGATTACATCGTTTACAACGCCATCGACCATTCCACTTAACAAACTAAAACAAGACACCTTTTGCAGTGATGAATTTGCTGCTCTTTTATTTATTTTGCAAAAAATGCAGAAAATGCAGAATAAAGATCATCTTAAAGATTCCAGTTTAAATGTTTCTCATGAAGCACAAGAGCTTAGCAAGCTTACGCAATGGTCAATCAACATCTGTGAGTTTGCGCTATGTCAATTAAAGCATACAGGCATCGCATTAACCGATCTTGGCTTTATGCGTTCACTTAATATCATTCGTTTAAACCTTGAACTGAATGATGGTGAGGTCTTTAAACAATGGTGTATTGATAAAAAGCTCGATATGAGCCTTGTTGAAACCACCTTTAGAAACCTGTTACTCATCAAGCGTCTTGCCAATGCCTATGCTTGTGAGCATCAGCTTAATTATGGGTTTTAGGGATGAATTAGAAAACTAAAGGATTGCAATGCCAGGTGTGTGATTGTCTTGATTTTTCTTAGCTGATTGCTTTAGAAAGTTGGCTGTTTTATCTGGTAAATCAATATTGGTTAACGCAAGATCATATAAACTTGCGGTGAGTAAACGCCCACCGGTCATCGTAAATGCTTTATCTATCGCATTATGCATAATGGCTTTTATATCTTCAAAAATATAATCAACTGATATTTTATCTTCAGGTGTTGACATCATCGTATAAAAAGTTCGCGCCATGCCCATATTGGCAAGGAAATCAGGCACCACCGCAAGCTTACCATCAACATATTGTGAGCACAGGCCATAACAATATGCACTTTCAACAAACGGATGGTTTGCACCACATGCAATAAGCTCAAGCCCAGATTTTTGCATTTGATCAATGAAATTTTTATCAATAATATTAGACCCCGCTGCAGGGATTAATACGTCAATATTCGCTGATATGATTTGTTGGTTAAACTGTTGATGCGTCAGATTATCAGTTAATACATTAAGTACTCTACGGCTTTTAACAACTTGATTGATTTCATACTCACTTAACCCTTTATCACGGATGACGCCTGCATCTCGGTCAGTCATTGCGACAATTACAGCACCTGCCTGATGCAAGTAAAAGGCCGCGGCTGCACCCACATTGCCCGCACCTTGAATATAAATACGTTTATTTTGCATACTTTCATTGCGCGCATGATAATAAGCAACAGCCGTTTGCGCCACACCGAAACCTGTGACCATTTCAGCAAGTTTAATATCCGCCTGCCCCACTTTAACACTGGCATTTAACAAATGCATATTATGGTAAGCTGCTTGCGTTCTAAAGTGATCCCCCTGACAAAAGGCATGAATAATCCCTTGTTGTGAGTTGTCGATCCCCAAACCACGCAATAAATGGTTGATCTTATGAATATCAGTATTTAAATCACTACCTGTGCCATAATACTCCGTTAATAAGGGGCGAATAGCTTCATACCAACGCTCAAGAATCGCATATTTATCAGGATGATCTGGGTCGATACGAATACCTGTTTTAGCCCCGCCAATTGCAGGTCCTGATAGCGCAAATTTAATCTCCATAATTTTAGCTAATGTGGTGACTTCTTCTAAAGTAATATGCTCATGCACACGTGTGCCGCCACCTGCAGCATTGCCACGCAATGAGTTAATCACTAAAAAGCCACGCGCAGTAGATCGCTTGTCTTTCCACTGAAAGGTGATCTCCGGCTCTTGTTGCGAAAAATGCTGTAAACGATCAACCACACTATTTTGAAAATCCGTTAAATTCATTTTTACTCCTTATATTTCTCTTTATCCCTTTCCAATCGTAGGGGCGTATTGCATACGCCCTTGTATATTTACTAATTACTGGAGTTATGCACTTTTTCTATCTCAACACCCCACCTCGCAAGCTCGGCCCCCTCTTGCAAAGAGGGGAATATAAAATCATCGTTGCCTAATTCCCCTCTTTTTAAGAGGGGTGGCAGCCGAAGGCTGACGGGGTGTTTGTACAATCATAGTTTTTATATAATGCACAACTGCAATTAATTTAGCAGAGCATCAACTTTAGCGGCACAAATAAAATCATTTTCCGTCAAGCCATCAACGGCATGTGTTGTAAAATGCACCACACAACGATTGAAGCTTACCTCTAGATCTGGGTGATGCCCTTCACTATTGGCAACCCATGCCACGGCATTGACAAACGCCATGGTTTTATAAAAGCCTTTAAATTCAAATATGCGTGTTATTTTCTTGCCACATACACTTAACTGCCACAATGGCAATTTCTGTAAGTAGCTTTGTGCTTCAACTTTTGTAAATGGTGTAAAGTCACCATACTCACAAACCTGGCATTTCTTATCTAGTAAATTTTCCACCATTTCTCCTTAAATTTCTCAGAAACTGTAGGGGCGTATTGCATACGCCCTCACATCAACTACCTAGCGCCTTTTACGCACTGGAGTTATTCAATCAACTCAAGCCCTTCATTTTCCAAAGGCTTTTCCTTTTTGGGAAACAACGCTCTAAACTCAGGCAAGCCCTGCGATTTTTTAATCAAATCAATAAAGTCGTCTTTTAATACGTTATAAATACTTTCATAAGAATGGACGATATAATAAACCGGTTGATAAATATCAATGCGATATGGCGTTCTTAATATATTTAAAGCATCAAACCGCTCATAACGCACCTTGGGGTCTTCCAACGCATAAACCGTCTCACCCATTGATGATAAAATCCCACCGCCATAACAACGCAATCCCTGAGGGGTATTAATTAAGCCAAACTCAACAGTAAACCAATAAAAGCGCGCTAACAATCTTTGAACATCCGGTGTTTGCCCAACGCCTAGCTCTCCGTAACGCTGCATAAAATCAGCATAAACCGGATGAGACAACATTGGGCAATGACCAAATAGCTCATGAAATATATCCGGCTCCTGTAAATATTTAAGCTCTTCTGGCGCGCGAATAAAGGTTGCACAAGGAAATTTACGCTCAGATAATAATTTAAAAAAGCGATCAAAACCAATCAATGCGGGTACTGGCTCCACCGTCCAACCTGTAACTTTCTGCAGTTTTTCATTAACATCAGGGATCTGTGGAATACGATTAACTGGAAAATCAAGAAATTCCAAGCCCTTTAAATACTCATCACAAGCACGCCCTTGAATAATCTTAAGTTGCGCTTCCATGAGTGTTTGCCAAGTATTGTTCTCTATTTCATCATAGATAACAAACCCACGATAATCTGGCTTTTTAGAAACATACTTGCTGTTTGTTTTCATGCTCATTCTCCCTTTGAGCGTTGTTGTTTGTAAGTGTAGCTGAAAATGGCACAATTTCGCCAGTCAGCTCGCCAAAACCAACTTTATACCCTTGTCCTTGGCAAAATCCCACTATACGTGCAGCATCACCATCTTGTAAAAACACGCGCTTATCACCATTTTTCAAGACAACTGGGTGCTTACCACCTTCGGTAATTTCTAAGAAACAGCCCAAGCTATCTTTTGTTTTGCCACTTATGGTTCCGGATGCCAAGATATCTCCTGTCATCATCGGGCAGCCGTTAACACTATGATGTGCTAGCTGCTGCATCATATCCCAATACATGTGTTTATAATTGGTGGTTGAGATGACTTCATAATCTAACTCTTTAGCGGGTTTAATCGATAATTGCAGCTCAACATCCACCGCCCAATCTTCTTTACGTTTAAGATAATTTAAGACGTCAGTTTCTTGTTTTGGTGATGACACTCGAAATGGCTCTAGCGCATCTAAGGTCACAACCCAAGGTGAGATAGAGGTGGTAAAGTTTTTTGATAAAAAAGGCCCCAATGGCTGATATTCCCATTTTTGAATATCACGCGCACTCCAGTCATTGACCAATACCATACCGATCACATGCTCAGGTGCTTGATCAATTGTAACCGGTTGTCCATGTTGCGAAGGCATACCAATAATCGCGCCCATTTCCACCTCAACATCTAAGGCTTTAGATGGACTAAAGATCGGTGCTTCATCAGGATTTGGTTTAATTTGACCATTTGGGCGCACAACTTTAGTGCCACTGACAACAACGCTTCCTGCTCGTCCATCATAAGCAACGGGGAGGTGCAACCAGTTGGGTAATAACGGATTATCTTTATCACGAAACATCTTACCGACATTCTCAGCATGCTCACGTGAGGAATAAAAATCAGTAAAGCCTTTAACCTCAATCGGTAAGTAAACTGTGCAATCGCTTTGCTTTATTAGCACTTTATCTTTTAATGATTTGTTATCACGTAAAGTTGCTGTCTCACTATTAAGTAAATCGCTAATGATTTGTCTTAATTCACGCACCTTTTCACGCCCATGTTGAAATAGATCATTTAAAGCGTTCATTTGCGCCAAGTCCACATTAAATTCATGTAATAAGCCCTCGCTAAATGCTGCTTTAACATCCAAAATATATTGGCCAATCGCAACGCCAATACGCTTTTTAGTTTTATCTTCGCTAGCTTTAGTGAAAATGCCAAAAGGTAAATTTTGAATGGGGAAATGACAGTCTTTATCGATTGCAATAAATGATTTTAAGTTAGGGTTATTTGCTTTAATTGTTAACATTATTCGATGACCTCTTGTGTAAATTGTGCTTTTAATGATGACCAACAACTCAGATAATTCTGCTGACGCAGCTCACTCATTAGCGCAAACTCGGTTAATTGCCATGGTAGCCGTGATTCAAACATAAATGCCATGGTGTTTTGATAGCGTACAGGATTAAGCGTCATCTCTGATGCATGAGTAAATGTATCATAATCTGGACCATGTGCTGACATCGGATTATGTACACTGATACCTCCTGGCTGAAATCCCTTACCTTTAGCATCATAGACGCCGGTTAATAGTCCCATGCATTCGCTCATGATATTGCGATGATAGTAAGGTGGTCTAAAGGTGTCCTCGCCAACTACCCAGCGCGGTGGGAAAATGACAAAATCAACATTTGCCGTACCTGTATTTAATGATGGCGCAGTAAGTACCGTAAAGATACTTGGATCGGCATGATCTTTGAGCACGGTATTCACAGGACAAAATAAATCAAGATCATATTTATACGGATATAAATTGCCATGCCATGCAACCACATCTAAAGGTGAGTGGTTAATCTGACCTTGCCACAGGCGCCCTTGATATTGGCAATATAATAAAGCGCTTTGTATCTTATCCTCAAATGAGGCAACAGGTGCTAAGAAATGACGCTCTTCTGCTAAGCCATTCGCACCAATGGGCCCTCGCTCTGGTAAATAAAACGTACTTGAATTAGATTCACAAATATAACCACGTGCATGCTCATCAAGTAACTCAACCACATAGCGTACACCGCGTGGAATAACGACCACTTCATGTGGTCTTGCTTCAATCACTCCATATTCTGTTCTAAAACGCAAACGCCCTTGTTGTAATACATACAGCCAATCACCATCCGCACTGTAAAAATAACGATTCTCCATCGATTGATTGATCGCATATAGATGCACTGCTGCTGACTCATTATACATCATGGTCACAAGCCCTTGTATGAGATCTGTCTTCTCATGTGGCGTAGCTAAAGCATGCCAACGCATCTGCTCAGGAGGTGTCAATACATCATCTTGATGGTAGTGATTACGCAATAAGCTCTCTTTAATCAATGTGAATTTCGGACTATGTAACACCGATGGGCGAATGCGATATTGCCATGCTTTAAAATTTTGCGCGCGTGGCGCAGTAAAAGCGCTGTTATTGACTTGCTCCGCATATAAACCGAAAGGGGCTACTTGCGGTGAGTTACGATCTTGAGGCAATGCGCCTTTTAATGCCTCACTTGCAAAATAACTATGAAATCCTAGCTGATAATCCACCATTTTATTCATGCTCCTTTAGCATAACTTGCTCGGGTGATGCATCAAAAAATGCCGGATGTTTCATTGCATGCTCATAAATTTTCTGAATCGTTGGAAAGCTGCTGATATCGACATTAAAGCGCTTAGCATTAAACACTTGTGGAATTAGGCAGATATCTGCCAAGCTAATCTCATCACCAAAACAATACATACCTGCCGTTTGCTGTAAGGTTTGCTCTAAGGCTGAAAAGCCTAATTGCACCCAATGTGCGTACCATTTATTAATATGCGTCTCATTTGCAGCAAACTCAGATTTCAAAAAATTAAGTGTGCCTGAGTTGTTCAAAGGGTGAATATCACAAGCTATCGTCAAAGCAAAGGCTTTAACCTTAGCCTTTAATACGGGATCAATTGGGTAGATTGAATGTTTAGGATACTTATCTTCTAAGTAATCAATCATTGCCAAAGATTGCGTGATAATAACATTACCATCTTGTAACGCAGGCACGCGTGATTGCGGATTAATCATTTTATAGGCACTTGAGAATTGCTCGCCACCATGATTAATTAAATGAATCTCTTTTGATTCATAACTTATTTTTTTAAGTTGCAAGGCAATGCGTACGCGAAAGCTTGCGGATGAACGAAAATAATCATATAAAATCATCTTATGTCCTTAATTATTTATGCTCTTGCGTACTTAACACACCACGCTCGATTTGATCAAGCTCAATTGAGTCAAACAGGGCTTGGAAGTTGCCCTCACCAAAGCCATCATCACCTTTGCGTTGAATGATTTCAAAAAATACCGGACCAATCACAGTATTGGTGAAAATCTGCAATAAATAGCCGCCTTCTTTAGTTGGCGCACCATCGATTAAAATACGATTTTTGTGCATGCGCTCAACGGACTCAGGGTGATATGGTAGACGCTCATGCGTCTTGGTATAATAGCTATCAGGTGTATGCATAAACTCAACACCTGAATCTTTGAGCTTTTCGACCGTTGCAAAGATATCCTGACTTTCCAAGGCAATGTGCTGGATTCCTTCGCCATTAAACTCACGCAAAAACTCTTCAATTTGCGAATGATCATCGGCAGATTCATTAATTGGAATCTTGATTTTTAAGCATGGACTTGTCATCGCCCGACTCAATAATCCTGTGAGTTTACCCTCGATATCAAAGTAACGAATTTGGCGAAAGTTAAATAGATCAATATAGTAATTTGCCCATTTATCCATATTGCCACGAAAAACATTATGCGTCAGATGATCTATATATAACAAACCACACTCATTGTTTTGCATCTGAGCTTTCGCATCAGGAATCATTTCAAATAATCCACTGTCGATAATTGATGAATAATCTGTTAAATAAAGCTTTGTGTCAGCAATGCCATGGATGACTTCAATACTTTGGCCATGCCAGTCATCCGTATTATGCGTTTTCAATTTAGCACCCTTTTTAATGCAGTGTGCTAAGGCATGCTCAACATTTTCAACCACAAAACCCATACCACATGCGCCTGATTGATGCGCCTCTTTAAATGCTTTAGCAAAACCTTGTGATTCATTATTCAACAAAAAGAAAATATCATTTTGTTGCCATAATTCAATGGTTTTAGTTTTATGCTGCCCAACTAAGGTAAAACCCAAAAGGCTAAACAAATTACGCATTTTCTGCGGTGTTGTGCTGACAAATTCCAAGAAACTAAATCCGCGTGTTCCTGCTGGATTTGTCGTCATATCCATTTTATCCATTCCAATCTCCTTGTTGCTGTAACACCCATCATCAAATGATTGAAGGTGGGCATAGACATAATGAAAAATCGATACAAAACGGAATGCTACAGATAATAACCTACTAAATTATGTTAAGTATATACAGGAAGCACCCCGTTTAAGTGGCGTTAACATAGCATAGCTTGGCTGGGTTTGCATCCAGATCACAACGGAAAAGGTGAAAATATATTGAAATTATTTTAAAGAGGAAATTATTCTACAATCTAAAGAGTTACTTTGCGTACTCTGGCTTCGACTTACGCCGAGCCAACGCCAACTATAAACGTACCCTGAGCAGAGTCGAAGGGTGAGTTTAAGATCAATTGCACTGTGGCTTCGACTAATGCTTAACCAACACTCCCGTAGGGGCGTATGGCATACGCCCTATGTCTTAATAATTATCTTTTATCTTCTTTAATTTCAAGCTTCTTACCCGCTACCCACACTTTCTTTAAATGCTCGATAACATTCTTTGGTGTATCACTCGGTAAATCCACTGTGCTGAACTGATCAAATAATTTGATATGCCCGATATTACGACTATTAATACCCGCTTCATTGGCAATGGCACCGACGATATTGCGCGGCTCAACACCATCACTACGGCCTACCTCGATGCGATAGGTTGTCATATTCATATCTGGCGAGCGACGCGCCCCTCTATCACGACCGCCACGATCATCACGACGACTGCTAAAGCGATCATTTCTATCACTTCTACGACCGTCACGTCCGCCACGCTCTGAGCGATCAAAACGATCAGATCTTCTTGACTCTTGGACCTGAATTTCTTTAACGAAAAGCTTCTTGTCGCCTTGCGCTAAAAAGGCAAGTGCTGCCACCATATCATCGGCTTCAGCACCATACTCAGTCGCAAATTCTTGCATTAATTCTTTAAACTTACTTAAGTCTTTATGACGAATAATCTCAGCTATTTCATGTTTAAAGCGTGCAACACGTTTTTCAGTAATTTCTTTAGCACTTGGTAATTGCATCTCCTCCATTGTATGGCGAATAACACGCTCAAGCATACGTAGTTGACGTAAATCTCTGGTATAAATCAATGAAATTGCATCACCTTCACGTCCAGCGCGCCCCGTGCGCCCAATACGATGTACATACGCTTCATTATCTTGTGGTAAATCATAGTTGATTACGTGACTAATACGTTCAACGTCCAAACCACGTGCTACCACATCTGTTGCTACAAGAATATTAATTTTAGACGCTTTTAACTGGTCAATTATATACTCACGTTGGTTTTGTTGCATATCACCATTAATCGCTGCAGCTAAGTGACCGCGCGCTTTTAAGCCATCTGCTACTTCAATGGTTGAGGTTTTGGTTTTGACAAACACCATTACACCATCGGTATCTTCAACTTCTAATACGCGATCAAGTGCATCTAATTTCGACAAACCTTTTACGACCAAAAAGCGTTGTTTAATTGTTTTAGCAGTTGCTGCTTTTGTTTTGATCTGTACTTTACACGGCTCACGCAAATATTCATTGACGATATTTAATACATCACGTGGCATGGTTGCTGAGAATAGCAAACGCTGACATGCTTCAGGCGTGTGCGATAGCACCCATTTGACATCATCAATAAAGCCCATACGTAGCATTTCATCGGCTTCGTCTAATACTAATGCTTTTAATGCATCTAACTTTAATGTGCCTTTACGCATATGATCCATTACACGTCCTGCAGTCCCAACGACAACTTGTACGCCACGACGTAATGCCTGAATTTGACGACCATACTCTTGACCGCCATAAATAGAAGCGACTTCAAGCTTAGCAATATTCTTAGAAAAAGATTCAAACGCTTCAGCAACTTGGATCGCAAGTTCACGTGTTGGTGTTAAGACCAATACTTGTGGCATACGTTCTTTGCCAGATAAATCCATGTTATTTAAAAGTGGTAGTGCAAATGCTGCGGTTTTCCCCGTTCCAGTTTGCGCTTGCCCTAATACGTCACGGCCTTGCAATACAAAAGGAATAGTATTTGCTTGAATTGGAGTTGGTGTTTGGTAACCCATTGCTTCAATGGCTGACATTATTTTTTCATTTAAGCCCAAATTATGAAAGCTTAATTCTTGAGATTCATTGTTCTCGGTACTCATAGTGATTTAAAACCCAAAAGTTATGATACCCATCACTGCCCCTTCTGCGTTTTAAACGACTACAAACGATACGCGACGAGTATGTTGTTGATAAATTCAAGGCGACATTGTACCTGAATAAACAAAAAGGTACAGAACTATTTAAAGTTAATTTGTTCAAAATAACATCAGATCTTTAAAGAAGCTTACGTAACTCAAAAATGTATGCCACAACTATTGGTTACACTCAATATTCTATGATACCCTTAGCCAAATTTTTTTGGCAACTTAATTTTGCTCTATGACAAGTCACTGGAATACGAAAGAAACAATTACATTACCTGCCGAGCTTGAGCACTGGCTATTTGATGTCAAACGCTTAGGTGTCACTTTGGCACAGTCCATACCTAACATCGACTTAAAGTGCATTGATGAATACCATGCGCCCATGGATGATGATGAAGCTGAGCTTTTGAACTTAAATGAGCGCGCAAGTCGTATTCGTCTGATTAAACACCATCATCAGAATAACACTTATGTGTTTGGACGGACAATTATCCCTCAAAGCACGTATAAACGTTATCAAGATTGTTTTGACTCATTAGGTAATAATTCCATCGGCGAGCACTTTTTATTTAAAAACACACATATCACACGCAGTGAGTTCTATGTCAAACTTTGTCCATTTGATCTTTTAAAGCATAAACTTAACTTAAATGACAACTTTTCTACCAGCTCACTATGGGTGCGTGCATCTATTTTCACACTGGATGCTGAGCATCAGTTGTTAATTGAAGAATTTTTTGTGCATATGCCCCCTATTTAAACTTAAGCAATACCCATCGTAAATCATTTTGCGGTGTTTACTTGTAAAGTAGTTTGTGAAGGTTTTGGCAAGTCGGATTGCAGGTAATAGCTAGGACTATTATCAAAATTCAACTTGCCAAAAGCACGCAAAATACAAAGCAAAAAATTCTGTAAAATGGTTTATGATGGGTATAAAACAAGTATACTTAGCCCCTTACTATAAATAATACTAACACCACCATATTATATGAAAGCTTATTTTTACTTGATGCGCCTGCATCGCCCAATTCCTATCTTAATCATTCTTTACCCCACTTTATGGGGACTTTTTGCGGCCACTCCTGCACTACCTAGCTTCAAGATTTTTATTATCTTTGTCCTTGGTGTGATTATTATGCGTACCGCTGGATGTATTTTTAACGACATTGCTGATCGCGATTTTGACGGGCAAGTCAAGCGCACTGCCACGCGCCCCATAGCAACAGGAGAGATCTCTGTTAAACAAGCTGCTTTCGTTGGTGTGTTATTACTTGTTATCGCTTTTATTCTGGTATTACAGCTTAATCTTATGACTATTTTACTGTCACTTATTGCTGTCATATTAGCGCTTAGCTATCCGCTTTTTAAACGCTTCTTTGCCGTCCCACAACTGGCCTTAGGCTTCGCCTTTAATTTTGGCATTATCATGGCTTATGCAGCCCAGATTAATCACATTCCTTTATCTGCTTGGGTGTTATATCTTGCCACTATTTTTTGGACAATTTCTTATGACACGATGTATGCGTTAGCTGATAAAGACTATGACTTAACACTTAACTTACACTCCTCTGCGATTACCTTTGGCAAACATAATCTGTTGATCATGAGCATTTTCCAGATACTAACCATTATTTGTCTCGCAACCTTTGGCATGTTACAACATTATAATACTATCTTTTTCTTATCGTTAGTCATCATTGCCGTGTTATTTTTTTATCAGCATAAGACGTGGCAAAAAGGCGGCATTGCCCAGTGTATTAAGGCATTTTCAGATAATCACTGGGTTGGTCTTGTTATTCTATTGGCAATTTTGATGCAATAGCTATACTTTATACACTCAATGCACAAAAAGGATTTTACATGCGCTATTTAAGCATTCTACTTTTAGGGTATATTCAGTTTGGTTTTAGCTGTACTGATATTTTTATCAACAAATCCCCATTTCATATCACAGCACGCACACTTGATTTTCCATTAAAGCTATATACTCAAAGCTTTGAAACTTATAGTTGGTATCAAAAGATATTTCAAACGGATATTAATATCACCCACATCACTTCTCGTGCTTTTAGCTTTTACACAGGATATCTTGATGTTGAGAATACAACTAATCTCATTGCCAATCGCGATAAAGTCCCTAAAGATAAACTTGCTCATTGGCAAAACAAATATGGTTTTTTCGGACGCTTAGGTTTTATTGGTTATACCTTAACCGACGGCATAAATACACAAGGTCTAAGTATTGCAGCGCTTTATTTACCAGACAGCGTTTATCCCAAATACAACGCTCATGATCCGCGTCCTGCACTTGGCATTTATGATTTATCCAATTTTATCTTAGGCATGGCCAACACAACCGCTAATGCATTAAAGCTTATTATGCAATATCAATTAGTGGAATCAGCAATGTATGCTACCAGTGGCTTGTACATCAAAGATATCCCCTTACACATTGTCATTCGTGATAAAACAGGACATAGTGCAGTCATTGAGTTTATCGATGGCAAAACCATTATTTATAACCATGCCACGAATGTACTCACCAATGCACCTGATTATGAATGGCAGATTAAAAACCTGACACACTATAAAACCTTAAATGATAAAGATGCGAAAGCAAGTCTGCCATTTGCTCCTTTTATCCCGAACTATAAAACGGTCATTAAATATGCACAACCTGAAGACGCTGGCCTTCTTGGTATGCCTGGAGATTATACATCCGTCTCACGCTTTGTACGCGCTAGCATTTTGACACGTGAATCACCAACACCACAAAACACCGAGCAAGCGCTATATCAAGCCAAAACAATTCTCTCGAGTGTCACCGTGCCCTATTATGAGGCAACGGCAACCTTATGGCAGTCTATTAAAGATCTGGATAATAAACGTATCTATTATCGTGATTTACTGTATTACGATCGTGATCGCATTAAACAAAATACCTTAAACAACGGCTTTGTTGAATATGATCTAACGAAGATGGATTTTATTGCACATACACCAGAGCAATTAAATTCAGGACTAAAGATCACCCCAGAGGATCAAATTTCGGGGGTATTATCCATTAATGATATTCCTGGGTTAAATGATGCCAAAAATTTAGGGTTTAACTAAAGCATTAATGCCAACTCAGTTGCTTCTTTAATCGCGCGCTTAGCATCAACCTCTGCAGCCACATGCGCACCACCAATAATATGTACGTTTTTAACACTTTGGTCTATTAAGTCATTGTATAACGATCTATCGGATTCTTGTCCGGCACAAATCACCACTTGATCAACATCAAGTAGCTTCTTCTCACCTTTAAGTGTGATATGCAACCCAGCATCATCAATTTTGTCATAACTCACACCACTTAACATCTTAACCTTTTGATGCTTCAAGGTAGTGCGGTGAATCCAACCAGTTGTTTTACCTAGGCGTTTTCCTAGTCTTTCATCTTTGCGTTGCAATAGATAGACTTCTGCTTTTGGCACGGACTCATGTGGCTTGGTCAAACCACCGCGATGCGCCAAAGTAACATCAACCCCCCATTCGTGATAATAATCTTCAGCATTTTCACCGATTTTTTTACCGGCAAACACCAGAAAAACAGAGACATCAAAACCAATGCCACCGGCACCAATAACTGCGACCTTTTTGCCAGCTGCCACTTCACCATTTAACAGTTGCATATAGTTAATAACCATAGCATGATCAATCCCATCAATCTTAGGAATCCGAGGCATAACACCTGACGCAATCACAATCTCATCATAATTGAGCGATTTTAAATCCCCTATATTAACCTTGGTATTAAGCCTAACATTGATCTTGTTCACATTTAACTGATACTCAAAATAACGCAATGCTTCGGAGAACTCTTCTTTACCCGGTGTTTTTGCACTTAATTTAAATTGACCTCCGACCTTATCAGATGATTCATAAAGATCAATCTGATGCCCACGTTTGGCAAGCTCAATTGCCGCCGTGCATCCAGCGGGTCCCGCGCCAATCACAGCAATACGCTTTTTATCCTTTGCAGGCTTTGATTGCATTAGACTTTCATTACAAGCATAAGGATTAACCAAGCAAGAAGCCTGTTTGCCAACAAAGACGTGATCTAAACAGGCTTGATTACACGCGATACAGGTATTAATTGCTTGGGATTGGCTACTTTGTGCTTTTTTGACAAAATCAGGATCAGCTAATAATGGGCGCGCCATCGAAACTAGATCTGCCTTTTGCTTTTGTAAAATATCTTCAGCTATTTCTGGTGTGTTAATACGGTTAACACAAACTACAGGAATATTAATATGCTTACGGATTTCCTCGGTAATTGGCACAAAAGCCGCACGTGGTACTTGCGTGCTAATCGTTGGGATACGCGCTTCATGCCAGCCAATGCCTGAATTAATAATCGTCACACCCGCTTTTTCTAAGGCTTTAGCTAAAGTAACGACCTCATCAAAACTGCTGCCCTTATCAACCAGATCAAGCATAGATAAACGAAACATAATAATAAAATCATCACCGACTTTTTGGCGTGTTGCTTTGATGATCTCAAGCGGTAGACGCATCCGATTTTCAAAGCTGCCACCCCACTTGTCTTGACGTTTATTAGTATGCTCAACAAGAAACTGATTAATTAAATATCCCTCAGATCCCATGATCTCAACGCCATCATAACCTGCCTCTTTGGCAAGTTTAGCCGCACGTGCGAAGTGTTTAATCGTGCGCTTAATGCCACAATTACTTAATGCTCTGGGTTTGAATTTATTCATCGGTGCTTTAAGCTTTGAAGCACTGACACACAAAGGATGATAACCATAGCGCCCAGCATGTAAAATCTGCATCAAAATCTTGCCATCTGCTTTGTGTACCGCCTCAGTCACTAAACGGTGTTTTTTAACTTCCTTTTGATTGGTCAACTTAATAGCAAAGGGGTAAAGCCATCCTGAGATATTAGGTGCCACACCTCCTGTGACAATCAAACCCACACCTCCTTCAGCGCGCTTTTGATAGAAATAAGCCAAACGCTCAAATCCACCTTTTTGCTCCTCAAGACCCGTGTGCATCGACCCCATTACCACTCGATTTTTTAACGTCGTGAAGCCTAAATCCAAAGGTTCTGATAATAATGGGTAAGGATTTTTTTGATCCGTCATAATAATACTCCTCTTTTACTTTTTTCTAATGGGCGTATGCAATACGCCCCTACGGTACATATTTTGGTTCAATGCCTAATCCTATGTTTTTGGGCGTACGCAATACGCCGCTACAATGCATTTGGGTTTAATGCCTAATCATATGTTATGTGGGCGTATGCAATACACCCCTACGATACATATTTTGGTTCAACGCCCTCTCCTATGTTTTTGGTCGTATGCAATACGCCCCTACAGCACATTGGGATTCAATGAGTCTAATGCCCACTTTTGGGGATTGTTCTCAATATACTCATAAACTCAGCTGTAATCATTCTCATCGCGAATAACATGCTCATAATAATTGCGCTGCCAAATCGTTTCACCACGTGTTTGCTTTAATGCATTTATTTGCTTGGTTACAGCAGCTTTAAATCCACGCACAATGGCACCCACTGTCTGCGAAGGTGATTGAAACTTTGCCTGAAACATGTCACTCGTATGGGCGTATTGCACAAGTTCTTCAGGCTCCACATATACATCTGATTTTACATGACCATCATCCGTAGGGGCGTATTGCATACACCCATGAGATTGCGCACTCTCATTGATAACAATAATTCCATGAATATGATTTGGCATGACAACAAATACATCACAATGAATATTATTTCGTAATACGGATGTATTTAACCATTCGTTATACACAATTTCACCCATTTCATTTAACATCATTTTGTCATCAACAATCTCACCAAATAGACATGCTTTATCATGTGTGCAAACAGTTACAAAATACGCACCCTTTTGCGCATAGTCATACCCTTTAAGCCGAACAGTATGTCGATAATGCTTTTCTGACATAGCATTTCCTATTCAGGTTTCAACTATTGCTGGTACTTAGCTTTAACATACTGATCAACAATCACCATAAACTCTTTAGCAATATGCTCGCCTCTTAATGTATGTTTTTTCTGCCCATCGATAAACACTGGTGCAACAGGTGCCTCACCTGTGCCTGGCAGGCTAATACCGATATTGGCATGTTTACTTTCACCTGGACCATTTACCACACAGCCCATTACCGCAACTTTCATGTTTTCAACACCGATATATTGATGTTTCCACAGCGGCATTTGTTCACTGAGATAGTTTTGAATATCATTGGCAAGCTCACGGAAAAAACTACTGGTTGTCCGTCCGCATCCTGGGCATGAGGAAACTGTTGGCGTGAACGCTCTTAAGCCCATCGTTTGCAAGATCTCACGACAAACTTTTACTTCATTGGTGCGTGGCGCACCTGGCTCTGGTGTTAAGGATACACGAATGGTGTCACCTATACCTTGCTGTAATAAATAGCCAAGGCTCACACTACTGGCAACAATGCCTTTAATCCCCATCCCTGCTTCAGTTAATCCTAAATGCAAAGGATACGGGCATTCACGTGCGAGCTTTTGGTAAACTTCAATTAAATCCTGAACATCACTGACCTTACATGATACGATAATTTTGTCAGCCTTAAGTCCCAAACGCTCAGCATATTCTGCACTTGATAGCGCTGACTCAATCAACGCTTTGTGCATAATTTCACGTGAAGATAACGGCACCGTTAGTTGACTATTCTCATCCATCAACTTTGCTAATAGGGCTTGATCTAAGCTTCCCCAATTGACACCAATACGCACCGGTTTATCGTATTCAACCGCCTTTTGTACAATCTCAGCAAATTGTGTGTCTTTCTTGCGGCCAAAGCCAACATTGCCAGGATTAATACGATACTTGTCCAGTGCTTTGGCACATTCTGGAAAGTCTGCTAATAATCTGTGACCATTGTAGTGAAAATCCCCAATCAATGGCACATCACAGTCCTTTTGTAATAAGCGCTTTTTAATCTCAGGAACGGCTTTAGCTGCCTCTTCATCATTAACCGTAATGCGCACAAGCTCGCTACCCGCGCG
The DNA here is from genome assembly GCF_014857925.1 of Cysteiniphilum marinum. Lineage (GTDB taxonomy): Bacteria > Pseudomonadota > Gammaproteobacteria > Francisellales > Francisellaceae > Caedibacter > Caedibacter marinus. The sequence continues at coordinate 166,713 of NZ_JACYVZ010000001.1, read as the reverse complement.
ATGAAGTGCTAAAATTTGTGACACTGTTTTCTCAATATCGGCAGTTGCTGTATCTGTCATCGATTGCACGACAACTGGAGCACCGCCACCAATTGTAATATTCCCTACTTTTACCGCAATAGACTGATGCATAGTATGGTTATAGTCCTAATTTGTGTTCGATTAATTTCTCAAGTTTCACCGTATCAATGGCAAACTTACGAATACCTTCAGCTAATTTCTCCGTTGCCATTGGGCTTTCATTCATTGCCCATCTAAAATCACCTTCTGTTAATTTGCGATCTGGTTGATTGGTTTTTTCAGTCTCAACTAACTGTCTATTTAACGTATTACCATCCTGCTGTAACTGTTGTAATAAGTTTGGCGCAATCGTCAGTGCATCACATCCTGCTAAGGCTTCTACTTGTCCAACATGGCGAAAACTTGCTCCCATTACAATCGTTTGATAACCATAATGCTTGTAATGCTGATAAATTTCTTTAACCGATAACACGCCATTATCTTCACTGACATCAGGGAAGCTTGTCGCACCTTGCTCTTTCATATACCAGTCAGTAATACGTCCAACAAATGGTGAAATCAAAAAGACTTTAGCCTGCGCGCAGGCTATGGCTTGGGCAATACTAAACATCAAGGTTAAGTTACAATTCACACCCTCTTTTTCAAGCACTTCAGCAGCTTTAATTCCTTCCCAAGTTGATGCAATCTTGATAAGCACACGCGATTTATCAACACCGGCTTCTTGGTATTTATGAATTAAGCGACGCGCATAATCAATCGTCGCCTCTGTATCAAATGATAAACGCGCATCAACTTCAGTGGAAACACGTCCGGGAATCACCTTTAAAATCTCAACACCAAAACTTACTGCCATATCAAGCATTGCCTCATCAACGCGTGATTTACCACCTAAGTGTGCACTTTTTGATAACGCTTGATCAATCACATAATTGTATGCAGGCATTTTAGCTGCATTTAATAACAGACTTGGGTTAGTTGTCGCATCAACGGGTTGATATGCTTCAATTTGCGCAAAGTCGCCGGTATCAGCAACCACTTTGGTCATTTGTTTTAACTGTTCTAATTTATTCATCTTAAATTTTCCATTTTTATTTTATCTATTTAACTGTGCCATAGCATATAGCTGATTAGCTTCACGCTCAAGCTTTTCGCTTAGCAATATAGTGGCTAAGAGTAAATATCCCCCCATAAGCACTCACCGTACCCTGAGCGTAAGTCGAAGGGTAGATCACACACTTCATAGAGGCTTCGACTTACGCTCAGCCAGCGCTTACACAATCAAAGGCGGTCGAAATAAAGCCATATTCAATCTCATAATCTAGCAATATAGTACTTCTTGTATATCTTCATAGCCGTCAAGACACATTACAAGACGATCCAAGCCTAAAGCAACACCTGAGCACTCAGGTATTTGATCAAGACAGGCTAATAAACCTTGATCAATAGGGATATCTGCTTTGCCAAGGCTTTGGCGCAAATGTAAATCATGCTGAAAACGCTTGGCTTGTTCAGTCGCACTGGTTAACTCATAATAGCCATTGGCTAATTCAACGCCTTGATAAAAAAGCTCGAAACGCTTGGCAACCATTTGCCCACTACTATCGGGCATCACGCGCGCCAAGGCAGCTTGCACTTCAGGGTAATCATAGACAAACACAAATTGCTGCGCCTTAAGTTTAGGCTCAATAACATGGGTGAATAATACATCTAAGCACTCGATACTATTTGGACTGGCTAAACCTTGAATATCCCCCACATGCCGAGAAAGCGCTTTTTGCAAAGAGCTTGAGTCTGCCGTATGTGGATTTATGCCAATCAACTGTTGAAATAATGCTTTATAGCTAAAATACTTAATGGATGCTTGCGGCTTAAGCGTAAGCAACATTTGTGCGATTTCCTCACGCAATGCCGTATCATCCAATCCCACACGATACCATTCAAGCATCGTAAATTCATGATGATGATATTGTGCTTTAGGATCATCGCGCAATGCTTTACAAATCTGATAAATACATCCTGAGCCTTGTGCTAATAATCGCTTCATTGCATATTCCGGTGAAGTTTGCAAAAAGCGTGTGCCTGATTGAGTGTTAATGGCAAAGGCATCGATATAGGGATCACTCACTGGGTATGGATAAGATAAAGGGGTATCAACTTCTAATACACCTCTTTGGGTAAAAAAATTGCGAATTTTTGTAATGTATTCAGCACGCCGAATCAGTGCACTATTTGATGGTAGCATAATCTAGATCACCTATATAAAGTACCAACATTCTAACAAACAAGTAAGATGAAAATAACTGTTATTAACGATTACAATTAAACTTATTCCGGATAAATCTCACTCGCCAAACCGACAATGAGTGGATCAGGTTTAATCGCAATATTCATATCTTTATTTTTGTAATCCAGACGTGATAAGACAAAGCGCATGGCATTAATACGTGCACGCTTTTTATCATCTGATTTAATCACCGTCCAAGGAGCCAACTCAGTATCGGTATGCAAAAACATGCTCTCTTTGGCTTCGGTGTAATCATCCCATTTATCCAGACTCGCTTTATCAATCGGGCTTAGTTTCCATTGCTTTAGTGGATGCACAGCACGCGATTGGAAGCGTCTCTTTTGCTCTTTTTGACTAACTGAAAACCAAAATTTAAACAGCTTAATACCACTTTGCACAAGCATCTTCTCAAGATCTGGCGCTTGCGTTAGAAATAGTTGATATTGCTCAGGTGTACAAAATCCCATCACCTTTTCAACACCTGCACGGTTATACCAAGATCTATCAAAAAGAACGATCTCACCAGAGGTTGGTAAGTGACGGATATAACGCTGAAAATACCATTGCCCCTGCTCACGTTCAGATGGTTTCTCTAATGCCACAACGCGTGCGCCCCGCGGGTTAAGATGCTCCATCATCCGCTTAATCGTCCCTCCTTTACCAGCAGCATCACGTCCTTCGAAGATAATCAGTACCTTCTGACCTGTTGATCTTACCCACTGCTGCATTTTCAAAAGCTCAATTTGTAATTGTGTTTTCTGCTGCTCATAAACCTTTCTTGGCATTTTCTCCTGATAAGGGTAAATATTCTCAGTAAAGAGTTTACGACGATTTAATAAATCAAGTGATGTATCGGTCATATCCATGTGCTTTGTTATCTGTGCATAGCTTTATTGTAGCGCTACAAGGAATAACTACAAGTCAACATCTAGCGGATATGCCTACCGTAAATCATTTAGAAATGCTAAATAACTGAATAACTGTGTGCAATGAGTATGTTCTTCTCGTAAATATCGAAAACGATGCTAAGCTTATACCTGCCTATGTAAACAACGTCATCGCACAAGGAGTTTTTTGATGATTAGAAATACACGAATAATTTTCTTATCCGCAATTAGTGTATTTTCACTAACCCTCTTTGGGTGTGGCGGCAGTGGCTCTCCATCAACCACTACACTCTCACTTGCAGGCACGACCAATCAATATTACAACCAAAGCTACACTTATACAGCAACCTTTTCCAATCTTGGGAGCACTCAGGGTACTGGCATCACGAACTGCACATTGAATATTTCAGGAGATGCTAGCGCCTATTTGCAAATTGTTAGTACACAAACCACTGCCAACCAGTGCATCTTTACGGTAAAAGATAGTAATACAACAAACACCAATTTATTAGCCTCACTATCGGCAACCGCCACCTATAATAATCAAAGTTATCAATCTGGTAATAGCCTTCAAGTGGAAGCATATAGCATCCAAGTCAACCCACCACAGCCAGGAACCACCAACTACTGGCGCCTAAACTTTCCTTCGGGCACGCCTTTGCCAAGCTATGTTTATCAAGGTCAGAAGCTAATTGCTTATGCTGAAAGCTTGGCACAACCAGTTTTTTTAATGCCGACAAATACAAATGGTACTTTCCAAATCATCACCCCTAATGGCAATGGAACTTACCGAGGTTGCCAGTTGACGATGTCTCAATCAAATAATGTCTCTGGCAGCTGTCCTGGAATTAGCACACCTCAACTCAGTGGTAATGAACTTAATGTTTCCTATGCCGCAGGCACGTTACCAAGTATCACACCACAAGTAACGCCAACGCCTCCAATATACCCTCCACGACAAATTGTTTTTATGAACAATCTTACTTTAGCCGTTACCATAAAAGTTACCGGTGCAGGTCAAACAAGTTCATTCACAGTAAGTGGGCAATCAAGTTACAACTATGCTATTCCTGATGCTGGCTTAACATCCTATAACTTTCAAATTTCTAGTATTAACACACGCAATGTGAGTGATGGCACTTACGGTGAGTATGCAACCCTTTTAGAGGTCACTTATCCAGCACTTACGGATATTCATAATCAAGCCAACATTGATGTATCAATGGTCAATGGTTATAACACACGTTATAACTTCTACCCTCAAGCGGGGACTTACTTTACCTATGATTTCGCACTAGGTAATACCACACAAGCAGTATCTTATTTTGATGAACAAATTCCCGCATCTACTTTGAATCCATTAAATATTTCACTTGAGCAATTATGCCAAACTATTGATAGTGGCATGAAAGCCCAACAATCACAATTCAACAGTACCAATTTTGTTGCGACATCATCATCAAGCTTTGCAGGTTGCTATAGTCCACGATCTGTTGCTAGTGTCGCCTTTGGCCCAACATCCGATATTTTCAACCAATATGGTTGCGTTGGTGCTTATGGTACACCAGCAACATGTACAACTGGCGCCAACTCCAGTTATGTTAGTAATCTTCATGCCAATGCTTTTCGCGGCTATGCTTACCCCTATGATGATTGGTTTGCTGACTATTCTGCTGATCGCCACACCTCTTTAGTATTCGAAATATTGAGCGCACCCAATGGCTTAGCAAACTAACTAGAATTAAGTGAAATAAGTTAAAGGAGAAATATTAATGAATACAGTAACAATCAGTCTTTGGGACATGCTTATTTATACCCCATGGTGGGTTTATCTGATTTTTATTTACTGTCTTGTGATTGGCATCAAAGCCACTAAGCCGCGCACGGTATCACTGACAAAACTTTTTATTATTCCAATCATTTTCACGCTACTATCACTTGATACCTTGGTTAGCGTATTTCCATTAACGTTGGTTAATATTCTCATCTGGATTATTGCTATATTAATTGGCATTGGCGTTGGGTTCATTATTGCTTTAAACGGTAAATACGATGTGATGGTCAACAACAAATCTATCCATTTTCACGGTGGTTGGTTTACTTTTGTATTATTGATCATCATCTTTATCAGTAAATACGATGTAAATTATAAGCTTGCATTAGAACCAACCCTTGCTTATCAATTTAATTTTAGTCTTATTAGTCTCGGTGTTTCAGGAATATGTAGCGGTCTATTTGTTGGCCGGTTAATTGGTTATATCAAACGCTATCGTCAAGCCAAACAAGCGATCGATACCACATATAACTAACTCATCTCATTAATCAGTTTTTCTTATACAGTTAATAAATAATATATCGACTGTTTGTTTTGCTATCGTCCAGCAACTCGCCTATTATTATCTAATAATTATCTTTATCATTTTACAAAAAATACGGAGCCCACTACGTGATCACAACCATATCCCTGCTGATATTAATCCTATTAGCATTGGCACAATTTTATAAAATCAGTTTTAACATTCGTGCAGTCGCCTCTTTAATCATTGGTGTTGTCTTTGGTATTGTTTTGAGACTATTAAATCAAAGCAGTGGTTATGACACCCTGCATAGCCTGCTAAATCTAATCAGTGATACTTATATTAGCTTACTTAAGATGTTAATTATCCCACTGGTGTTAACGGCAATTATCCATGCAATTGTTAATCTGCGTCATCATCAAGGATCTTATCTGATTAAAATGGTGACAAAAGCGGTTGTTATTATTCTGATTCTTACTGGTGTTAGTGCAGTTATTGGCGGACTGGTTGGCTCATGGATGCATATTGGCTTTGGCATGTCATTCTCTGGTGCTTTAAACACCCCTGAATCGCATAATCTTGTGGATACGATTACCGGCATGTTACCGAGCAATCCAGTGACTGCAATGGCAGATAACAATGTCATTGCCGTGGTTATTTTTGCCGCTTTGATTGGCTTTGCTACATTAAAGCTGCATCAACAGGAAAAAGAAATCGCTGCTCCTTTTATTAGCTTTATTCACTCAGCATTCTTTGTTGCTAAAAAGCTTGCCAATATGATTATCGCTCTGACACCTTATGGTGTGTTTGCATTGATGACACAAATGACACTTGATCATGGATTAACAACTTTGATGCAGATGATCAACTTTATTGCTGCAATGTATATTGCCATGCTTATTGTTATTATTATGCATACTATATTGATTACCTTAAGTGGTGTTAATCCCATTCATTATTATAAAAATGTTTGGCGTGCATTACTGGTTGCCTTTACCACACGTTCAAGCTTTGGCACATTACCGGTAACCATGGATGCCTTAGGCAATCGCTTAAAGCTCTCTGAAAGTGTTTCAAACTTCACACCAAGCATAGGTGCCACAATCGGTATGAATGCTTGCGCGGGTATTTATCCAGCAATGCTTGTTGTCATGACCTTAACGATTATGGGTGAGCCAATTACTTGGCAAATCATTCTATTAGTCGGTGCGATTAATATGATTGCTTCATTGGGTGTCTCTGGCATCCCAGGAACCGCCTTTATTGCAGCAGGTGTTACCTTTGCAACGCTTGGGTTACCATTTAATATTATCGCGCTTGTGCAAGGCGTTGACCCGATTATTGATATGGGACGCACTGCCACTAATGTCAATGGCGTGATGACAACAGCAGTGATTACTGATAGAACAACTAAAATATAATAATGCAGGGCATATGCAATATGCCCCTACGGATGTCTTTATTAACTTTTGTTATCTTCTTTAAAATACAACCACTTTGATTGAATCATATTCATATGATCATTTTTCGCAGTGAACCCAGCGATACGTTTGCTCATTAAGTGATTATACGAGTAATTATAAAGTGGCAGAATAATATAATCATTCATTGCCGCTTTTATCGCTTTGGTCATATAAGGTATCTCAGCTTGCTCATCTTTTTGACTAACTGCCTTTCTGAAGTTTTGTGTTACCTCCTGATTGCACGATTGACCATAGTTGTTACCACTGCCACAGGTAATCAATTCAACCCAGTCGCTAGCATCATTATAGTCAGCCTTCCAATCCAAAAGACCAATATCAAATTGATGCTTATCCATGGTTTGTAAAAAGACTTTCCATTCTTGATTTTCCAATGATATATCGATGAGATTACCAAACGCTTGTTGCCACATGCCAACCACAGCAAGCACAAATGATTTTTTCCACGGCGATGTGTCATATGTCAATGTAAACTTAAGTGGATGCTCTGCTGAGTAACCTGCTTTTTCAAGCAATGCTCTGGCCTCTTTTTGGCGTGTTTGCATATCTTGACTTACCCAGTTATAACTTGGCATGGTTTTATAAAGGTCTTTGTATAAACCACCTTGAACACCGTCTGGTAATACACTATACGATGGTGTTTCACCTTTTTTCGTGACATTCTCAACCAACGCCTTACGATCAACAACAATGGTTAACGCTTTACGTACATCGACTTTAGCAAAATCAGGATTCTTAAAGTTAAACCAGAAGTACTCATTGCCAAGCATTGTATTATGCTGTAATTGATCGCCATATTTCTTGGCATAATATTCAATATTTTGACCATTTGGCACATCCCAGGTCATGTCTAGATTACCGGATTGGAATTGTGCATATTCAGTTGATAAATCAACGATTGGTAAATATTTGACTGTTTTAATAGCCACATCTTTTTTATCCCAATAATGCGGATTTTTAACCGCAAGCAAGTGACCATTTGGAATCCACTCTTTAAGCATATAAGCGCCATTGGTGACCATTTTACCTGGTTGCGCCCAGCCTTTACCATATTTTTTAATTTCTGCTTGATGTAATGGATAACTTGACGTTAACAGCATTAACTGCAAGAAATAAGGCTGTGGATGTGACAAACTAATTTGCAAAGTATAGTTATCTAAAGCTTTTACACCGAGCGTCGTAAAGTCTTTTGACTTGCCATTAATAATAGCTGGTGCACCCACAATTGCCTTAAACATCGTATTAAAGACATTAGGTACTTCTGGGTTTAAGTTTCGTCTAAATGCATAGACAAAATTCTCAGCAGTCACTGGATCACCATTTGACCACTTAGCATCATGACGCAAATGAAATGTATAGGTTTTGCCATCTGCTGAGATATCCCAAGATTTAGCGACACCAGGCACAATTTCATCCTTTTGGTTAAGCATCACCAAGCCTTCATATAAGTCATTCACAACACGCATTGAACTGACATCAGATAAAATCCCTGGATCAAGTGTTGGTACAGCAGCACCGACACCAACCGTTAAGACTTGGTCTTTTTGTGATGCTTGCTGCTGTGTTGTCGTTGCTGCTTGTCCACTGTCGTCTTTTGCTTTCTGTGATTTTGAGCATGCACTCATTGTCACAGCCATAGCACCTAGCGACATGCATAGCAGTAGTTTTTTGATTTTCATATCTTCCTCCCTCATGATTGGTTGTTGTTTACTCTATATAAACCTCTTTTTTATTTATCTTTGCTATTTCACTCATTACAAATCCTAATATAAATTTTACTTTTTAAAATACATCCACTTTGAGTACACATGATCCATATGGTTATTTTCTGGATCATAGCCACCAATATATGGTTTTACCAAACGATAATATGTGTAATTATACAATGGCAAAGAGTAATACCCCGCCATCGCAATCTCAATCGCTTTTTTCATATGCGAATCAAATTGTGCTTGTGTTGGTGCATACATACCCAGCTGATATTCTTTATCTAATGCTTTGTTACAGAATCCTGCATTATTATTCGGGCTATTACATAAAAACATATCAACAAAATTACTTGCTGCATTAAAATCAGCAATCCATGCAAAACGTCCAATTTGGTAGTTTTGTTGTTGTAAGGTTTGCAGATAAACCTTCCACTCTTCATTTTGCACTTTAACACTCACCATACCACCAAAAGCCTGCTTCCACATTTGCGTAATCGCTTCAGCAATTTTCTGATGTGTTGGCAATGTGTTATAGCTAATTGTCAAATTCAATGGATTTGTATCAGAATACCCTGCTTTCTCTAATAAACCTTTGGCAATTTGATCGCGTTCTGCCATCGGTTTATTGACCCAGCTATAGCTTGGCACATCTTTATAGACATTATCATAAATACCACCTTGGATACCTTGCGGCACAATGCTATATAAAGGCGTTTGCCCCATTTTCAAAATCGCATCAATAATTGCCTTGCGATTGACTGTCATTGTTAGTGCTTTGCGCACTTCCAGTTTATCAACGCCCTTGGCATTGGTATTAAACCAATAGTAATATGCACCTAATTGTGTGACATCAACAAATTGTGAGCCAAACTGTTGGCGATACTGATCAGCACTTAATCCATCGGGCAATGTCCAAGTAATATCCATCTGTCCTGCCTTATAACGATTAAGCTCATCCGTTGGGTTATTAATTGGTAGATAGCGAACTTTATCGATTTTAACATTTGACGCATCCCAATAGTTCGGATTTTTGAGTGCTAAAATATGTCCATTTGGAATCCACTCTTTAAGCTCATAAGCGCCATTGCTAATCATCTTACCCGCTTGTGCCCAACCTTTTGGATCCTCTTTAACTAATGGAGGATAGACAGGATAAGCCACTGGATTTGCTAAAATTGCTGGAAAGTATGCCAAAGGGTGCGCTAGGGTAATTTGAAGTGTAGAATCATCTAATGCTTTAACGCCCAAAGTATCGGCTTTTGCCTTATTATCCATAATTGCTTGTGCGCCTTTGATCACATTAAGCATGGTGTTATTAGGTGCAGCTGTTTCAGGTGTTACAGCACGTCTTAATGAGAAAACGAAATCCTCAGCAGTGACTGGTTTACCATTTGACCATTTAGCATTATCGCGTAAGTGAAAGGTATATACGGTACCATCTTTAGATATATCCCACGATTTGGCCACACCTGGAACCGCTTTATTTGACTGATTTTCAGTAGTTAAGCCTTCAAATAAATCATCGACAACACGCCCTGAAGTTGTATCATTAACAAGTTGTGGATCTAAGGTTGGCACGCCAGTACCCACCCCAACAATCAAGGTATCTTTACCTTTTGGCGCCCTATCTGAATCTGTCGTTTGCGTGCTATTCCCTCCACAACCAGACAATGCAGCCAATGCCAATGTTAAACCCAATACTAATATCTTTTTTGATCCCTTCATATTAACTATTGCACTCCTTATTTTGTTTTAGCTTCTTAAGTTTCACTGTTTAACGTGTAATTTTATACATGCTGCTTTGCGCTCATCTGACAACGTATATAACTGCGGTTTGTCTTTGGAACATGTTTCATCCGCCTGTGGGCAACGCGTACGAAACACGCACCCTGACGGTGGATTAATCGGTGAAGGTAAGTCTCCCTCCAAAATCTGAATTTTTTTCTCACGCTCAAGTACTGGATCAGGCAACGGCACCGCTGATAATAACGCTTTGGTGTAAGGGTGTGTCGGATAATCACATAACGCTTTTGATTCACCAACTTCCATTAAATTGCCTAAATACATCACCATAATGCGATCTGAAATATGCTTAACCACACTTAAGTTGTGTGCAATAAATAAAATCGTCAAGCCTAGTGTCTGTTGTAATTCTTTTAATAAATTCACTACTTGCGCTTGAATCGATACATCCAATGCGCTGACAGGTTCGTCACATACCAAAATTGATGGCTTCAAAATTAACGCACGCGCAATACCTACGCGCTGACACTGTCCACCAGAGAATTGATGGGGATAGCGATTGATATGTTTTGGCGATAAGCCAACCATACGCATCATCTCTTCAACACGCTTGCGCCGCTCTTCTTTTGATAGCTTAGGTTCATGCACTTTTAATGGTTCAGCAATGATATTACCAATGGTAATGCGTGGATTAAGGGAAGCAAATGGATCCTGAAATATCATTTGAATCTCTTTTCTAACAGGCTGCCATGATTTTTTATGTTTCAATGCGGTTAAGTCTTTACCTGCCCATACCACTTTACCCTCTGTTGCATTGACTAAGCCAACCACCGCGCGAATCAATGTTGATTTACCACAGCCTGATTCTCCCACGATACCTAAGGTTTCACCTTTCTTAACATCAAATGATACACCATCCACCGCTTTAACAAAGCGCGTTTCTTGCCAAGGCCATGATTTCTTCAGTGGAAAATGAACTTTCAGATTTTCTATATTTAAAACAGTCTCATTACTAAGCATGGTTCATTGCCTCCATTTGTTGTTTGGCATAAAAGCACGCGACTAAATGGCTATTATCTTTTGCATTTTTCACATAATTCTCAAGCTTTGGTTTATGCGTCAAACAATTTTGCAATGCAAAATCACAACGTGGTTGAAAAGCGCAACCCTGTGGCAAATTAGATAAATCAGGTGGCTCTCCAGGAATAGCTTGCAAACGTGCACTTGGGATATCAACGCGTGGTGTAGCTGCCATTAAGCCTTTGGTATACGGATGATGATTGCGCTTAAATAAATCATCAATATTCGCCGACTCCACAGGCGATCCACCATACATCACCATTACACGATCACAAGCTCCAGCAACAACACCAATATCATGCGTAATTAAGATCGTTGCCATATGAAACTCATTTTGCAGCTCTTTTAATAGCTTTAGAATCTGTGCTTGCACCGTTACATCTAATGCCGTTGTCGGCTCATCAGCGATCAAAAGTTTTGGACGGCACATCAGCGCCATCGCAATCATCACCCGTTGACGCATGCCACCTGAAAACTCATGTGGGTAGAGCTTTACACGATTCTTAGCATCTGGAATATGTACTGCGTCAAGCATCTCTATGGCTTTTTTAGCTGCATCAGATTTTGAGCAATTGCGATGAATCATCAATGTCTCTGATAGTTGTTTTTCAACCGTAATATACGGATTCAGTGAGGTCATAGGATCTTGGAAAATCATTGATATTTGATCACCACGAATCTTATTTAATTCATTTGTTGGCATACCTACCAACTCTTTGCCATTAAATTTAGCAGAACCTGAAATCACGGCATTAGATGCCGATAGTCCCATCAATGCCAATACCGTTTGGCTTTTGCCAGAGCCTGATTCACCAACAATTCCTAAAGTTTCGCCTTGATCTAAACTAAAGTTAATTTTATTAACCGCACTAACCAATCCATCATTGGTTTTAAATTTTACTTCTAAGTCTTTTACTTCTAATAGTGACATATTTCCTCCTAGCGATGCTCGCGCGGATCAAGCGCATCTCGTAAACCATTACCGACGAAATTAAAGCATAATAAGGTAACCGTTAAGAAAATTGATGGAATTACCAATACCCACCAATAATTAAAGGCAATCACTTGTACACCATCGCTAATGAGTCCACCCCAGTCAGTCATTGGTGGTTGAACACCCAGACCTAAGAAGCTTAAGAATGCCGCCGTCATAATGACAACTGGTACCGTTAGCGTAATATAAACAGCAATGATACCAATAAGGTTTCTAACAATGTGACGTGTGATAATCACTCTTTCACTGACACCACAAACATAAGCCGCTTCGATAAATTCTTTGCTTTTTAAACCTAACGTCTGTCCACGCACGACACGCGCCATATCCAACCAACTGACCGCACCAATGGCAATAAATACCAATACAAAGTTTCTACCAAATAAAGTCACCAACAAAATGGCAAAAAACATAAAAGGTAAACCATAAAGCACATCGACAATACGCATTAAGATATTATCGATTTTCCCACCAAAAAACCCAGCAGTAGCACCAACTAATGTACCAATAATCACACTAACCAGTGTCGCTACCAAGCCAATCTCAAGGGTCACGCGCCCACCAACCATCACTCGTGTAAAGACATCACGTCCTAAACTATCCGTGCCAAACCAATGAGTGGCACTAGGTGCTTGATAGACTTCAAGCAAGTTTTGATAGGCATAGGTATATGGTGAAACCCACGGTAATATCACTACTGCCAAAACAATCAACAGTAATATGACGAGACTGATCATCGCAATTTTATTTTTCTTAAAACGCATCCACGCATCATAGTATAAACTGCGACCTTTAAAGGCTTGTTCATGCGAGGTATTGGCAACCTCTTCCAGAAAGTTTGCATTCTTCTTTTTTTGTTCAATTGTGAAACTCTTTGCCATTTTTCACCTCTCTCTAATAACGAATTTTTGGATCTAAAAAGGCATAAACAATATCAACGACCAAGTTAAATAAGATCACTAATAAGCTATAGATAATCGTTAATGCTAATACTAGATTGTAATCGCGGTTTGTTGCCCCTTGCACCACTTGCACGCCAATACCAGGAATGGTAAATACCGTTTCAACGACCACTGATCCTGTTAAGATCCCAGCCACTGCAGGACCTAAGAATGATACCACAGGCATTAATGATGGCTTTAAAGCATGCTTCCAAACAATGCGCGGCATTGAAAGCCCTTTGGCTTTTGCCGTACGAATAAATGGCGAGCTTAATATCTCAATCAAACTACTTCTTGTGATTTGCGTGATAATCGCAATATAAGGAATTGCCAAGACAATAACCGGTAAAACCAAGTCATTCCAACTTCCCCAGCCACCTGCTGGAAATAAGCCTAAAATCACTGCAAAAATAAGTACGGCTAAGGGAGCTGTCACCACAATCGGTGTTGAGATGAAAAGCATCGCAATAACACCAATAATATGATCGACAAAGCTCAACTTTGTGTTACGTGTTAGCGCGGAAAAAATGCCAAAAATAATGCCAAAAATACTTGCCAAAATAATACTAAAGATACCCAACTGCACTGACACCCAAAAACCACCTTGCCCACCATCAGGGAAAACCAATTGATTGATAGACTGTCCTTGGTATTTATAGGAATAACCCAAATTACCATGTAGTAAATCATTAATATAGTAAAAAAACTGCTTCCACAAAGGCAAATCTAAATGATATTGATGGTGCAACTGCTTCAAGACTTCAGGTGGCAAAGCACGCTCTGTTGCAAATGGATCACCTGGTGTCATATGCACCATCAAAAAGCTAATAAGCACCACCACAAATAGTGTGGGGATGGCACCACCTAAGCGTCGAATAATATAACCAAACATCATTTCTCCCTTGTTGTTTTAACGCACCTTATAAACAAATAAACGCGTATTTCCTACACGGCTATCGTATGTATTTAGAATAATAAACACAATAGCGTCATAGTCTATTTATATGCTTATGCTCGATATTTAAATGATAACCATTTGTCATACAAATGATCCAAGTGATTATTTTGAATGTTATAGCCAGCTATATAAGGCTTCACAAGGTGAGTTACTGGCTGTACGATGAGTGGTGTACTTGGATAATCATTCTGCATCATCTGCAACGCTTTTGTATAATATGGGACAGCGGCATCTGCTGTTAATTGCTTTTGCCCTTGTGTAATCAACTTGTCATATTCTGTATTGCAGTATCCGGCATTATTTTGTGGGTTAGTACACATCCACATATTGGCAAAGTTATCTATTGCATTAAAATCAGCGACCCAACCATCACGAGCAACACCTTCATAGCTATGCGATTGGCGTAGCTTCAAAAATACTTTGAACTCTGAGTTTGCTAAATTAACTTTAACTCCTAGATTCTGCGCCCACATTTGACTAATCGCTTCCATTAATTTCTTTAAGCGACCATCTGTATTATAATCCAAAGAAACGACTAATGGATTATCTACTGAGTAACCCGCCTTTTTGTATAATTCTTTTGCCAAAGCTAAGCGCTTTTCTTTGGACCAATCATGCCAAGCATAGGTAACATCTTTATAACGCCCACCATCAATATCTGCTGGGAATAAGCTATAGGCTGCCACACTACCATCATTAACCACATTTTTGGCTAAAGCCACGCGATCAATAGCCAAAGATAAAGCCTCACGTAAATCTTTATTACCCTTAAAAGGGGGCTTTGTCATATTGAAGTCGAGATAATCCAACGTGAGCCATGGTGTGCTTTGTAGCTCTGCACCATAGCGATTTTTAAGTATATCTAAACTTACCGTTGGCACATACTGTACATAATCCACCTGACCTGATGCATAGGCATTTAATGCAGAACTTCGATCAACAATAGGTAGAAACTTCACATTTTGAATTTTAACGCCCTTTGCATCCCAGTAATATGGATTTTTCGTCACAAGAACATAGCCATTAGGCACCCATTCTTTTAACTCATAAGGGCCATTGCTTATAAGCTTGCCTGCTCGGAAAAATCCTTTACCATATTGCTCAACACCTGCTTTATAAACTGGATAAGTTACAGGATCCGCCATAATACTTAGGAAATAATAAACAGGATAATCCAGTGTTATTTGTATTTCATGCGCATTAATTACCTTAACACCTAAGCTAGATACTGGCTTTTTACCATCCATAATTGCTTGAGCATTTTGAATCGGTGCAAGCTTGTATGCCATTTCTGATGCGGTTTGTGGATTAACTGCACGTTTCAATGCATAGGCAAAGTCTTCCGCCGTAACCGGTTTGCCATTGGACCATTTGGCATTATCTCGCAAATAAAAGGTATAGCTTAAGCCATCTTTTGATACCTTGTAAGACTTAGCAACACCAGGAACTGGTTCATTTTTTTGATTCTCGGACATCAAACCTTCACCAATATCGTACATGATATTTGCTGAGTAAACATCTTGAGCATGTGCCGGATCTAATGAATCAGGCTCAGCCGCATTTGCACGAACGAAAGTATCTTTACCTTTGGGCGCAAACTGATCTGATGATTTACTTGACGTTTGTGAGTTACTGCCGCCACATCCTGCAATAAAAAGCGCTGACAATAATAATGAGGGTATTAATTTGACCTGTTTCATATTTCCTCCCCAGGAATAAAATTCACTACCTACGAAATTAAGTTATAACTTTTAAAAGAAGATGTCACGAAAAATATATGATATTTTGTAAAATTATTACCCAAGCCTTAAGCAAGATCAAAACACAGTCAATTATTTGTTTAAGCATCTACTTCAATAATTATCGTCATTACTAATAACCTGATGATTCTTGACAAAAACAATTAAAAGCCCGAGCAGACATAAACTCGCACACCCCATCGACCAAGCTGTATTAATTGTCATAAAGACACCACCTAAAACACCTGATACGCCCCAGCCAAATCCTTTGGCAAGCGTGTATAAAAAGCCTGAAATAAATCCCTGATAGCGAATCTCAACTGCATTGCTAAATCCAACAACTAATAATGAAAAAACCACCATATCGCCAAATGCCATAAAAAAACTCACAACATAAATCATCAGCTGATGATCGGTTGGATATAATGCTAACAACATTGCTCCTAAGGCACCAACAAGCATTGCCGAAATAGCGATAATAAACAACTTCTGATAGCTTAAAAAGCGTTGCAAAATCGGCAACAGAATTAAGGCAGATAACATTAAAGATAAACCGATAAAACTAACCAATAATCCAATTTGAGCAACATTAAAGCCAAGTTTGAGTTTAGCAATCGGTTGAATAAACTGAAAATACATCCCCCAGGCTAACTGATCTAATAATAAAAGCACGATCAAAATAGCAACTTTCTTCTGCTTTAGTAATCGCCATATCGTCTGCATAAGGGGTATATTTCTCTGTACTTTTTGTTGCTGATAATACCTCTGTGGTTTATAACACCACCAAATAATAAATATCAAAGTAATCGATATCATTGCAATAACATAATACGGTGAAACGAAGCTGCCACTTTGCGCCATAATCACACTACCAACAAATGGACCGATAACAAAAGCAAGTCCCGTAAAAAACTGTAACAATCCCACCCATAGCAGTTTACGTTTATCGTTATGTGCCGCACTTGAAATACTGGCAATCACAACAGGAAACATACCGTAAAGAAGATGACCAAGCACATAGCCAATAATAAATAGTACAATCATATGTAAGTATGCTGAAAATATGGTACTGACTCCAGTAGCTGTCACTGCCAACATTGATATCACCGCAACCTTTTTGCGTCCAATATAATCTGAGACCACACCCCATAGAACATTGGCAATAATCCCTGCTATTTGTCCGGCTAACAAAAACACACCATAGTAAATTCCAGCTTGTTGCTGTGAGCCAATGCTTAACCAAAAAGGTGATTTTTCATCAAAAAATAACTGCACATAACTAGGATTAATCAGTGCAAATAACACCTCTGTTGAGAATATCAATAAATAAGCTTGTAAGAAAAAGTGATAGGAAATGTTCTGAGATGATTGAGATACCTGTCGCATTGGATCAAGTTCCTTGGCCTTCATAATAAAGAGGTGCTATTTAACCTTAGCAATCATTGATAGTCAACCTCCATCTATTTTAATTACTCCAATTACCATATGCTTGAAGCATAGTGTGTATGCATAGATCGAATTTCATATCAAATTTTCATCTATCTGAAGCTTGTACTTTCTGAAGCCTCACTTTACTATAGCTACTCTATATAAAGTATTAATTAAAATCATCTAAAATGGATAACAAAAGCATACCCACTATGCGCACCGTCAAAAGCTTTGTTAAGCGTGCCGGCAGAACCACCGTGCGCCAACAACGTGCGTTAGATAATTACACTCATCTTTATCAAATTCCTTACACAGTTGAGGAAACCAATTTTGATATATACTATAAAACGCCTCAACCACTCGTTGTTGAGATTGGTTTTGGGATGGGAAATAGCTTAGTCACCATGGCAAAAGAGGCGCCTCAAACAAACTTCCTAGGCATCGAAGTTCATGAACCCGGTATTGGTAATATCTTAGATCATATCCATGAGAACGCATTAGAAAACCTACGCGTAATGCAACATGATGCCGTTGAAGTTTTTAAACACATGATTAAAGATAACACTTTAAAAGGTGTGCAAATATTTTTCCCTGATCCATGGCATAAAAAGCGTCATCACAAACGCCGTTTGATTAATCCTAAGTTTATTGATTTAATTCTACAGAAGCTTGAACCCACAGGATTTATTCATTTTGCCACGGATTGGCAGAATTATGCTGATGAAGTACTCGAGCTATTTACCAAGCATACTCAACTTAAAAACCCGCACAACGGTTTTGCACCACGCCCAGAGCATCGACCATTAACCAAATTTGAAGCACGCGGTCAGCGCCTAGAGCATGGCGTATGGGATATTATCGTTTACAAACGATAACGCTAAAAAGTATTTGTGAAATAGCTATATTTCGCTATAAACCCTAGTATTCACCACTCTTTTTGCATATAGTTTGATCTATTGAAAAAATAGAGCTTATTGAAACTATGAAAAAACTACACCCTTTACAGCTGATATTCTTAATTGCTGTGGCAATACTGTTATTACCGCTTTTTCTTTTCTTGGGCGTATGCTTTGTTATTTATGGCTTAATAGTTAAAAAACGTATCAAAGATATACTTAATAAAGCAAGTCAAAATACAAATGAAGAGTTAAATAACAACGCTAATAGTTATAGAAAAACAACCACTGGACGTGTTATCGATCATGAGGAAATGAATAAATGAAGAAATTATTTTAGCGGTGATTCTTCTTCATCTTCAAGCATGCTGTATTGCTCAAGCTTCTTACGGAAAGTGCCTCGATTAAGCCCAAGAATGCGTGCAGAACGGCTTTGATTACCGCCCGTGAAGTCCATTGTTGCTTCAATCATTGGGCACTCGGTTTCTTCCATAATTAAATCATAAACATCATCAGGATTCAAGCCTTCTTGTGAGACCATTTTGTAGTAATGCTGCACGCGTTTGCGCACAACCTCACGTAATGGAAATGTTTCTGCAGATTGTTCATCCGGTTTCAATTTATAATGCATTGTTGCAGCCATAATCGTTTCCCCCTATATTGAAACTTTGTTCATTAGCTGTTGGTTAATATCCAACAAGAGATTAATTGATTTAGCATCCAATAACAATAGCGTCACAGCCAAAAAAATATTATTTTACCGCGAAAAAATGTTTTGGTTACAAAGAGGATTAAAAAGCACACATATTACAAGTTGCTTTTAGCATAATAAACAAACCGGAGTTATGCACTTTTCCTATTTCAACACCCCGCCTCGCAAGCTCGGCACCCCTCTTGCAAAGAGGGGAATATAAAATCAACACTACCTAATTCCCCTCTTTGCAAGAGGGGTGGCAGCCGTAGGCTGACGGGGTGTTTATAAAATCATAGTTTTTCTATAGTGCATCACTTCAGTAACAAAAATAAAGAAAGATTTAGATTAATCTAATGCACCATGACATTGTTTATATTTTTTGCCTGAACCACAAGGGCATGGGTCGTTGCGCTTTACTTTAGGCATATCGCGCACAAACGGTTGTTGTGCTTTTTCTTGTGCACTTTGTGCATTTTCCTCATTAGGTAGTGATGAAGAGCCACCTGCTAAAACATCCTCATGTTGAGCTTCAATATTTTTAATTGAGTTTTTCCACTCTTCTTCCATACGCTGTGCTTCTTCTGGTGCTTGGATTCTGATCTTAGCAAGATTAGAAATCACTTCATATTTGAAGTTATCAAGCATACTGGAGAAAAGTTCAAAAGATTCTTTTTTGTATTCATTCTTAGGATCTTTTTGCGCATAACCTCTTAGATTAATACTATTACGTAAGTGATCCATCGCATTTAAGTGCTCACGCCAATGGGTATCCAAGGCTTGCATTAGACTGATTTTTTCAAATTGACGAATGGACTGCGCCTCAAGGTTTTCTGTCTTTTGTTGATATTCTTCAACAATGGCTTTGATCACTAGCTCTTTTAATGTTTCATCATGCAAATGGTCATCTTCAGCAACCAGCTTACGTAAGCTCAGCGAAATAGAAAAATCACCTAGTAATGCTTTTTCCAAACCTTCTAAATCCCACTGTTCTTCCATTGAACCAGCTGGCACATGGTCATGGAATAGTTTTTCAGCAACGTCATAACGCATATTAGCAATGATTTCAGAAACATCATCTTTGCCTAATAACTCTTCACGCTGCTTATAAATAACCAAACGCTGTTCATTAGCAACATTATCATATTCCAATAAGTTCTTACGAATATCAAAGTGGTATTGCTCAACTTTAGATTGCGCTTTAGCAATAAAACGCGTCATCATGCCAAACTGGATAGACTCACCACCAGAAAGCGCTTTTTTCATGCGATTAGCTAAACTCTCAGAAGCAAATATACGCAATAGATTATCATCCATCGACAAATAGAAACGACTCTCACCTGGATCACCTTGGCGTCCAGCACGACCACGCAACTGATTATCAACGCGACGTGAGTCATGACGCTCTGAGCCTAAAATACACAAACCACCCGCTTCAATGACTTGTTTATTACGTTCTTTCCATGCAGTTTTGATTTCATTAATTTGTGCTTCGCTTGGTTCTTCGATCTCAGCAATTTCTGCTTCCCAGTTACCACCTAATATAATATCCGTACCACGACCTGCCATGTTCGTTGCGATTGTAACATTTCCAGGGTAGCCTGCTTGTGCGATAATTGCTGCTTCTCTGGCATGTTGTTTAGCATTTAACACATCATGCTTGATCTTTTTCTTGCGCAGAAGTGTTGATAGGATCTCAGAAGTTTCAATGGACGCTGTACCAACGAGTATCGGCTGCCCCTTTTCAACTCGTTCTTTGATATCATCAACAATCGCCATAAACTTATCTTTTTGATCACCAAAAATGCGATCATGATGATCTTGACGTTGCGGTGGACGATTCGTTGGAATAACCACTACTTCTAAACCATAAATTTCATGAAACTCAAAAGCTTCCGTATCTGCTGTTCCCGTCATTCCCGACATCTTATTATAGAGTTTGAAGAAATTCTGGAACGTAATTGATGCGAGTGTTTGGTTTTCACCTTGAATTTTAACGCCTTCTTTAGCCTCAATCGCTTGATGTAAACCATCTGACCAACGACGCCCTTCCATCGCACGCCCCGTATTTTCATCAATAATAATGACTTCTTGATCACGAATAATATAATCAACATTTTTCTGATATAAACTATATGCACGTAAACAGGCATTTAAATAATGCATTTTCGTTACATGTTGTGGTGAGTAGAGATTATCCCCTTCATTTAACACACCTTCTTTAATCAAAGCCGTTTCAATCTTTGTGTGACCCTGATCAGTTAAATAAGCTTGTTTTGATTTTTCATCTAAATAGTAATCGCCATCAGTTGCTTCTTCGTTTTCTTGTTTAACTAAGGTTGGTACCAATCGATTAAACAACAAATACATATCTGAGCTATCTTCTGAAGCACCTGAAATAATCAATGGCGTTCGCGCTTCATCGATCAAGATCGAATCAACCTCATCGATTACCACAAAGTTACGACTGCGTTGAACCTGCTCTTCCTTGCTAAACGCCATGTTATCGCGCAAATAATCAAAGCCAAATTCATTATTTGTACCATAGGTGATATCGCAAGCATAGGCAGCACGACGTTGATCAGGTGATAAATTGGCAACAATCACACCCGTCGTAAGCCCTAAGAAGCCATAGATTTGACCCATCAATTCAGCATCACGTGACGCTAAATAATCATTGACCGTGATCACATGCACACCTTTACCAGTTAATGCATTTAAATATACGGGCAATGTTGCAACAAGGGTTTTACCTTCACCAGTACGCATCTCAGCAATTTTTCCTGAATGCAACACCATTCCACCAATAAGCTGGACATCATAATGGCGCATACCTTTCACGCGTTTTGCCGCTTCTCTTACAACCGCAAAGGCTTCTGGCAACAATTGCTCAAGGCTATCGCCTTTGGCTAACCTTTCTTTAAACTCAAGGGTTTTGTCTTTAAGCTCAGCATCAGATAGCTTCTCAATTTCTGGCTCTAAAGCGTTGACTTTATTAACTGTCTTTTGCATTTTTTTAATCAAGCGGTCATTTCGACTGCCAAATAATTTTTTAATAATCATTGATATCCTAGATAAGGCTTTTCCACATAACTGGTTTTGGATTATACTGCAACTTATACCATAACAAAAGCCAAGTGCATCAAAATGATCCGTAAGAATAATACATCTGTCACTGAGCTTTTAAGCAGCAGAAAAAACAAAAAAGGCTCACTGTTGCATACCATTAAACAACAACACGAACTAGTGAAAACAACCGAGCAAAAATTACTGCATTTTGATATCCCCTATTTCAACCATACTAAAGTGTGTTTTTACAATGGCAAAAAATTGGTGTTAAAAACAGAAATCCCTGAATTGATTGCTAAATTTCGAGAACTTAAAAAAGATCTTATTGCACTATTAAATACCAGTGAGTACTTTAAAGACCTAAGCACTTTAGAATTAGTCCTTGTATTTGAGCCAAAGCAAAAGACAAGCTCATCTGAAGCACATATGCCTAATAGTGCACAAACTGCATTTAAAAACTTGGCAAAGACACTAGAAGATGGTCAAATCAAACATGCGATAAACAACCTTCTTAAAAAGCATCACCATGAATAAAACCCACTATAATAGCCTTTTTTTTGATCTTGATGGCACACTCATCAATAGTGTCAATGACATCACCTATGCATTGAATAAAATGCGTGCACACTTCTCATTGGATCCAATTTGCGATCAAACAACAGCAAGTATTATTGGTAGAGGCTTTCCAACAACAACTCAAAAAGTATTAGCACTTGATTTAGCACCTGACAAAGTCGCCACTTATGCCAATGATGCACTAAAGCTTACATTAGATTATTATGAAGAAGCAATGGGGCAACACACACATATATACCCTGGCGTTATCAACGCATTAACTCATTTTAAAGAGCTTAAGATTAAAATGGCGGTTGTGACAAATAAGGAAGAAGCACATGCCATTAAAACACTAGAGCATTTAGGCCTAAGTCAATACTTTGATTGCGTTATTGGCGGTGATACCACACCATTTTATAAGCCAAACCCTGCACCTTTAGAATATGCCGCTAGAATGCTAAATGCGGATATAACCGCAAGTCTTATGATTGGTGATTCTGCCAATGATGCTTATTGTGCTGAAGCCTATAACATGCCCTATATTTTGATTAGTCACGGCTATGCCAATGGTGTCGATTTACACAGCCTAAATGCTCTTGCAGTGATTGAGCATTTTGATGAATTAAAAGATTACATTATCGGCTAAGACTAAATGCTCACCCACAAGTGCTCACCGTACCCTGAGCGTAAGTCGAAGCGGTGCATTGAGCATCAGTCGAAGTGGGTAGCTTGGGAAAATCATACTTCATAAAGGCTTCGACTTACGCTCAGCCAACGCTTACACAATCAAAGTGGGCAGGAATATGGTCATAGCCACATTATCTGAAACAAAAAAGGCTGCACATGGCAGCCTTTAGATATTTAGATTGTTGAAATTACAACATACCGTAATGTGCTAATTTCTTACGGAAAGTACCACGATTAATACCTAGAATTTTTGCAGCACGGCTTTGATTACCACCAGTGTATTCCATTGTTGCTTCAATCAAAGGCAGCTCAACTTCAGCCATCACCAACTCATAAACGTTTTGCGGCTTAGTACCTTGTGAAACCATATTTTTATAATAGGTTGCAATCACTTCTTTGATATGATCACGCAATGGTAAATCTTGTTGATGAGCATCTTGTTTATGCGCATCGCCGTAGTGCATAGTTGCAGGCATAATATTTTCCTCTTTAGCTTGATTATCTTATATTTTTGTTACTTGTTATTCAACAGAAACTCCCCACCAAATCATGTTTTGAGCACTGTTTTTTATTGATCTTATCAATCAACTGTGTATTATAAGGACAGGCTAATTTAAAAGCAAGCATAATACTTGCTCAATAACTTGGTTAAACTTTCAAAATAGTAATTAATAACCTTAAAGAACGATATTCATGACAGATACACCATTTAGAAAAACGCTCTCGCTAAAACGCAAAAAGCCAACTGAAGCTAAATCTCAACAGGAACAAAATAGCAAACCAAATAATAAGTACAAAAACACGAGTACTAACAATACTCATGGCAGAAGCAATAATACGTCACAACACAATCAGCGTCCACACAGACCAAAACGCCATTTCCAAGAGCACGAAGTAAGTTTTAGTACACAAAAGCAACATCAAGACAATACACCAGATCACATAGCAGTCCTTGCTAAAAACGATCCATTATTACAAGGTTTACAAAAAAAGCGCGAAGGTTTACTTGAGCAAATTAAAGTACTTGAGCAGCGTTTGGTGTTCATCTCTAGCGAGCCACTTCAGGCAGCTTGTAATGAACTAAAAAAAGAAGATACTGCCATTTTGTGCCAGATCAACGATCACCTGATCAGCAAGCAATAATACTAATTCATCTATAAATAAACCACTATCAGCTAGCACCTCTCCCTTGAGAGAGGTCGTTCAGTGTGAGTCTAAACGGGTGAGGGGGATATTAAAACTCAACTTCTTTTTGACTTATTACTTTGTTTAAACTGAATCAATGCACTTTGCGCTTGATACGCCAAATGATTAAAAGCGTGTAGATTATTTATAATTTCCTTTTCAACATCTGTGGTGAAATGCTTATTCTCACATACTTGGTCTAAAGCGTGTTGACGCGTGTCATCATAATCTAGCAACTGGCTCAAATCATCACAGATTATCTCAAAGACCGTCTTATTTTGAGCGATAAACGCATGCATTTCTTTTTCATTATATTCTGCTAGATAATGCAAACTCAGCAAATGCACTCGCATTTTAAAAACAGGCTCAAGACAAGCATCCATTAAGTGTTGTTGGTTCAATCTTAACTTTGATTTGTTGAGCTCTGCCGCCTGCTTTAGACTCAACAAACTATTGTTAAAGTTTGTTGCATATTCAATTGATATATTCTTAAACTGGTGTTTTGCAAATGATTGATACATCAGGGAAAAATGCTTGGCATACGCCTCTAAGATATCCTCTAAGTCCTTTAAAATAGCGTGTGCGATCATCTTTCTTGGTCTGAAAAAAACCTCTGCAATAAAACAAATAGCACATGCAGCAAAGGTATCCATTAATCGCGCTAACATAAAAGTTGCCGGTGACATGCCTTTGGTGTACATCACGGAATAAAGCAACATAACTGCAATGGTCACAAACATAGCCGAATAGGTGTAATTGATCATTGAAAAATAAAGCACAAAAAGTACCAGCAATGGCAAAAAGACAATCCAAGTGACATGTGCCATAATTATTTCAACTAAAATAAAGCCAAACAAAAGCCCAACAATCGTACCAATTAAGCGCATTTTGATACGGTTATTAACAAGCCCAGGTTCAAAAGGCATATAAATAATCATCAAAGTCATTGCGATCCAATAACCACGTTCTATATCAAAAATCAACCACACAGCAACAGCAATGGTAAGCATAACACTGATTCTAACCGCACGATAAATACTTAGACGATCCATAATACTAAGCATATTTTTTCCTTAATGCTTTGACTTTTGTATAAAGCGTATCTAACAATTCTAAACGTATATCCGCACGTTCAATCGCTTGCTTTAATTGCATATTTTCTTCAAGTAATTGCAAACGAGACGCTCGATTTTCAAGTGCTTTGGCTTTGATTGCTAGATCATCCTGACCCAATAAGGCATCAATTTTAAGACATGCTTCATAAAATGGTAGGCTCACCGCATGGTTATTAATAATGTAAACATAAATCATTACAATCTGGTATACCACATCAATATATTCATCAATAATTTGATTAAACTCAGCATTAAAATGCTTGTGGCATTTAGCTCTTTGTTGACGTAGATAATACAAATGTCGATACATGCAATATAAGTTATCGCGATAACCCTTTTCATCTGTGCTACTTAACATCCGTCTTAATGCATAGATGTATTCAGTCATCGCAATCAATAGCTTTGCTTCGTAACGTCGTGGTTGAGTCATAGCAACTGCTATAGAGAACAACATACAAATAATAATCGCCATACTATAATTAACAAACATCTGAACATTCTCAATTGGCGCCATCATTGTTGGATCATCAATTAAATGAATGAATATTGGCAAAAAAAGCACACTCATGCCAAGATATAAGCGCAAATTCATATCTTTAAGTGTCAGCAAATAATAGCTTAAAGAAAATATAAGCACCAAAAAAATAGTCCAACCCTTTGAGCTTGCGACAGCAAAAACACATGTAAAACAAAGCCAAACTCCGACGCTCATAATTATAGAAGCTTTCACCTGCCCCCAACGCGACTGACCAAGTGGAAAAGCACTCAGAAAAATAAGCATCACTGAGACTAATAAGAAAATAAGAAAGTCTGGCCATTGAAAAATCATATAAAAAATCAGTAACGCGCAGAATGCGACTAAAGTAACAATAACATGATAAGCAATATCTAAATAAGGATCCTGTGGCAGTGTATAACTATCGCGATATTTACGTTTATTTCGTCGGTTCAATCGTAACATACGCACTTGCCCCGACATGCAATGGAAAGTTTGGATCTGGATTATCTATTTTAATCATTACTGGAAAACGCTGCGGCAACAGTAACCATTGATTCTCTTGTGGCACCGATTGTAAAAGATCGGCTGAATCAGAAGCTCGTCTGCCCACCGCCCAATTCGTATCGGCAACTCTTCCTTGATAGACTTTATTACCCATATACATCCGCAAACGGATAGTAGCCTTATCTCCCTTTTTAACATTAGCCAAATCGGTTTCTTTGAAATTAGCCTGCACCCACCATTGATTGGTATCAATAAATGAAAATAAGCTCTGATAGGCATGCACCAATGTTCCTTTTGCTAAGAACAAATTGCTAACAATGCCATTTTCAACAGCATAAACTTTCGTTGCTGCCAGCTGGGATTTTGCGGCATCAACTGCTAATTGTGCTTGCTGTACTTTAATTTTTGTGGCGTTAACCTTTGTTTTTAATAACTGAAGCTCACTGGCATTTTGTTGCAACAAATCTTTTTGTGCGTAGTTTGCTAATAACTCCTTTGCTGCCTGATAATCAACTTGTGTAGCCTTTAGGTTCAAATTAGCCTCTTGTAGTTTTATCTCATAAGGCTTGGGATCTAAGGAAAATAATAGTGTACCCTTTTTCACCATTTGATTATTATTTACATAGACATCCTGCACTTTGCCTGAAACTTCCGCTGCAATCGGTTGAACATTCGCAACAACATAAGCATTATCGGTTGATGTCGAGCGTGTCGCCCAAAAATAACCTGCATAAGCAATCATCAGTAAAACAACGATACTAACAACTACTTTGCTGCGTTTGAGTAAATTAAATAATGCTGGCATTTCTTACACTAAACTCCTTTTATATAGACAAATCAAGTGTAGAACATTCGCACTTTTTCGCAACTTTTTTAACAAGCAACCTGAGCATATTTTTTGTTACCTTTTGAGGCAAAATAAATCCCTATAATTAACACGACACTCCACAAGATAAACGACTCCTGCACGTGCGTGATATTAAACAACACGCTAAAAATGCCTGCCCAAAAAATAAAGCTTGCATTAAATGTCGTCCCAAGACTCGCTCCTATGCATTTAATCGCATGATAGTAAGCAAGATATGAGCTTGAGGCAGATAATACACAACCGACAATCAATAGTGGTAAAAATAAATGACTTATCACTGCCCACGTTTGCTGATAATCAAAAATAAGCAATACCACAAGAATCAGCAAATAACTCAATGCTGAAACACTTTGACGAACCGCTAAAAGCCACGAAACATCTTGTGTTGATGATTTTTGCGCGATCGAGAATAAAATCGACTCAGCCCCCCAACCTAACATTGCGCAACTGGCGAAAATCAAGCCGATTAAAATATGTGGTGCACCTGATCTGACCCCTGCAATGGAGATAAACATCACTGCAATCACTGATAAGATAATACCAACAATCTTTATCTTCATTGGCTTCTCTCGCAATAAAGTCATTGCTAATAACAGTGCAATAACCGGATAACATGAGGTGACCACACCAGCGTAAACAGGTCCCGCGTAAGCAATACCCATAATACCGGCGACCATTCCTAGAGGTCCTGCACAAATAGCAGCAATGATTAAGGGCCAAAAATTCTTATGTCTGGTTTTAATCATATTTGTTTTAAAACTGCCGCGCATCGTGTGATAACTATAAATCCCAATACAAGAAAAACTGTCTTGCATCAAAGATAATATTAACGCAAATACTAATACCGCAAAAGTTGCTGCACTAAACAAGGCTTGCTCAGAGTAAACGTTCGTCAATACATCGTTTAAGCCCCATAACATACCTGAAATAATTCCAATAATAATACCCAAAACTTCCCCTCTTATACTTGCTTTATTGACAATAACTCATATTGGCTATAACCATATTCCCGCCCACCTTGATTGTGTAAGCGTTGGTTTGGCGTAAGTTAAAGCCTCTATGAAGTGTGATTTTCCCAAGCTTACCCTCTTCGGCTGATGCTCAGTACATCGCTTTGACTTACGCTTAAGGTACGGTGAGCACTTGTAGATGAACATTTAGTCTTAGCCCTAATACTCATCATCTAACGATAACTGCTGCAAATCATTTAATTTCTCGGGCATAACCACATCAAAATGCCGATAAGCATGTTGAGTGGCCACGCGCCCTCGTGCTGTACGCATAATATAACCCTGTTGTATCAAATAAGGTTCAATCATATCCTCTATCGTGCCACGTTCCTCTGAAATCGATGCGGCAATGGTATCTAAGCCAACAGGACCACCCGAGAATTTATCAATCAACGCCAATAAATAACGTCTATCCATATGATCAAAGCCGACTGGGTCAACATTAATTAGTGACAAGGCTTTATCGGCAACCTTATGATCAACAACGCCTTTGGCTTTAACATCAGCGTAATCACGCACACGTCTTAACAGGCGATTAGCAATACGAGGCGTGCCACGCGCGCGTTTTGCAATTTCCTTGGCACCAGATGCTTCAATTGTTACATTTAATAGCTTAGCTGAGCGCATTACAATATCTGCCAAATCATTAACTGAATAAAACTCTAAACGCTGCACAATGCCAAAACGATCTCGAAGTGGCGAGGTCAAAAGCCCTGCTCTGGTCGTCGCGCCGACTAAAGTAAAAGGGGGCAAGTCAATTTTAATTGATCTTGCCGCAGGTCCTTCACCAATCATAATATCAAGCTGATAATCCTCCATTGCCGGATAAAGAACCTCTTCAACTACAGGACTCAAACGATGAATTTCATCAATAAATAACACATCATTGGCTTCAAGATTAGTTAATAATGCGGCCAAATCACCTGCCTTTTCTAATACGGGACCTGAGGTTTGTTTTAATGAGACATTCATCTCATTGGCAATAATATGTGAAAGTGTCGTCTTACCCAAACCAGGAGGACCAAAAATAAGCACATGATCTAAAGCTTCAGAGCGCTTTCTGGCTGCTTCAATAAAGATCTCCATCTGCTCTTTGACAACTGGTTGACCATGATAATCTTTGAGCATTTTAGGACGAATCGCACGATCAATCTGCTGATCTTCTTTTTGTTTATTACCCGAGATAATACGGTCTGTCTCTATCATAGAATGCAAGTCATCAAGGCTTTTTACAACTAAAGTAAAAGCCTATCATGTTTTCACTTTAAAAACGATTAAAACGATATGATTTTTAGTGTCTTACTATGATGCGTTATGTAATTTACATCGCCTGTAACGATTGAACCGTCTCTTTTGCCCATTCCAATTCAGCTTTTAAACGCTTTTCATTATAGCGATATACTAATAACAGATAATCTTGATCCTCTCTGCCACTATGATCGACATTGATGTGATTAACCACTTCCGTGAGCTTAATCTCCATCATTTGTAAGTGGGTAATGTAGTTATTCACATGTTGTAAAATCTCTACTTTATCGATCGCAAAACCATTGCTTAGCTTTAATAACAATTCATTACGTTCTTTGCCACCATAGCTAATTGGTTGCATTAACCACTGTATTAAATGCGTACGACCTGATTCTGTAATTGCATAAATACGCTTTTGACGTTTACCACTGGATTCATCTAAGCGTGATTCAACAAATCCTTGATCCTCTAGCTGCTTAAGCATCGGATAAATTTGCGCATTACTTTCTGACCAATAAAAGTGGGCTATCTTTTCAAAAAGCGCTTTTATACCATAGCCTGACAATTCTTTTTTATTGAGTAAACTCAAAATTGCATAACAGGAATTATTTTCTCTTGCCATATTTTTCCTCTGTTGTTTTTATTATATAAATGCTGGCTGAGCGTAAGTCGAAGCCTTTATACCACTCACAAACATTCTCTCATTTCGAAACATATCCTTAGAGGGTTGCTCAGGCCATGACCATCATTTCTTAGTAACTGGAGTAGATACTCAATCATAGTCAAAAATTTTTATTGCATTTTACGCACACCAAGAGTATAGTCAACCGGTATTTAATACCTATATTAAAAACCCAATGAGGATAAGATGAAAAATAAGATGATGTTTTTGGTTCTCAGTGTTTGCATTATTACCCCTTTTGCCAACGATGTTTTTATTGCTTCTTTTCCAGAAATGGGGCAAACGTTTAATACATCACATATTGGCTTAGTGATGACCGTTTTTATGATTGGCCTTGCTGCTGCCCAACTTTTTTACGGCCCACTACTTGATCGCTTTGGCAGAAAACCCATTTTAATCATTGGGCTTGTTATTTATACTTTAGCCAGTTTGATGATTGTCTTTTCAACAAGCTTTCACATGTTGCTTATTGGACGTTTTTTTCAAGCAATAGGCACATGCAGCAGTATTGTTGCAGCGATGGCAATTGCTCGTGATGTCTATAAAAAAGAAGACCTTGTTAAAGCAATGGCAATGATTATGGCAATTATTGGTATTTGTCCGGCGATTGCGCCACTTCTTGGTAGCGTATTGCAAGAACTATTTGGCTGGCATGGTGGCTTTATATTTTTGCTGTTGCTTGGCGTATTTTACTTATTGGTTATTAGCTTTCTATTTAAGGAAAGCATCCAACAAAAAAACATGCATGCGACAAAACCTAAACAGCTTTATGATAATTATCTATCATTACTTAAAATCAAAAGCTTTCAAGGTTATATTTTAACAAGCGCTTGCTCATATGGTGTTTTATTCTCATATGCTGCGGCAAGTAGCATGCTGATTATCGGGGTATTTCACTTTTCAGTACTTGCCTTTGGGATCATTTTTGCTGTTAACTCACTGGCAATTGTGATTATGTCTATTTTGGCACCGAAACTAAATAAACGCTTTAGCATCAGTCAACTGGTACTCACTGGTGCAATACTTCTGGTGATAGGTGCAGTGTTAACGATCCTATTAAATGTCATATTCACAAGCAATATCTATACCTTAGTATTGCCTATGTGGATCACAACCCTAGGCTACGCCATGATTCGCCCAACAGCAAGTGCCGGTGCTATTTCAAGCGCACCGCATCATATTACAGGATCGGCAGCGGCATTGTTTAACTTCATGTCTTTCTTAGGTGGCGCTATTGCAACTTTCTTATTGACACAGTTCTCAATGACAAGCATTCATTTTGCAACATTTGTACTTATTATTGGGTTGTTTGCTGTTATTTGTGCACGCCATGCGCACAAAGGACATTCATTTGAATTTGTTACTGCTTAACGTTAAAAACGTTAAAAACGTATAAAAAACTTCGCGGTAAATACCACGCCAATATAAGATAATTCTGCGCCAAAATTTTTATAAGCATAATCAATATAAAGCTCAGGAATCGGCAATACAGGTAAATATTTTGCAATATCCGACATACGTTGGTCATAACCTGAAATTAAGCCTAAGCGATAGCCCACATTCATTTGGTTATTTTGCGAAAACTGTTTGGTATAGAGATTGCGTTGCACCCCAACCACAAAAGCTCGATCGCTAAATGAATTAAGCAAAGTACCAACAAAAATACTATTATAAAGTCCACCAATCAAATTATTCGACCAACGATCATGCGCTCGACTTTCAGGGTTAAAATGCCAAGTAAACATCCCTAAGTAAACAGCATTATCCGGCTGTGTACCTTTCAAAAATGTCCAAAAGCTCTCATCCTTACCTGATTTATCTGAAGAATCCTGCCCTTCATTATCGGAGCTATTTGCTTTCTGTGCTGACTCGGGACCAATGGCTGCATTCGCTGATGATGTAGCATAATCAGTATTATTGGCAGCAAAACTCATACCTGCCAAAGCCAATAAGAGCCACCCGAATAAATAGTTTCTCACTCTAAACCTCATTTTAATAAGAAATCATTACAAAAGTAATTCATAAACAAATAAAAATAAGCGCGCATCATCGCAAAATATTGCTTTATAGTCAATGAACAAAAATAGGCAATAATCAAAGTAATACACCTAGAACCATGACACAAAATATCCCCTTGAATAAGTTGAAGCATGTTTTTCTATGTTAGCTTAGTAAATTTAGCTGCAAGCGTTGAAAGAAATGTTATAATCTCTATCCGATAATGTTGACGTATAGATTACTTAGCCCTATAAAAACAATTCAGGTGAGTATATATTAAACATAAATAACTATAAGCATTATCATTTCTGGGTATAACAAAATTAAGGATAGTAATATATGGGAAAATGTCCTGTCTGTAATCGCAAAGCAAAGCGACTTTGCTTATTAGAAAATATTACCTCTATATGCAGCGCCTGTTGCGGTAGCATTAGAAAAGAAAACACATGTTCAAAATGTTCTTATTACCAACCCCCTCGTAGAAACTACAAACAGATTACTGCGTATTCTCCTAATGAAATGGAGGCCTCTTTATATCTACAAAATATATCTGAGGTGATTGAATCAGCTATTTGTAATTATGACTATGAAGCCTCATGGAACCTTAAAGATCCGACTGCTATTCGCATT
The DNA here is from genome assembly GCF_014857925.1 of Cysteiniphilum marinum. GTDB lineage: Bacteria > Pseudomonadota > Gammaproteobacteria > Francisellales > Francisellaceae > Caedibacter > Caedibacter marinus. The sequence goes on along the minus strand of NZ_JACYVZ010000001.1, from coordinate 133,514 downwards.
ATTGAATTACTCTTAGACCAATATCATTTTCAAGACACTCAGCCAAAAGAAGAAAATGAGACCATACTATTAGGGTTTAAAGAAGTTGCTAAAAAAATGCAAAAAAATCTGAAAGAAATTCCTAATGAAGAGATAATCAAGACACTAGGCGCTATTTATTTTGTTGCTGTAAGGCGAACCAGAGGTAATAGAGAATATCTAAATATCATCAAGCAATATGTTGGACTCAATACTGGCATAGGAAGAATGAGAGTTATTTAATCATTCCCTTCACTAGAGACAACCATCTTCATTTATATCAACAAATGATTGGCAAAACCAATCTTCCTATTGACGTATTAAATCGACAAAATATTTATGCACTGGCGAGCTTTGACATAACTCAGGATGAAAAGTTGCTGCGAGTATTTTATTTTTTCTAATTAAAACTGGCTTACCTAAATGATAAGACATGACATCAATTTCTTTATCATTAATCGCATTAATAATCGGCGCACGAATAAAAAAGGCTTCGACCTCTTCCTCTGTTGTGTTAAATTTAACATTCAGAGGGAAAATACCACTTTCTAACTGTCGTCCATAACCATTGCGGATAACATCGACATCCAACACACCCATTTTTTGTAATAGAATCACACCAGCGCACGTTGCTAAAACTGGAATCTCTTGCATACGCTTAATCAATGGTTGCCACAGTTGATGTTTCTGCAACAAATACGTCATTGTTGTACTTTCACCACCTGGTAAAATCAACGCATCAACTTTAGCTAAAGCAGCTTCTGTTTTGACTAAAATACAGTTAACACCCAGTGATTCAATTTTTTTCTGGTGCGCATCATACGCACCTTGTAAGGCAAGTACCCCGATATTCATTACTAACCTCTAACTGAAAACATCTCGTGTGGCAACAAGTGATCACAGTTGATTCCAGTCATTGGCGCGCCTAGATCTTCTGAGACTTTAGCAATCACATCTGGATCATTAAAATGTGTTACAGCACTTACGATGGCTTCAGCACGTTTTTTAGGATTATTCGATTTGAAAATACCCGAACCCACAAAAACAGTTTCAGCACCTAATTGCATCATCATCGCTGCATCAGCAGGTGTTGCAATACCACCGGCTGAGAAATTAGGTACAGGCAATTTACCATGTTCATGTACATATCTTACTAACTCGTAAGGTGCGGCTAGTTTTTTAGCAATTGCCATTAGCTCACCACTATCCGCCATTTGTACTTCTTTGATCTGACGATTTAATGCACGCATTTGTTTTACCGCCTGAATCACATCACCTGTCCCTGCTTCACCCTTAGTACGGATCAAAGCAGCTCCCTCGCCAATTCGACGCAATGCCTCGCCTAAATTACTACAACCACATACAAAAGGGACTTTAAAAGCATGCTTATCAATATGGTTTTCATCATCAGCAGGTGTTAATACTTCACTCTCATCAACAAAGTCAACTCCTAACGACTCTAAAATTTGCGCTTCAACAAAGTGACCGATACGCACTTTTGCCATGACCGGAATACTCACTGCTGCCATAATCTCTTTGATCAGTTTTGGATCTGACATGCGTGCCACACCACCGTCTTTACGAATATCAGCAGGAACGCGTTCAAGCGCCATCACTGCAACAGCACCCGCCTCTTCAGCGATTTTTGCCTGTTCTGCAGTTACAACGTCCATAATCACGCCACCTTTAAGCATCTCAGCCAAGCCAACGTTAATCTTCAATCTATCGTTCATGAGCCAATACTCCACTTTTATTTTGAGTTTAAAATAAGATTTATAAATACTGTATCGCAGTAAATTATTTAACGATACATAAAATACCCGCATACAATAGAGCAATTTTAATGCTGATACAATCGCTTAGATTCCAAATCTGCTTTTTTTGTTATTTTTCATTCTTTTTTCTTGATATCAACCAAGTAATTACGCAGCAAGATTAGCCTGATCGCACCCTGAGCAAAGTCAAAGGGAAATACACAAATGACAAAGAAACAATCATTGGCTTCAACTAACGCTCAGCCAACTTTATAAAATAAGGATAGAAGTAATTGCCTTTATTTAGTTATTTCAATTGATAGTTTGGTGGCTCTTTGGTGATCATCACATTATGCACATGGCTTTCGTTAAAGCCCGCCCCTGTGATTTTGACAAAAGTTGGCTTGGTATTCATTTCAAGAATTGTAGCGCAACCGGTATACCCCATTCCAGCGCGCAAGCCACCGATTAATTGATGAATTACCGCAGCTAATGTACCCTTATATGGAACGCGACCTTCAATACCTTCAGGTACGAGCTTTTTGGCATCGACACTATCTTGGAAATAACGATCTGATGAGCCTTTTGCCATAGCACCTAATGACCCCATACCTCGATATGATTTATATGAACGCCCTTGGAATAATTCAACTTCACCAGGGGACTCTTCGGTTCCTGCAAACAATCCACCAACCATAATAACAGAAGCACCTGCGGCAATTGCTTTACAAATATCACCAGAGTAGCGAATACCACCATCAGCAATCACAGGTACACCCAATGGTGCCATCACAGCAACCACATTAGAAATAGCCGTTAATTGCGGCACACCAACACCAGCAACCACTCGAGTTGTACAGATTGATCCAGGACCAATACCCACTTTGACACCATCAGCTCCCGCCTCAACTAGAGCTTTCGCCGCTCCCACTGTCGCAATGTTGCCACCGATAATTTGTACTTTTGGGAAATGTGTTTTTACCCATTCCACGCGATCAAGTACACCTTGTGAGTGACCATGTGCCGTATCGACAACAATCACATCAACACCGGCTTCAACCAATGCCTTGACACGTGCTTCAGTGTCTCCTGCCGTACCAACAGCTGCACCAACCACCAAGCGCCCTAACTCATCTTTACAGGCATTGGGTTTATCAATCGATTTTTGAATGTCTTTTACTGTAATTAATCCAACAAGCTCATAGCTGTCATTAACAACCAATACTTTTTCAATACGATGCTGATGTAATAAGCGTTGGATCTCATCTTCTTGAGCACCTTCTTTAACTGTTACTAAACGCTCTTTTGGCGTCATAATACTTGAAATCGGTTGTGTTAGATCTTTGGCAAAACGAATATCACGCGAGGTTACTAAACCAACGAGTGCCTTACCCTCAACAACCGGCACACCCGAGAAATGATACTGCTCAGTAATTGCCAACAACTCACGTATCGTTGTTTCAGGTGAAGCAGTAATCGGATCAATCACCATACCATTTTCAAACTTCTTAACCTTGCGCACTTCAGCTGCTTGTGCTTTGATCGACATATTCTTATGAATAATACCCACGCCACCCTCTTGCGCCATAGCAATAGCTAAGCGTGATTCGGTTACGGTATCCATTGCAGCGGATACTAATGGCATTTTTAGTTTTATTTTACGCGTAAGATGCGTTTCTAATGAGACCTGATGTGGCAATACATTGGAATAACCAGGCGACAACAGCACATCATCAAAAGTGATGGCTTCTTCAGTGATACGTAACATAAGTGACCTCGTAATTAAGTTTGGATAAATTTGAACTCGTCTTAATTACAGCGGCATTCTAGCAATATTTATGATCCTTTACTAGCATTGACATTTAATTTTTTATCGAATTTTATGATCAGAAAAATATGTGAAAACAAAACACAAATGAAAAAGGCTTTAGCCCCAAGCTAAAGCCTTTTTCTAGGAACTTTACCCCAGAAGCTCCCTGCCCCTCATCTAAAGTTTCGTTAGCCCCCGCTACAAACTTGGACTCAATATTATCGCTCAAAATTTTTATTGTAAAGTAAATTTTAGCTATTTTTACTTATTCGAGTAATTTTTATTTGAATATACGCTTATCCTACTGACAAACGACGAGATTTATTGCTATACTTGATAACGAAATTTGGGAGTCTAGAAACCATGCCGAACATAGTACAACAACTAAGTCATAATATTTTTAACCTCATGCGCAAGCATGATATCAAGTCAGTGAGCGAGCTCGCCAGACGAGTTGGCTGTTCAGCAACGACAATTTATAACATCACTAGCCAAACCAATAAAAACCCATCCATTGAAACCATTAAGATGCTTGCCGATTTCTTTGAAGTCAGCATTGATGACTTTGTCCGTCACAACCTTGTCGACAACACAAGCACACTACAAAAATCAAGTCGCCTATGCCCTGTTATCAGCAAAGCAAATTTAACACAATTTATTACGAATCAATATCAAGACAATGCCAGCAAAGTCACTGAGATTGCCAATAATCAACTATCAACAAGAGCTTTTGCCATTGAGCTTGATCAGAATATCGCACCCTATCAAACTGGTAATGTCTTGATTTTTGATTACTTAAACCTGGAAGAGATCGCCTTTCCCAGTCTTTGTGTTATTCAAAGCAAAGGTAATTATACGATTCAAAACATTTATCAAATCGATGGCAGTTTATATCTAAAAATAAAGCAAGGTATTTTCAACAAAAAAGATATGCTGATACCGCTAGATGATGAATATGCAGATGCTGAAATTATTGCCGCTTTAGTTGAGGTTAAGCTTTATCACTAAACGCATTCACACAACGATCAGAATCGATCTTAAAGCCAACAATATTGGTGATTTTATTGCTTGGCAACTCGACAATGTCGGTTTTCTCTAGCCGCTTAATATACATAGCAATCTTACTTGAAATAGTACACACAATCACATCATAAGAAAGCTTAATAATGTATTGAGTCAGTATAATGATAAAAATCACTTTTAGCGGCACAACAAATAGAAAAACACCAAAAGCAAAAACAACACTATCGATGAAAGTACCAATAGCAGTCGCAATAATAAATCTAATGATAATTCGTCCTCGCTCTTTACCTTCTTGCAATCCATGCTTTTCACGTGAGTAGTACTTTAATCTTGCAATAATATTGGTGTTAACAAACTCAGCGATCACAAAACTAATAAATGAAAAAGCAAAAACCCTAATCACTCCGGCCTCAGAAAACACTAACTCCCGGACATAATTATGCCCATTAACGGTAGGTAGCATCGCCAAGACACTAAGAATTAATAATGCGATTAGCGAAGTTAATGCAACCGTTGTATAAATGCGCCTAACAATCGAAAAGCCATATACTTCAGTTAGAATTGAATCAAACAAAAATGTTAATGAATAAACAAATATAGCACCTGGTGCTGCCAGTGGAATACCTGCAATACTTCCTAAGCTAATAATTGTTGAGCCCGCTAAATTTGATGCAAAAAAGATTACGGTATAAAGTGAAACAAACAGCAAAAAAACATATTTCTTCTCTTCGAGTGCAGCTAACTTTATATTATTTCTTACCTTGCCAAACAGGCTTTCTTGTTTACCTGCATTAAATGCAATTAAACGCTGATCACTTTCAGAAAACAAATCAATAATGTCATTTTCATTAAGTTTATTAGCTAGCTGACTACTACTTCTCTTGGTTAAAGTGTCATAGTACTCAACCGTAAAATTATTTGGATTAATATTACTGATCTTATAATGTGAACTTTGCCCCATCTTCCTCTCCCTTTCTAATGATTAGTATATGAATTAACACAACGATCTGAGTCAATCTTAAAGCCAATAATATTGGTGATTTTACTGCTTGGCAGCTCGACAATGTCGGTTTTCTCTAGACGCTTAATATACATTGCCAACTTACTTGAAAAAGTACAAACAACTATATCATAAGATAATTTAATGACATATTGGGTCATTACAACAATTAAAATCGTCTGTATTGGTACGACAAATAAAAATACACCAAAGCAAAATATCAAGCTGTCTACCATTGTCCCTATTGAGGTTGCGATCAGAAATCTTGCAATAATACGCTTACGCTCTTTGGCTTCTTCAAATCCATATTTCTTGCGCGAATAATATTTTAGATGCGAGATAATACTGGTATTAATGTATTCAGCAACCAAAAAACTAACGAATGAAACAATAAATGTTCGTAAAATATCACCTTTAATAAAAAGCAGTTCAGAAATATAATTTCCACCATTATGTGCCGGTAGTTTGGACAGTCCATACAAACACAACAAGGCGAATAATGACATCAAAGCAACGGTTGTATAAACCCTTCTAACAATTGAAAAACCATATATTTCAGTTAGCAATGAGTCGACCAAAAAAGTCAGTGAATAAACAAAGATTGCCGCAGGAGCTATGATCAACACACCACCAATACTACCTAAATTAATCAATGTAGAGCCGGTTAGATTTGAGACAAAGAAAATCACAGCATATAACGCAACCAATATAATAAGACTACTCTGGCGTGTTGTTTTTGGCTTAAATTGCTCGACTAAGCGTTGTTTGCCAAACATTGTATCTTGACGTCCTGCATAAAAAGCAATAATTCGCTGATCTGCTTCTGAAAAAAGATCCATTCTGTCTTGCTGATACAACTCGCTAGCAAGCACAAAAGCACCTTTTTTAGTGAGCGTATCATAAAACTCAACTTTGCCGCTGTTTACGTCAATATTACTAATTTTATAATGGCTAACTTCCATTTAAATGCATTCAAACTTTGAAGTTTGGCAATTATACCTACTTATAAGGCAAATTAATACCTCACTTTATTGTTGCATTATTGACGTGCTAAACGTATCTGTTTTTGCTCACTTTGCTCAGCATCAAATATAAAGTTTGCGCGCATGGGGTTAATATCTAAGCCACCTCGACGTGTATAGCGCGCATAAACACATAATTTTTCAGGCTGACAGTAGCGCATAATATCAGTATAAATACGCTCAACACATTGCTCATGAAACTCATTATGATCACGGAAAGAAACAAGGTATTTCAGCAATCCTTCTCGATTAATTTTGCCTCCTTGGTATTCGATCAACACACTACCCCAATCCGGCTGAAAGGTCACTAAACAATTAGATTTCAATAGATCACTACTTAGGCGTTCATGCACTTGGCTCGTTTGATCTGCTGATAAAAACTGAGGGTTTGTCATATATTCATTGATTTCGATATCAAGCTCATCAATCGATTCTGCTGCAAATTGATTGGTCACATGACAAGGGTAATCTTTTAGTGCGTATAATGTTACAGATACTGCACCATTGGCAGCTTGCGAGAGGTCATGCTGCATAATTTTAGTGACTTCATCATCACTGGCAAAATGTGTGCTATTAAAAGAATTCAAATAAAGCTTAAAACTTTTGGACTCAATCAAACACTCAGAAAGCGCATCAATCTCAAATACGGCAATGCGCACTTGTGGCTTACCTTTCATATTCAACCATGAAACTTCAAAGCCCGTCCAAATATCAACGCCTTTAAACTCAGGGACTCCCTTTATCCCCAACTCATCACGCTTTATCGATCGCGGGATCGGAAATAATAAACTGGCATCATATTGTGTTTTATATTCAGATTTTTTACCTAACTCAGAAAATCCTAAATCCATTAGCTTAAACTTAAATGTAATTTTTAATAGCGAAACTGTATCACAATGTACACAAGCACTCAATTAGCATTTAACGTGAAATAAACAACACTTTTCACAGGACTATATTCTGGATAAATCACGGGTGTCACATATTTACGCAAGATAAAAGCACCTGCTTTACCACCGTCAAAATTTACCGCGCGTTTAATATTAATATCAAAATAATCAGCAAGTGCTTTAACAACATACGCTGCCTGCTGCAAGGTTGTGCTATCGATATAAATCACCATAAGCTTTGAGCTTGTTTGTGCATAAATAATGCGTTTGGCAATTTTATCATCATTGACTTTTTGTACGATATTATCTTTAAGCAAGATAGGACCTACTTGAAAAGCATAATAGGCATGCTGATATTTTTGATCTTTATCTAAAATATTGATTTGACCCTGTTGATCAATCGTAATAATTGATGATAACAACGTATTATTAACCAATGGTAAGCGCAGTTTACTTTGATCAATCAAAAGACCATTGACAAGAAACCCTTCTTGATAAAAGCCGCCATTAGTTGCCAGAAACGCATCCTCTTGAGTTGCCACATCAAGCACACTTTGGACATTATCTTGTGATTGAACCGTAAGTCCCGCTTTATATGCATCATTATCTAATAACACTACATCGACAATCAGCGGGAAATGCTTATCTTTAATCGCTTCAAAAGTATCAAACTGCACTTTATCTGGCGCAATATCGATGGATTTTTTTTGCTGAAGCTGCCACCCAGATGCAAACGAAGTAATAGCACTGCTTAACAACAGTCCCAAAGCGAATATACGTTGTAATGACATAGAGACATTAATTCAAACAAGTATGCTCAGCATTATATCAGAAAATATGCCGAGCACTTATACCACTGACAAATCATTTTACAGTATATTACCAAGGTATTGTTTTTCCATCATAAGCGAGAAACTCACCGGGGCTATCAAGAGTTGCTTTATCTATAAGATGTGTCATACCAACCTGCTTTTTGATAAAATCTCACAAACTCAAGACCAATACCTTTATTAGCCCCTGTAATAACAACCATTTTTTGTTGACTCATCTACTGGCCTGCCTTTTCCATCGTTGTGGAATCTTTTTTTGAGAAAACAAAATTATCATTCTCACTGGTCACCTGAATGACATCACCTGCCACATAGCGCCCTTCCAAGAGATAGGTGGCTAATGGGTTTTCAATGTATTGCTGAATTGCCCGTTTCAATGGTCTTGCGCCAAATATCGGATCAAAGCCGTGATCTGCCAGCTCATCCATTGCTACCGCTGAGATTGTTAATGTCAAATCACGCTCATGCAAGCGCTTACGCACGCGATTGATTTGAATCTCTGCGATTTGTTTAATCATCTCTTTATCTAATGGCTCAAAGACAACGGTTTCATCAATACGGTTGATAAACTCTGGTCTAAAGTGTTGCAATACAACCTGCAACACCTGCTCTTTCACCTGATCATAACCCTCACTATGCAGTTTTTCTTGAATTAATTGCGAGCCTAAGTTTGAGGTCATAATTAGCACGGTGTTTTTAAAATCAACTGTACGCCCTTGGCTATCAGTCAAACGGCCATCATCTAAGATTTGCAATAGAATATTAAAAACATCTGGATGTGCCTTCTCAACTTCATCAAGTAAAATTACCGAATAAGGCTTACGTCTGACATGCTCAGTTAAATAACCACCTTGCTCATAACCAACATAGCCTGGAGGTGCACCAATCAAGCGTGCTACCGAGTGCTTCTCCATATATTCTGACATATCCACTCTTAGCATCGCATCTTCACTATCAAACATAAATTCAGCTAATGCTTTGGTTAGCTCAGTCTTACCAACCCCTGTTGGACCCAAGAATAAAAACGATCCTGTTGGACGATTTGGATCAGACAATCCAGAGCGCGCACGACGAACAGCATTTGACACGGCGGTAATCGCTTCTTTTTGACCAATCACACGTTTGCCTAAGAAGTCCTCCATATGCAATAACTTCTCACGCTCACCTTCCATCATCTTATTGACGGGAATACCTGTTGATTTAGATACTACCTCAGCAATCTCATTCTCAGTGACTTGGGTGCGCACTAATTTGGTTTTGATCGGATCAGCACTGGCAAGCGCCTTAATCTGCTCTTCTAACTGCGGAATAAGCCCATATTGCAATTCTGCCATTTTCGATAAATCACCAGTTCGCTTAGCCGCATCAAGATCAATTTTAGCTTGATCTAATTGCTCTTTTAGTTTTTGTGAACCTTGCATTTGTGCTTTTTCTGCTTTCCAAATTTCTTCAAAGCCAGAGTATTCTTTTTCTAAAGCTTTGATTTCATCTTCTAAAACATCCAAGCGCTTTTTGGTGGCATCATCTTTTTCTTTTTTCAATTGCTCACGCTGCATTTTTAGCTGAATAATCCGGCGATATAACTTCTCCATTTCTTCAGGGCGCGAATCAATCTCCATACGGATTTGGCTTGCCGCTTCATCCATCAAATCAATGGCTTTATCCGGCAGTTGTCTGTCGGTAATATAGCGATGTGATAGTGTAGCTGCCGCAACAATCGCCGGATCAGTAATATCAACACCATGATGCACTTCATAGCGCTCCTTTAATCCACGCAAAATCGCAATGGTATCTTCAACTGTTGGTTCATCAACTAATACTTTTTGGAATCTACGCTCTAATGCGGGATCTTTTTCAACATTCTCGCGATATTCATCTAATGTCGTTGCCCCCACACATCGTAGCTCACCACGCGCCAAGGCGGGTTTTAACATATTGCCAGCATCCATCGAACCTTCAGCTTTACCTGCGCCAACCATAGTGTGTAATTCATCAATAAATAAAATCACACTGCCTTCTTGTTTAGATAATTCTTTAAGCACTGATTTTAAGCGCTCCTCAAAATCGCCACGGAATTTAGCTCCTGCCAATAACGCCCCCAAATCCAAAGATAAAATACGCTTATTGCGAATTCCTTCAGGCACCTCGTTGTTAACAATGCGTTGCGCTAAACCTTCAACAATTGCGGTTTTACCAACCCCTGGGCGACCAATTAATACGGGATTGTTTTTAGTACGACGTTGCAATACTTGAATCGTACGCCTGATCTCATCATCGCGCCCTATCACCGGATCAATTTTGCCTTGTCGCGCTCTTTCCGTGAGATCAATGGTATATTTCTTTAGCGCACCTTGCATATCTTCAGCATTTTGGCTTTCAACGCGTGCACCACCTCTGACTTTATCGACCGCTTGAGTTAAACTTTCTTTTGATAAGCCCGCCGCTTTTAAGATCTTGCTGATCGCACCATCAGCAAATCCGGCGATTAAGAATAAATCACTTGAAATAAATTCATCTTGCTTTTCAGTGGCAAGCTTTTCCATCTGTTGTAGTATTTTAATCAAATTGTTTGACGCGCTGATTTGGCTGGCTGCACTACTGGTGGCTAATGCATTCAAGGCATTACTTAACTCACTATTGAGACTTGATAAATCACCCCCAGCTTGGGTGATAATAGATGCAATCATGCCACCTTCTTGATCCAACAATGCTTTTAGCACATGGATAGGCTCTAGCATCGTGTGACTCTTGCTAATGGCTAAACTCTGCGCTTCAGTCAGCGCCTCTTGTAACTTATGGGTAAACTTCTCTGCTTTCATATATCCTTTATCCTCATTTCTTCAACACAATAAATTATCTAAACAATCACGGACTTGAGAACAACACAAAATTAATCGTTAAGCCTAGATCATTCATTTTAGCTTGTTATATTATTTATCTTTAACACCCTGCTGAATATCAGCGCATGATCAATATTCCATTATCTACTCGAGTTACGAACTTTTTCTATTTCAACACCCCGCCTCGCAAGCTTAAGCACCCCTCTTGCAAAGAGGGGAATATAAAACCATCATTGCCTAATTCCCCTCTTTGCAAGAGGGGTGGCAGCCGTAGGCTGACGGGGTGTTTAATAAAATTATAGTTTTTTCTAAAGTCTGTAATTCCAGTTATCTAATGCTTAACAACACATGGGGCTTTAAAAATTCAATGCCTAGAAAGTGAGGATAGGAAATTTTTTTTCAAGAAGTTTTTAATGCAACGCCGCTAATTTTTCAAACTGCTCGATTAATTTGCTTTGCGTTGCTTGATATTCAGTAAGTTTTGCCTTTTCCTTTGCTACGACATCATGAGGTGCATTGGCAACAAACTTTTGATTGCCAAGCTTTGCCATTAAGCGTGCGATTTCCTTATCGAGTTTTTCTTGTTCTTTTTTCAAGCGCGCCTGTTCAGCTGAAACATCTATGAGCCCTGCTAATGGAATATGTAACTCCAATGTATCAACAAGACTTGTTGCCGACATTGGCACATCATCACTCACAGTAATCTTTTCAATTTTGGCCATTGATTGAATAAGTGCTTTGGTTGCTGCAAGCTTATCTAATTCATCTGTTGATGCATTCTTGATAAAAAGTGGAATACTCAAGCTTGGCTTAATATTCATCTCAGCTCGCACGGTGCGAATGGCAACGATAACACGCTTAAGCCATTCTATCTCATGAGTTGCTTTATCGTTGATAAGCGCCTCATCAAATAGCGGGAAGCTACTAACCATAATCGATGTTGCATCCTCTTGAGTAAATACTTTAATCTGATTAAATATCTCCTCAGTAATAAATGGAATAATCGGATGTGCCAAACGTAACATCTTATCAAGCACTGTGATTAAAGTGTATTGCACAGCATGTTTGCGCGCAGCACTAATCGCTTCTTCATTAAGCGTTGCTTTAGCCAACTCAAGATACCAATCGCAATATTGATTCCAAACAAATTCATAAATCGTTTGCGCTAATAAATCAAAGCGGTAATTTGCGATATGCTTATGCACTTCTGCCACGGTTTTATTGAGCTCATGCCAGATCCACTCTTCCGCCACACCCATTTCATATTGATTATACGATGGATCATAACCCTCTAGATTCATCATCACAAAACGTGAAGCGTTCCATAGTTTATTGCAGAAATTACGATAACCTTCCATTCGTGAGACATCAAAACAGATATCGCGCGAAGTGGAGGCAAGCGCAGTAAAGGTAAAACGAAGCGCATCAGTACCATAAGCTTCAATGCCTTCTGGGAAGTGTTTACGCGTTTGTTTCTCAATCTTAGCTTTCATCTGTGGTTGCATCAAACCTTGGGTTCTTTTAACCAGCAAGTCTTCTAAAGAAATACCATCGATCAAATCCACAGGATCAAGTACATTGCCTTTTGATTTAGACATCTTTTGCCCTTCAGCATCACGAATAAGACCTGTGATATAAATATCTTTAAAAGGGATCTCATCCATAAAATAAAGTCCAAACATCACCATTCGTGCCACCCAGAAAAAGATAATATCAAAGCCTGTTACTAAGACACTGGTTGGATAATATTTCTTAAGTTCAGCGGTGTTATTTGGCCAGCCTAGCGTTGAAAACGGCCATAATGCTGATGAGAACCACGTATCAAAAACATCATCATCTTGATGCAATCTAAGCTCTGACGATAAGCCATATTTACTGCGAACATCTGTTTCCGATTCACCAACATAGACATTGCCCTGTTCATCGTACCAAGCAGGAATTCTATGCCCCCACCAAAGCTGACGTGAAATACACCAATCTTGCAAATCACGCATCCATGAGTAATAAGTATTTTTCCAGTTATCAGGCACAAAGCGAATATCACCATTTTCAACTGCCTCTAAAGCAGGCTTACCTAACTCACTGGCTTTAACAAACCATTGTTTAGTCAAATACGGCTCAAGGATAATACCAGTGCGATCACCGCGTGGCACTTTCAATGTATGAGGTTCAACCTTGACGAGCAAACCTTCTGCTTCCATATCAGCTACAATTTGTTTACGCGCATCAAAGCGATCTAAGCCACGATAGGCTTTTGGTGCATTATCATTGATCTTACCTTCTGCTGTTAGGATGTTGATCATTGGCAATTGATGACGTTTACCAATCTCGTTATCATTAAAATCATGTGCTGGAGTGATCTTCACACAGCCCGTACCAAAAGCAATATCAACATAATCATCTGCGATAACAGGAATCTCACGCTCAGTTAATGGCAGTTTAATCATCTTGCCAATCAAATGCTGATAGCGCTCATCATTTGGATTTACTGCCACAGCAACATCTCCTAACATCGTCTCAGGACGCGTGGTCGCGATCTCGATGTTACTACCATCTGCTAATGGGTAGGCAAAGTGCCATAATGAGCCTTTTTCCTCTTCTTGCACAACCTCCAGATCAGAAACTGCGGTTAAAAGTACTGGATCCCAATTGACCAAACGCTCACCACGATAAATCAAACCATCTTCATAAAGCTTAATAAAGCAAGTTTGCACCGCTTGTGACAAACCTTCATCCATCGTAAAACGCTCACGTGACCAATCAGCAGAGGCCCCTAAACGACGCATTTGTTTAGCAATTGAACCACCTGAGTATTCTTTCCACTGCCAGATCTTTTCGATAAATTTCTCACGCCCTAGATCATGACGCGTCAATCCTTCGGCATTTAAATTGCGCTCAACCACCATTTGTGTCGCGATACCCGCATGATCAGTGCCCGGTTGCCATAAGGCATCATCACCCATCATGCGATGATAGCGCGTTAACAAATCCATTAATGTCTGTTGAAAACCATGCCCCATATGTAGCGTTCCTGTGACATTTGGAGGTGGAAGCATAATCGTATAAGGCGCGCCATTAGTTTGCCCACATTTGAATAAACCTTTTTTCTCCCACTTATCATAGCATTGCTGCTCTAACGTTTTAGGATCATAATTTTTTTGCATTTCTTGCATTTCTTGTTGCTCTGTTCTCTCTTGCGTTTTTTGCATTTCTTGCATTTGCGACATTACTTAAGCCCTATTATTTATTATTCCATCACAGACCACTTTGCGATGGGTATTAATATTAAAAAATCAAAAATTTAGAGCCGCATTTTAGCACAACGCACCAAGATTGGTTCACACAATTTTGATTAAAAAGCCGAATAAAAAAACACAAGCCCTTTCTTTAATATTTCTGTAACAATTGCAGCTTACTTTCCTATTTACAACTTAATGACTTATGATAAAGCATGAGTAGCAAGATGATATGGAAATTAAACATGCAGCCAAGTGATATAGAAATAAAGCTAAATAATCTCTATTTCTCAATGACAACTGTTTTATTAGCATCGAGCAAACCTTATATAAGCCACATTTTACAACCCAACAATGCTTAAGGATCAATAGCATGAAACAATTTAAACAATACCGAAAACTTTTAGCTACTGCATTATTTGCCATGACGTGCCAGAGCGCTTTAGCACAAGCACCTGCAACAAAACCTGCAACGGTTGATTCATTGAAATTATATAGTGAAGTCACTTCACTGACGATGGCATTTAACGCCAAATACGGGAAACCGTTTAGCTTGCCGACCAATGCTAAAGCTGCGATAGATCAAATAGCTAACAATTCTGACACCAAGCGCTATATGGGTACTAAAGACTATAATGATTTTGCCAAAGACTCGCAATTCGCCAAGGATGCAAATGCAATGATGGGCGATTTAACCAAGCTTATTGCTAGCTTTAAAAAGATTGGCTTTATCCATGCAATTGAAGCTAAAGGCAAAACACCAGCGATCATGTTTGATATAGATAACACCATTGAATTAACCTCATTTGATGATGATTATTTCACTAAATCAGGCATTAATGATCCAGCCACTGCTAAGTTTATTGAGCAAAATTGTTTCAAAGATGGCATTGCCTGCTACTTTATCACCGCGAGATCTTGTAATCACAATGAGTCATCTGCCACCAGAAGCTGGCTTAAAGAGCATCTACATTTATCAGATAAAAAGCTTGATCAATATGTCTTTTTATCAGGATCAGTGCCTGCCAATGCCTGTACAAACAACGCAAATGAGCGCGTTGCTTACAAGGATGTTTTGCGCCGTGCATTAAGCGATCAACGTCATGTTTATTGGCTTATGTCAGTAGGAGATCAAATGACCGATTGGTTTGGTAAAGATACGGGTTTAAAGGTCTGGTATCCTAATGCGATGTTTGACAGTTCCATTGTTGAAAACAATCACAATAATGCTAAAGCTCATTTACACCTGCAAAGTGTAACTGCACCAAATGATCAGTGTTATGACAAATTAAAGAAAGATGTTTTAGCACAAAGCACACTTCAGTATTGTGTTGCTTTTAAGAATGATCATTTTGTTAAAAATGCTTAATACCATAATTTCCTAAGCTGATTTTTGGCTATAACCATATTCCCGCCCATTTTGATTGCGTAAACGTTGGCTGAGCGTAAGTCGAAGCCTCTGTAAAGTGTAATCTTCCTAAATTTACCCTTCGACTTTGCTCAGGGGATGATGACTGTATTAGTTTTAAAACTTGCGACTTAGGCGCTGAGAAATCACAATACTCAATATTAAAACCAACGCGCCTATTCCCCATAAGTAACTACTAGGATAATCACCATAGCCGCCTGAGATATCGGCATAGACCTGTTTGATAAACAATATACTTAAGACAATCGGAATAATATAAGCCGTTAATGCTTTAAAAGTAACATGCAATACATTGGCATTGTGATGTGGGAAAAGCTCGCGCATGAGCTTATTAATATCATAAACCCAAGCGATCACAAGTGCCTCGGCAACCATCACGATAAGCATTAAATAACCATTGATAAAATGATCCACCACATCAAGCAAATACAAGCCATTGTCCATGGTATAAAACAAATTACAAATCAGCAAAGCCGCACAAATAACAAATAAAATACTGGCGCGCTTAAGCTTGATCTTACTATCCATCAAAGCTGCCAAGACCGCTTCAAATAATGATATGATCGAGGTAAATGCCAAAAAGAAAACAGATGCATAAAAGATAAATGAGAAGAATTCTTGCGCTGCAGGCAATAAAGTAAGTGCATGCGGAATAACGACAAACGCCAGGCCAATACCACCAGAAACTACATCATGAATACTCTTGCCATCGACGTGTGCAACATGCCCAAGTACTGAAAAGACAATCATACTGCAGATGATCGATGCTAACGTATCACCAATCACCACAATCGTACATGTGCGCCCAATTTTAACATCCTTGCCTAACAAAGCACCATAAGCAAACATAACCCCAGTAGCCAGTGAGATCGAGAAAATTACTTGTGTTGCCGCAGCAAACCAGATTTTGGTTTCTAAAAGGGATGACCATATTGGCACAAATAACGCATGCAATCCTGTAAGACTTCCCGATAAAGAGACTGAGTTAGCGAGTAAAATAATTAACAATATAAAGGGAATCGGCGTGATCCATTTTGCAACAAACGCCAGACCACTGGTACCCTTGTACAATGAGATATACACTAATAGCAAAATGGCAATTACACCAAGCACAATCGCCAATTTAGGTGTGCCAAAGCTATCAATACCTGCACTTAATCCTAGAAATTGATTAAAGAAATAACTTTCACTACCTGTTTGCCACGGCATTTTAAATGAATCAACCGCAAAATTAAGCACCCACGAGGTAATCACGATGTAATAAGTCAACACACCAAAGGCAGCAAAAACTGCAAGCCAACCAATGATTTTAAAGCGTTTGGCATGACCGATAAGTGCTAATGATTCAGGTGCGCCTTTTTTTGATACTTTACCTAAGCCAACTTCAAGGATTAATAGTGGCAATCCAATACACAGTAAACAGACGATATATGCGATAAAAAACGCAGCCCCGCCATGCTCATACGCCAAGTAAGGAAAGCGCCATAAATTGCCAAGCCCAGCTGCAGATCCCACCGCTGCCAAAATGAATATCCAAACGGATGTAAAGTCTTTACGTGTTTGCCCCATATTTCCTCCTGTTTTCAACACAATAACTATTCAACATATTCCAAAAAGCATCTTATTTACTACTAAATTTATGTCAACATACGAAGTAATTCATATGGGTTCTGATCTACAATCCCTTATAAATAAATACATTCCATTGTTTACACATTCAAATTAACTTTGTAATAATCGCGCCTTATTCGCTTTAAGTATTTTCTTTTTCTTATGATCTAAAGGTGACAAGATCACATAAGCCACAGGCACGATCAATAATGAAAATATCGTACCAAAACAAAGTCCACCGACAATCACCCAACCAATCATATTATTAGCAACATTCCCAGGGCCCATCGCCAGTGCCAAGGGAATCGACCCCAACACCATTGCTGAGGTTGTCATCAAAATCGGGCGCAAACGTGTAATCGCACCTGTTTTAACGGCATCGACTAAGGACACACCCTCTTTGAAGTTTTCATTGGCAAATTGCGTGATCAAAATACCGTGCTTACTAATCAGACCAACGAGTGTAATCAAACCTATATTCGTAAATAAGTTCAAATCCCCTCCTGTCATAAGCATCGTAATCAAAGCCCCAACGGTAGATAAAGGAACGGTAAGTAAAATAATAAATGGATCAACAAAGCTCTCAAACTGAGCAGCGAGCACCAAATAAATAAAAATCAATGCCAAAGCGAATAAACCAAACATCGTACCACTAGAGGATATAAAAGCTGCCATACGCCCACCAAAATCAACACCAGCACCATCAAGCTTTGTTTGATTTGCCAGTTTATTGATCTCATTGTAAACCTCACTCATGCTATAGCCGCTTGAGATATTCGCACTAATTTGTGCGGTATTAACCCGATTGTATCTAAAGAGACTACTTTGTCTAACATCTGGGGTCACCTTGATTAAGTTTGACAATGGCACCATTAACCCTGAATCACTTGGCACATAGATCTTACTTAAGCTACCAAAGCTAGATAAATCTTTAAGATTCATTTGCACCAGAACTTGATAGCTTTTCTCATCGGTTTTAACATCAGTAATATGCTTACCACTCATCAAAATACTAAATGTATCGGCGATGTTTTGCGAGTCGACCCCAATATTTGCCGCTAATTTGCGTTGAAACTTCACATTATAAACAACATTATCAAACTTCAGACCATTGTTAACATTATTAAGTCCTGGGTAATTCATGAGTTTCTTGGTTAGGCTATCCGCCGCTTTAACCAAATGATCAATTGATCCGACATTATGCAAATAAATGATCACATCAGAGCCATCAGCATCAGGTCCAAAACTCACAGGATCTGGGATGTTCATACTGACTTTGATGCCAGGGATCTGCTGAGCCTCAGCGAGTAATTTGTCAATAACTGTCTGAGTTGGTACTTTACGTTTATCACCCCATGGTTGCATTGTGACAAAGTTATTGCCATTGCCTGAGAATACATATTCGGCATTGTTCAAAATATAAGGGTTATTATCATAAACACGCTGACTTAACATATTCATATAGTAATTGGTATAATCAAGTGCTGCACTAGGCGGAGAAGTAATTGTCGCCTCAAAATATCCAATATCCTCTTTGGGAATAAATGACTGAGGCACGACTTTAAACAACATAAAACACAAAACACCCAAAGCAACGAGTAATGCTACCACCCAATATTTTGCCTTTAACACAAAGTTTAATACTTTGGCATAAGCAGCATTTAACTTATCAAATGCATGATTAAGCATCAGCTCAATTTTAGTCTCTTTTTCCCGTGATTTAAGAATATAGGCACACATCATGGGGGACAAGGTCAATGCGACAAAACCTGAGATTAAAACGGACCCCGCTAAAGTAAACGCAAACTCTCTAAAAATAGTCGCACTAAAACCTGATAAAAAGCCAATCGGTGCGTAAACTGCTGCAAGTGTTAACGTCATCGCAATCACTGAAAATCCAATCTCCGCTGAGCCTTGTACGGCTGCATCAAAAGGCTTCTTGCCCATTTCAATATGTCTATGAACGTTCTCAAGCACAACAATGGCATCATCAACCACCAAACCAATCGCAAGAATAATTGCTAAAAGTGTGACAACATTGATACTAAACCCACATAGTAACATGACACCAAAGGCACCGATAACACAAACAGGGATGGTTAAGATCGGAATTAGTGCAGCACGGATACTACCCAAGAATACAAACACCACCAACATCACCAAAATAATTGCTTCAAGCAAGGTATCATAACCATCAACAATAGATTTTTGCAAAAAGGTTGATTGATCATAAACCACTTTGACTTCCATGCCTTTTGGTAGCTGCTTGGCAACGCGTTTGAGCTCTTCTTTGGCAAGGTTTGCCACCGTAATTGGGTTGGCGTTATCCGTCGGTCTTAGCTGCACACTTATGGCATTTTGCCCATTAATCAACATAGGCGAGTCGCTTAAACTGGCATTACCTAGATCCACTTTCGCAATGTCTTTTAAATAAACCGGCGCACTGCCACTATCTTTAACAACAAGGTTTTTAAATTGATCTGCGGTGGTCAAATCAGTATCTGAACTAATGGAGAAATTACGATACTTGCCGCGAACGCTACCACCTGAAAAGCTAATATTGTTACTATTTAAGGTGCTTTGCACATCCGAAACAGTAATACCAAGCGCTGCCATTTTTTGTGGGTTAAGCCAAATTCGCATCGCGTAATCACTGGCACCATAGACCCACACAGCCCCCATGCCTGGAATGGATTGAAAAATTGGAACAATATTCTTTTGCACATAGTCACGTATTTGTGCTGATGTTAGATTTTTATCTAACACACCTAAGTTAACCACAGGACGCTCAACGCCTCCTTGAGTGACACTGGGCGCATTAATATCAGCAGGCAGTTTTTGCGATATAATACTTGAGATATTATCACGCACCTGCCCCATGACATTAGTCATATCAGCATCATCGGCAAAGGTTAAGTTGATTTTGCTACTGCCATAAGAGCTTGATGAAGTCATCTTGACCAAACCATCAATATTGTACAGTGCATCTTCCACCGGTACTGTAACATCATTTTTCATCAATGTCGGCGAGGCACCTGAGTATGAAATTGAGACTTGTGCAATTTTCTGTTGAATCTTAGGGAAATAACGAATCTCAAGATAGCTAAAGCCAACGATACCTAAGACGATAATCATCAAACTTAGAACAACCGCAAAAACGGGTCTCTCAATACATATCTTAGAAAGCTTCATGCGTTACTTACTTCCATTATTACTATTATTACTATGAGTGTCTGTCTGATCGTTAATCCCAAAGCCACTTTTCGGATCAATATTGATATTTAATTCTTTTTGTAATTTATCAAAGCTTGGTGGTGGCAAATCAGAAATGCTAATTTTAGCGCCATCAGTAAGCTTAAACCCACCTATGGTCACTACTTTTTGCCCTTCTTTTAAGCCTTTTGTTATCTGCGTCCAGCCACTGCGCACCATACCAATATCTATTTGCACCATTTTAACCGTGTTATCAGGGTTGACCACATAGACAAAGGATCCTTGCTGATTCGTCTGAATCGCCATATCTGGTAATGCCAAAATCGCTTGTTTATCCTTTAGGATTTGTGAAACCGACATAAACATCCCAGGAGACAATAAATAATCATCATTATTGACCTCAGCTTCAATCTCAAGTGTGCCACTTTTGCTATCTACCGTTGGCGAGATATAGTTAACAACACCTTTGAATATTTTCTTTGGATACGTTTCAGTAGAAAGCTCAACCTCATTACCAATCGCCACTTTTGGCTTAAGGTCTGCCGGAATCGCAAAACGTATCTTTAATGGATTCTCCTGTGTCAACTGCACAACGGCCGTACCTGCTGCCACATACGCACCAACATCAAACTTATAAATCCCAAGCACGCCAGTAAATGGTGCTTGTAGTTTATCATGCGCGACAACCGTTTTTTGTTGATCAACATCGGCTTGTGCTTGCTGCAAATCCGCATATTTCTGGTCAATATCTTCTTTAGAAATCGCTCCTGATTGCTCCAATAACTTGACGCGCGAATAAGTTTGCTTAGCTAAATCTAGCTTTGCCTGTAATGAGCTTAAGGTTGCCATATCTTGCTGATCATCTAAAGCTGCAACCGTTTCACCTTTTAAGACCCTGTCACCGTTTTTAAAATATTTCTCTTTTAACTTACCACTATTATCAAAGCTTAAATCAACTTGTTTTAACGCATAGATATTACCCACTGCAGTAATCGTCTCTGGCACATTAATCTTCCTAACCTCACCGACATTAACCGCCGTAGGTTTGACCACTTGCTCCTTATCTGCTGCATAAGCAGACTGATGCAGACTCATCAATGGTACAGCTAAAGCCATCATCAACGTAGTGATCTTTACTGTTTTTACTGTTTTTGAAATGTGATATTTATTATTTTCATTGTTGTTGTTCATAGGCTCACTTGTCATGGAATGTGTTAAGTCATAAGCTAATTTGATTATAGCCACTGCTTTTATTATGTCTAATAAACTATGATCTTTTATTATCACCAAATTATAATCGATCTAAAATATACTCAATACGCTCTTCCTTGGTCATTGACTCATTAAGCACTGGTTTGATAAGCTCATGACGTTTTGCCAAACCAACTTGGTTCGCAATTTGAATATTAAGACCAGGACGTGCATTTAACTCAAGCATCAGTGGTCCATGATCTTTATCTAACACCAAGTCAACACCCAAATAACCCAAATTGGTCATATCATAACTGGCACTGGCAATCTCTAAACATTTCTGCCAATGTGGCACAGTAATCCCCTCAATCTCGTGTAAGGTATCTGGGTGGTGTGTGATAATTTCATTATGCCAAACCCCATGCAGTGTCAAACCAGTTTTTAAATCAACACCAGCACCAATTGCACCTTGATGTAGGTTTGCTTTGCCACTTGATTGTTGTGTTGGTAAACGCACCATTGCCATTACTGGAAAGCCTTTAATGAGAATAATGCGAATATCTGGTACTCCTTGGTAGGCAACCTTGGCAAAGGTTGGATCAAACTGAATCAAATACTCAATCATCGCTTTATCAGGACGGCCACCAAGTGAATATGCGCCACTTAATGTGGTTGAGGTATGGTAGCGCAACTGATCTAGCGTCATTAGTTTACCATTTGCCAAACGGTAACGATTATTAATAAAGTGCGTAATGACAAGAATGCCCTCACCACCGGCACCTTGTGCAGGCTTTATCACAAATTGATGACGATCGCCTAAAATCGATTGTAGATTTTTATTATCATGCTCTGAACCAATTACGCCATAAAGCTCAGGTACATTAATATCATGCTCAAGTGCTAAGGATTTGCTCTTGAGTTTATCATCAACCAATGGGTAGTATTTGCGATCATTATATGCTTGGATATAACCAACATTGCGATTATTAATCCCCAATACACCTGCTTGTTTTAGTGCACGCCATTTACTAATCCACCACATTTACTGCTCACCTTTGTCTGCTTTTCCTTGTTGCTGATCATTAATCTTCTGCGCCAATGCTTCAAAACGATAAAGCTCAGTCAAACGGTAGCCACGATAACGTCCAATCAATAACATCACAGCCATCACGACTAACAAAAGCCCGGGGAAAGTGAAAAACCAATACTCTAAATAAGCATTAAATATAAAGATATAACAGATCGTTGCAGCAAATAGACTACCAATGGCAATCTTAATTGCTTCAGTACCACCACGCTCTTCCCAAACGATCGATAAACGCTCTATCGACATGGTTAAAATAACCATTGGGAATAAGGTGATTGATAAACCTTGTGATAGTTCCATTTTATGCATTGCAATACTGATAAGCGCCATAATAAGCACAACAACACACAGAAGCATTCCAAGCCGTGGCACGACCAATAATTGCAATTTCTCAAAATAAGCTCTAAAGCTCAATCCTAAAATGACCACTAATGAAAATAAGATAATCCCCCATACTAGACTGGTATCCTTAAATGCTAAGGCAATCAATACCGGCATAAATGTACCCAATGTTGGCACACCAATAATAATCCGCAAAATCAAAATAATCAGCACACCAAAAGGCACCATCAAGATGATTTTATAAATTTCTTGTGTCTGCGCTGGTAGATTAAGTAACGAAAACTCATAAATATTTTGTTTTACCGTGTCGTTTTTAAGATCTAAATAACGCTCCATCGGGATGCTTTGTTGTGCTGCGATAAAAGATACAAGCTTAACTGTCCCGCCTTGGACATTGACAAAATCGCCATTGCCACTCCACCATGTCATCGCTTTGGTATTAGGGTTATCAATATACTCACCCGTGCTGACATCATATGTGTGCCAATCTTTACCGTAATAAACCTTAATCCACGCTGGCAAGTTTCTAAGATTTAATTTCCCTTCATACTCATAAGGAACCACATGGATAATTAGATTTGGTAAATTAAGCTCAGTTAACAAATAGTTAAGTAATCTTGCCCGTGCTTTTGCTGTTGGTTTACCGTTGGTCATCTCTTGCCAGAAATATAGATTACCATCATCATTGATAAAGTTGATGGCTTGTGCAATCAAGGTTGCTGAATCTGCAGATTTTTCTGCAATCCCTTTTGCCGTAGTTAACAACGTTAATAACCTTTTAGGTTCTAAAATATCTTTTATTTTCTTTTTCTCTTTTTCAAGATCAGGAATAGTGTTTGGTACACTTTGTGCATTACTTGCCACCGTCACATCATAAATTACCGTTTGCTTATGGTTCACCTCACTCTTAGAGAGCACTGCCATACGGTTATTTTTATCCTCTGAACGCAACACAATCTTACCAAAACCTGCTGCATTAATGCTTTCAGCTAGAACATCCGCCTTAACCAAGTTTGGCACCAACAAATTCACCTTAAGTGATGAATCCGTCGTATCTGGCGCAATCTGCAACTCTGCATTAAACTTCCACGTCATATTTTCACCATTTGGCCACCATGAAAGTCCGAGTTTAAAGTGCTGATAAAGACTAAAACCAATACCTGCCACCAACAAAATGATTAGTAATGTAAAAAATTGTTTATTAACCTTGCTCATTGCTTATCCATATCATTTGCATTGCCACTATTTGACGCTTTATCACTAATGTTATTCGCTTTCTGTAGTTTCTTTGATTTGTTATCAGAAACTTCCGTTACATCATTTCTTTGATCATTACTTATTGTTGCTTCTTTTGCTTCTTTCTCCTCTTGCTCTTTTGCCATCTTAGCAAATAACGCTTCACAGGCACTGCCATCCATCGTGAATTTTTGTGCAGGATCGATCACAGCACCTAATTGAATTAATGCTTTTCGCCCTAAAAGTACAGGGTAGTCAAAATGCGTTCTATCGGTTAAGTTAACCTCAATCGTATAGATTTTGCCATCAAAACAAACCGGCATTTCAACCACAGGCCGCTCATCATATTGATCTTTTGTATCTTCACCAGCACGGTTTTTAATCTTCATCTCACGCTTTAACGGCAGATCATAGGCTACCTTTTCGACTTTATCTTTATTGCGCTTGCCCTGCTCTATCGCCTCATGTGTGACATCAAAGCGTACATGCTTCTTACCATCTTTTTCATAGATGTGGATATTGGTGGCTGAAATCGATGAAACACCAGCTCCTGTATCTAACTTGGCATCTAAGAGTGTTTTGCTTGGTAAAATATACACATTTTCAACATAACCATAACCTGTTTTTATATTTGCCATCGCTGTACTCGTCATTAATATGATTGATAAAGCTAAGTGTTTGATGATCTTATTTGCCTTCATTTGTTTCCCTTTAAAGTTTTATTTACCTTTAGGCAGTAAATTGCTCTGTAGTATAGTTATAAACTTGTTATTATGCCAATGGATATGCTATTAACTATAAAGCCTAATTATAAAGCGCCCAATAACACCATATTTGTATTAATTGAACCTTAAGAATGATATAAATAACGTGGTTAAACCCCGAAAGAAAGCTTGATTCTTCGATGTCATCTATATATCTTTAACCCTATTTAATGAATATGACCAGATTGAGTCTTTAAGATGTCACCTGGTTAAATAACTTGACGAGCCGTAAGTGAAGTTATTTATAAAAAATTTTTAGTAGTAATTGATAATGAAGAAAAATAAAAATTTAGTCGATTTATTTTCTGGATGCGGTGGCCTTTCATATGGTTTTGAAATGGCAGGATTTAAAAGCATAATTGGTGTCGATATAGATGCTCCTGCTCTTAGAACGTTTGCGTATAATCACCCACATGCTAAAGCTTTGCAGCTAGATTTATCGGACCCTATAAGTATTGAAAAAATCATTTCAGAAATTGATGGGAGAGACGTTGAGGTAATTGTAGCAGGGCCACCCTGTCAAGGGTTTTCTTTAACAGGTACAAGAAATGAGAATGACAAAAGAAATAAACTTTTTTATTCGGTTTTTCAACTTGCAGAACTTATTAAGCCTAAATTTATTGTAATTGAAAATGTACCAGGAATTGCAAATCTTTATAAAGGAAGGGCTAGGCAAGCAATAATTAATGAGTTCAAACGGTTAGGTTACTCTTCATCTGAAAAGTTAATGTTTGCCCCTGACTACGGAATCCCTCAAATAAGAAAAAGAATGTTCTTTGTTGGAGTGCTAGGTGATACTACTTTTGAGTTTCCAAACCCCACTCATGATGAGGAGAGTTATGTTACTTGTAAACAGGCAATTAGTGACCTCCCTCCCTTGCAATTAGAGGTTGGAAGTGAAAAAGTTGCCTACACAATGCAACCCCAAAGCCAATATCAAGAAATAATGCGGAAAGACTCTGAATATCTTCATAATCACGTAGGTACTAGGCACTCTGATTTGGTAGTTTCTGTTATTAGGCAGGTTCCAGAAGGTGGAAATCATAAAGATTTGCCTCCCGGAATCGGAGATTCACGAAAATTTAATGAAGCTTGGACTAGGTATCATAGTAAAAAACCTTCAAAAACAATTGACACAGGCCATAGAAATCACTTTCACTATAAGTGGGATAGAGTTCCTACCGCTCGAGAAAATGCTCGCCTTCAGTCTTTCCCCGATAATTTCCATTTCTTAGGACCGAAGACTCAACAGTACAAACAAATTGGGAATGCTGTTCCTCCATTATTGGGTTTCGTATTAGGGAAACAAATACAAAAAATGGGAAAATGTTAATGTTTAGCACTATTGATCTATTTGCAGGCTGTGGAGGACTTACCGATGGTTTTAAACAGTCAAAAAAATTTGAACTAAAAGCTCTAGTTGAGTGGGACAAGCATGCAGTGCAAACATTAAGACATCGACTTGAAACTAAATGGTACTATCAAGATGTAGAATCAAAAGTGATTCATTTCGACATTCAGAGAACTGATGAGCTAATCAATGGATATAAAAATGATGTTGATTACGGAACTTCCATAGGATTAAATCGCCTTGTTCAAAACCAAAAAGTAGATGTTGTTATAGGCGGGCCTCCTTGTCAGGCTTACTCAGTAGCCGGACGAATTCGTGATGAAAAGGGAATGCATGAAGACTACCGAAATTTTTTATTTGAGTCCTATATTAAAGTAGTTAAACATTTCAGACCAAAGGCCTGTATTTTTGAAAATGTACAAGGCATGCTAAGTGCTTCGCCTGGCGGTGTCTCGATTATTGATAGAGTAACGGAAGCCTTTCATAACGCGGGTTATTATATTTCAACCAACTTACGAGAAAATGCACTTTTTGATACCGCTGACTTTGGGGTCCCTCAAAAAAGGCTAAGAGTTATTATTGTGGCTATTAGTAAGAGAGATTTTTCTGACTATAAAGAAAGAACAGAAAAATTCTATAAACAGCTAAACTCACTAAAATCAAAGACCATAAAAACTGTTTCGGATGCTATTTCTGATCTTCCCGGCTTATACCCTTTAGAAATTATGGAGAAGAGAAAGTCACATATAGCAGCTGAAAGCATTACTCATATCTCAAATCACGAACCTCGCTTTCATAATAAAAGGGATATAAATATTTTCAAATTATTAACCCAAGATATTTGTAATGGGATGAATGAATATATTAACAGTGAAGCATTAAAAAAACTTTATAAAGAACGAACTGGGAAAATGTCAACGGTTCATAAATACCATGTTTTGCGTTTGGATAAACCTAGTAATACAATTCCTGCTCATTTATATAAAGATGGCTTAAGACATATACACCCAGACCCACTTCAAGCACGCAGCATTACAGTTAGAGAAGCTGCAAGGTTACAAACATTTCCTGATGATTTCTTGTTTAAAAGCACCCAAGGGAATAACTATAAAATGATTGGTAACGCAGTCCCCCCATCATTTGCAAAGAAAATAGCATTAGCACTCAGCGAAATATTATAGAAAAGGACATTTTATGGCACAGCTAGTTTGGATTCACAAATTTAATGAGAATGAGTTAGGTCTTGGAAAAAGAGGGTCATTTTGTTTGGTACCAGTCGAAGCAAGAAAAATCTTTTTCCCAGATCAAGACTTTAAAGAAACTCCTGAAATTAACGGAAAAATATCCCTTCTGCTACAAGATGTAAACGAAAGTTGTGATGCTAGTTACACTAAACCACCTTCCAAGACAGAGCACAGGTTGTCACTATCTGGTTTTGCCAAGTATATTGGTGGTCGAGGCTCTAAAAAGTTGATAACCCCTGATGTAATTGGATGTTTTTATCGAAAAGGCAATAGCTTATGTTTTTCCACTGCTCAATCTGGAACTGTTTATGACCAATTACTAAAAGATTTCCCTACTAGAAAGAAGGATAACAATTTAATTACTGAGGTAGAGTTTGAGAGTAATTTAACCACAAAGAACACTTTGAAGACTAATTTATTAATGTCGCTACCAAAACCCTTCCTTCTTCTTGCTGGCATTTCCGGTACAGGCAAGACACGTTTTGTGCGCGAACAAGCTAACGCAACAGGCAATATTGCTGAAACCTATTGCTTGACCCCGGTTCGCCCTGATTGGCATGAGCCCAGTGATTTACTTGGATATATCTCGCGTTTAAACGGAGCTGCTGAGTATATTACCACCGATGTATTGCAGTTTATTGCCAAAGCATGGCGTGCCATTGTAGACAGCGGATTAACTATTGCAGCGCAAAATCAATGTCTGATGGTATCAGGTGATAGTGATGCCCTAAAACACGTACCACCCTATTGGCTATGTTTGGATGAAATGAACTTAGCCCCTGTTGAGCAATATTTCGCTGACTATTTATCGGTACTAGAAACCCGTGAGTGGCGTTGGATTAATGAGGATTTCACCTACAGGAGTGACGCACTATTAAAACCCACTACCATCAACCAAGTGGCTGACCAACACAAACTCCGCAATGAGCTAGGCTTTGCCGCCATTGAGTATGACGCATTATGGCAATTTATTTGCCAATATGGTTTAAGTCTTCCGTTTAATCTCATCGTGGCAGGCACGGTAAATATGGATGAAACGACTCATGGCTTTTCACGCAAAGTGATTGATCGTGCGCTAAGCTTTGATTTTGGTGCATTTTTCCCAAATAACTATGACGACTTTTTTGCGCCAACAAGTTGCAATAAACCTTTGAGTTACCCAGTTTGGTCACAGGCTAATAAAACAGATTTAGCTAATACCTGTGATGTTGATGGCTCAAAAACAATAGCATTTTTGACGGCTGTCAACTCAGCATTGAAAAACACGCCTTTTGAACTTGCTTTTCGTGCGCTTAATGAGCTATTACTTGCCGTTGTCAGCAACCGACCTGAGAAGGAATTAGCCCTCAAAGCCATTTGGGATGACTTTTTAATGTGCAAGGTATTGCCCCGTATTGAAGGTGATAGCGATAAACTAATGACAACAGATGGTGAAACCTTGCTATCTAAATTAAATACAATACTAGCTATTCAATTAGCACCTATCTGGGATGCTAATAAGGACAATGAGAATATGCGCCCTGATTTATATCGCGAGAATGTAGTAGCTGATAACGCAGCGGACGAAGACAAAGTACTGCGCATTCCATGTCGCTCAAATGCCAAGCTTAAGTGGATGGAAAATCGTTTAAAGAGCGCGACATTCACTAGTTTCTGGCCTTAATCATGTTTGACTTTATTGTATACATGCAAGGCCAACATCTAGCAACAGGAGTGCCAAAGAATGCCAGAATTAATACGATTACGAACGCCTGATTTTGAGCTCTCGATATGGACGAATGATATTAGCCATCGGCTTAAGGTTTACCAAAGTACTCTAGCAAATAGAGCAAGCTTAACACCAAATATAAGCGGTCATAACGATGATAAGATCAATGCTATTCACACGGGGAGTA
The DNA here is from genome assembly GCF_014857925.1 of Cysteiniphilum marinum. GTDB lineage: Bacteria > Pseudomonadota > Gammaproteobacteria > Francisellales > Francisellaceae > Caedibacter > Caedibacter marinus. The sequence goes on along the minus strand of NZ_JACYVZ010000001.1, from coordinate 103,728 downwards.
ACACTTTAGAACCAAGCTACGTATTGCGGTTTTCTCCAGCGATTGAGTTGGAAAGCCTCAACGTTTATCCAAACATTAAAGATGATCAAAACGACTCTATTAAACAGACAAATAATGCGACAGAAATTGTTAAGAAGTATGCCGAGCTAACATTAAACTCACCACTATTTTTTGAAAATACACACTATCAGTTTGAATGGGTGTTTTTGCGTGAAGTGACTGCTGCATATTTAACACATCGAAGCCAAAGTGTGAATGATGCATTTCAGCTAAAAGCAGCAAGAGGAAGCATACCCGCACGTCTAACTGGCACTATTAATACAGGCAATGATGTAGGCTGGCTACGTTTGCCGCTAACCTTTGAGTGTGATGGTAAATCCCACATTCAATATATTGCATTTGAAGTACTGCCGACTAAAATGCTATTGCATCAAGGTTTATGCGTTATGTACCAAGCTATTGATCAGGTTTACCCACTTTGGCGCTTTAGTTTAGTAGAAAAAACTGAGCAAGCTGCAGCCACTAGCAAGCAACGTGGACATTTTCCTTTAATGTGGCTTGCGAATTTTACAGCATTACGAGCGCGCTTTGAGCAAGGCTTAAATGTGATTTGCACAGCACCCCATAGCCGCCTATTGCCTACCATTAGCAACATCAAAGCTGCAAAATTAAAAGGACGATTACCACATAAATTAGCAACACAGGTAAAGCAAGATTTTGCCAATGGTCACCATGATAAACACTATCAAGTCGAAAAAAAGCAGTTAAGTGTAGACACGCCAGAAAACCGCTTTATTAAAATGGTAGCCAATCACAGCAAACGGCAATTAGCTAAATTTGAAGTTGAATTACGTGAAAGTAACCAAGCACCGGAGAGTCAACGTTTATCTGATTCTTTTTTAAATGAGCTGCATAGCTGGCAACAGCCACTGCAAAAAGTGTTACGCCAAAGTTTTTTAAAAGACGTAAGTCCATACACAGGTTTACGTTCTGAATCGTTAGTACTACAACAAAAAACCGGCTATAGCATGGTGTATCGTGTTTGGCAAGAGCTGAAGTTTTACTTAGATGTATTTGGCAATCACTCTAGCATTTCAATGAAATCAATAGCGGAGATTTATGAGGTTTGGTGCTTTTTGTGCCTTAAACAGATTTTAGAACAAGATCTTAACTTTGGACTCATTGAGAATGGGGCTGCCAAGCTAGAACAGAATAAATTTCTTGAATATCAATTTGAGGAGGATGGCTTTGCTGGTGCTTTTTCTTTTAAGCGTGCTGATGGTGTTACGGCAAGGCTAGCGCATGAGCCTCAATTTACAAAAAAAGGTCGCCCAATACGCTCATATTTGGTAAATCAAGAACCCGATATTGTTTTAGAAGTTACTCTCCCTAAAACAGCAAGTTCAAATGAAGAAAAGAAATTTATCTGGTTATTTGATGCTAAATACCGCATCAAAACCGATAAGAACCGCTTTGATAATCACGAAGATATTGATACTACTGACCATGTACCAGATGATGCTATTAACCAAATGCATCGTTATCGTGACGCATTAATACACTTATCTTACTCACCATCAACACCAAATCAACCAGTGAAAAAAAGCCGCCCTGTGCTTGGCGCTTTTGCATTATATCCAGGCTTTTTCGATCAAACCATAGAGCAAAATCCTTATGCCACTGCGATAGAAGAAATTGGAATCGGTGCATTTGCCCTATTACCTAGTCAAACTGAAAATGATTACTCCGGTCGCCAATGGTTATTGCAGTTTTTGCAAACACAAATTGGTACGCCAACAAAAGAGCAACCTGAGCAAGACAATGCCCTTATGTGCCCTATGGCAAGCATGGTTGAAAGGCTCTATGCTCAAGAAGCAGCGCGCATTCCATATTACGGTATGCGTCAAGTACTCTACCCAGACTTAACGATGACAGCGGCATTGGCTGGACAACATAGCCGTGACAAGGCCTACTTTGAAAGGTTCAAACAAGGATCAGCGCGGTGGTATCACTTGCGACAAAATACCTTTTCACAAAAATTTAAACAGCATATCGCTCAGGAAATCCGCTACTTAGCGCTAGCATCCACCTCTGAAACTCAGAGCTCAAGTAAAGAAATTGAAAGGCTTTGGCCAGTTAAGCACGTAACAGTATTGCCACGTTACCAGATGACGACAGAGCAAACTGGTAAATCATCTAACGCTACTGAGCTATATTATTTATTTGAACTTGGCAAGCCACTGACATTGCAAACCCTAGTGACCAATGTACCGCATCGCCCAATGATAAACTCAATGAAGCTTACCACTTTAACACGCTTGGAGAGCGTAACTAAGTTTGTCGAAGTGGAAAAAGTGTATGAAGAGGCGCTACTCAAGGAGACACCATGAAAATCTTTCATACATCAAGTTGGTATGTAAACCACGAGATAACCAATGGCATTTGCATTAATTGAACCTTAAGAATGGCAACAATATCGATTATGACGACAAATTATTACAGCGTTGAATGCATTTCACGGCATGAGATTGAGCCGATTAAAAAGTCTCGATTTATTGCTCACTTACTGCCTTTAAAAGAGCCTTCTGAGCTTCACAGTTTCCTGCAGCAACTTACCAAAGAATATACCAACGCCAATCATCACTGTTGGGCTTATCATCTCTTTGACAATCAGCAGATTCGTTTTAATGATGATGGCGAGCCTTCAGGTTCTGCTGGCAAGCCCATCCTTAACCACCTTCAAGGCAATAAACTTATTAATGCTGCCATTGTTGTGACACGAATTTTTGGTGGCACCAAGCTTGGCGTAGGCGGCTTAGTACGCGCCTATGGTCAAGCAGCCAGTGAAGTTATTAAAAATAGTCAGCTTGTGAGCTTCACACCAACCAAGAAACTTTCCCTGACCTATCAATACAGAGATACCGCATTAGTTGAGCAAGTACTACACACGCTTAAATTAACACCGATTGATTCGATTTTTGGTAATGACATTACCTTGCACTTCGATATTGCATTATCAAAATGGGATATCACTTATCAAGCACTACTAGAAATGACACAAGGACGAGTAATTATTCATCGATAAATCGCTTTGCATTTCCTCTTTTTTTCTCTACCATGTGACAAATCAATTGAGTTTGAAGCAGCTATGTTATACCCAACTTACGATATTCATAAGTCTTATGATGAAAATTACAACAATGGACCCATGTGTGATTTTACCATCCCCAAGCGCATTCAATTAAAGCCGATTAACTTGTGGGGATATCATATAAACTCACCGATTGGTGTGCCAGCGGGTCCCTTAATTAATGCCGAATATATTAAACTATATGCCCAATTAGGCTTTGATCTGCCGGTGTATAAAACTGTGCGCACACTTGAGCGCAAAGTACATCCGGCACCGAACTGTTTAATGGTTGATAGTCATAAGCAATTAACCATTGATGATATTGGTCAAAGCATTTACCCATTTGATCAAGCACCACAAACACTGCACGAGATTGCCATTACCAACTCTTTTGGTATTCCAAGTAAGTCAATTGCAATCTGGCAAGAAGATATTGCCAAAGCCAATGCGTTTATGGCACCTAATCAACTGATGATCGTCTCATGCGTTGGCACACCTCAGCCAGATCGCAGTTTTATCGATGACTTTGTTCTTTGCGCAGAAAAGGCCGTTGAAGCAGGTGCTAAAGCCATTGAGCTTAATTACTCATGCCCTAATGTTGTTTCTAAAGAAGGCAGTATTTATCAAGATGCTGAGCTTTCAAGCACCATTTCAAAAGCGGTAAAAAAAGCAATCAAGGATGTGCCGCTTATGATCAAGATGGGCTATATCAAAGAAGAAGCCAAAGCATATGATATCATCAAAGCCAATGCGCCTTTTGTTGATGGCATTGCGGCAATTAACACCATTTCAATGCAGGCCAGAAACAAAGATAATACACAAGCACTTCCTGGTGAGGGACGCTTAAATAGTGGCATTTGCGGCAGCATTATTAAAGACCTATCGCTTGAAATGACCAAGCGCATTCATAAGATACGCAAAGAAAATCACTTTGATTTTGTACTTTGTGGTGTGGGCGGCATTGTTTGCCCTGAAGATATTGATGACTATCTAAATGCAGGTGCTGATATTGCCATGAGTGCAACAGGTGCCATGTGGAATCCTTTATTGGCGCATGATTGGCAGCAGTTGCAGACAACAAAGTAGTCGCTAACTCACGCGCTTTTTTCTTTATTCTTCTGACTAAGACTAAATATCCACCCACAAACGCTCAGCTAACGCTTACACAATCAAGATGGGCAGCACTATGGTCATAGCCATTCTTCTTTATTTTTTCTTTTTCTTATTCAAACAATCGTTGCATTCGATATAGAGCACCGAGCTATGCTCAACAAGATTGCCGCCTAGCTCTTCTACCGCTTTGATTTGTCTTGCCTCAATCACATGATCAACAAATTCTTCAACTTTGTGACATTTAACACAGATCATATGATCGTGATGATCATCCGAATCAAGTTCATATACCGCTTGATCTCGCCCCAAATTTAAACGCTGTAACAATCCGGCAGATTCAAACTGTGCCAATACGCGATAAACCGTTGCAATACCGATATCTTCTTCTTTTTCTTTAACAATTCGATAAACATCATCCGCAGACAAGTGACGCTGTTCTGATTCTTCAAAAATACGTAATATTTTCAGTCGTTGCTGCGTGATCTTCAGTCCCGCCTGTTTTAAATCTTCTTTTCCTAATGACATTTGTATATAAGAACTCACTAAATTCGTCAATGCTAGACATTCTAACCTGATCATTTCGATAAATGAAGAAGTCACTCACGTAAAATTTGTAGTTGTTTATATATACCGCTCGTAAATCATTTTGCAGTGTTCAGTGCCGAAGAAGTTTTTGATGCTTTTGGGTGATTATATTGCAGGCAATAGCTAGGACTATTGTCAAAATAGAATCGCTCAAAAGGGCGTAAAATTCAATGGTAGAAATGCTGTGAAATGGTTTGTGGGCGGTATATATTACCAAACAAAAACAGTTGCTTTAAGCGTCTGCCCTCACCCGTGCAGCTTATGCTGCATGAGTTCTCCCACAAGGGAATAGGTTATTTGACGTTGGTTGAGCGTCAGTCGAAGCCATAATGCGTTCGATCTTAACTACAACCCTTCGACTATGCTAAGAGGATGGTTAATACTTTGCACTTTAGAGAAATCAAAGCATCATACTTGCTTTTTTGCATCGTGAATCATTACCATAAGTACCATCTTTAGATAAATTGATAAGACATTTATGCTGAACTACAGAGACTTACGCGAATTTTTAGATCACTTAGAGGAAATGGGTGAGCTAAAACGCATCAAACAAGAAGTATCACCCTTTCTAGAGATAACTGAGATCTCATCACGCGTACTTCGCAACAAAGGACCCGCGCTTTTATTTGAAAACCCAAAAAATCATGACGTGCCAGTATTAACCAACTTATTTGGCACTGAAAAACGCATTGCTTTGGCACTTGGTGCGGACGATGTTAGTCAACTGCGTGAAATTGGTAAACTTTTGGCTTACTTAAAAGAACCTGAGCCACCAAAGGGGCTTAAAGATGCTTGGGATAAAATGCCGATCTTAAAGCAAGTCTTAAAAATGTCACCTAAAGTCATTAAAAATGCACCATGCCGTGAGGTGAGCATCAATAAAGAAGAGATTGATTTTTATCAAATGCCCATACAAACCTGTTGGCCTGGGGATATTGCCCCACTTGTAACATGGGGCTTAACCATCACTAATAGCATTCGCAAAGAGCGTTTAAACCTAGGTATTTATCGCCAACAAGTCATTGGCAAGAACCGCCTTATTATGCGTTGGCTCCATCACCGAGGTGGCGCGCTTGATTACCAAGCTTGGTGCAAAGCCCATCCGCAAACACCTTTTCCGGTATGTGTGGCATTGGGTGCTGATCCCGCGACTACTTTAGGTGCGGTGACACCCATTCCTGATACGCTCTCTGAATATGCTTTTGCCGGATTATTGCGTGGTAGCAAAACCGAGCTCACCTCTTCAATACTTCATGGTGAAGATATTATGGTACCAGCGCATGCTGAGATTATTTTAGAGGGTTTCATATACCCTAATGATGTCGCTGAGGAAGGCCCCTTTGGTGATCACACTGGTTATTATAATGAGGTTGAAAAGTTTCCTGTATTCACAGTTGAGAAAATCACTCATCGCAAAAACCCAATTTATCACAGCACCTACACCGGACGCCCACCAGATGAGCCCGCTATTTTAGGTGTTGCCTTTAATGAGATATTCGTGCCCATTATTCAAAAGCAATTCCCTGAAATTGTTGATTTCTATTTGCCACCTGAAGGTTGTTCCTATCGCTTAGCAGTCGTTAGTATCAAAAAACAATACCCAGGACACGCCAAACGCGTGATGATGGGTGTTTGGTCATTTTTACGTCAATTCATGTATACCAAATTTGTGATTGTTGTTGATGATGATATCAATACGCGCTCGTGGGAAGATGTGATTTGGGCAATTACTACACGTATGGACCCAACAAGAGATACGACCTTAATTGATAATACACCGATTGATTATTTGGATTTTGCCTCGCCTATTGCTAGCCTAGGCTCAAAAATGGGATTAGATGCCACCAATAAACTCCCTGGTGAAACAACACGCGAATGGGGTGAGGTGATCACCATGCGTCAAGATATTATTGATAAAGTTGATGCTATTTGGAATGATTTACAGATTTAATTTATGCCTCAGTTATTTACTCTCTGAAACCAACACTCTAATTAGAGATTTTCTTAGGCTTTCTATCTTAAGTTTTTTTTGCTACCCTATGCGGACTTTGAGTTTACATTAAAAGTCTATGCCTATTTTGTTTCAGCGTATTTACGCATGGTTCGTACACTTATTTACCGCTAGTGGTGCTGTTTTCTCAGTACTAGCCTTAACCAGCTCAGCACAAGCTTATGCTGCTAAATTATTAGGGAATCATCTTGATTATATCCATTATTTAAAGCTTTCCTTTCTCTATGTCGTCATTGCGATTTTGATTGATGCTGCTGATGGCACATTAGCACGTCGTGTTGATATCAAAAAACTCGCCCCTTTAGATGGCGGGCTATTGGATAATATTATTGATTTCACCAATTATGCGGTTATCCCTGCTGTTTGGGTTTACATCACTGATGTCGTACCTGATGGCTTTAAAACACTCGCACTTATCTTGATCATGCTCGCTTCGTGCTATCAGTTTTGTCAACTTGATGCCAAAACCAAAGATCATTTCTTTAAAGGCTTTCCAAGCTATTGGAATCTGGCAATTTATTATCTGATTTATTTCCAGTTCTCAGGAATCACTAACCTTGTAATTATTGTTGCTCTAACGATTTTGACCTTTGTGCCGATTAAATACATTTACCCATCACGCATGAATTATCTAAGCAAACGTAAGTCCATTATTTCTTTGATGTTTATTTACACATTGATATGGGGTGCAGCAACGATTGCTTCAGCGCTTATTTGGCCAGCATCCAATGCCCTTTTGACTTGGACGATTGTCAGTTATATTTTGGTCTATTTTCTATTTAGCCTTTATCGCACGTTAAAGCCTTTAGACTAGCTGTAAATAAAAAGTATTGGGCGTATGCAATACGCCCCTACAAAAAACAATTACTCTGAATTAATCCCTGTAAAATATCGCACCTGTCGTATATACTCCCAACCAACTTAAAATATCACTTTATTACTCAAGCACATGCTTAAACATAATCGAATTATTATTGCGTTATCCGGTGCCACTGGCATTGAATATGCTGTCAGAATGCTCAAAGTTCTAAAATTGCAAGGCATTGAAACACATTTAATCATATCAAAGCCTGCTGAAATGACGCGTGAATACGAAACAGAGTATCGCTCACAAGAGATCAAATCCTTAGCGCATAGCTATTATGCCAATGCGGATATTGGCGCTAAAATTGCCAGTGGTTCCTACCCAACCGATGGTATGATCATCATTCCCTCATCGACCAAAACCTTGGCTGAAATCGCTAATGGCATAGGTGATTCGTTAATCGCACGTGCTGCAGATGTCGTGCTCAAAGAGCGACGTAAACTTATTATTTGCTTAAGAGAAACCCCCTTTAGCTTAATACACATTGAAAATATGCAAAAAGCAACATTAGCAGGTGCGATTATCATGCCACCTGTACCTGCTTTTTATCATAAACCGCAAGCACTTGATGACATTATCGATGACTTTGTTTACCGTACACTCGACGTTTTTGGGCTAAATTTACCACAAATGAAACAATGGCAAGGATAAAAGGATAAAAAACATGCATCAAAACCTTAAATATTTTTACAGTGCTTTTTTCATCACGATCGTCGGCATCATTGCTGCCATCATGCTTGAACCAACACATAAACTTTATGCACTTTATTTGATTTTGGTATTATCTCTTTTGGAGATTTCATTGAGTTTTGATAATGCAGTTGTTAATGCCAAAGTACTTGCCAAAATGCCTAAAAAATGGCAAAAAATATTTATCTGGATTGGTTTGCCAATTGCTGTATTTGGTATGCGCTTGATCTTCCCTATCCTTTTGGTTAGTGTAACGACAAGCTTATCTTTCCTTGATGTCTTTAAACTTGCCACCAATGATCCTGCTGCTTACCAACATGCCTTAGAGCTTGGTTTCCCTACGATTTGTGCGTTTGGTGGAGGTTTTCTGATCATGGTGTTTTTGAAGTTTTTCGTTGCTGAGAAGCATGAGCTACATTGGATTCCAGCGATTGAAGAGAATAGATTTATTAGTCTGATTCGTCACTACCCAGGGGGGTATATTATCTTTGCATTAATTATTGGCTTTATCGTTATTTACAATTCAGATAGCAATCAAGCTGGTACACTGGCACTTGCTTTTTTAATGGGCTTAATGGTGCATGAAGCATTAGGAATATTAAACCACGCCTTTGGTAGCAACATGACGGGCAAGGTTATGCAAAATGGTCTTATGGGCTTTTTATATCTTGAAGTATTAGACGCGTCTTTTAGCTTTGATGGTGTCATTGGTGCCTTTGCCATTTCAACAAATATCTTTATTATCATGATTGGTTTGGGAATTGGTGCGATGTATGTACGCTCACTCACCATTTTCTTTGTTGAGCATCAAACCTTAACAAAATTTCGCTATCTTGAGCACGGCGCACACTACGCCATTGGCTTTTTAGCGGTTGTGATGTTTATTAAAATCTATACTCATGTACCAGAATGGTTAACAGGAACGGTTGGTATTGGTTTAATTATTGTGGCATTTGTTCATTCAAATATTGCAAATAAACGCTCGAAATAACCTCTTGGTAATGAATCAAGAATAAGTTGCACTTTAATTTCCCCCTCTCCCGCGCAGCTTAATGCTACACGACCTCTCCCACAAGGGGCGAGGTGCTATCTGATGCAACTTATTCATACATCGTTACTTGCTTGCCTTCGACTTACGCTCAGGCAACGTGAGGAAGGCTGAGCGTAAGTCGAAGCCAAACACTCGTAGAGGAGTATTGCATACGCCCTTCTTCCAGCTCTAGCAGCACTGTCCAAAGACAACATCCAACTCGCGCACGGCTTTAACATCATCCACGCGTTTCACCGGTTGCGTTAATGGCGCTTCTTTCATTTTCTCAGGATTTGTTCGTGCTAGCTCACGAATTTCAATCATCGCATTAACAAACTGATCCATTTGCTCGCGCGTTTCTGTCTCAGTCGGCTCAATCAATAAACACTCAGGCACTAACAATGGAAAATACATCGTTGGCGCATGCATATCGTGATCCAAAAGCTGCTTAGCAAAATCATTGGCATTAACACCATAGGCTTTTTTCTCAGGTGCTAATGAGACGATAAACTCATGTGACGCACGACGATCAGGTAATGCAATAGTAAAGCCTGCCAACTTCAAACGTGCCATCATATAGTTAGCATTTAACGTGGCAATCTCTGAGGCTTTGGTTAAACCATTGCCACCTAATGTTTTAAGGTAAACATAAGCACGGATCAACACGCCAACATTACCCATAAAAGCATGCATCGCACCAATGGTTTGTGGAATTTCCTCTTTACCTTTAATGCGATAGATATCACCCTCTTTAACAATGGTTGGCACTGGCAGATAAGGTAATAAGCGTTTATTCACGGCAATAGGACCACCTCCTGGACCACCACCACCATGCGGTGTTGCAAAGGTTTTGTGAACATTCATATGCATTACATCAAAGCCCATCTTGCCTGGTTTGGCTTTACCCATAATCGCATTTAAATTCGCGCCATCATAATACAAAAGCCCGCCTGCCTCATGCACAAGCTTAGCCACCTGTTCGATATCACGTTCAAATACGCCCATCGTTGATGGGTTGGTTAGCATAATCCCTGCCGTATTAGGTCCTAGAACCTTCTTTAAAGCCTCAATATCAATGTCACCGGTTTTAAGTGATGTTGGAATCTCAATCACTTTGCACCCTGCCATCACCGCGGTTGCAGGGTTTGTACCATGTGCGGCATCTGGCACAATGATTTCATTGCGATGCGCTTCATTATTAGCAATATGATACGCTCTGATCATCTGCACACCGGCAAACTCACCTTGAGCCCCGGCACAAGGCACAAGCGACACACCATCCATACCAGTGACTTCGCTCAAGATTTCTTGCAACTCATACAGCATCTCCAACAAACCCTGCTGTGTCAACTCATCTTGATAAGGATGAATATTTAATACCGATGGGTTAAAGGCACACTTTAACGCGATACGTGGATTGTACTTCATCGTGCATGAACCCAATGGATAAAACTGCGTATCAATCGAGAAATTCTTTTGCGATAACTTGGTGAAATGACGTAAGACTTCAAGCTCACCTAATTCTGGTAATAAGGGCTTATCATCGCGCAAATGCTTTTGGTCAAAATGAATAGCATCTGACACTGCCCACTTTTGTGAATTTGCTCTACGGTTTTCCGCTGATTTTTCAAAACTAACTGTCATTGATTATACCTCTGCTGCACAGGTTGCTAGAACTTTTGTTAATACATCGACATAACGATTTAGGTCTGTCTCATTGTGCACTTCAGTGACACATACCAATAAGCTATTGACCTGTTGCGCATCAAATTGTCCAAGATCATAACCTAACTGAACCTGCTCTTTCGTCGCAAGCGCTTTAGCCTCTTTAGCTGAAATCGGCAAGTCCACAACCATTTCGTACATATAGTTATGTGTGAAACGAACTTTAACACCTGATATCTTTGATAGCTTCTCTATCAATCGATGCGTGTTTTGGTGCGATTGTAATGCCACTTCTTTTAAGCCAACAGCCCCCAACAGTGTCATATAAACTGTTGCTGCTGTGACAAGTAAGCCTTGATTTGAACAAATATTTGATGTCGCTTTCGCGCGTCTGATATGCTGTTCACGCGCTTGCAGTGTCAAACAAAAAGCCTCTTTACCATCAACATCAACTGTGCGTCCGACAATGCGCCCTGGCATTTGACGAGACAACTCTTCTTTCGTTGTAATAAAACCAAAATAAGGACCACCTCCACTTAAAGGCAAGCCTAAACTTTGACCATCGCCACAAGCAATATCGGCACCATCTTCCTCTTCTCCCCAATAGCCAGGTGCTTTTAACAAGCCTAGCGTCATTGGATTGACAAGACCGATAACCATTACTGAAGATTCATGCGCCCAATCGGTGATTGCATCAAACTCGGTAATCTGACCATAGAAGTTAACCTGTGGCACGATAACAGCAGCATAATCACCCACTTCAATTTCAGGTAAATCATTAATCTCAGTTTTACCAACGCTTGGATTTGGCGTTAAGAACTCAAGCTCAACCCCTTGGGCATGCGTCATTGACTTAATGACATCGACATACTGCGGGAAAATCGCATCAGTAATAAGCACTTTCTTGCTCTTGATTTTCTTATTGGCACGCACTGCCATCAATACGCTTTCAGCTAACGCTGTGGCACCATCGTACATCGAGGCATTAGAGATATCCATGCCCGTTAATGAAGCAATCATGGTTTGATATTCATAGATCACTTGCAATGTCCCTTGCGAGGCTTCTGCCTGATATGGGGTATATGAAGTATAAAACTCACCACGACTAATCACATCCGTGACAATCGCTGGCGTGTAATGCTGATAAGCACCCGCACCAATAAAGTTGGTTTGTGGGATATTTTTAGCGCACTTATCATTAAACAAACGATGCATTTGGCACTCATTTAAACCATCTGCCAAATTTAAATGGCTTTTACTTTTGATCGATTGGGGAATTTCATCAAACAAGTCTTCAACTTTTTTTGCTCCAATCGTATAAAGCATCATATCAATGTCACGCTCGGTATGCGGCACAAAAGGCATATAGGCTCCTTATATCATGATAAAAAATAAGTTGAATTTTAATCACCTCTCACCCGCGCAGCTTAATGCTGCACGACCTCTCCCACAAGGAGCGAGGTAATAAGTAGTGCAACTTATTTTTTCATTGTTATCATCTTACTTACAAGGGCGTATTCAATACGCCCCTGATTACACTTAAAAATTTATAATCATATTTTATCATTACAAACAAAAACGCCCGATGTCATCACAGCTCATCGGGCGTCTCTTTATATGTCAAACTTAAGCATCAAGCTCATCTGCATATTCTTCTGCAGATAATAAATCATCTAACTCAGTTGGGTCATCCATTTTAATTTTGAATAACCAGCCCTCATCATAACACCCCTCATTAACCATTGATGGTGAGTCAACCAGTGCCTCATTAACTTCAACAATTGTCCCTGATACTGGTGCATAAACATCCGATGCAGCTTTAACTGATTCAACAACACAGACATCGTCACCTACTTTTACTTCATCATCTAATTCAGGTAGCTCAACAAATACAAGCTCACCCGCACTTGATTGCGCGAAATCATCAATCCCACAAACGGCAATATCACCCTCAACACGCACCCACTCATGCGACTTGCTGTAGCGACATTCTTCTCTTATTTCTGCCATTTTTTTCTCCTTAGGTTTTATATGTCATTCATTAAGATATTAATTTCCAGTCACTGCCTTTTGGCATTCTTTATATACTTTTTCGCCTTTGCGTACAAAAGGAAACTGCACAATTTTAGCCGGTATTTGTTTATTGCGGATTTCAACAAATACATTCTCAGCATCTTTAGGAATACGTGCAAGCGCTATACTTTCTGATAGCGTTGGTGAGAAAGTGCCACTGGTGATAACCCCTGTTTTACTACTTCCTTCAACCACAACCTTTTGACCATGACGCAGTACACCGCGATCCAAAAGTACCAAGCCAACAAGCTTGCTATCAATCGCAGGTTTTTTATTTAGTAACGCCTCTTTACCGACAAAGTCTCGATCATCGGTTAATGATACTGTCCACATTAATGCTGACTCAATTGGTGTTGTCGTTTGATCCATATCTTGGGAATAAAGATTCATCCCCCCCTCTAAGCGTAATGTATCGCGTGAAGCTAAACCACAAGGAGTAACACCCTCTTCAATCAACTTATCCCAAAATGCAGCTACCTCATCTGCAGGCAGTGAGATTTCATAGCCATCTTCACCCGTATAACCAGTGCGTGCAATCATGCATTCACCATTTTTGTACATGGTAAATGGTTTTAGGTTTTTCACCTCTTCTGTAGCTAAGTTTGCTAATGCAACATCAGCTTTTTGACGCGCCTCTGGCCCTTGCACGGCAATAATTGCTAGATCATCACGCACATTAATCTTTACATCAAAGTTGCTTTTATGTTTATTCATCCACTGAACATCTGTTGTGCGATTACCCGCATTAATCACCAAACGAATAAAGTCATCCCTAAAATGATAAGCGATAAGATCATCAACGATGCCTGCCTCTTCGTTGAGCATGCAAGAATACAATGCCTTACCTTGTGGTATCTTATTAATATCATTGGCTAATAAAAATCGAATAAAGCGCTTTGCATCCTTGCCAACAATGTCAACCGTTAGCATATGGCTAACATCAAACATGCCGGCACTTTTGCGTACCGCATGATGCTCTTCAATCACGCCTTGATATTGAATAGGCATCTCCCAGCCAGCAAAGTCAACCATTCGTGCATTGTGTTGTAAATGCTTTTCATATAAAGGTGTTCTTAATCCCATGATAACCTCGTGTGGCTTAATCCTCTTACGTCGAGGGCTCATTATAGCCAAAAGAAAATAGTGAATAAATCGCTAATTGGCAGAAATTTACAGAATTTAAATTCCCCTCACCCGTTTCTTCATATTGTTTACTTCACTGGGTAAATACGCTAAGGTAGCCATCAATTTACTATAAATATATTTTACTTTACGATGATTCACTGGTTTCCAGGGCATATGCACAAGGCAACTAAAGAGCTGATGAAGCTTATGCCACAAATTGATATTGCAATTGAAGTTATTGACGCACGCGCACCTGAGGCAAGCGCCAATCCGGTATTGCATGAAGCAGCCAAAAGCAAACCGATTATTAAGATTCTCTCTAAATCTGATCTTGCGGACCCCAAAGTCACCAAACAATGGCTTCAATTTTATAATGGTAAGGCAATTGCCTTGGATATTGCACGCGATAAAAAAAGCGCGCAGAAGATCATTCAATTATGTAAAAAGCAGCTGCCCAATCGCGGCACGCTTTTAAAACCAATACGCGCAGTTATTTTTGGTATTCCTAATGTTGGCAAATCAACACTTATTAACAGTCTTGCCAAGCGTAAAATCGCACAAACGGGTAATGAGCCTGCCGTTACTAAAAGGCAGCAAAAAATTGAAATTGAGAAACATTTTTATCTTAATGACACACCAGGAATTATGTTTCCAAGCCCTAAGGATGAAGGGTGTGGCTTTAAGCTTGCTGCCATTGGTTCGATTCGTGATACCGCCATGGATTACCCAACAACCGCTTATTTTATGCTGCAACTATTAAAAGAAGATTACTCTGGGGTATTAAGTTCTCGTTATAAAATTACTGAAGACTCAGAAGATTTAGAACAGATGCTTACAGAGGTTGGCAGAACACTAGGACAGCAGCATATGCACCATATTGCCGAGAAACTTATCCAAGATTTCCGCCAAGGCAGAATAGGTAAAATAAGCTTAGAAACACCTGAGAATTATTTGAAATTTCAGGTGGCTGAAGACTGAATAAACTAAAAACAATAGCTAACGTCGTTCAGATTATGCGAAGGGTATTGTTGCTAAGTTCGAATACTCCGCCCTACTCAAACGATACAGTACATGACGACAAAGCGAATGATTAAGCGCCAATTTTGGGTGATCAAAGTCACCCTCAGGGTCGTAATGCAATCCCACCTTTTCCATCACGCGTCTTGACGCCTTATTGTGAATTGTTGTGAATGAAACTATTTCATTCAATCTTAAGTCACTAAAAGCATAAGTCATAACAGCTTGCGCAGCCTCTGTCGCATAACCTTTACCCCAATGCTCTAATGATAGACGCCACCCAATATCTATTGCCGGCACAAATGGTGCTTCAAACTCCTGCGGCACTCTGTTAAGCAAGCTAACGATTCCTATCATTTCGTGTGTAGATTTAAGCTCCAACATAAACATAGAGTAGCCATATTTCTGCTGATGAGTATGCATTTTCTGGATAAATTCAATGGTTTGCTCACGACTCATTACCGAAGGAAAGTATTCCATTACCACAGGATCTTGATTCATGAGTACAAGCGCATCAAGATCACAGTCTTCAAATGTGCGCAATATTAGTCTTTTTGTTTCCAATTTTACTCCAACACCTTATTTATTATGCTCATCAAATAAGAAAATTTTTGTCTTTATGAAATTATTTAATAACAGAGGACTCACCTGAAGCAAATACGCGTTCACTATCTCCAACTTTAAGTTTCAATTGACCTAATGCATTAACACCATTGGCAATACCCGTAATCACCTCTTTATTTAAAATATTTAAACCAATGGTTTTACCTTTTAAATAATCATACTCAGCATAATCCTCGATAAAAGCGCTAAAGTCCTTGTTTTCAAATCGCTCTAGCGTTGAGATCAATTCATTGCTAATACCGATAGCTAAGTCATTGCGATCAATATAATGGTTTAATTCACTTGCCAATGATGTCCAGTCTTGTGTGATATCATCGCGTTGCTGCATATTAACATTAACACCAATACCAATCACAATCTGGCTTTGCGCATTGGATTCCGCTTTAACTTCAATCAAAATACCTGAGAGTTTTTTGGCACTGATATAAATATCATTTGGCCATTTGATTTTAACATCCAATACTGGATATTTTTTCACTAAAGCTTTTGCAACACTCACTGCCACTGCCAAACTCAAGCCTGATAGCTCACTTAATTCTTTATGTAAGCTTACCTTTAATGAATAATATAGATTCTCAGCAAAAGGTGAGCGCCAAACACGATCAAAACGACCTTTGCCCTGGCGCTGCTCTTCTGCCATGCAAATATGATAATCGCTTTTAAGTGCCGAATTCTGTAAATAAGTATTGGTTGAATCAACAGTTGTTAAGCATTCAAGCGTTACATTTTCAACCGCAACAGCTGCTAGAATCTTTGCTTGATCAAGCATAATAAGCGGTGACTGTAACTTATAACCACGAACACGATCCGACTCGATCGCTATATGATAATCATTTTGCAGTTTTTGAATCGCTTTCCATACCGCAGCGCGTGTAATTCCAAGCGTATTACCGATGGTCGTGCCATCAGTATAATTCTCATGATCTAACTGCTTCAAAATCTCTAACGTTGTTGCATTCAATTATGATTACTCCATTGTGTGACTGCGTCTTTTATTGGCACATTCAGCAATATTGACAGTAAGGAAATAAAAACATGCTCCAAAGAGCATGCCTTGGTAGGTATAGCTATATTAAAAATTTAAAAGGTAATATTGTCGTAATTAGAGTTACTTCTTCTTAGGCGCATAAATATCAGTTGCTGTACCCTCATACACCTCTGTTGCCATCATCAATGTTTCAGACAAGGTTGGATGCGGGTGAATTGTTAATGAGATATCTTCAGCATCACAACCCATTTCAATGGCTAATGCTGCTTCAGCAATTAACTCACCGGCATTTGAGCCAACGATACCAGCACCGATGATGACATGGTTCTCATCATAGAGAACCTTCGTCATGCCTTCATTGCGACCAATACTAAGGGATCTGCCGCTAGCTGCCCATGGGAATACACCCTTGTCATATTTGATACCTTTTTCTTTAGCTTCTTTTTCAGTGACTCCAACCCATGCTACTTCAGGGTCAGTATAAGCCACTGCTGGAATGCATTTTGGCTCAAAGTAATGCTTCATACCAGAGATTACCTCAGCCGCAATACGCCCCTCAGGCACTGCTTTGTGTGCCAACATTGGCTGACCGACCACATCCCCTATCGCATAAATGTGTGGCACATTTGTTTTTAGCTGATTATTAACAGCGATAAAGCCGCGTTCATCAACGTTAACCCCTGCTTTCTCAGCATCGATCAATTTACCATTTGGTGTACGTCCAACTGCCAAAAGAATACGATCAAAACGCTCATCTTTGGCAGCTTTTTTACCTTCCATTGAAACGTAAAGACCATTTTTTTTCGCTTCAACTTTCGTCACTTTAGTCTCTAAGCGAATATCATAACGCTTAGACATCATTTTCTCATAAGGCTTAACGATATCTTTATCGGCAGCACCCATCAGTTGGTCCATAAACTCAACAACAGTAATCTCAGTGCCTAACTCGCTATAAACTTGCGCCATCTCAAGACCGATGATACCGCCACCGATAACGAGCATTTTCTTTGGCACTTCTTTCATTTCAAGCGCACCTGTTGAATCAATAATACGAGGATCTTCTGGAATAAATGGTAATTTAATTGAGCTAGAACCAACGGCAATAATCGCATTCTCAAACGCAATTTTCTTGATACCATCTTTTGTTTCAACCGCGATTTCATTCGCACCTGTAAACTTACCATAGCCTTGAACGATTTCAACTTTACGTTGTTTTGCTAAGCCCTTTAAACCACCTGTTAACTGACCAACGATCTTATCTTTATAACCTAAAATCTTATCTTTATTGAAAGTTAAGTTATCAAAACTAATCAAGCCATCTTTTTCTAAATGACGCGCTTCATTAATGACTTTAGCAACATGCAACAGCGCTTTTGATGGGATACATCCAACATTCAAGCACACACCACCAATAGAGTCATAACGCTCAACAAGCACGACCTTCTTACCTAAATCTGCCGCACGAAATGCTGCACTATAACCGCCAGGTCCACTACCTAAGACAACGACTTCTGTTTTAATATTGTTTACATCACTCATTTTTTTACCCTTTGTTTATAAAAGTATTTCTCTTAAATCTGCCAAAATTGCGCAATAACGTGTTAAGAACTGTGCTGCTAACGCGCCATCAATCACTCGATGATCGGTTGATAATGACAATGGTAACATGGTTCTTGGTGCAAATTCTTTACCATTCCACACTGGTTTAATTGCCGCCTTTGACACACCCATAATTGCCACTTCAGGCATATTAATAATTGGTGTAAATGCTGTTGTCCCCAAAACACCCAAGCTTGAAATGGTAAATGTCGCACCTTGCATATCATCAGGCTTTAACTTACCATCACGCCCTTTTTTGACTAGCTCCATAATCTCGCGTGAAATCTCAAAGATACCTTTTTGATCAGCATCTTTAATCACTGGCACAACCAAACCTTTTGGTGTGTCTGCAGCAAAGCCGATATTAAAGTATTTCTTAACAATTAAACTCTCTCCATCATTCGATAATGAGCTATTAAAACGTGGATATTCTTTTAATGCCACAGCTGCGGCTTTGATCAAGAATGACAAAGGTGTAACTTTAACCCCTGCTTTTTCAGCCACTGGCTTCTTGGCATTTCTAAAGGCTTCAAGATCAGTAATATCCGCATCATCATAGAAAGTAACATGCGGGATCTTAACCCAATTACGCGCTAAGTTCTTGGCACTTAATTTATTAATGCGTGACAGGCTTTCGACTTCAATCTCACCAAATTTGGCAAAATCAATTTGTGGATCAGGTAAAAGATCTAAACCACCACCACTTGATACATTGCCTGATTGAACGGCTTGCACGGCGTTTTTGATATAGTTTTCGCAATCTTCTTTGGTAATACGTCCTTTGCGACCTGTTGCCACAACGCGTGCTAGCTCAACACCTAAAATACGCGCCAAACGACGCACAGCAGGTGATGCATGAGCATTAGTATTATGTATGTTAGTTGTTTCAACTGCAGCAGCTGACCGAGTTTGAACCGTTGGAGGAGTATCTATTGCTGCTTCTTTGGTTTCTGGTTGTTTTGGCGCAGGTGCCACAGTTGCTGCACCTGTCACTTCAAGGGTTAACACCAAGTCGCCCTGCGATACTTTATCACCAATTTTGATTTTAACATCAACGACCTTACCTGACTCAGGTGATGGAATTTCCATTGACGCTTTATCGGTTTCAAGTGTTGCTAATGAGTCTTCAGCATTGATTTCGTCCCCTGGTTTGACATTAATCTCAATAACATCAACGCCTTTATAGTCCCCAATATCAGGAACGGTTACATCAATCACTTGTGTACTTTGCGCTTGTGATGGTGCAACGTCAGGTGCTGCGGGCTCTACTGATTGAGGTGGCTCAGATGAGGCAGCTGCATCAGTTTCAACAGATAGAACTAACGAGCCCTCTGAAACTTTATCGCCCACTTTGACATTAATCTCTTTAACAACACCTGCAAAAGGAGCTGGAACTTCCATTGACGCTTTGTCTGTTTCTAGGGTAACTAATGAGTCTTCCGCCTCAATCGTGTCCCCTACGTTGACATTCACCTCAATCACATCAACATCTTTATAGTCACCGATATCTGGTACTGTGACTTTTTGTATTGCCATGCAATTTTCCTCTTGTTTTTAATTTAATTTTAAAACGCTTAATTCTATTATTTACTCTAAATTATGCACTTTCATCAGTCCAACACCCCGCCTTTGTAAACTACCCACAGGCTGACGGGGTGTTTTAAGATTATAGTTTCTTTAAATTATGCAAATCCCTATTGGCATATGCAATATTGGGCGTATGCAATACGCCCCTACTCGTATTTAACATGCCTGATTAGGACTTACTGGATCAAGACGCTCAGGATCAATATTGTATTTCTTAATCGCATCTTTAACCACTTTAGCAGTCACCGCACCTTCGCGTAACAAGCCAGTTAGCGCGGCAATAACCACATGATAACGATCGACTTCAAAGAAGCTTCTTAAGTTCTCACGCGAATCAGAACGACCAAAGCCATCCGTACCTAAGGTAATATAATTTTGAGGCATAAACTCACGTAACTGCTCAGTGTAAAGCTTGATATAATCCGTTGATGCAATCACAGGACCCTTGCGGTCTTTTAAACATTTCTCAATATGAGTTTGTTGTGCCTTTTTATCAGGGTGAAGCATATTCCAACGTGCCACTTGTCGACTATCGCGATAAAGCTCATTCGCTGAAGTCATACTCCAAATATCACTTGTCACACCAAAATCTTTCTCTAATAGCTCAGCTGCTGCCTCAACTTCACGCAAAATGGTGCCTGAGCCCATTAACTGTACATGCTTTTTCGCATCGGCTTTTTTAGCACCTTTTAATAAGTATAAGCCCTTGATAATGCCTTCTTCAGAGCCTTCAGGCATCGCACCATGCACATAGTTTTCATTCATTACTGTGATATAATAAAAGACCTGCTCACCTTCAACATACATGCGACGCATACCATCCCAAAGGATAACAGCAAGCTCATACGCATACGTTGGATCATAAGAGATACATGATGGAATAAGACCTGCTTGAATATGACTATGCCCGTCTTCATGTTGAAGTCCTTCACCATTCAGTGTGGTGCGTCCGGCTGTTCCACCTAGCAAAAAGCCTTTGGCATGTGAATCCCCTGCTAACCATGCAAGGTCACCAATTCTCTGAAAACCAAACATAGAGTAATAAATATAAAATGGAATCATTGGCACACGATGAACACTATATGAAGTGGCTGCTGCTAACCATGAGCAAAAGCCGCCAGCTTCATTAATACCATCTTGGATGATTTGCCCATCTGTTGATTCCTTATAGTACATCACTTGCGCTTTATCTTCTGGCACATATTGCTGACCGCGATGGTTATAAATACCTAATTGACGGAATAAACCTTCCATACCAAACGTACGTGATTCATCCACGGTCACTGGCACCAAACGATCTTTTAGCTCTTTATGACGTGTTAGATTAACAAACATCCGTACAAATGCCGTTGTTGTTGAAAACTCACGATCACCACTTGCCTCTAAGAATAACTGACCAAAATCCTGATAATTTGGAATCGGTAAAGCCGTGTTATTTTCAAAACGCGCAGGCGCGTAACCATCTAATGCTTTACGTTGTGCATGTAAATAAGCATGCTCTTTAGAGCCTTCTTGGAATTTGAAAAACTCCATATTTTCAACTTGCTCATCCGTTGCCGGCACATCGAATCGATCACGAATATATTTTAGTGCTGCAGTATCAAGCTTTTTAACATTGTGCGCAATGTTCTTTGATTCACCCCACTCACCTAAACCATAACCTTTAATGGTCATTGGTAGAATAACCGTTGGCTTGCCTGTTGTATTATTAACAGCGCGCTGGTAAGCCGCATAAACCTTAATCGGATCATGCCCACCACGCATTAAGTTTTGCACATCTTCATCCGTGTAACCTTTGCCCATTTCCTCTAGCTCCGTATCGCCACCGAAAATGGTCTGGCGCAAATCTTGCCCACCATGTGAACGTGCAAACTGCATCTGACCATCATTCATCTGTGCTAAACGCTGTTGTAATTTACCATTGGTATCTTTGGCAAATAATGGCTCCCAATTACTACCCCATAACACTTTAATGACATTCCAACCGGCACCTGTGAAGATCTGAGCAAATTCCTCAACAATCTTACCATTTCCATCAACCAGACCATCTAAGCGCTGAAGATTACAGTTGATCACAAAAATTAGATTATCCAAGCCCTCACGTGCCGCACGATTAATCGCGCCTAATGACTCAGGTTCATCCATCTCGCCATCACCACAAAACGCCCATACACGGCGATTGCTCGTTGGAGCTAATTTACGTGCTTCTAGATACTTCATAAAGCGTGCTTGATAAATCGCTTGTAATGGACCAAGCCCCATTGAAACCGTTGGGAACTGCCAATAGGTTGGCTGCAAATATGGATGCGGGTAAGATGATAAACCTTTATCACCATTGAATGCTTGTTGGCGGAAGTTCTTTAACTGCTCTTCAGTTAATCGCCCTTCAAGGTAAGAACGCGCGTAAATCACAGGCGTTGTATGTCCTTGATAAAAAACCAAATCCCCTGCTTTTGTTTCACTTGGTGCATGGAAGAAGTGGTTAAACCCGACTTCATAAAGCGTCATAATTGAGGCACCCGAGCCGATATGCCCACCCAATGTCCCATCTTTTTTATTCGCTTTAGCAACCATAACCGCCGCATTCCAGCGATTAAGGTTCTCGATTTTTTGCTCAATTTCCAAATCTCCTGGATAACCGGGCTGATCAGCGACTTTAATCGTATTCATAAACGAAATACTTTTAGCAGGTGCATACGCACTATCAATACCAATTTCGCCAGCACGATCCAATAAACGGTTCACCAAAAAGCTAGCACGTTCGGCACCTTCACGTGTCACAACATCCTCTAATGCTTCTAGCCACTCTTGCGTTTCGGTTGTATCAATATCATGAAACCTTTCAGACATGTTGCCTCCATAGACAGTTAAAACTTAAAAAAGCTTAAAAAACAATTAAAGCTAAGTATTAAAAACGGCGACAATTATAAACCTAAGACTCCTGAAAATATAGGCGAATTAGCACTTTAGCGGAAAAGCTTGGATTCTTTGATCAAAACACAATCACAAAGTAATATCTTTTGTTCTAAACTCCTTAAAAAAGAGTGCAATCACAAAGGATAGCAACATTAAAACAGGAATTAAAATCATCATATATTGATAGGCCTGATGAAGACCGTGCGAGCCCTTAAAGAGCTGTAATAAGAAACCAGACAAAGGCTGCAATACCGCGCCACTTAATGGCAAAAACAGATTAATAAACGCAATGCCAACACCTAATTGCTTATCATGAACATGCCCTTTAATCATCGAGAAATTAAGCACATGCGCACTTTGCATTGCACCAAATAAAAAGCATAGCAAGTAGATGAGATATACATTTAAATCAACGTAAATGAGTAATAGCACAACGACAAATCCAACAACTGGCGCCCATATTAAGAAAACTTTGTCCTTATTTATGATTGTTGCTAATGTACCCCAGATTGGACTTGAGATAGCAACCGAAATAAAAATTAAACTACAAGCAAATGCCGCTTGCGCTTCGGTGATATGATGGACACTGCTTAAGTAGCTAATCCCCCATAAATCGGCAAAGACAACGGTTGTGCCATAGATGGTGAAAAAATATAATCCATTTAACAAAAGTTGGCGGTTTTTAACCATTTTACCTAGCGCTAAAATTTGCTGCCAAACCGTTTCCTGATGGACTAAATGACGCTTTTTATCCATTGATGGATGCTTACGCATAAAAAGTGCACTCACCAAAAACAATACCAAACTGATTATCGCGACCACAAAAAACACTTGTGAAATTGTATAATGATCCAAAAATAGCACCAAAGGCAATGCAGAAAGCGCACCGCCGGCATAGCAACTAAACTGAGTAAAGCCGACAAACATTGAAAACAATCGATCTGGCAACCATAGTGACAATGATTTTAATGCACACAAAATGCCAAATCCTCCGGCAAAGCCGGCGATGACACGTGCCAAGATCATCACAATGGGGTTATGACTTAGTGAGAACATAAACATCGCCATGGTAAACAAAAACGTACTACAAACCATGATGCGCTTGACGCCAAATCGGTCCACCAATAGTCCTGCTGGAATCTGCGAGATAACATATGATAAGTAAAATGCCGAACCTAAAATAGCAATCGTTGATGAGTCAAAACCATAATCATCACGTAATGATAATGCCAAAGCATTGGTTGATGAACGCACAAAATATTCAAAGCCATAAAAAAGCGCACAAATACTCCAAATAAATAGCCCAAGTGCGGTTAGTTTTTTGACGGTGTTGTTTACGGTATCAGCATGATTGGAATGCACGTTATCCCCTTCTATCTTCTAAATCTTAAATAATAAAATGATATACTTTCGTGAAATCACCCATATTTACAATCCATAGTAAGGTTGTTTTATTCGACTTAATGTCAACTGGTGTCTCTTTTAATGCAATATCTAGCGTATATTTTCCTGGCGTATATTGCTGCTCAAATAGTTGAATATTATTAGGCAACAAAAGCCAACTGCGCTCATCGGCTTGTGCGGTCATAAAGCTATAAATGGACCCTGCCAACAAACCCCAACCACCTGCTTGATTACTCGCCTCATAAGTTGCCAGTGATTTCACAACCAAACGAATTACTTCACGGGTAATAATCGCAGGGTACTGTTCAGTTAATGACTTCATTGCCATTTGTGTGGTATTCACCAACAATGAAGTCTGTCCTTTGTCGATAATTTTTTTATCTTGCGTGATATATAAGTCTTTTGCGGGCAATAAAGTATATTTTGAAGGATAGTAGGCTACTGCAACTTCTTGCAAACCAAGCTTCCCTAAAAACAGTGGCAGTTTAAATGCCTGTCGTGGAGTGACAAAACCTTGCTCATAAAGCACAACCAAACGCCCTTTACCAGATTCATAAGCATTACCACCATTAAAGCCGCGCTCAATCTCTTTATAAGTCCTCAAGACATAAGGGTTATCCGGCAAAAGTCTTTTGGCATCTTTAATCGAGACAAAGGCATTATTGTAATTATCATCAAATGCTTGGTATAAAATACTCGCCAAATAATAACCAAAGCCATTTTCATAGGCATTACTGGCATCTTTGACTGCACTAAACATCTGATTGATTTCAGTTGATTTGTTAAGCCCTAGTTTATCCTCGCTAATTCCTGCTTTACTTGTGTCTTTTTGGTATTTATTTTGCAAGTCTCCTGCCATTAACTTTTGCTGATATGTCCAATATTGCGCATTACTTAATTGACGAATAGCGACTAATGCGCCACTTAGATCATTCTCAGATAAATAATTTAATGCTTGATACGGATATAAAAATGTCATTGCATAATCAGGCGTTGAAAATGGTAGCTCACGATCATTGGTGAGTACCGCGCCCATATTCTCTAACATTTTAGATACTTGAACTTTCGCTGCCATTTTACTCGTTGCCACGGTTTGAATGACTGCTTGATAATCTTTTTTAGACTCGGCGACATTACCATTTAGTTGCGCTAAGCGCGCCTGCTCTAACAAGTATAAGTTATCAGTTGTCGATTTATCACCAAACTCTTCAACAAATGCTTTTTGCGCTTCAGACACATTACCACTTGCAGCATCTGCCTTTACTTGCTTCATTTTTTCGGGGTAGGACGCTGAAAAAGTCGCACACCCTGATAACATTAACGCACTAATACACAATAGACTTAATGTGCTATTTTTAATTATTTCTGCCATTACCTTAATCCAAACTCACTACTTTGCAGGATAAACTTGTAAACCCCTGACAACCTTACTAGCCTGACCTGAGATCACTTTTGCTATTGCATATTTGGGTGTCACACTCGTCACTTCAAGCTCAGCAAGCTTTTTACCTTGTATTGGAATATGCTCCCCCGTACTTGGATCAATGACCGCATCCGCTTTAGCATGGACTTCAAATTTTTGACCAACCTGCACACGATCACCACCTTGATTAAGATAAATATCACCACCCTGAACGGTTAATATCGTCAATGGGTAAATTAACCCAATCACTTCATTAGCAATTTTTTGTCCTGCTTTGTCAAACAAAGACTGTGCGATCGCATTTACCGCTGTGTCTTCTGAGTTCATCTCTTTTGCAACATCCGATGATGGCAAATAAACTTTAACACTATCTGACCATTTAATCGCCATCGTTGCCGTTTCAATGACGCGATAGTTAATGACCAAACCAACATGCCATGTTTTGAAAGCCTCACCATAAAATTCTTTTTTGGTTTGATAAAAATCAAAG
Source organism: Cysteiniphilum marinum (assembly GCF_014857925.1). Taxonomy (GTDB): domain Bacteria; phylum Pseudomonadota; class Gammaproteobacteria; order Francisellales; family Francisellaceae; genus Caedibacter; species Caedibacter marinus. Next base: position 77,393 of record NZ_JACYVZ010000001.1, on the reverse strand, counting down.
CTTGCAATATCACCAACCACCATAAAATCAGCACCAATCAACTGCTTAATACGCGCTTTTTCAGCTGGCTTAGCATGCCCTGATTCTAACACGGACATTTCATCCTTATATGCGCCAAAATCTTCAGCACTACGACTGACCACATTAAACTTGCGTGACTGGACAAACTGATTTTGCAATGCCTCTTGAATCATTGGTTTTACTTGCTCTAAACCGATTAGGCCATTAATTGATCCAGGCATGAAATGAAAAGGTGTTAACGCAATCGAGTAAAGCTTGAGTTTCTCACGCTCATCAACACTTTGATATTCACTCATTTTGACAACAACCGTTAGCTGCCATACACCATCAACCTCTTTGCTATCAATCACATCATAACCATTGATTAAGCCTTTGGTTGCGGTTTTAATACTCGATTCATAGCTTTTTGATAGCTTAACATCTGCCTTTAAATCACCATAATCACTGCTTTTAGCATCAATATTCGCATCAAAGGTTTTATTAATCGACTGCTCAATTGATGACACATCGACACCGTTGACCTGTGATACTGCTTGCACTAAGGCGCTTTTTAAAGCCTTGTCATAAGTCTTACCAACACCTGTGACATTTTTTGATACTTCCGTCACCTGTGCAAAAAGCGCAGCAGGAAGCAATGAAAGTGCTAATATCGTTTTTTTAATCATTATCGATTCTCACTTAAAACTGATGTAAATAAGGATTGTCTTCACTCTCGCTCACAATCGCTTTACTGTTTTCTTTATTTTGTTTATTTGCCACGTTTGTATTATTAGCATGGTGTTTTTGCTGTGCTTGATTATATGCATTTACATTAAAATCTTTAACGCTCTGCGCCAAATGCATACTTGTTGGCGACCATGCAAGCACAACACCATAGACAGCATCATTGTTGCCTTTTTGTGTATAACGCCATGTTTTTGCCACTTGAACACCTGATAGTGAGGTGCTTGCCGTGTTTTCAATTTCACTATCAAGTATATTAATTAGGTTGTTTGTTGATTTAATGTTTTCTTTACCCGTAATGAGATTTCTAAATACATATTCCGCACTTTCTCTACCTAATTTTGTTAACTGACTGGTCGTCATTGATGAATTTAAGAAATTAGCATAGTTTGCTTCAGCAACTGCACGTGCTTGCGCTACTGCGATATCCAAAGAGTTAGCTGAACCACGACGTTGATAACCAAATTGTGCATAAGATAACTAGAACTACCAGCCAAAAGAGCTGCGCTTTTGTACTTTGCGAATCTGTTTTTGATCTTGCCAAACAATAATGCCTGTTTTTAGATCGATCATTTTTAACGTAATCAAATAAAATAAAGAGTGCTGATCACTATTCATCGATTGCATATCGGCAATGCTGCCATAAATCATATATTGTGCACCGATTTGTTGGCCCATTTTTGTCGCTGTTGCTTGATCGACCATACCAGATTCCGATTGATAATCCATTTGTTCTTTCATTTGCTTGACTTGCGACATATCAGTGAACTGGAATTTACCACTATTGATAATCTCAGTTGACACGGTATTCGCTAGCATGCCTGTATTAATATGCTCTGCGGTTTCATTCTTAATCGTACTAAAGAATACAACCGGTTGCTTACCACCCGCTGTAATGCGTGCAATCGCTGGAGATGCGAGCATGCCACCAACCATTTTCTGCGTTGTCGTTTGCAAATCTGTTGAGTTGAAATTAATCGATGTCGTATCGACACCCTGTGGATCTACATAGCTAACATTATTGCCAGAACTTGCACAGCCTGCGAGTAAACCAACAGATAATAATGCCGGTAGCATATAAATTGATTTGGTTTTTAACTTTTCTTTCATATTCATCGTATTCACTCCATAATCCTTAGAATCCAAAATTCAACCGAGATTCTATTGAAAAAAAATCTCACTTTCAAATTTTATTTATTCTACACACAGCTAATTTTTATTTTTTGATCATAAACGTTACAATTAAGCATCAAAGTTACACAAACCATTGGCTTTTAACGTAATCGTTGAACATTGCTGCCATAATTTTTCATTGGTAATTTTTCCTGTTTTGTCAGCATAAGTATAATGCCCATTTTTAGTTAAACCACAGACTTTAGCACATTGCAATGCTTCCTGTTGATCAATACGGTACCAATATTGCGTGCGCCCAAACAATGAGAAACCAACATAACCACGCACATAGAGCTTTTTGCCATTTTCTTGTGTTTGAATCTTGCAACTATAGACTTTGCCACTGGATGGATCCAAGATTGAACCATCTTCATATAACGCTCCATCTGATCCATCTTTGTCACCATCCTTGTCAAAACTCCACATCATTTTCAAGCCTTGCACTTGATTGTTTGGATAGCTTGAATAGTCAAACTTATACCCATTTTCATCACCCTTGCCACAGTTTTTGCACGAGACATCAGGCACTTGTTTTTTGTCATCAACAATATTAACAAAAGGCACAATAATCTTACCTTCAAGCTTGCCATCTTTACCTTTGTAAACTTGTAAAATTGACTGTGCTTGTTTGCCATCATCGGTATACTGCAACCAATAACCAACGGGTGAATACAGATTGTGCGCTTTATGCATTCTAGCAATTGTTTGATCATTATACGACTTCACTGAAGCTTGATCAGTTGAAGCTTGTGATAACCCGATACTGGTAATTACAGACATTGAAGCGAGTAATGCTATATATTTTCCTTTCATCTTGTTTCCTTTGTTTTTATTAATGTTTTATTTTAAAAGAGCGTTCTGACGTGCTCATAACTACGTATTGTTTCATCCGCTGTTATTAATATTGCACCATAAATACTTGCAGTTGCAATAATCATACGATCAGCAGGATCTTTATGGTAATCAAAATTTGGTAAAGATGTCGAAGTCATTGCTATCTCATTGGTAACGGGGACAAACTCAACACAATCTATCATTTGCACTGTTTCAAGCCATTTTCTAATATCAATACGTAAACTTAACCTTCCTTTGTTAATTAGCATACAAATTTCCCACGCTGTAATCGACGATAATAGAATTCGACTTTTCTCTTGCTGAGCCTTATTAATAGCGTTTACTGCTTTAGTGCTTAGCTTATCGTTACCATCAACCCACCAAACTAAAATATGCGTATCCAAGACAATATCCATTTACGCCAGATCCCAATCATTATCTGCCACCGGCTTAGTTGGATTTTCAAATTTCATTACGGAGTCTTTCAACACATCCAAAGGCATTTTCTTTTTTATTAATGAGACCATTAATGACGGTTTACCATGATTTGTGATAATAAATGGCTGCCCTGTTCTTTCTATTGTACGGAAACACTCTAAAGCATGTGTTTTAAAATTTGATTTAGAAATCTGCTTACTCATAAAAATGACCACCTATAATGACTATATCCATATTTTAGCCTCAAAACAGAGCAATGCAAACATTAATAGTTAGACTCCGCGCGATAAAAGTTAAAGCATTAATAACAGTAACGCAAGATAAACACTATTGACACTAGTCGTTTCTTAAAAATTTCGCTAACATACTGTCAGTTTATTAAATACTTAATACCGCTACTTAGAACATACAATTGGATAATAGAATGCAACAAACTTATGATTTCACCCAATTAGAAAAGCAAATCCAAGCCTTCTGGCAAGATAATCAATCTTTTAAAGCCGTCAAAAATACTAGCAAAGAAAAATTTTATAGCTTATCAATGCTACCCTATCCAAGTGGCACATTACATATGGGGCACGTGCGTAATTATACCCTAGGTGATGTCGTTAGCCGCTATCAACGCATGCTTGGTAAAAATGTATTGCAACCAATGGGTTGGGATGCCTTTGGTTTGCCCGCTGAAAATGCTGCTATCAAACATCAAAAAGCACCTGCTGATTGGACATATAGCAATGTTGCTTATATGAAAAAGCAGTTACAATCTTTAGGCTTTGGTTATGACTGGGATCGCGAGCTTGCAACATGTGATGATAGTTATTACAAGTGGGAACAGTGGTTTTTTATTGAGCTTTACAACAAAGGCTTAGTCTATCGCAAAAACTCAGTAGTTAACTGGGATCCCGTTGATCAGACTGTTCTTGCCAATGAACAAGTTGTTGATGGTCGTGGGTGGCGCTCAGGTGCACTCGTTGAGAAAAAAGAAATCCCTCAATGGTTTGTTAAAATCACCGACTATGCCGATGAGCTTTTACAAGATCTAGACAAACTAAAGGGTTGGCCTGATGCGGTTAAAATCATGCAGACTAATTGGATTGGCAAATCTAAAGGTACAACGGTAACATTTGATGTCAACGGCACTAAACTTGATGTTTTCACCACACGCCCTGATACCTTAATGGGTGTCACTTATTTAGCAATTTCTGCTGAGCACCCGCTTGCGTTACAAGCTGCTGAAGATAGTACTGAGATTGCTGAGTTTATTAAACAATGCCAGCAAACTTCAACTATGGAAGCAGATCTTGCCACACAAGAAAAACTTGGCATTAAAACACCTTTTTATGCAACACATCCCATCACTGGTGATAAGGTTGAAGTCTGGATTGCCAACTTTGTCTTAATGAGTTATGGCACAGGAGCTGTGATGTCAGTACCTGCGCACGATGAGCGTGATTGGGAATTTGCACATAAATACAACATTCCATTAAAACAAGTCATCAAAACGACTGAGGGTAACACTGACCTTAGCAAAGGTGCGATTACTGAAAAAGGCACTTTGATTAATTCAGGTCAATTTGATGGTCTTGATTTTGATACTGCTTTCAGCAAAATTGCCGAGTATTTAATTACTAATAACAAAGGCGAGATCACCACCAATTTTAGAATTCGCGACTGGGGTGTTTCGCGCCAACGCTACTGGGGCTGCCCTATTCCAATGATTCATTGTGAAAGCTGTGGCATCGTCCCTGAAAAGGAAGAAAACCTACCTGTTAAGCTACCTCAAGATGTCACATTAACAGGAGCTACCTCACCTCTTAAAATAATGCCTGAGTTTTACGAAACAACCTGCCCACAATGTGGCAGCAAAGCCACGCGTGAAACAGACACCTTTGACACTTTTATGGAGTCTTCATGGTATTACGCACGCTACACCTGCCCAACAGCTGATAAGATGCTTGATGATGAAGCCAACTACTGGCTGCCTGTCGATCAGTATATTGGTGGTATTGAGCATGCGATTATGCATCTGTTATATGCGCGCTTTTTCCATAAACTGATGCGTGACGCTGGTCTTGTAACTAGTAGTGAGCCATTCAATAACTTATTAACACAAGGTATGGTGCTAAAAGATGGTGCTAAAATGTCAAAGTCAAAAGGTAACACAGTTGACCCGCAAGCTTTGATTGAACAATATGGTGCTGATACTGTGCGTTTATTTAGTATGTTCGCAGCTCCTCCTGAGCAATCACTTGAGTGGTCTGATTCAGGCGTGGAAGGCGCGCACAGATTCTTAAAGAAAATATGGAGCTACATTCATAGCCATCATGACAAGGTTGACCCTCAACACACCTTGAGCCTTAATAACTTAAGTAACGATGATAAAAAGGTACGCTTTGAAATCTATAGCGTATTAAAACAAGCGCTCTTTGATTTTGATAAGATGCAGTTTAATACAGTTGTTTCAGCATGTATGAAGATTTTTAATAGTTTACAAAATGCCACAAACAACGCTGTTATTACCGAAGGCGTGAGTATTTTGCTACGTTTATTAGCACCATTTACCCCACACATTGCACAAGCTTTGTGGTCAGAGCTTCACTTTGGTGATGATATTTTAAATGCAGGATTCCCGCAAATTGATAACCAAGCGCTTATCAGTGACAACTTTACTCTAGTGGTACAAGTCAATGGCAAGTTGCGTACCAAGATGGATGTCTCAAGCACACTTACTGCCAAAGAAATCGAGGCTATGGTTATTGCCGATGAAGTGGTCAGCAAATTTCTTGAAGGCAAGACAATTAAAAAAGCCATTTACGTGCCGAAAAAATTAATGAATCTAGTGATTGGAGCCTAATGAATGATGCATTATTTACGCTTTAAAACCGTTAATCTTAAATTACTGGTTATCGCATTGTTTGTTACTTTGCTTTATGGCTGCGGCTTTCACTTACGCGGTTGGAACGAGGGCATGCCTAAGTTTATGCAAAAAGTATATATCAGCTACAATGGTAACGAATTTGGCTTTATCAATGCATTAAACTCCATTGTCACCTCAACAGGTGCTGATATTGTGACTTCCGCCAAAGAGGCTAATATTATCATTCACATTAAGTCTGCTGCACAAAGTAGTCGCCTAGTCGGCATCACCGGTGGCGCTTCTTCCAATGACTACATCATGAGTTATGCCGTCAGTTATGATATTTTAAATAACAAAAACCAAATTATCCTCAAAGATCAAACCAACTCCGCACAGCAAACGTATACCACAAATGCAACACAACAGCTAAGTAATAACTCACAACAACAGCAAATCTACAACAGCCTGCAATCACAAGTAGCAAGTAATATTATTATGCAGATGCAAAGTATTACTGAAGCACATTATAACAAAACTGATCTAAATCAGACTGAGAACTCAAGGTAATTGAATTAGTGCTGCAACCCTTGATATATGAGCTTAAGCTCATCAGCACTCAAACCCGTTAGCTCAGCAACGCTTTCAATGGCATACCCCTTCGCAAGCATGCTTTTTACCGAGTTTAGCCTCTCTTCGTAGCGACCTTGTTGCACGGCTTTGCTTTAATGCAAGCATTGTTGTTGATTTACGTCACTAGATCAAGGTGATTTTAGTTATCACTGGAAAACTACCTTGTATCAATCGCAAAAACTATGTGATACGCCACCAGAAAAGCATTAGCGAGCTCATAAAGGTGGTCAGTCGATAAATAAAAGAATGATGCACTTAAAACGAATACGCAATCGTTGTTGATGTCACGGTATTAACGCGTTTCTTATTGGAGCTTGCCCAACTACTGCCGTCAATTTGGAAACTCAATTGCAAAATAAGGTTCTTATAAATTTCCGTCGATAAGGTGCTATTTGTTTGATAAGTTGTTGCATCTTGTGGTGTATAGTTCACCAAAAAACTTTGTTTAAAATTTGATGTGTCGCTAAAGTTCCAGACATAGTTCAATGTGCTTTGTACACCCACAGCATTTGATGTCTCACCTGTGTCTTTTACTTTTGATTGCGTTAAACTTGGACCAAGTGTGGTGTTAAGCGACATATTATCAATGCTAAATATTTGTCGCTTGTAACCGACAGACTCGGTTAAAACATAGCTGTACGTATCTAATTGATCATTCAAATAATTCAAACTTGCATAGACACCATTATTCTTCGTGAAATCCCAAGAGGTAGTTAACAATGCCTTAAATTTATTTGTTTTAACACCATCGCCGTTTGGCATATCATCGCGATTGTATAAGTAACTCATCACCAATGTATTTTGCCATGGGATAATTGGATTATAACTGATATTAGCATTCGCATTATAATTGGTTGCTGCAGAGTTGCCCGTGACAAGGCTGCCACCTAAACCAAAGCTAGTACCTTTCCAAGGGTCTGCAACTGCTATGTTTGGCTTCTTCTGCGATACCGCATCATCATTGGCAATGCCTTCTGGCAGATTTAGACTATTAAGTGAAGACGTAGGTTGCGTTTGTGATGTTGATACAGTGTCGGCATTTGATTCAGATGATTGCTTTGACTGAACTGCTGTTTTTTTCTGCTCTTGCAGTGAATCACCCCAAGGACTAAGCACTGCGTCACTGGCAACGGGTACTTTGGAATCCGCAACAGAACTATCTGTGTTTTGTGTCACTGCACTTGTTTTTGTGCTTTGTGCTTTATCACTTTGATTAGCTTTAGGGTTATCAGCATCAGCAATTGCCTGATAATGTTTGGCTAAATCTTCATAGCTTTGCGCTAATGCACGATATTTTTGTGCCATAGTTTGCGCATCGTCAGAACTCATTGCATAAACTGCTGTTACGTTAAGTGTTCCTATCAATACAGCTAAAGCAGTTAGCCTTTTTGTCATCGTTCACTCCAATTGTTTTATTTGTTTTATTTATTGTTTTACTTTTTATTCACTCTTGATTTTTAAGCGTCTCTGCATTTTGCTGATCTTGCTGGCTATCAGTACTTTGTATATCTTCATCATCAACAGCCGTCTGGTCATTGGTTGATGATAACGCTTTATTGCCTTCAAAACTTCGCTTATCTTTACCATCATTATTTGTTGTATCAACTGATTTATTCGATGGCTTATCATTATCGCTAGTATCTGCTGACTGCGCTGCTGTAGCACTTGTCTTTGTTGCATTAGAAGTTTCAGTGGACTTTGCGACAGTCGCAGTATCATCCTTTGGCAAGTATAAAGGTCCCATTTGCCCACAGCCCATTAGCAAGGTTGCAGGAATAAGTAATGTAAATAATTTTGTAGATCTTTTTGTCATAATCCGCTTGGCGCTATGTAAATATTCGTTAAAATAATTCCCAACATAATAAGAAACATTATGCATGAAGCCAATTAGAATTATGGTTTTTCTGCGTTAATTTTGACATCTTTTACGAAGGAATATGTGTGTGATTAAAAAACTCTTACTTAGTATTATCAGCATTATTGTACTTTTGGTCATATTATTTTCTATCTGGCTAGTCTTTATTTTCAACCCCAATGACTATAAAAACTGGATTAATAGCAAAATAAACAATGACCCCAATATCCATATTATGCTTAATGGACCGCTAGATCTCTCACTAAAATCAATGCAGCTTCATGCTAAAGAGGTTGCGATTAATGCGCAAAATGGCACCTTCACAAGCCATTGGCAAGATGCAACGATTAAAATCAATCCACTTGATTTTTTTATCCACCCGAGCAACCCTTTTGAGTCTTTGACACTACAAAACGGTGAGATCAATGCCGCACATCAACAGTTTAAAGCACCTCTTTTGAATATCATTGAAAAACATCAACGCTATAGCGTGAGCACTGAGTTAACCAACGATGTCAAGCAGCTAAATATTCAATTAACATTAACCCCTCACCCTAACAGCACTGAAATCACGGACTTAAGCATACAAACCACGCTTAATCACCTGCCCGTTTGTCTTAAAGTGCCCAGTATTTATCTAAACAATAATAATATGCTCAACAATATTGATAATATTCGCTTGAAAATCAATGATCAGCTACTCATGGGTAATATGAGTCAAATCATACTCAAACCTAAGCTTTCATTTAGAGGGCAATTCACTGCACCCTACCTTGCATTAGCTCAAATAATTAATCTTAATGGTTTCAAATTAAATTTAACTTCTTTTGCACTTAGTTTTGAGCTTTTACATAATGACTTAACAGCAAAAGCTGACATTAGCATCAATGCTCAAAGTGCTCATCTTATCGGTATTGATCTTAATGCGATTGCTTCTTCAACGCATGGTTTATTAAGCGCTGTTGATCAAGGTGATGGTATTGGTAGCGCCTTTCAAACATTGAAGTCTCAACTACTACCGCTTCTTGCTAAAGACAAACTCATTTCTGATCCAAATAAAAGCACGCAATTAAAACAACTTAGCATTCACAGCAATGTTGATAATAATCAACTTAAGACAACTTCGATCAATTGGCAAGCCCCAGAATTTACGGTCACAGGTTATGGACAAGCGAACTTAAGCACACACGAGTTAAACTACCCACTTTCAATTCATATCAAAGGCACGCCAAGCTTGACTATCCCATATAATCTAAACTATCAAAACAAGCAATTTACTGCTGCGATTAATCAAGCTCAACTGCAAAAAAACTTACAACCCATTATTGAAAAGGCGCTTACAAATGCCTTAAATAATAAACTCGGCTCGTTCTTTAGGTAAGTGCATGAATATAGATCTTGCAGACTTAAAAGGCATTGGTAAATCAACATTAGCAAAGCTTAATAAAGCCAACATTCACACGATATGGGATTTGTTACTTCACTTACCCAAAGACTATCAAGATCGACGCACCATCACACCGATTGGACATACTGTCTCAGGACAAAAACAACAAATCTCTGGCGTTATTCGCCAAGTGAATATCAACAACTTTGGCAAAAAGCATCTTAATTGCTACTTCTCTGATGATAGTGGCATGTGCAAAATGCATTTATTTAAATTTTACCCCAATCAGACTAAGCTACTGCAAAAAGGTAAAATCATTCGCTGCTTTGGTGAGATTAACCACACTCATCATGGCATTGAGGTCATTCACCCTGAATGGCAAATTATCAACGATCAAAATGAAGCCTTAAGTGGAGAAATTACTGCCATTTATCCAACGATTGAAGGGGTAAGCTCGACAGTTATCCATAAACTAATAAAGCAAATCAAATCATCTATATCTTTTAAAGAACTGTTACCTACTGAGATCTTGCAAGCTCATGGATTTATGGATATTAATAACGCTTTAATGGAGATTCATTTCCCACAAAAGAGTGACTTTGAGCAGTCCATTAAGCGCGTCACGCACGCTCGTTATCGCTTAGCGATTGAGGAAATGCTGGCACATAATCTTAATGCAAAAAAAGTGCGCCTAACCAATCAATCAACACCGTTTGCAAAGATAAAAATCAAACCTAAATTACTTGATAAGTTTATCAGTCAGTTGCCTTTTGCTCCAACCAAAGCCCAAGAGCGTGTTATTGCTGAGATTTTTGCTGATTTAACCAAGTCCAAGCCATGCTCACGTCTTGTGCAAGGTGATGTCGGTTCAGGGAAAACCGTTGTTGCAAGTGCTTGCTTAATTCAAGCTGCTGCTAATAACTTACAATCAGTGATGATGGCACCCACAGAGATTTTGGCAGAGCAACATTATCATAATCTAAGCAACTGGCTTAGCGCTTTTGATATTCCTGTTGTCTTTATCGCTCAAAAATTAACGGCAAAAGAACGCAAAAGCGCACTTGAGATAATACAGACACAACACAATTGCGTTATTGTTGGCACCCATGCAGTATTTCAACAAAGCATTGATTATCCTAGGCTTGGATTGGTGATTATTGATGAGCAACATCGTTTTGGTGTTGAACAACGCTTAGCATTAATTGATAAATCAAGAAGCAACAACTGGCAGCCCCATCAAATTGTGATGACGGCAACCCCTATTCCACGCACATTGGCGATGACGGTATATGGTGATCTTGATCTATCAATCATTGATGAGCTGCCACCTAATCGCAAACCAATCACCACCAGTGTGTTAAATCAAAATAAAAAACAAACACTAATCAATAAACTTGAAGCACATATCAATGCCGATGGACAAGCCTACTGGGTGTGTCCTTTAATTGAATCATCCGAAGTATTAGTCACACTGCAAGATGCTGAGTCACTCTTTGAAACAATCAAAGAAATGTTGCCAAGCGCACGCATTGGTCTTATTCACGGCAAGATGAAGGCTCAGGAAAAAGCACTCATCATGCAGCAGTTTAAAGCGCATGAGCTAGATATATTGGTCGCAACCACCGTGATTGAAGTCGGTGTTGATGTGCCTAATGCCAATATTATGATTATCGATAATGCTGAGCGTTTGGGTTTATCTCAACTGCATCAATTGCGTGGTCGTGTTGGACGTGGACACAAAGAAAGTAACTGTATTTTACTTTACCAATCACCTTTATCACTCACCGCTAAGAAGCGTTTAGAGCTTATGCGCCAAACTCAAGATGGTTTTATCATTGCTGAGGAAGACCTTAAACTCAGAGGCCCCGGAGATATCTTTGGTAAAAACCAAACCGGTGATATCCAATTTAAAGTTGCAGATTTAAGTCAACATCAAAATCTATTTGATGAAATTACCTCTATCGCGGATACGCTTATACAGCATCATCCTCAGACCATTGAGCCAATTATAGAACGCTGGCTAACTAAGGCTGATGAGTATATCAAAGCGTAATTAACGAAACGCATGCCATATATGATCAGCAAGTTTAGGGCTAATGCCTTTGACCTTTGCAATCTCATCAATTGAGGCACGTGATAACTCTTGCCATCCACCAAAGTGCCTCAAAAGTGCTTGTCGGCGTTTGCTTCCCACCCCTTCAATTGACTCAAGTACGGACTCGGTTTGGCGTTTTGCCAGTTTTTTGCGCTGCGCTTTGATGGCAAAGTCATGTGCTGCATCACGAATCTGTCTTAACAACAAAAAGGCTAAGTCATACTCTGGCAAATGATATATCTCATTATCAAAACCTTGAAAAATATCCTCTTTACCACTGATTCGCTCAACACCTTTGCCAAGACTCAAGAGTTTAATATTATGCTGCTGATTATATTGCATCAGTACTTCTTCTGCTTTTTTAATCTGCCCCTTGCCACCATCGATAATCATAACATCTGGCAGATTATTTGCCTCTATTCCTGATTCAACGCGTCTTGTGACTGCTTGCGCAATGGCTGCATAATCATCTCCTCCTGTAACACCCTCAATATTATAACGCCGGTGTGCAGATTTTAATGCGCCATTTTGGTCAAAGACAACACACGAAGCCACCGTTGCCTCACCTTGGTGATGACTAATATCAAAGCATTCAATACGTTTAATTTCTGGGATATCAAGCCACTTTGCTAAAGCATCAAACCGTTTGACAAAATGCTGCTTAGATTGCAAATTCATCTGTAATTTTTGACGTGCGTTGATTAAAGCAAGCTTCTGCCATTTGGCATTATCAGCTATAGCCTCTTTAATCCATTTAATTTGTCGCTCAGCCTTTTGCGCAATACTTATAAGTAGTGACTCTGATACCTTAACTTCCTTAGGCAAAATAACTTCTTCAGGCCAAATTGTTCGCGGTTCTGCCAAATAGTAATGTGATAAAAAAGCCTCTAAAATATCCGTCAACGTACTGCCATGTTGACTAATAAACCAATGTTTATCATCAGCCACTTTACCCTGTTCAATACTAACCAATGTAATACACACCTTATCGGCTTCTTGTAAAACACCCAACACATGCAAACGCTTATTATTCAATTTATCCAGAAACTGCTGTTGCTGCAGCTTGGTCAATAGTGCCAATTGATCACGTAACTGCGCGGCAAGCTCAAAGTTTTCTTCATTAGCAGCATCTTGCATTTTTTGTGAGATTTCTTCCAATACTGAAGTAAGCTTACCACTCATGAATTTTGCCAGAAGATCAACTTGTATCTTATAGTCTTCAATACTAATTTTATTCACACAAGGGCCACTGCAACGCTTAATCTGGTATTGCAAACAAGGGCGTGAGCGATGGTTAAAATAACTATCCTCACATTGCCTAATGGGAAAAAGCTTTTGCAGTAAAATCAACATTTCTTTCATTGACGATAATGAGACAAAAGGTCCAAAAAACTGCCCTGCCTTGCGCGGCTTACCACGAAAACCAGACAACCTTGGAAATACATGGTCACTTAAATGCAAATAAGGATAACTTTTATCATCTTTGAATAGGATATTATATTTAGGCTTATGCTTTTTAATTAGCGCACTTTCTAATAAAAAGGCATCATAATCACTAGGTGTTACCGTAACATCAATAAATGCCACCTGCTCAACTAATGTCTGTGTTTTGATATCTTTAGCGCCCTTTTTAAAGTAACTATTCACACGTTTATTGAGATTTTTGGCTTTGCCAATATATAAAATCGTCTGCGCTTTATCATACATACGATAAACGCCTGGATGTGTTGTTAAATGTTTTAAAAAAGAATCTAGATCAAATGTCTGTGTGACATTTTCAGAGCCATCTGAGTGAAACATAGTTTTTTATGGACAGAAGCAAATTAAAAAGTATTATTCTTTGTTACTTTCAAGGTCAATCAGTTTATGTCTAATCGCCATATGCGTTAACTCAACATCACTGTCAATATTTAGTTTTTCAAACAAACGATAGCGATAACTATTAACCGTCTTTGGACTTAAACAAAGCTGATCCGCCACTTCATTAACCTTCTGACCACTTGTGATCATGATTAACACCTGCATTTCACGCTCTGATAACACATCAAATGGTGAATCATCATCATGCGTTAAGTGCTTTAAGGCAAGTTGTTGTGCAACCTCAGGTGATAAATAGCGCCTTCCGGCATACACTGTCTTAATCGCTTGAATCATTTCATCAATGCTAACGCCTTTGGTCATATAACCAGAAGCGCCTGCTTGTAATACACGTGTTGGATAAGGTTCTTCACCATAAACAGTCACAATTAAAATTTTAATCTGCGGATAGGTCTTGGCAATGCGTTTTGTCGCCTCCAAACCGCCCATACCAGGCATTTTAACATCCATCAAAATGACATCAGGTAACAGTTTAGAAGTTAGCGTAATTGCCTCCTCACCACTGGCTGCTTCACCAACAATCTCAATATTATTGACATCACTGAGCAACTTCTTGATCCCTAGTCTTACCAAATCATGATCATCAACCAAAAGCACTCTTATCATTACCTTGCTCCCATGTTTTAGGTCACCTCCTAAGAAAATATGCCTATCTACTTTGTGCTTTAGCTTAAACGCTTTACGTCAAAAACTTAAAGCCTACATTGGTTAACATGCACATTCACTTGTGAGACTTTGACCATAGTATAGCGCAAAATTGCCAATGTTGCTGTAGCAATTTGAGCTTATTTTACTTGTATTTCTATCTTTTGTTTGTAAGATAAAGCATTTGTAAGATGACAGTCGCACTCAATGATTACAAACAGTAATGATTTACAACGCATTATACCGCTATTGATGGCGGAACCAATGATCGCACTAGATACTGAGTTTTATTGGCGTAATACCTATTATCCTGAGTTATGTCTTATTCAAATCGCAACAACCAGCCATACCTATTTGATCGATGCTTTATCAGCTGAGATTAACTTGCAACTACTTAATCCGTTGTTTGCAAATAAGCACACACTTAAAATCATGCATGCGGCTGAGAATGATATCAAGATTTTAAGGCATTGCTTAGATTGTGAGTTTAATGGCATATTCGATACACAAATTGCCATGGCATTTCTAGGACATGATCATCAATTGTCACTTAGTAACACGCTAACTCATTTAGGATTTGACGATTTAAATAAGGATGAAAAAATGTCAGACTGGCGTAAGCGTCCTTTATCTAGCGCGCAAATAGCCTATGCCACCTCTGATGTTATCTCTTTAATTCAATGTCAAAAGTTACTAACAGATAAGCTTAAAAAAACACCATGGTCGAAGGCGTTTGAAGAGGAAATGAAGTTTATCCAAAAGGCACATTTCAATAACACACAAGATGCTCCCTTAAAATTCAAACATCATCTTGCACGCTTAAATGTGTCTGCCCGCACACATTTAATTCAATTAGCAATTTGGCGCGAAGAGTATGCACAAAGTCGAAACTGGGTAACGCGTTATGTGCTTTCAGATCAAGAGCTTGTCAACCTAGCTAAGTTAAATCCTCTAAATCTGCAAACTATTACTGAAAAACACATTCTATCACATAAGAAAGTACAACGTTTTGGCGCTGAACTTATCCAAATATTACATACAGCAGATACTCAATATGATATGAGCCTGATTGAACGCGCACGAATTAAAATCAATAAAGAGCTCTTACAATTGTGCTTCGAATACCTTGCTGAAATTGCTGAAAAACAGCATTTGCCAATGGCTCTGATCTCATCAAAACAAGAACTTAAACATTTCCTCTATCAAAAGCTTATAAATCCTAATCACATGGGTGCCAACAAATTAAATAATGGCTGGCGCTTAGAGTATTTTGGTCAAACAATTGGTGATTATGCACACACACAATGTTCAATATTAGGACTTCCTTATCATAAAAACCTTGACGAATCAAAATGATATTCTACGCTTAGAAGTGCCTCGCATGATTTACCAACTAAGGAGAATACTTATGAAAAAATCGTCTTTTTTGTTACTTGTCCCAACAAGCTTACTTTTGATTGGTGCTAGCGCCCATGCTGCCACAGATAGCAAAGCATCAACGCCTAATATTCAGTTAAACTGTAATGGTTCAGTGCTAAACTTAGGACTAAGTCAAGCTGAAGTGATTAAAGCTTGTGGTGAAGCTAGCGATGCCAGAAACTTTTCGGATTCTAATAGGCTATATTATAAAACACCTGAAGCAGATGCTTCTATTGAAAACAAAACTAAACTTAAATTTGTTAACGACAAATTAGTTGAAATTTCTTATGAGCGCGAAAACAAAAAGTTTGATGATTAACAAACTTATAAAACTAACCCTATACGTTTAGCAACCGTTTTATAGTGACCAATCACATCACCGAGATCTTGGCGAAAACGATCTTTATCAAACACTTCTTTTGTTTCTTTATCCCACAATCTACAGCCATCTGGACTAAACTCATCCCCTAGCAGGATCGCATTTTTAAAACGTCCAAACTCAAGCTTATAGTCAACCAATAACAATCCTGCTTCATCAAAAACACCAGATAAAATATCATTCACTTTGAAGGTAGCTTCGCGCATAAAGTCAATTTCTAACGCAGTTGCCCAGTTAAAGCTTAAAATATGCGATGTATTAATCATTGGATCACCTAACGCATCATCCTTTAAAAAGAATTCAAACACCGGTTTATCAAACTTCATGCCTTTTTCAAGACCTAAGCGTTTGCAAATTCCACCGGCAGCGTAATTACGCACTACACACTCAACGGGGATCATTTCAAGGCGCTTCATCAGACTTTCATTATCACTTAATGTTTTGACAAAATGGGTTTTCACACCCTCTTCTTCAAGCTTTTGCATAATGAAAGCATTAAAAAGATTATTAACACGCCCCTTATCCTTCAGCGCTTCTTTTTTAACACCATTAAACGCTGTGGCATCATCACGGTACTCAATAATAACATGATCGGCATCATCACTCTGATAAACAGACTTAGCTTTTCCTTGGTAAATCAACTCTTTAACCATTTTCATTATCCTTTTAGCTATTTAAGTGGGATATGTGATGCAATCGTAGATAAAATCGGCTTTGCCTTATCCACGGGGATTAATACTTGTTTGGTATCAAACAATGATACTCTTAACTGTTTTTGCTCTTCTCTGAAGAAGTTACGCCAATTACTCATATCACTAAATATCGACCCATTTTGCGTGTATGGATACAGATACAACAAGTAGCTTTGCCCCTTATTGTCTTCAAATAAAATTGTCTGCTCTTTAGCATCATAGGCAACGTATTTATAGCCTGCTGCTTTTAATGCATTTTCCAAGGTCTTTCTTGCTAATGCTTCATCACCAACAAAGACAATAGAGACAACTTTATCCTTAGTATAAAGCTGGAACTTCAAGCCGTTCTCACTATTAATAAACCCGAATTGTGCATTGACTAAAGTTTCTTCAGTGACTTTTTGACCTTCTATTGTTTTTTGGATCTGCTCGACGATGCTACTTGCCTCTTTAGTAACCGCAGGTTTTTCGTCCATATTAAACAAGGATAACTCCGCACGTCTAAATTCATTTTTAACATGGCCGATAAACACATAGTAAGATTCACCTGAGGCTTTATCTTTAACGATAAAACGACTATTGTCTTTATCTGTTTTTTCAAGTGACACATTAGGCCGTTTATCTTCTAACGCAGACTCTACAATCATCCATGTCACTGCGTGTGGTTCGTAAATGACTAATTTAGCTTGGTTATCTTTGTCATAGCTTAACTTCGTTGTGACAACATAAAGCTGTTTTTGCTCAACCGCACTGACATCATAGTTGGATGCAAAATTAGGTGGCAACATCGCATTTTGCGCCTGAGACAGTTGATTCTTAGTAAAGCTTGTTTGCCCTTTAGGAATCACCAATGCCGGATGAATGTTAGGATCTGTTGAAACCGATTTTGGTACTTCCAATGGTTTGTTTTGTTCAACGGATTGACGCGCGTAATCAAAATCACGGTTACGGAAGAAATTACTGGTTGATGCGCACCCTGCCAAGGTACTGATACTTAAGATTGCAAGTGTACATGCAGTGATTTTATTAAATTTCATGACTACTTTACTTGGAAAAAGGTAAATGCATTATACACAAGCAAAGCCTAAATACGCACAGGATTTTAGCGCAAAAGTCCTAGTTATTTAAAAAACTAATATCCCTATTAGAAATACTAATTTCCACAACTGATCAAAAAACGGTAAATTTCTCCCTGCAACACAAACACACGGAGAAAAAAATGAAACAACTAAGTTTATTAATTGCAAGTTCTTTATTCATATCAACGAGCGCTTTTGCTGCAACCAATGTAACGTCTGACGATGTTGCAAAAGCAGTTACACACGTCAATGATGTAAGCTTTTCAGATCAACAAGGCACTGAAAACATTCAACAACTTAAAAAATTAGTTCAAAATGCCAAAGCAAACAACTACATTGCTGCTGTTGTCAACACGGCCAATTTAGTTTCAATCACAGCACCACAATACAATGCCTTTAATACATCTCAAGATCTACTTAACATGTCAGATGATCTTGCTGGCTTTAGCAACGCATTAAAAGCAGTTGTTAATAATTATCCAATGCTTGATAAGATGGATCAAGCGCTAACGCAAGCACATACTGAACTACAAGCAGCTTGGGATCATCGTGTTACTTTCCTAAATGGTGAATCAGGGGAGCAAAAAGCTTATGAGTTTAATTATTTATTAAATTACCTGACCGTCAATGGCGTTAATGTGATCCAAAAAGGCAAAAGCATTGATGAAACCAAAGACTTTTATGTCAAGCTAAACACCTTAGGTTATAGCATTCCAATGGATGCATTCAATAGCTACTATCAAGCGCGCAACATGGCCGTTGAAGCAGTCTACGCTATCAACAAAGACATGGTCGTCTCTGCGTTACAAAACGTACAAACTAATGCGAAAGTGCAACAATTATCTGAAGCAACTAACGACATCAATGTCGCTATTAATGATTTCTTAAACTTAAGCTACAGCTTTAAGTTCTTAGGCAAAACCATTGAGATTAAATTAATTCCTAATCAAGTAAAAGACATGGTACACAATGGCTTACAAAAATCTGGCTTTAATGATACTAAAAATGCGCTTAACTTTCTTTTAAGCACAACAGCAGAAGGTCAAACAAATATTCCATTAGCATCAGATTACAATAACATTAAAGACACTCAGGATAATAACGTGTTTGCACGCTTAATGATGACCTTATCAACGATGCTTGCGCAAAACATTAATAACAATATGCAAGATCCACAATTCCATATTACTAATGAGCAAGCTTATTATGTAATCACTTATCAACTTGCCGAACTGGTTAATAAAAATCTCGCATAAGCGACAACATTCACTGAAAACTTAAAACATCCTTCGACATTTGATCTGTTTTTCAGTATAAAAGGCACATTAAAAAAATGAAAAAAATGCGCTAGTGATAAACTTATGACCAGACAACGAAATATACTTGCCGCTTGGATTTGCTTTCTTGGCGGCTTTTTTGTGCTCTATCAATTCCTACTGCAAGGCTCAACCAGTTTAATGGTGCCAGTATTAATGCGTGATTTATGCATTAACCTCACTGAGATCGGCTTTTTATCTTCTGCTTTTTTTTACCCTTATATTCTTTTGCAAATTCCATCTGGTTTTATCATTGATAAATTCGGACCTAAGAAAACCTTATTTATTGGCACGCTTATCTTAGGTTTAAGCACATTAGGTTTCGCTTTTTCCGAAGGATTTGCCACTGCGAATATCTCTCGGATTATCATGGGTATTGCAAGTGCACCAGGGGTGGCATGTGCGATGTATCTTGCTGCACGTTGGTTCCCTAAGAGATTCACTATTGTCGCAGGCCTAATTGAAATGATGGGCATGCTAGGAGGTGCCGCCGGAGATTACTTTTTGGAACATGCAATAAGTGATTATGGCTGGCGTACGGCAATGATTATTTGCGCTATTATTGGCTTGGTTCTTGCGGCTTTGATTTTAATTTTCGTCAAAGGAAATGCGCATGAATGCTGTGAACCCGAAAAACAAGACAACTGTCAAACACATACATTAAAGCATTTTGTAGCATTATTGAAAAATAGTGACGTATGGCGATATAGCTTATTTGGTGGTTTGATTTTCACCATTATTAGCGCCTTTGCCTCTCTTTGGAGCATTGGCTTTATCCAAGTGCTTTATCCTGAGCAAAGCAATCATGCATCACATGCTACTGCACTGATTTTTATTGGTGCAGCTTTAGGCGCTGCATCCAGTGGCTGGCTTGCTAATAAAATTCGCTGTATTCATGTTATGCAAATATTTAGCCTTATTGCTCTGATTAGCTTTATTATCCTTTTGTATATCGCAATTCCTTTTTATCTTGGTAATATTTTACTTTTTCTACTTGGCTTTGGTTCTGGCGCTTATATTCTACCCTTTGCTTCGATTGAGAAACTATCTCATCCTGATGCTCAAGGCATGGCAATGGGTTTTACCAATATGATCATTATCGGTTTGGGTGGACCAATACTTCAGCCTTTAATCGGTTGGATTTTAAGTTGGTATCAATCTGCCTACCAATGTAACGCTAACACCTTAGGTGGATTTCAAACGGCACTATTGCCTATCTTAATAGGGCTAATTACTGCCGTGATCTTAAGCTTTATTCCTGCAAAGTCGGCAAACGTTTGCAATTAGTTTCTTTGACAGCCAACAAACCAATAACAAACGCAATAGCAAAAAACAAAGTGCAGCCAATAGTAAGCGCGACTTGATAGCCATGGACACTAATACTCTCACCACTCTTAGAAAATTGATTTAATACAATACCAGTAACATTTTGCGCAGCCCATGCACCTAACAAAACAAACATATTATTAAACCCTACAGCAGTTGCCGTTAATGAGGCAGGAACATTCTCGATCATAATGGCAAAAGACAAGGTTTGCGCACCTGCTGCAACACCAAGCAAAAACATCAACATTGAAAATATCACATAGCTATCAATCGCTAACCAATTAAGTAGCAAACTAACAACCACACCAAATACAGCACAAGCCAAAAGCACTTGTTTACGCTTACCTAGCTTGTCTGAGATTAATCCAACTAATGGACTGCCCAAACCCAAACCAAGCCACACAAATGACACGGCACTTGCAGACACTGTTTGACTAAAGAAATGCTCCAAATAACCAACACCACTCATTGAACCAATTACTTCAACTGCTGGATAAACAAAAAAAGCAAAGATCGCGATTAACCACACCTGCTTAATCTTTATCAACATCACAAGCTTTTGCTTAACCGTTAATGCATTCTTGCTATTTGATTCTGTCTTATCCACTTGACGTTTAGACTTATCTCTAACAAATAAAAAGAAAAATAGTGCCAAAATACACCCTGCAATAAACACACCATGGAAGATTAATCGCCAGTCATTATCCGTGACAACAAGCATGAGTACAAAAGGCGCACCTGCTAAAATAGGTCCAATCATTCCAAGTATTTGCGTCATACCACCCATAACACCTAGATGCTGATGCGGAAACCAATCAAGAATAATTTTAAACATCATCGCAAAAGCAAATGCAGATCCCAAACCAACGGCAAAGCGTCCAATCCAAGCGACAGCTGCTGTTGTCGCAAAACTAAATAATAACGCACCAAGCGCGGTAACAATAATGGCAAACGTACCGACCTTGCGCACACCAAAATGATCAATGAGTATTCCCACTGGTAACTGCATTAAAGAATAAGCAAGGAAATAGGCTGATGAAATACTACTTACTGTTAATGCATCTAGATGCAAATCATGGGCAAAAATCGTATTCATCGAGCCAAATGAGGCGCGACAAAAGAATTCATATAAAAAGAAAATGCCAGCTAATGAGAAAAAGAGCCAGCCTTTAAAGAGGCTACGTGAAAAAAGATTAGATTGAGCTAATGATAACATATGGTGATTTTTTAGATTTAAAGTGTCTTTAAATTACCACAGCCAAAGACATAAAAAAATATAATTAATTAATTTAGATTTCAATTATACACTCGCCTAACAGCAGCTCAAAGCCAGACGCTTAAGCGAAGTCGGAGGGAAAATATTATACAAAAGAAACACATGGCTTCGACTAATGCTCAGCCAGCGTTAGTTTTAGATCAACTCTTTTGGCCAATCATCAACGATAGTACCTAATGAATAACCATAAGAAGATAATTTTTCTTTAATTTCATTCAAAGACTTACGACCAAAATTTGGTGTTTTCATCAGCTCAGACTCAGTGCGCTGCACTAATTCACCAATATAACGGATGTTCTCTGATTTTAAACAATTTGCTGAACGCACCGTTAAATCCAACTCTTCAACTGTTTTCAATAAGAATGGGTCGATTTGTGGTTCTTCTTCAACATATAGACGCTCTGCCAACTCATCTTCATCGACGATATTTGACATTTGTGTTTGAATTTTTTGTGCGGCCAAACTCAATGCTTCAGATGGGGTTAAACTACCATCTGTTTTAATCTCAAGAATTAACTTATCCAAATCTGTCTTTTGTGCAACACGTGCATTTTCAACATTATAGCTACAACTTACAATCGGCGAATAAGACGCATCTAATACAAAACAACCATCAACAAACCCTTGATCTGCAGCAACATAGCCAACACCTAGGTCAATTTGCCCATCAATTGAAAGTTTTTCTTTACCTTCATATTGGCAAATATAAACATCAGGATTTAAGATCTCTAAGCCTTCAGAAACCGTTAAATCTGCTGCATAAACATCTTTTGCCTTACCTGAAAGTTTAATCGCAATCTCAGCTGTTTTATGTTCAGGTGAAAGCTTAAACTCAATCGCTTGCAAGTTAAGTAAGATCTCTTCAATTGTTTCAACCGTTGGTAACTGAGCAGATAGATCATCACCATCATTGAACTTAACACGTGTTAACGCAGCCCCTGCCAACGCGTTAGCTAAAATCTGCTTTAATGAGAATCCAAGCGTGTAACCAAAGCCACGTTCTAAAGGCTCCAAAATAATCTTTGCTTCTTTGTCATTTTTCTCGAGATTATTCACTGTTGTCGGATGTAGCAAATGCTCTAATGCCATCGTTTTATATACCCTTTTGTTTATATATCTTACATCTCAATGCTTCTTAATTGCCTGACTATTTCAAGCACCAACTCGCACGATTTGATAAATACGGATGTCGAAATTTTGCAGCATTCTATCAAATTTTTTCTAAAAAACCTAAAAGAAATTGACATTTGATTAAATTCATATTCAAAGCAGCGCAAGAAAGACTATAAAATGCTTTATGCGCAGTATATAATTCAGGGCAGTTACAATAAATCTAACATTAACAATAATGAATAGCTTTCAACAACAACTTAAGCATTTACGTGAACAACAACAATTAACCGTCGACGGTGCTGCAAGCAAAATGAGCTTCACTGCACAAACCATTCAGATGCTAGAAGATACTGATGATCTATTTTCACTGGAGTTACCCACGCAATCACTTAAAAACTATTATCGTAAATATGGCGAATGTCTTGGGATGCCTGAGCGCAAAATTGTGAGCATGTTAAATAGAATTGATTACTTGGATTATAAGCGCTCACGCAAAGGCAAAATGAAACCCTTTGATTACATTAATCGCTTGATCATTTTGATTTTGATTGTTCTGTTAGGGCACACGGTTTACGTTTTATATCAACAACAAAAAGCCAATGCTTTAAAACAAAGTGTCGTTACTTTGAGTTCACCTATTGTTTCTAGTTCAACCGAACAAGAGAATCCAACAATCTTGCCTCCAACGAATAACCAAACAAGTGATTCTACTGCAACACCAAACACAACAACAGCTAATACAAGTAATGCAACTACAATTAACTCCACAAGTGCGTCAACAACAATAAATTCTGCAACACCTACAACACCTCAAGCAAATGATGCAATACAGCAACAATCAGATCAGCAATAAAATGCACACTAACCCAATCACTGCTCGCTTTATCATTGGTATTGAATCCACTGAATTAACCACTCACGATATCAATCGCTTACAAAACAAACACGTGGTTGGCGTGATTTTGTTTAGTCGTAATTTCATAACCTCAGATCAACTAAAGAAACTAACGACAGCCATTAAATCATGTCGTAATGATCTTATTATTTGTGTTGATCAAGAAGGTGGGCGCGTTCAACGCTTTAAAAGCGATCAATTCACACCACTATCCTCACTCTATGAACTTGTACAAACAAATGATAAAACACAACTTAAACAACATGTCGCCACACTTGCCAATGAGCTGAAACATCATGGTGTTGACTTTAGCTTCACTCCGGTAGTTGACTTGTATTATCAAGATAGTCGCGTGATTAACACACGCGCTTTTGCTGAAAATGCAGATGACGTCATACATTATGCCAAACAGTATATTGACGCCATGCATCAATACAACTTACCGAGCGTTTTAAAGCACTTCCCAGGGCATGGCAGCTTAGCTGCTGACTCCCATACAGAAAGTGTTATTGATCATCGAATCTTAAGTGATATTGAACAAACGGATTTACTGCCCTTCATCACGCTTATTAATGAAAACAAAGCCGATAGCATTATGGTTGCCCATCTATCTTACCCGCAAATCGATACTGAGATTGCTTCACAATCGAAGTTTTGGCTTACGACTTACTTACGTCAAAAAATTGGCTTCAAGGGTATCATCTTTAGCGATGACTTTGGCATGGCGGCTGCAACTCAAACAGCTAAGCACCCACTAGAGAATTGTCAGAGGTTCTTTGGCGCTGGAGGTGACATTGCTTTATTATGCAATGAATTTAGCGTGATGAATGAAATACTCGATGTTTTTAGTAATACTTGCTATCAGCATAATAACGCCTTTAACCACCGTTGGCAGTGCTTTCAACATTTTTTTGACAACGGTTTGTAACAATATCCATATTGAACTTCTCAAGAATTTCCCTAGAATAATATTCATTACAAAAGATTATTGAGTGACTTATGGACCCTATTACACAATATATGGATGTTAACAAAGCTTATGCTGAATATGTTCATGCGCTAATTGTAATTATCGCTATTTTACTGATTAATGTGATTATTCGTATTGTACTTGCTATTTTTGATAAAAGCCTTGCCAAAAAATCACCTTATTTGCGCATATTTTATCAAGCAGTTAATCGCCCTGTACGCTACATCACATGGATAATTGGATTATGGATTATTCTCACTCAATTCATAAATTGGCAAGGTGAGCAGCCGCAAATGATTTTTGCAATTGCCAACAAAACTGTAAAGATCTTGGTCATCCTATGTATCGCATGGATATTATTACGATTTGCTCGCGGCATGCGTAAATTATTTATTGAAAAAAACACACGCACTGATGGTGGTTACAATGACTTTAGTATGATTGAGACGGTCTATAAGGCTTCCCAAGCAATCGTTGTTATTTTACTATTTTTCAGTGTACTTGGTGCACTTAATATCCCGATTGTCGCTTTAGCTGGTATGGCAACCGTAGTAACGGGCTTTTTTGCAATTACACAACAGGAGCTTATCAAGAACCTTTTTGGAGGTACCGTACTTTATCTTGATCGACCTTTTGCTGTAGGGGATTGGATTTATACCGTTGATGGTAGTATTCAAGGAACGGTTGAAAAAATAAGCTTTAGACTCACCATTATTCGAGGATTTGATCGACGTCCTATTTATGTACCAAATGCTACTTTTCTAACCGCTGCGGTTGTTAATGCCTCACGTATGACAAACCGCCGAATTTTGCAATATATTGGTGTACGTTATAAGGACTTTAGCAAGGTACACCAGATCTTGCATGACATTCGCCAGATGCTTAAGAGTCACCCTGCAATTGATCAAACGTGTACAACATTGGTTTGTATTGTTAATGGCAACACCAATATGGGCTCAAATACTGAAGGTGTCTTTGGTTCATATTCGATTAATTTTATGGTTTATACCTTTACCAAAACAACCAATTGGGTGAAGTTCCAAGCCACACAAGATGAAGTCATGCTAAAAGTCGGTGAAATCATTGAGCAAAATGGCGCACAAATCGCTTTCCCTACAACCACTTTAGACATCCCTGAAGGCGCATTACATGAAGTCAATAGCAATTAGAGCGCAACTTATTCTTGATTCATTACTTAATAAATTTTAAAAGCACGTCGGTTAACTGTGCCTGAACTTCTTCAATGGTGTTATTGGCATTAATAATGACACTTGTTTGCGGGTTATCTTTAACAAGCTTAAAAAACACCTCGCGCGCCCGATTAAAAAACGTTATCTTTTCCTGCTCGATCCGATCAAGCGCATTTCTTGATCTAGCGCGCTGAAGCCCAAGTTCAGGATCAATATCCAAGTAAATCGTTAAATTGGGTTGAAAGGATGATAGTAATAAATCATTTAACTGCTTAACCTTATCAAATCCTAGCGCTCTACCGCCTCCTTGATAAGCCAAACTTGACCAGTTAAAGCGATCACTCACTACCCATTTGCCACTGTTAAGTGTGGGTTTAATTAATCTTTCAACATGCTGCATACGTGTTGCATACATAAGGAGCAATTCAGCCTCAGGACACAGTGCTTCCTCCTCATACGGTGTAATTAAAAGCTTACGTATCTTTTCAGCTAAAAAAGTACCGCCTGGTTCACGCGTAAAAACGGACTCAATTTTCTCTTGTGACAATATTTCACGAATAAATTCAATGGCGGTACTTTTTCCCGCTCCTTCTAAGCCTTCAATAGCAATAAACTGTGCTTTTTGATTATTTTGATTATATTCTTTCATCTCTAATAACTGCTTGTGCTTGACTCAAGGTTTAATAAATTATCCAACAAACCGCTAACGCCAAAGCGAAAATATTGTTTATTGATATAATAATCATCACATATTGAACGCGCCAATTGAATGTACTCAAGTGCCTCAGCATAACTTCTAATACCACCCGATGCTTTAAAGCCAATCGTACGACCTGATAAAGCAATTTCCTGCAGAATAATCTTTGCCGCTTCTAGCGTTGCGCCAACAGCTGTTTTACCCGTTGATGTTTTAATAAAGTCTGCTTTAGCATTAATCATATCACGACTGACGATTTGGATAAGCTCAGATGATAACTCACCTGATTCTATAATCACCTTCAGCGTACGATCGTGGCACAGCTCTTTTGCCGTTTTGACCATATTTATTGCATGTGGCGATGTGCTATTTTCAAGGTATTCTGTATAGGGAATGACTAAATCAATTTCATCAGCGCCAAGGTTAATCGCATTGTTAACTTCCATAGCAACAGCATCAACAGAAGCCTTTCCTTCAGGGAAGTTAACCACTGTTGCAATCGCAATATCTGGATGAACTTTAGATTTAATATATGAAATAAATTCCGGATAAACGCAAACTGCAGCGACTGTACCTAGATGATTAATGCTCTTTTGTAACAATTGATCCATACTCGCCTGAGTATCTGACTTATTCAAAGATGTCAGATCAATAAGAGAAACAATTTCCGTGAACTGACTGTGATCAACCAACATGTGCCATATCCGCTGATTTGAAAATCGACTGCCCACAGCTTAAGGGTGTTAATCCCATGTAATCAGCGATGCTCTGGCCAATATCAGCAAAGCTCATACGCTCGCCAATGCATTCAGTCGTGATATTTTTGCCCCACACCAGAAAAGGAATATGCTCACGCGTGTGATCTGTTCCCTGCCAACTTGGGTCACAACCATGATCCGCTGCAATAATAACAATGGTATCATCATCTAGTAGTTGATCAAGCTCAGGCAGGCGTGAGTCAAAATACTCCAATGCTTTGGCATAGCCCTCAATATCACGGCGATGGCCAAAACTTGAATCAAAATCGACAAAGTTTGTAAAAATAAGCGAGTTAGGCTCAGCTTTTTGATACGTTGACAGTGTGACATCGAATAACTCTGTTAGCCCCGTGGCTTTAATGCTTTGCGTAATTCCTTGATTAGCGTAAATATCTGCAATCTTACCAACTGAAATCACCTCTCCACCTGCTTCTTTTAATTTATCAAGCAAGGTTGGCTCAGGCGGCAAGACCGAATAGTCTTTGCGATTTCCCGTACGCGCATATTCATTTGCTGACTCACCAATAAAGGGACGAGCGATCACGCGTCCTACTACTAATCCCATTTCATCCAGAAGCTCACGTGCAATCTTGCATATCTTAAGCAAACGCTCTAAACCAAAGTATTCCTCATGTGCTGCCACCTGAAAAACACTATCTGCTGAGGTGTAGATAATCGGCTTCTTTGTTAAACAGTGATTAACACCATGTGCTTTAAGTACCTCAGTACCTGATGCGTGACCTGCGTCAATCACACCTTGCGTTAATTCACTGCGTTTTAGCCATTCATCAATAAATGCTTTAGGAAATACCGATGTGTCTTCAGCTTCAGCATGATTATTTTGCGCGAAATAATGCCAATCAAACATCACTGGCACACCGGCAATCTCCCAATGACCACTTGGCGTATCTTTACCCTTACTATTCTCAACACAATAACCATATTTGGCCTCTACAACAGGCTCTTCTTCATATAAATCAATCGTAAGTTTACGCGCACGACTTAGCTCTGCAGCTTTCTGCAAACCACGTTTAGCAAGATTTGGTAAATCTAATGATCTTTTATACTGCGCACGATAATCGACAATATGCCCCAAGGTATCAGCACCTTGATCACCAAATAGTTTGGCATCCTTAGCTTCGCCAATACCAAAAGAATCCATTAATAATATAATTACTTTTTTATTATTTAACACGAATGCTTTTCCTCAAAATATATTTATGAATATATACCCACCACAAATCATTTTACAGAACTTTTGCGTTGCAACTAAACATCGCAAAATAATTTACGATGGGTATAGGCGTTTAAGTCCAAACTCGCTATGAATAAGAAGTACCGCGACCTTCGTATATTCAACTAGCTCCATATAAGCTTTTTCTTCATCTTCTTGTCCGGTGACTTCATCATCATATTGCAAGCGCGACATATCAATTAAATCAACGATTGCCTCTTGTACTTCTATAGAACCTTTGGTGTAATCGATCTCCATTAAGCCCAGCCCTGACAAAAAGCCTTGACTCCACATCGCCAATGCATCAATTCGCATATAGAATTTTTCATCATCATCTGGCAGCAGCAAATCAAAATGCATATCCTGTGCCAAAAATTGTGCTTTCGTTACCTGATACATTTCAGCTAATACTTTTAATGCATCTTGTGCAACAACGTCACCTGCCTCGATGGGCTCAGCCATCAGCGAGTCCATCCACGCTTCAATGCGCATCTCAGCACCCCCTGTAAAAAGCGCACACAACAAAGCATGTGCCTCAGAAGCTTCAGACAAAGCATTGATTTTGCGCAGTGCAGTAGTCACCTCCTGATAATCAGGTAAAACTTGTTTTTCTGTTATTTGCATGAGTGTTTTTATCATTATAATCAAGATGTCTATATCGTATCATTTTTTTTACAACAAATCACTTGCACTTAGTAACATATGCTTCTATGATTTCAAGTGTAAGTTTAGTGTTGCCTGTGCTGTTAGCCAGTCCTTACATTCTTGAGCCGATGTATTTATATCGGGAGCGTAGATACTTGTTTTAGCGTGCATGCTCGGCCTAGCTGAGAAGCCCAACGAACAGCAAACGCACCCACTTGGTTCTTGAGGGTTCAAGAGCCATGTAAGCAGCGGCAGATATGGGCGGCACTATAAAAATTCCTTTCTCTTTTTTCCATTTTTCCCCTAATGCTGAATCATTAGCAATGATCTTCACTCATTGTCAAATTCATTAATTATTTTTATTCATCCAATCATTAAAGATTAATTTTAGTAATTGAAAAGCCGCTATATAATTCGATCTTGTACATAAGGCACTCTCATCATGTGAGTGTGGAAAATCAAAAAAATATAAATTGGGGACATTTGTTATGAGGTATAAATCTTACTTCTTTAAAAGATTACGTAAATTCAAAAAAATAAATCCAGTGAAAACACATCACTTCATTGCTAAATCAATTGGATTATCTGTGCTCTTTAGCCTATCTTTTTGCTCCTTGAGCTACGGCACAAACTCTGCAACAGAATGCACTAAGACCTCATTAAGCCTACAGCTTTTGGGCTCAGGCGGTCCGATAAGTGATGATAAACGCGCCTCATCTGGGGAAATTATCTGGATCAATGGCAAAGCTCGAATCTTAATCGATGCAGGAGGTGGAACTTATTTACGTTTTGGTCAATCTGGCGCCAAACTCGAAGATCTAGACTTTATTGGCATTACACATTTTCATACTGACCATGTTGCTGATCTTCCAGCAATTTTAAAAGGCGCTGAGTTTTTTAAGCGTGAACGCCCAATTGCAATCGCAGGCCCTAAAGAAAATGCACGTTTTCCAAGCCTAACGCATTATTTGAATAATTTATTTAATGCAAAAAATGGTGCTTATGCCTATCTTTCTAACCTGCTGACACCTAATAACAAAGATGGCGTTTTGACGCTTTCACCAATCGTAGACGTTGATTATCAAAGTCCTCAAAAAACCAAAGTATTTTCTAACGCAGAATATACCATATGGGCATTAGGCATCCCACATGGCAATGTACCTGCACTTGCTTATCGCGTTGAATCAAACTATGGCAACGTTGTCATCTCAGCCGATCAAAATGGTAGTAATGATGCGTTTATCGATTTTGCCAAAGGTGCCGATATTCTTGTTATGCCTTTAGCCATTGACGAGAAGGCAGATAAAATTTCAAGCTTTGTACATGCCAAGCCATCAGTAGTTGGGCAAATTGCTAACAAAGTTAATCCGAAAATGCTGATATTAAATCATTTTATGGGCAAAGGCCTATTATACAAGAAGGAATCGATCGAAATTGTTAAGCAATACTATAGCGGTCCAACGGTTATTGCGCGAGATCTTAGTTGCATACCATTAACCCAAAAATAAAACATATTAAAGGAAATATAACTATGAATAATACAATAACTTTATCTATTGCAATAACATCATTACTTAGCCTATCTATGAGTAATATTGTGAGTGCCAACACTTCAACAACAACACAAGTAAGCTCTGTTTCTACAGATTCTGGAGGAAAATGTGCTGCGGGAAAATGTGGTACAGAGAAGTTTTATGCTGAAGCTAAAATAACACATGATCCACAAGGGAAGCTTGTCTATGCGCGTGATGGTAAATGTGGCACAACAGGTTATGGGATAAAGCCTAGTGATGAAGTTTTAGTAGCTCAAGCTAGATCGGTAGGTGGACGATGCGGCCAATAGCACAGACTGCTTATGGTATTGGGTTACGTCGCGAACACCTAGAAATACTTGCTTGTAAGCCAAAGCATGAGTTAATTAACTTTCTTGAACTAGCGCCTGAGAACTGGATTAACATGGGTGGAACCTATCAATGCCTATTGCAACAAATCGCTAGTAAATATCCACTTATTGCTCATGGACTTAATTTATCAATTGGCAGTTCAGTAGCACTTAACACATCATTTCTTAAGGAGGTTAAATTATTCTTAGACGAATACAATATTAGTATATATAGCGAACATCTGAGTTTTTCTCAAGATGATAAAGGTTATCTTTATGAATTATTACCCGTACCCCGCTATAAAGAAATCTTGGGCTATTTAGCTGATAGAATTAATCAGGTACAAGATATTATTCAACGTCCTTTGGTACTTGAGAATATATCATATTATCACTGTTACCCTGATCAAATGCCTGAATATGAATTCATCCAAGAATTAATTAAATTGAGTGGTTGTGAGCTACTACTGGATATCAATAATGTATATGTTAATAGTGTTAATCATAATTATGACGCACTTGAGTTTGTTAAACAGATGCCTACAAAAGCGATCCGTTATTATCATCTTGCAGGTTATTTAAAAGAAAGTGATACTTTTTTGCTCGACACACATGGTAAAGAGGTGACTCCAGAGGTGCTAGCACTCACACAAGAAACCATTAAATTCCATGGCACTAAGCCAGTTCTACTAGAGCGCGATAATAATGTGCCACCGTTAGAGCAACTTTGTAATGAATTATTACAGATAAAAAGAGGAATTCGCAATGCTTAGCAATACTCACCAAAACTGTAAGATCGCACCATCTCTCTTAGTGATCGCAACTAATCGCTTATGCCAAAACATTCGCTGCAAGCAACATGATTTAACCTATGAAAATAAACCTATTTACCGCAACTTTATTCTGGGCAATATACAATCCGTTATTGAAGGTACTTTTCCTTTATTCAATAAAATGACTTGCCCTAAGTTACTTACTTTACTTATTGAAGATTTTCTTATGCACCACCCTGCAAATGAACCGCAGTTTCACCATATTGCAACAGAATTTCTACGTTTTGCACAGTCCAGTAAAGCAGTACCAGCGCTATTATTAGCAGTACTTGAGTATGAATGGCTATTATTTTCAACTGAAATCAATCCCAAACGGCTCGATTCTAAAGCTCAAGAAACTTATTTTGATGCTATTAATGCCAATGTCAAAATAGTCTTAAACCCAACTGCTCAGTATATTTGCCTACCTTTTGAGTTAGCTGATTGCAATAACTATTGTCCCATTGGCCAAGGACAATATATTTATATTGTATTTCGAAATATTAATGGTTGTGTGATAACAAAAAATTTATCAAACATCGAAATACAATTTCTAAAAAACATTAAATCCACTGGCAATAATACATATCAAAAGAGCTATCAACACCGCAATAGTGAAATGACTAAAGAAATCATGAAGTCATTTATAAAAATCAATTTAATTCACATTGAATACGAGGAGTAAATTATGATACACAACACAATAACATGGATCAATTCAACACTATATAAAGCAAAATCTTTTGACTTTATTGCTCTTCTTGCCGTTAGGCTTTTTCTCTTACCTGTTATCTACGAAGGCGCACACTCAAAAGTTACCGGTTTTAGTAAAACAGTTGCCTGGTTTGGCGCACCTGCTGCTGAAGGAGGATTAAACCTACCATTTCCAGAGTTATTAGCATTTTTGGCAACATCAACTGAAGTGTTTGGTTTAATTTGTATTGCACTTGGTTTATTTACACGCTTTATTACCATCCCTTTAACCATACTTATGTGCGTTGCAAGCCTTATGGTACATTGGTCTCACGGTTGGTTGGCAATTGCCAGTAATAATATGGAGTCTGCAATACGTCTTGGTGACTTCTTAAACTGGTTATCTATAAACTTTCCTGGTAGGTATAATTATATTACTGGGCTGGGAGATCCAGTCATTCTTAATAACGGTATCGAGTTTGCTACTACTTACTTTATTATGCTTTTAGTACTTTTATGTTATGGTGGCGGACGTTATGTGAGTGCTGACTACTGGTTAAGTAAAGCTTTTAATCGTAAAAAGAAAAAATAACATTCATCATATCAACCAATAGCATCTAACTCAGCTTTTGATTTATGAAACTCCTGCTCTTGATAATTATTTGAGTTATTCTGATCAGCATTATTATTTGCTCCATCTTTATCATCACTATCTTGATCACTTCTATTATATTTATAGATGCTGTTGTTATGTATTTTTTCATGAATATCTTCTGGCAACTTATGGTCAACCCAAACCGCTCCTTTAACTAACCACGGCACCAGTAATGAATCCTGCCAAGCTTCTTGCTCAGTGAGCGCCTTGTTATAACTAAGCACACCAACAATTAAACTCACCACAAGTGTTGATTTAACAATGCCAAATAAAAAACCCAATAAGCGATCCGTAACCGTCTGATGATCTTTACGAAAGACACCAAAAATAATATGTGCGACACCTCCTAGAAGCCAAACAAAGAGTACAATCGCAGAAAACGACATCCAAAACGCCACTTCAGGTGAATTAAACCACTTTGTAACAAAATTCATATCAAGAGAATCTGCAAAAAAGTAGGCAGATACTGCAGCAATCAACCAAGTTAGCAAAGAGATTAATCCGCGCACAAAGCCTTGCGAAAAACCAATAATCGCAAAGCCAAACACGATAATAATAAAAATCCAATCAAGCCAATTTAGCAGTGACATTATTTTTCCTTATAAGCCCAAAACAGCTTTTATTGTAGCGTCCTTTTGACACTTATCAATCATTGCGCTGAAACAATGCTTAAAAAGTTCCACACGCTCATAGTCCATATGCTACAATTTGCAGCAAATTTCAAGAAAGGCGTAAATACCATGCAATTCGATTCTTTTGACTCTTTTGACTATGATGTCATTGTCATCGGCAGTGGACCTGGTGGTGAAGGTGCAGCAATCAAAGCAGCTAAATCAGGTCTTAAAGTAGCGATTGTTGAATCCGAGACTATCGGCGGCAACTGCACACATAAAGGCACCATTCCAAGCAAAGCACTGCGACATGCAGTATCTCACTTTTCTTTTCATGCGAAATATCATGATTATAGCTACCCACAAATGTTAGAGAATGCATCACGTGTCATCAATGCTCAAACCGAGCTAAAAACAGGGTTTTATAAACGCAACAATGTGGATATGCTGCATGGTTTTGCACGCTTTATCGACCCACATACCATTTGTATTTGTTCAACACACGAAGAAGAGCAAACCAAAGAACAGTTCAAAGCAAAATACTTTGTCATTGCTACTGGCTCAAGACCTTACCATCCTAAAGATATTGATTTTAATCATCCTCGTATTTTAGACAGCGATAGTATTTTACATCTTGATGATAACCCCAAGACCATCTCTATTTATGGTGCAGGTGTTATTGGCTGCGAATATGCCTCTATTTTCCGCACATTAAAAATCCGTGTGAATTTGATTAATAACCGCGAACGACTATTATCTTTTCTTGATAATGAGATTATTGATGCCTTGAGTTACCATTTTCGCGAGCAAGGTATTCGCACGCATCATAATGAGCATTATGACAGCATTGATGCCAATGATAACGAAGTAATCTTGAAGTTAAAATCAAATAAAGTCATCAAATCAGATTATCTATTATTTGCCCAAGGACGCACTGGAAACACCGATCAATTAGGGCTTGATGCAATTGATATTGATACAAATATCCGTGGATCAATTGAAGTTAATCAGAACTATCAAACCCTTAATCACCCCCATATTTATGCTGTTGGCGATGTAGTTGGTTATCCATCTCTTGCCTCTGCGGCTTTTGATCAAGGACGCTTTGCTGCAACGCATATTGCAGAAGGCAAATGCACCAACCATTTAATTAAAGATATTCCAACTGGAATTTATACCTTGCCTGAAATTAGTTCAGTTGGTAAAACCGAGCAAGAACTCACCGAAGAAAAGATTCCATACGAGGTGGGACATGCCTTTTTTAAAGATCTTGCTCGCGCGCAAATCTCAGGCAAAACTGCCGGCATGCTTAAACTTATTTTTCATCGTGAGACACTACAGCTATTAGGCATTCACTGCTTTGGTAGCCAAGCTTCTGAGATTATTCACATCGGACAGGCGATCATGTCACAAAAAGGGAAAGCCAATACATTGATGTACTTTATTAACACGACATTTAACTACCCTACCATGGCTGAAGCCTATCGAGTTGCTGCATTAAATGGATTAAATAGATTGTAGATTTATTGCCAAACTTCCTTTAATCGTGCATCGCGCCCACATTGCCAACGATAAAATGCATAACTGATAGGATTTTTTAGATAATATTTCTGATGGTATTCTTCAGCTGGTGTGAATATAGTGCTCGGACGTAATTGCGTATATATTGGCTTGTTTAGATAAGTTTTAGTTTTTTCAATCACCGTTTGTGCTATTTGCATTTGTTCATTGTTTCGATATAGAATTGCACTTTGATATTGCGCACCCAAATCGCAAAATTGCCGATCTTTGACCGTTGGATCAATGTGCTTAAAGAAATAATTCAAAAGTTGAGTATAACCCAGAATATCATCCTCATACCAAACTTTAACAACCTCTAAATGGTCTGTTTTCCCTGTTGATACCTGTTTGTAGTTTGGATATAAAGTTGTCCCACCATCATATCCTACCTCAGTTTTAACAACGCCCTTAAGCTTATCAAAATCAGCCTGCACACACCAAAAACAGCCTCCGGCAAAAATTGCTACTTTTGACTGGGCATAGCCAACTTGCATCAAAACATAAAACCCTATCAAACTCACAAACTTTAAATATCGCGACACTTTATCACTCCAATTCATTCATCTATCAATCTATTAAGTTATAGATCACAAAGAAGCCAAATACAATTAAGCGTAAATTACATAAAGCACTAAAAACACTAAAAGCACATTCGATCTGTTTTTATATTTTTTATCTGTCAACTTACAACACATTCTGAATAATAAATCACTTTTTAAGCAGTTATGCTATAAACAACATGGAAAATCCGAAATATTTTAAATATAATTATGCTCAATACGATCATGTGTTACTTAGTTCAATCTATTATTAACAATGATCTGGGAGATTTTTTTAACCTAAAGATGATGAGAGACGCCATGAAAGAAGATAATAGCATATTATTGGTTAGTACCAATAAAGAAAATACCAAAGATCTACAAACGTTACTTCAACGTTACTTGCACCAAACAAACATTGCACTTTCAGGACAAGAAGCCTTGGACTTATTAGCTGCTAATAAAAACACCACAGTAGTGCTCCTTGATTTATTGCTGCCTGATATGTACGGCATTGAGCTATGCAAAAACATTCGTGAACGCTATCCAAACATGGCCATTATCTTTGTCTCAAAAAGCACCGATGCCACCGAAATCGTATTGTGCTTTGAAGCAGGCGCTGATGACTATGTTGAGATTCCGTACAACCAGCACGTTCTTATGGCTCGCATCAAGGCTAAACTACGTGATCGCAATACCACGCAATCACCATACGCTATTACAGGGTCAGTCAATATTGAAGACATAAACATCAGCGATTACAATCAAATCCAATTTGGTAAATGGGTATATCATCCACGTAAGTCATTGGTAACACATCCTGATAACTCAGATATTTACCTAACAGATAAAGAAGGCGCCTTGCTTAAACTTCTACTGTCTGACCCGAGCAAAACCTTTATGCGTGAAGAAATTGCCAAATATTTGAATTTAAATATCAAAGAAAGCATGGTGCGTGATGTTAACATTCATGTTCATCGACTCCGCAACAAATTAACGCAAGGTCACAACTCAAGCTCGCCAATTAAAGCAGTACGTTCACAGGGTTATACATTAGATTCATATTTGACGTATGTTTATGACAATAAAGAAGTTTCGTTTTTGTAATTTCTCTTCCTAAATCACTCCAAATCAGCTAAATTCCCTTGCTGCTCCAACCAATGTTTGCGGTCTAATGAGCGCTTCTTAGCAAGCATCTCATCCATTTCCTCTAGATCAAAGCGCTCATCATTCGATAATGTCAATTGCACAAGACGTCGGGTATCCATTGCCATTGTTGATTCTCTTAATTGCATCGGGTTCATTTCCCCCAAGCCTTTAAAGCGCAAAACATTGGCTTTAGCTGATTTTTTATTTTGGGCAATTTTATGCAGAATAACATTCTTCTCAGCCTCATCTAGCGCATAATAGACTTCTTTACCGACATCAATTCTAAATAATGGTGGCATAGCCACATAGATATGCCCTTTTTCAACCAATGGTTTAAAGTGACGCAAGAATAAAGCACATAGTAATGTCGCAATATGTAATCCATCCGAATCGGCATCCGCAAGAATACAAATCTTGCCATAACGTAATCCTTCTAAATTATCACTACCTGGATCGACACCAATTGCTACGGCGATATCGTGAATTTCTTGTGATGAGAGCACCTCTGATGAATCAACTTCCCACGAATTTAATATCTTACCTCTTAATGGCATCACTGCTTGAAATTCACGATCTCGCGCCTGTTTTGCCGAACCACCTGCGGAATCTCCTTCAACTAAAAAGAGCTCACTATATTGGGTATCTTGTGTTACACAATCCGTTAATTTACCAGGCAATTGTGGGCCTTGGGTGACTTTCTTACGCACAACCTTTTTCTCAGCTTTAAGACGTTTTTGCGCGCGTGAAATAATCGCTTCAGCAATTTGATTTGCTGTTTCAATATTTTGATTCAACCACAAACTAAAGGCATCTTTAACGTGTGTGGCAATAAAGTTCACACAATCACGTGATGATAATCGCTCTTTGGTTTGTCCGGAGAATTGCGGTTCAGGCATTTTAAGTGATAATACATAACAAAGGCCCGCAAAGATATCATCCGGCATAATTTTGACCCCACGCGGCAAGATATTATGCAGCTCACAATACTCACGCATTGCATCTAACAGCCCAGATCTCAAGCCATTAACATGTGTGCCACCTAAAGGTGTCGGGATCAAATTAACATAGCTTTCTGTAATTAGGTTATCACTTTCTTGTGGCCAACAAAGTGCCCAGTCAACAACATATTGTCCATCACTAAAAGAGCCTGAAAATGGTGTCTCTGGTAGTATCTCAAGACCGTCAATTTTCTCTTGCAAATAAGCCAATAATCCACCATCGTATTGCCAAGTCATGCGATCGTTTTGCTCATCGTTTTGATAGTCAACAATAAGCCCTGGACACAATACCGCTTTAGCTTTTAATAGGTTCTTTAATTTACGCGTTGCATATTTGGGTGTATCAAAATATTTAGGATCCGGCCAAAAACGCACCGTAGTTCCTGTATTTTTTTTGCCAACTTCGGATACTATCTTTAATTCTTCAACCTTGTCACCATGTTCAAAAGCAATAAAATAACGCTTACCATCACGTTTGATAAACACCTCAACACGCAAACTTAATGCATTAACCACGGATACACCAACCCCATGAAGTCCACCTGAATAAAGATAATTTTCTTTGGAGAATTTTCCGCCGGCATGCAAACGTGTCATAATCAGCTCAACACCTGATATCCCTTCCTCTGGATGAATGTCAACCGGCATGCCTCGACCATTATCTTCAACCTCAAAACTACCATCATCATAGACTCTGATATTAAGCTTATTGGCATGCCCTGCTAATGCTTCATCCACTGCATTATCAATCACCTCTTGTGCGACATGATTAGGCGTTTGCGTATCGGTATACATCCCTGGGCGTCGTTTAACAGGGTCAAGACCCGATAAAACTTCAATGGATTGAGCAGTGTATTGATTCATAACAAAAGGGTGCTTATTATTTTATGTCTAATTTTATCGTTTATTCTGGCACAAAATCGAGTAATCTTAAATCTAAATGCTGCCTTGAATGGAAAATTATGAATATCCGTGACTTAGAATATATTATTGCTGTTGCCAAACATAAAAACTTCAATAAAGCAGCACAAGAATGCTTTGTCAGCCAACCGGCACTTAGTATGCAAATTAAAAAGCTTGAGGATGAGTTAGGTGTTGCCATTTTTGAGCGCTTCCAAAAGAGCGTGCTTGTGACCGCTATTGGACAGCAGATTATTGACAAAGCACAATCACTATTAACCATTGCTCAAGACATAAGAGACTTGGCAGCAATGCATAATAAAACCGAAGATCTATTATTTAGAATTGGGTTATTCCCCACGCTTGCGCATTATCTGTTGCCACAGCTCATTCACACAACTTTAGCGGATAAGAGCCCTATTAAGATATACCCTATTGAGGAAAAAAGCCCTACGCTGATTCAGATGCTACAATCAGGTAAAATTGATGCTGCTCTTTTAGCATATGACTCCCTACCACAAGGGCTTGAGTTTTTACCGCTATTTAAAGATACATTTAAACTTGCTGTGTATGATGGACATCCTTTAAGTCAGTTACAAGAGGTTGATATATCAAAACTTGACGATGAGGCCATGCTTTTCTTAGAAAAGGGTCATTGCCTGCGCGAGCAAGTCTTATCTTTAAACATCAATCCTGCACAAAGTATCCAATGTAATGCCACAGGTCTTGAGACTTTAAGGCAAATGGTGATTGCTAAGCTTGGCATTACCATTATCCCTGAGCTTGCCACACTTACCTCACACAATGGTATTCATTACATTGACTTTAAGGCACCGGCCCCTTTTCGTGAGATTGGCTTGGTTTATCGTCGTGGCTCTGCAATTACTAAATGGCTAAAAGCCATTGAATCACTCGTGAAAAAAAGCGTGCCAAGTTTGGCTTCTCATTAAATTTTAAACCCGCTATAATCCACCATATTAATAAATAAGTCGACCCTTGCTAATCTTAGGGCTCGCGCTAAAAAACAAATATAAAAATAGGAAAACCATG
The DNA here is from genome assembly GCF_014857925.1 of Cysteiniphilum marinum. Taxonomy (GTDB): domain Bacteria; phylum Pseudomonadota; class Gammaproteobacteria; order Francisellales; family Francisellaceae; genus Caedibacter; species Caedibacter marinus. The sequence goes on along the minus strand of NZ_JACYVZ010000001.1, from coordinate 37,019 downwards.
TCAAACCTGAGTCATTTCATCTCTCAAAATTTAATACTATGTATTATCTTTGTCCTTGCTATTTTGATCTACCTTGGTTATGAAATTCGCCAAGCTAAATCAGGTCGCTTCCAACTATCAATACAAGATGCCATTAACCTCACAAACCGTGATAAGGGTATTTTCTTGGATATTCGTGATAGCAAGCTTTTTAATGAAAGTCATATTGTTGGCGCGATCAATAGCAGCACTGCTGAGCTTAAAGAAAACACCAAAACACTTAACAAATATAAGAACAATCCAATTGTTATCTATTGTGCAACCGGTGCGCAAAGTGCTAGTGTTTGCGATTTGTTAAAAAAGGCAGGATTTGATAAGCTTTACACACTAAAAGGTGGCTTCAAACAATGGTTACAAGATAAATTACCTACTGATAATAAAACTGTTACGCATAATGAAATGAATACTGATAAGAAAGATGTAAAAAATAGAAAAGATAAAAACAATAACAACGACAAAAGCGACAAAAATGGAAAAGCACATCTAAATGATTGAAATATACACTAAACCGACTTGCCCTTATTGCATCAACGCCAAAGCATTGCTTAGCAAAAAGGATGTGACCTTTACTGAGTATAATATCAGTGATAGGCCTGAATTACGCGAAGAGATGATTAATCGTGCTTCAGGACGCACGACAGTGCCGCAAATATTCATCAACAATCAACACATCGGTGGCTGTGATGACTTGTATGCCCTTGAAGATGCCAATAAACTGAACCCATTACTTGGAAAATAACACTTAACTTAACTACATAAGGAAAGATAATGACAACTGAAACAAATACTCCAGATATTCAATTTCAAATCCAAAAACTTTATACCAAGGATATTTCATTTGAAATCCCTAAAGGTGCTGATGCATTTAAGCAGGATTGGAAACCTGAATTAAATGTTGCTTTGAATACTAAAGTGACGGGCTTGCCTGAAGAAAATATGTATGAAGTCGTGCTCACAGTTGAAGCAGATGTTAAATGTGGTGATACTGATGCATTTAAAGCAGAAGTACAACAAGCGGGTATCTTCCTTATTTCTAATATGGAAGAAGGCCAACTAGATCATGCGCAATATGCATTTTGCCCTAATATCTTATACCCATATGCACGCGAGGCAGTCTCTGACTTAGTTGCTAAGGGTGGTTTCCCACAACTATGCTTGGCACCTGTTAACTTTGATATGATTTATCAACAAAAACAACAAGAACAAAAAGATTCATCGCAAAAAGCGAACTAATATTCGGTTTATAGACTTCTATCCACCTCCTCCATAAATAAATTCTTATTTACTGGAGTTACGAACTTTTTATACAAATCTGCCTTTCATTACCTGATAGGCGCTTTTATATAATGACATTTTGGACTAATCCTAAATACTCACCCCTTACTCTGAGCGTAAGTCGAAGCAATGCACTGAGCATCAGTCGAAGTGGGTACGCTTAGGAAAATCACACTTCATAGAGGCTTCGACTTACGCTCAGCCAGCGCTTACATAATCAAAACAATCTCTTAAACTATCTATGTCTTATGGATTTTAGTAGTTGGTATGCCACCGGCACAATAAACAATGAAAACAGTGATCCTAATAATAACCCTGCAACAATAACCATACCGATTTGTTGGCGGGCATGCTCGCCTACTCCTGTACTTAGCAATAATGGAATAGCACCTAAAATCATTGTTGCTGATGTCATCAAGATTGGACGCAAACGTGTTGCAGCGCCTTTGATCACCGCTTCATTTAATGCTATACCTTTAGCTAATAGCTCATTAGAGAATTGTACAATCAACACACCATGTTTAGATACTAATCCTATTAAGGTGATTAAGCCAATATCTGTATAGATATTTAGCGTCCCTCCGATAAGTTTAAGCCCAAGCAAAGCACCAATCACACATAAAGGCACCGTGAGCAAAATAATAAATGGATCAACAAAGCTTTCAAACAGTGCAGCAAGTACCAGATATATAAACAAAAGCCCAGCAATAAAAATAATAATCATGCTGTTATTGCCTTCAAGCATATCTTTAGCATCCCCTTTAAATGCCAAACTTGTACCAGGCAATAGCTGCTCAGTAATTGCCTTGATTTGCTCGACCACTTGCCCCATTGAAGCATTTGGCTGCAAGTTAACACTAATCGACATCGCATGCATTTGGTTATAAGTTGTTAAATAAGGAATTTTCACCACCGGTGCGATGCTTACTAAACGCCCTAGCTGCACCCAGCCACCTGAATCAGTTTTGATATACAAACGATTTAAAACACCAAAACTCTTAAGATCACTTTTGGGTAACTGCACATAAATAGGGAAGCTCTCACCACCGGTCTCATAATCACGTGATAATTGCCAGCCGCCAAACATGATGTTTAATATGGTTTGAATATTAGCCGGATCAACATCCAACAAAGCGGCATTGGTATAGTTAATATTCATATCAAATTGCCCGCTATCCGCAGCACTACCTATACTTGCATAAGATATACTTGGCAGCTTTCCAAGCATATTGATTAAGTTTTCTGCTTTTTTATAAAGTGTTTGATAATCATCCATACTCAATAGATACATTTGAATATCGCCATCACCTGATTGATTACGACCTGATAATGGAAATACCCAACTGCTACCTTGTATGCCTTGAGTGTTTTTAATTATTCCATTTAACTCGCGCGCTACCTTATAGGCATTGGTGACTTGATCCTCTTTTAAAATATTCATTGAGAAACCTGATGTTTGCCCACTTTGTGTATCAACAAAGCCAAATGAATGATCAAATACCTTGCTCGGTAATTTGCTTTGAATCTCATCAAGTTTTTGCATGATAAAATCTGAGCTTGCATTGCTTTGCCCGACAATATTCACACCAACCACGCCAATGGTATCATTAGGCTGCAGTGCTGTAGGCATCGAGCGAAACAAACCAATCCCTGCAATAATCAAAATCACAAAGATAGCAATGACCCAAAAGCGGACTTGCAACACGAAGTAGAGTGATTTTTTATATGCTTTTTCACAGCTTGCAAACACTCTGGTAACAAACTTCTCATAGCGATTTTCTCTTGCATTACCCAAAGTATGTGCGCACATAGTAGGTGACAAAGTCAATGCCACAAAACCTGAGATTAAAACACTTGCAGCCAAGGTAAAGGCAAATTCACGAAAGAAAACGGCTGATTTATCATTCATAAATGCAATGGGGATGTAAACGGCAACCAATGTAATGGTCATGCCAATAATCGCAAAGCCAATTTCTTTACTACCTAAAATTGCTGCATCAAACGCATTATAGCCCTTTTGCATATAGCGGTAGCAGTTCTCAAGGACGACGATCGCATCATCAACCACAAGTCCTACGGCTAGCACAATAGCAAGTAATGTCATCATATTGATACTAAAGCCTAGCGGCCAGATAATCACAAACACGCCAATTAGACATACCGGCAAGGTAACGATGGGCACCAGTGCCGCTCTAAAGCGTCCTAAAAACAATAATGAAATCAATGATACTAAGATAATGGCTTCAATAATCGTCTTAATAACTTCATATAAAGAAGCTTTCAGTGAGGTTGCCACATTAAAGAGTACACTGGCTTTCATGCCCGGTGGCAATGAACCTTGCATTTGTTCAACGGCCTTTGCAACGGCATTAGCGACATCGATCGGATTCGCATCACTGGTTTGCGAGACATTAACCACAACACCTGGCTCACCATCAATAATACTGATTGAGCCATTGGCAAGTGATAAATTGCCCAAATATATTTTGGCAATTTGCTTTAAATAAATCAGCTTGCCATTATGCTTAGCAATAATCAGGTTTTCAAACTTGCTAATACTATCTAATGCACTATCGACATTAATCGTATAAGTGTTGTTATTAGTAATTAGTTGTCCCGCAGAGACATTACGATTCAATTGCTCTAGTTTATTGACAACATCAATGGCTGAGATTTTCAAAATCGCCATTGCTTTGGGATCAAGCTCTATACGTAGTGCGGAGCCTTCGGAATAAACTTGCACATCACCGACGCCTGGAATCTGTGCTAATTGTTTGGTAATCGTATCATTGATATAAGATGTTAAGCTTTCTGTTGAGCGATTGCTATCTTGAAAGCCGATAAGCATTACTTGCGAGCCATTACCACGCTGCTTAATCTGCGGTGTTTGTGCGTTTTGCGGTAGATCAACACCAGCAATATCACGCATCACTTCAGATTGTGCGGTAATGAATTTCTCTTGATCAATATTGCCAAAGTTCAGTTTAATCTGACTTTGATCTTGCATTGATGTCGCTTCGATATAACTTAGATTCTCCGTCCCTGAGATTGCGGCAACGAGCTGTTGGGTAACATCTTTTTGCACTACATCGGCACTTGCCCCTGGATAATTGGTTTGAATCATTAATACGGGTTTAAACACCGTAGGTTCAAATTGTAACTTAACATAACTAAAACTTAATAAACCACATAATACCAATATAGCATTAAGCACAAATGACAGTACGGGGCGTTTAATACAAATCTCAGGCAGCTTCATTTATTTCTCCACCTTAACGGCAACACCATCAGAAATATTACCCTCGGCAGAGACAATCACTTCTTGCCCTTTACTTAAACCTTCTAAAACACTGACATAACCTTTGTCAATTTGTCCAATTTGCACAGGTACTATTTTGGCTTTACCATCAACAATCACATAAACGATAAAACCACCACTTTGCGCGCTTAATGCACTTTCTGGCACCGCCAATACCGTATTCTTTTCTTTGATAATTTGTGAGATATAAACACTCATACCAGGATTTAACAGATTATCCGTGTTTTTAAATACAGCACGCACAGTAAAGGTCAAATTATCATCTGAAACATCTGGAGAGATATAATCAACCTTGGCATGAAAAACCTGCCCTGGAAATGCATCAACTTTAAAATCAACCGTTTGCCCAAGCTTAATACTACTGGCATAGGATTCCGGTAACGCATATTGTAATTGCAGATTCTCCTTATCCACTAAAGACACCAAGGTGTCTCCTGCTGAAACATAACTGCCTTTTGCTAAGGTCGTTAATGTCAAATAACCACTAAAAGGGGCTACAATTTTGGTATTGGATAACTGGTACAATGCGGCATCATATTGTGCTTTTGTCTGCATATAGCTTGCTTTGGCATTATCTAGCTCACTTTGTGACACCGCATTATTTTCTTTATATAAAGTATCTGTTCGCTTATATTGCGCCTCAGATTTTGTAAAGTCTGCCAACGTAGAACTTACATCTGCCATTTGTTTGGTATCATCTAGCGTCATCAGAAGTTGCCCTTCTTTAACATATTGACCACTAACAAAATCAATACTGTTAACAATTCCCGCAATTTGCGCTTTAAGTGTGACCGTATTTGGCGCAATCAATAAACCTGTTCCTTTAGCTGATAGTGGGATATTGCGCTCATTGACCGCTGCTACCATAACGCCTGTAGGTTCAACATGAAAACTCATCTCTTTTTTGGCGGTTGCTAGAAACACAAAATAAATAATGATCAACAATAAAATTGCTGTCACAATTCCGAAAATAATATGTTTTTTCATTCATTAATACCAATGATATAAAGCACTACCGCTTAAACTAGACGATCTTTTGGCGCGATTCAAGAACATTAATAAATGTTGTTTAAAATAACACGTGAATTGTCTATCATGTAGTACCAACTTAAGCCTATAGAAAAATAGAAAAAGTAAAAAAGCAGAAAACAGGAACCTATGCTATGGCACAAATTATTGATGGCAAAAAGAAAGCGCAAGAAATCAGACTAGAAATCAAGGCACAAGTTGATCAATTAAAAGAACAAAACAAACGTATTCCAGGACTTGCAGTAATTATTGTTGGCAATAACCCTGCCTCACAAATATATGTCAATAACAAACGTAAAGCCTGTGAAGAAGTTGGCTTCTTATCTTTAAACTACGATCTTAATGAAGACGTTAGTAACGATGAGTTATTAAACCTTATTAACCAGCTAAACAATGAGCCAACGATTGATGGCATATTGGTGCAATTACCACTGCCTAGGCACATCGATGCCGAAAAAGTACTTGAAGCCATTCGCCCTGATAAAGATGTTGATGGTTTTCATCCTTATAACATTGGCAAATTGATGCAGCGCAATCCACTGTTACGCCCTTGCACCCCCAAAGGAGTGATGACATTATTAGAATCGGTGATTGATAATTTTAAAGGCAAACATGCTGTCATCGTTGGTGCTTCTAATATCGTTGGTCGCCCCATGCTAATGGAGCTTTTATTAGCGGGCTCCACTGTCACCACATGTCACCGTTTCACTAATGATCTCACTGAACATTTAGCGCGTGCTGATATTGTGGTTGCAGCCGTTGGTAAACCGCACTTTATCAACGGATCTTGGCTAAAAAAAGGCGCTGTGGTCATTGATGTTGGTATCAATCGATTAGATGATGGTAGCATTGTCGGTGATGTCGATTTTGACAGTGCCTTGGAAAATGCCGCTTTCATCACCCCAGTCCCAGGTGGCGTAGGGCCGATGACCATTGCCACTTTACTAGAAAATACGTTATTTGCTTGTGAGTATTTACATAGCAAGGCATAATGATTCGCGAGAAGTTTGGAGCGAATATACATGAAGCTTATTAAAAATCATCTTTCAATTTGGATCGGTGCCATCGTTATTGTGTTGGCGATTATTTTAGGGGTGACTGCACTTTACCATAATAATGCACATGCCATTATCAGTAGTAAATTAGAAAACACATCTAAGGTTACCAATGACAAACCCAAAACAGTTAAAAGCTCAACAGATGATGAGCCTATTAATTACACACAACTAAGTCCAAAGGCTGCCTATGATAAAGGGGTTGAATACAGTAAACAAATCAGCCAATCAGGTGGTAACAATATCGATAAAGCAGTTGACTACATTCAGTACTCAGCTGCCACAGGATATGCAGAAGCACAATTTAAGCTTGGGCTTATGTACTTCCAAGGATTGGGCGTGCAATCAAACCCTGCTGTTGGCTTCTACTGGATTGAAAAGGCTGCTAAAAATGACTATGCTGAAGCACAAATTTATTTGGCATATATGTACAAGAAAGGCATTGGCGTATCAACCAATCTCTTTAAATCAAACTATTGGTTACGCCAAGCACGTGCTAATGGCATTGATTTGAGTTTAGATGCATTGCCATTTTTCTAAGCTAGAAAGCCCACGATAAAATGATTTATGATGAATATGAAGATTTTGTAAATTTTTTGTAAATATTTACAAAAATACCTTTCCATTATGCAAAAAGCTTAGTATAGTGGCGCTCTCTTTCGACGAGTTGCTAGTATCAACTTCCTCCCTCCTCCCTCCTTGAATAGATCTAGTGGCTCGTCGATTGTTTTCTTTTTAATGTTCCCTTGTAGCCAAAAACTGAATATCTGGATTGCGCTCTTGTGCCATTTGTAGATTAACACGCGTTGTTGCTAAATAGGTTAAGTGATCACCGCCATCTAGCGCCAAGTTATCTGCATATTTATTTTTAAATTGCTCAAGTTTTTTCTTGTCACTTGCCTCTACCCAACGAGATGCGACAACATTGACCTGCTCATAACTACACTTAACACCATATTCATTTTCCAAGCGATGGGCGACAACATCAAACTGTAGCACACCAATCGCGCCAAGAATAAGATCATTATTATTCAATGGTCTAAAGACTTGAGTCGCACCTTCCTCAGATAATTGAATTAAACCTTTCAAAAGCGCCTTCATCTTCAATGGATCATTTAAACGCACACGTCGGAAAAGCTCAGGTGCAAAGTTAGGAATACCCGTGAATTTAAGTATCTCACCTTGAGTAAAAGTATCACCAATCTGAATCGTGCCATGATTATGCAAGCCGATAATATCCCCAGGATAGGCTTCCTCTAAAGACTCGCGCTCGCCTGCAACAAAAGTTAATGCATTAGCAATCTGCACTTGTTTATTCATGCGCACATGCTGCAACTTCATGCCTTTTGTATATTTGCCCGAACAAATTCTAAAAAACGCCATACGATCACGATGTTGTGGATCCATATTCGCTTGGATTTTAAAGACAAAGCCCGTTAATGGCTCTTCACTTGCCTTTACTTCACGTATATCAGTCGTTCTTGGTGTTGGTGATGGCGCACATTCGGTAAAGGTGTCTAGCATCTCTTTAATACCAAAGTTACTCAATGCCGTACCAAAAAACACAGGAGTCAACTCACCGCGACGATATTTCTCAAGATCAAACGCGTGACTTGCCCCTTTGACAAGTTCCACTTCTTCTCTTAGCTCATCTGCCAAATAACCAATTTTGTCATCTAGTTCGCTATTATTAAGCCCTTTGATGACTTGATAGTCATGGATATGATGACCATGTCCCGTCTCAAATAAAATGACTTCATCATTATATAGATGATAGATCCCTTTAAACTCTTTACCTGAGGCAATTGGCCAAGTCATTGGTGCGCATTGAATATTAAGGACATCTTCAACTTCATCCATCAACTCCATTGGATCGCGTGTATCACGATCAAATTTATTGATGAAAGTTATAATTGGTGTTGTTCTTAAGCGACACACTTCCATCAATTTAATGGTACGCGCCTCAACCCCTTTTACGCCATCGATAACCATCAAAGCTGAGTCAACTGCGGTTAAAGTGCGATAAGTATCTTCCGAGAAGTCCTCATGCCCTGGAGTGTCTAATAGATTGACCACACAATCATTATAAGGAAACTGCATTACCGATGTGGTGACTGAAATACCCCGTTGCTTCTCAAGCTCCATCCAATCAGATGTTGCATGACGACCTGATTTTTTACCCTTTACTGTACCTGCTAATTGAATTAGATTTCCAAATAACAACATCTTTTCGGTTAACGTAGTTTTTCCGGCATCCGGATGCGAAATAATCGCAAATGTGCGTCGCTTATTCAGCGCCTGTAGAAATTCAGACATTATTTTTCCTCAAAAAATTCAAAAAATTAAATTCAAAAATACTTTGCTCTTGTAAAAGAGCAAAGCCTACCTGTTTTACTGATAAATGTAAAAACTTTATGAAAAAATTAACGCATTAAAGACTACATTGGCAACTCAACTATTCTTAGGATTACTAACAGATCATATTCTAAATTAATGTTTATGTTCAATGATTTTATCCACTTCGGTAAAACTTATTTTCTTAACACCAAAAGGCATATCGATCATGACATGCTCGGCTGAGATATGTTTAAGCACCCCAACATAACGAATATTATGTGATTTAACCGTCACAATACTTTGTTTATTATACATATCAAACAACCATCGCTTGGTCTTATCATTTATCTGCATGATTGTCTCCTCCATACATAAGATATCAATATCGTATTTATACCCGTCACAAACCACTTTGCAAAAAACACCGCAAAATGATTACGATGGGTATACAACGAAAAGATATCCCATAAGCTTGAATACAAACTTACTTTTTGTTTTCTCTCTTAATCTTGATAATGATAGATAGGAACTGACGAAAATACAATATTCAAGAAAGCAACTTTAGCCGAAAAAAACGTGGATCTTAAATCCCACTATGGAAACGAAACTCAGTATCAGGTGACTCTATCAGCTGCTTTTCTACTGCAGCAAAGCGCTTAATATGGTGCTTGATATCATCGGTGGCAAATTGTTGTGCAAATTTAAGATAAATAGTGAAATGACGCTGCTCTGATGCTAATAATCCCAAATAAAATTTCTCTAGCTCCTCATCTAAAAAAGGCGCGATAGCACCAAAGCGCTCACACGATCGTGCTTCGATAAAAGCACCAATAATAAGTGTGTCAACAAGACGTCCTTCCTCTGACGTGCGCACATGCTTTTTTAGCTCTTTGACATAGCGCGACTCTGACAATAGACGATATTCAATATCGCGCTTTTTGAGAATGCTTAGTACCTGTTCAAAGTGCACTAACTCCTCGCGAGCAATCTTTGACATTCTAAGCAAAAGCTCTGGATACTCAGTTGACTTGCGATACATAAAGCTAATAGCAGCAGATGCTGCCTTTTTCTCACAATGCGCATGATCTAACAGTAGGATATCAATCGATTTAAGCGCTTTATCTATCCACGCTTTGGGGGTTTTGCATGGCAAAAACGTATCAATTGTTGCTTGATTAAAATAATTCATTCTAAAAACTTACACTATCATTCTGTTTTAATTTCAGGCTTAATCCCTTCGACTTACGCTCAGGGGACCACTCATATTAAGTGCCTAAGCAATAGCTTATTGGTAACAATGGATATTCGGGTCAAGCCCGAATATGGCAACTTAATTGTTAGTCATAATCTCATGTTATTCTTGATTATGCATATCAACAGCACCTAATTTTGATGACGTATTTTCTACTTGTTGTTTACGATGATTGAGTAATGCTTCAAAATAATGCTCATCAATTCCACCGGTAACATATTTGCCATCAAACACTGAGGTATCAAAATACTGCAAGTGTGGCGCCTGTTTACGTACAGCGGCAACTAAATCATCGGTTGTTAGATAAAATAAATGATCCACGCCAATCCACTGACGAATTTCATCAATACTACGATTGTGACCAATAAGCTCATCATGCGTTGGCATATCGATACCATAAACATTAGGGTATTTGACCACAGGTGCCGTTGATACGATTGAGACTTTACGTGCACCCGCTTTTCTTGCCATCTCAACAATCAATTTTGATGTATTACCACGCACAATAGAGTCATCAACCAACAACACATGCTTACCTTTAAACTCATGATCAATGGTATTGAGCTTCTTGCGAATAGATTTCTGGCGCGCTGCTTGATCTGGCATGATAAATGTGCGTCCAACATAGCGATTTTTGACAAAACCTTCACGATATGGCACATCTAAAACGCGTGACAATGGCAATGCAGCATGGCGCCCTGAGTCAGGCACAGGAATCACTACATCAATATCATGCTCTGGCAATTCAGCTAAGATGTTTTTGCCGGCAATGCGTCCCATCTCTAAGCGCGCACTGTAAACAGACGCCCCATCAATCACAGAATCAGGTCGCGCTAAATAAACATATTCAAAAATGCACGGTGATAAGCTAGCGTTCGGGGCGCATACTTTGCGCGTAAGCTCACCATCAAGAGAGATAAAGATCGCCTCACCGGCACCTAAGTCACCAATCACCTCATAACCATCACAGTCTAATGCAACGGTTTCAGAGGCAACCATATATTCTTTTTTGCCATCGACTTCCTTTACACCCAACACCAAAGGACGAATGCCATGCGGATCACGAAAGGCAAATAAACCAGCGCCCGCGATCACACCAACAACGGCATAGCCACCAATACAACGTTGATAAAGCTTGGTTAATGCATTAAAAAAGATATCGGTTGAAAAGTTTGTTAATGAAACTTCTGCTTTGTGTAATTCTGAGGCCAATACATTAAGTAAAAGCTCCGAATCTGAACTCGTATTAATATGACGAAAGTCATGCTCCAACAACTCTTTGCGAATTTGCGTGGTATTAATTAAGTTCCCATTATGTGCCAAGGCAATGCCATAAGGTGAGTTGACATAAAAAGGTTGTGACTCAAAAACACTATCTGATCCTGCGGTTGGATAGCGCACATGACCAATACCTAAATTGCCTTGCAAGCGCTCCATGTGACGTGTACGAATCGCTTCAACGACAAGCCCTTTATCTTTGCGTAACGACATATGATAACCATCACAGGTCAAAATACCTGCGGCATCTTGCCCACGATGCTGCAACATCGTCAACGCATCAAACAACTTTTGATTTGCAGGCTCATGCCCAATAATCCCAACAACACCGCACATAGTTCTCAATCTTCTTGCTGTTTTAAGACCGCGTCATTTTATACTACTGATATATTCATCACAAACCATTTTGCAGTATTTCTTATTTGCAAATTTAGTAATAGCTCAAGAGTAAATTTTATAAGCTAATACCTCTCCCCTTGTGGGAGAGGTCGTGCAGCTTAAGCTGCGCGGGTGAGGGGGGGGGCAAACGTTAAGCGCAGTCGAAGCCTTTATACGTTTATCATTTGCATATTTACCCTTCGACTCACGCTCAGGGTACGGTAACGATAAACGGATGAAAATTTAAACCTAACCAATTTTTTAAAAGACTTTTAAACCATTTCTTTTTATCATAGAGCCACACTTTATTTTTACTTTTAATGGAAAACATATGAACATTATTCTTCTAGGTCCACCAGGGGCTGGTAAAGGCACACAAGCAAAACGTATTGAAACACAATTCAATATTCCACAGATCTCCACAGGTGATATGTTGCGAGCAGCGATCAAGTCAGGTTCTGAAACCGGTATGAAGCTAAAGAAAATATTAGATGCTGGCGAGCTTGTTTCTGATGATTTTATTATGCAAATCGTTAAAGAGCGTCTATCGCAAGCTGATTGTAACAATGGTTTTATGCTTGATGGCGTACCACGCACATTAGGGCAAGCCGACGCTTTTAAAAAGCTTGGTATTAATATTGATTTTATTATTGAGATCACTTTGGATGACAATATCATTATCAAACGCATGTCAGGCCGTAGAATCCATGAGGCATCAGGTCGCACCTATCACATTGACAATAACCCACCCAAAGTGACTGGCAAAGATGATCAAACTGGTGAAGACTTGATTCAACGCGAAGATGACAAAGAAGAAACGGTTAAAAATCGCTTAAATGTCTATCATGCGCAAACTGCACCATTGATTGAATACTACCAGCATTTTGATACAGCAGGCACCAAGCTTAAAAGGCCTACTTATGTTAAAGTCGATGGCAATCAAAGTGTTGATACAGTGACCAAAGAGATTTTCCAAGTGCTTAGCCAGCACGCAACTGCCTAATGTTACATTTCATCCAATTACGCACTTTTTTCTAATATGCATCTGCATCACTTGTTAGGGCTATGACCACATTCCTGACTACTTTTATTGCGTAAGCGTTGGCTGAGCGTAAGTCGAAGCCTCTATGAAGTGTAGTTACCCTTCGACTGATGCTCAGGGTACGGTGAGCATACTTTGGTGTATTAGGTGAATATTTAGCCTTAACCCTTGTTAGCAAATCAGATGCTTTGCCAATGGTGCCGGCAATGCATACTCCTTTATATTATCTTTGCTCACCCAATAAGCATCATCAACTGTTGCTTTCCGAGTTAATTGATACACTTTGATATCATAATAAAGCTCGAAATGGGTAAATATATGCTTTTGCTCTTCACATAGCATATGACTATATTCACCAATGTTTAACGCAGACTCTGGTAATGCATACAACCCACCCCAGATACCTTTGTTTGGTTTTTTGATCAGGAGCAGCTCATCTTGATATTGATACAAATGAAACACTGCTGATTGAACTGGCTTTACCTTTTTTTCTTTTTTTCGCGGATATTGATCAACACGCTCACTGGCAAAACTCAAACAAATACCTTGCAATGGACAAAGCCCACACTTTGGCTTAGTTCGTGTACAGATTGTCGCCCCCAAATCCATTTGTGCTTGTGTATAATTTTGTGTTTTGTTTGTTGGCATAAGTGTATACGCCAATTGCCATAATTTTTTCTCAATGACGGCACCTGATAACACTTCATCAATAGCAAAAACACGTGCAAATACGCGCTTAACATTGCCATCCATAATCGGTGTTGCTTGCTTAAATGCAATTGATAAGATCGCATGTGCAGTTGATCGACCAATGCCGGGTAATCTTAATAAATCATCAATATTATTAGGCATTACACCATTATATTTCTGATATACAACTTGCGCTGTTTTGTGCAGGTTTCTAGCACGCGCATAATAACCAAGCCCTGCCCAATATTGCATTACCTCATCTTGATTTGCTTGCGCTAGATCACTGATATGCGAAAATCGATCAATAAACTTGAGAAAGTATGGAATAACCGTTTTGACTTGTGTTTGTTGTAACATAATCTCAGACAACCACACATGATAAGGATTAAAATCACCTTGCCATGGTAAGTCATGACGCCCATATTGATTAAACCATGCCAGTAACAATTGATGATATTGTAAAACGTCAAAATGAAGTTTAATCTCAGTCATATTGAACTAATGAATCAATAAAGATATCTTGCGGCATTTTATCACGTCCATTGAGTCCATTAAGCTCAATCACAAATAATGAACCCAAAACATTGGTTCCAGCTTTTCTAACCAACTCAACACAAGCACTCGCGGTACCTCCTGTTGCTAATAAGTCGTCTACCAACAATACTTGATCATTGTTAGAAAAAGCATCTTGATGCACTTCTAATCTATCAGCACCATACTCTAACTCATATTCACAGGCATGTATCGCGCGTGGTAACTTACCAGGCTTACGAATTGGCACAAAGCCAATTGATAAATGCTTTGCTAACGCCACACCAAAGATAAACCCACGACTCTCAGGCCCTGTAATAATTGTGGGCTTTAAGCCTTTTTCTTTGATGCGCTCAGCCATAAGGCTTGCCGTTTGCGTTAGACCATCGGCATCTGCCAACAATGGCGTAATATCACGAAATAAAATACCTGGCTTTGGAAAATCAGGTACAGCGGTAATTAAAGATTCGATTGTTTTAATACTCATTATTTAAAAAGGTTTTTCTCTGACATAGATTGTGTACATGGTAGCACGTTGATGCGAATGTTGTCATTTAACATTTAAAAATCTAGCTTGTTACATTCGCGAATTGAATTGAATTAAATCACTTGCTGACATACCAACCATAATTTGCAAAAATTACTTGTGCATCGGATACTTTGAAATAGTTGCCATTTATCCCCTAACTCTTCTAAAGTTTTAAACCACATATACCCACCGTAAATACTTGGCGATGGGTATATCGCGCACTCCCCCGAGAGCTTAACCCCAGAATTATCATATATCCCATACCATAATCAAAACCTTTCAATGTACATACGTCAACACCCATGTACACTTATCATTATGCAGCAATCACACCATACAATGAAAATACCAAATCATACAAAATAATTCCGCCCTAGCTTGGCAAATCTGATCTGTTTAAGCTAGGACAATCAATTATAAAAGTATGATCACTCATTATCACTCCAAAAAATATGTCCATTGCAAAAGATAAGTTGTTTGCTCAACAGAGGAATTACCAAAATTTCTGAAATAACTTAAAGACAATAAATTCTTCAGCGTCAAATAATAGTTTGCTGGTATCATTGATACATGACTCACAGCCTTTGTATTTAGGTAACTTTTAATTTGATTCACTCGAACACGTAATTTCTGTCATATCATTTAGCTCATAGTGCTTTCCAACAATGATTGCCGCAAAATAGCCACCTTGGCCTGTTAATGTGACAGGCTTTTGATTCATCATTGCTGCAACACCCAAAGCATAAACAGATCGACCTTGATTACTATTAAAATCAATGTGTTTATAACTATAATATATCTTGCAAGCTTCACCATTTGGCGTTTTCGAAACACTTACCTTCCACATATTCCATGATCCAATACTAGACATAACGTCACCATTTGAATCTATGGTTTCAGGCGTTTCAATCCCAACAATATATACATTTTTTGCCTGAAATACATCATCGGCAATTGCAGTAGTAAAGCTTGCAACAGCTAACATAGCTGTACTTAGTAATTTTTTCATTTATTTCTCCAGAATAACTTGCTTTTTTGTTTACTTTTCACACCATAAGCACCCGCAAGTTATTATTATGTTTAGTTGCAGCAAAGATGCTTAGGTGCTTAGGTGCTTAGGTGCTTAGATGCTTATGAATAGTTTTTTTTGATTTTTAAAACATCTAGACTTATAGCGCTAAAGTTGCGTTATCTTTACAATCAAAATCATTCTGAAAACGCATGGTACCCTGTAATAACTGTATTTTTTGTAGGATCTTCAATACAAGAATTTACTTCTTTATAGTCTGTGCCGCCTACTGCATAAATCTGCAGACAACCATAGCCACTTATTAATCCATTAGAGCTCGACGTGTATATGCTATCTATAGATAACTCTTCACCATCTTGAAGTGGTGAAGTATACACCACAGAATCACTCCAACTCAACACCCTATCTTCAAAGGGTGACATAAAAGTCGCAATAAAGCCGTATTGACTTGCATTAATGCTCTCCATACTTTGCGATTTAAGAAAACCTATGACTTCATTATTAGCACTTATATTTGCATTTCTCCCCCACATTCTCACTTTATAAGAAGATGATTTTTTTTCGGGTGTTAACAGTGCAAATGAGTTATTTGTTGAGCTAATAATAGGGTTTAATTCTTTTGAGCTAGAACCCTTTTCAGGCGTTACCGTAAGTATAGAGCTTTGATCAATATCTCCCCAAACCTCTGCACGATAGCTACTATCTGGTTGCATATCCACCACCAAGAAAGCATTCTCTGCTGCAAAAATTTCAGGCATTTTATAGCTTTGAATATTTGGAGACTGAACACTTTCTAACCGCCCCCATGAGAGAATTTTATGCTGATTAGAAGTACCTCCCGCCACCTGTTTAAGCGCAGTAAATGAGCTTGAGCTTGCTGTAATATTTCTAATATATGAAGCATCAAGGGGAGGCGTCTTACCACCTTCATCTTCATTGCCCCAGCTAACGACAGTAAGATTCCCCAACAGTACAGTAAACGCACTTCTTGTTGCATATACCGCAATGGCATGATTATCAGCGATTGCATCCTTAACATCTTGTGGCATCACACCTCCTGCCTCCTTAGCACCCCAAGCATAAACACGATAATCTTTAGTTAAAACAGCATAGGCATAGGGAGCATTATCAAGATCACTACCGCTTCGATACACTGCTCTGACATTATTTTTAAGATGCTCTAGTTCATCATGCGATAACGGAGGATACGATAATTCACCATCTTTTGGCTTAGCTACTTTAAGCTCCCCACTCGTATTGACAATGACATATTCATCAATCCCTGGATAAACAGCTGCAACACCTTCTTTGATAAATGCTTTATTTTCTGCATCTCTGAAATTAGTACTCTGCATTCCGCCACCCCATGCAATAAAGGTACCAACACCATCATCTAGTAAAGCTGCTAAAGACGCTTTGTTTGAGTACAACTGCTTGACACCATGGTCTTCAAAATACCTTATATACGTACCTAACATATCCGTTACTGCACTATTTCCACCTTGTTTTAATTGCCCATTGTCATCAATATAGGCATAAGCATCGTTAGCAGTCGATGCAAAATATTTATCCTCAAAATTATTCAATGAATTAAATCCATGGTTAGCGCTTTGATTTAGCCAGCTTTTAGAAAAGACAGTTTCTGGAATACCATCACGGTGATGCCCTATATAGATAGATGTTGTTTCTGTCGAGCCTGCGACATTACCAGTACCACCTGATGATCTTGGCGTCACTTTTAGTGTAAGAATACCCCCTCTTTTACTCTGAATATAATCGCTTCCCAGATTAATGCTACGAAGACCGGCAGCTGAGCTTAGATATTCACCATTAAAGTACCAACCATATGCAGAAGCACCTTCCTCATTTTCAAAGCTATCATAATATTTATACTCTGCACTAACTAAAATGTCCTCACCTAACTCTGGTGCTTTATTTCCTGAAGTCACTAGCATAAGGTCTTCGATATAAACAGTACCTCTTGTTTCAGATTTCTCATCAACAGTTTTTGTTAACACATGACGACTTTTACCCCTTTCATCTGATTGGGAAATAACTTCTTGTGCTGTCAACAAGTCAACACATAATACTCCACCAACTAATCCCATTGATAGATATCCTATTAAACAATTACTCTTCATTCACTTTCCCCATTCAAATAATACAACATAAATCTAATAGCAACCCTCGGCTAATCCGAGGGTACTTGAGCGGCAGAACCGCTATACAACTTTGTTATGTGGTTAACACTTCACGTTTTAAAGCGAGCGAATAAATACTCAATTTATTTAATTTCAATGCGCTCACTGGCTCTCAATGGGCTTTCTTTAATCACATCAACCAAGCATAGGCTCATACAAACGTTTATGAACACAACTACCAAGAACGATAAAAGGCAGGGCAGGCAACACCAACAGGCGCAACATTCAGGAAACAATCAAGATTAACCTGTTGAAAAGTTGCCATTTCATTTTCATTTTTTATCCCTAACACTGGATATCGACCATCTTTTGATAACGCTGTTGCTGTAACTGTGAACTTAGGAAATACGGCAGAATATAGATGACCGAATGCGTAGATATATACGACATCACAACCATCACTATTTGTAACACTTTGATCCGCTACCACTTTACACGCTGGGTGGGACGTTTTGTCAGCATATTCATTCACAGTAAACAACGTCACATCTGCTGATGATGATGTGTTTATAAACTGGACGCTATGAAAGTCGTTACCCACGCCTAAGGACATTGGTTTGAATGTATGTCCACTATCCCCAGAATAATAAAGCAGAGGATCTGGCACCTTATGGTCATCATCACTTGCAAAGCCTACATATATTTTTGAACCATCATCTGACATGGCAACGCGTCTCGTATCAAAGTAAGCATAATCAATGTCTGATAAATCATTAATAACCTCCCAGGTCATCCCTTGATCTAACGAACGGTAAGCAAAACTTTTATAATATGGATCATCTGTAGTAAATTCCCCCACCATCCTAGCCCCACCTAGCAAGAGAACATCAGCATCATTTGAGACTAAAGACATCGTTAGAGAATAGCCCAATGGTAACGATGAGCCATTACCATCGATACTAGTGAGCCTATGATTAATAGACTTCCAATCCTTGCCATAGTTCGTTGACAGATAGACATAGTGCTGAGCTGGCTGACCTAAGTCATCACCCACAATTGCTCCAGGGCTAATAACGCCTGAAGAAACCAACATTATCCTGCCATCATCAGACATATCCACATAAAAAGCATAAACTTTCGTGCTAGGCATTTGCAATTTAAATGATTTAAATGACATGCCATAATCAGATGATAAATAAATCGTATCATCACCATTAAAAAAATCATTAAATGCTAGCATGATGTATTTACCATCTGCCGACATTACTGCACCATCACCGTGAAGATCACCTGAAGAATAATCACGATAAATAGTGGTAACATGCCATGTTTTGCCATAATCTCTCGACATATATACATTAACATTGTCAGACTCTCCTTCTTTAGGTACTGATGTAACAACCATCACACTCTGACCATCTGGTGATATTTTGTGCGACTCAACAATGAAATTGTCGTCACTATCTAGATCCAAAGTCACATCATCCCATATGTTTCTTGATTGATCATAAATATAAACATCATGATCAGTACTACCAATAGCATAGTTTCCATCTTGTGAAGTTGAAATCAATAGAGGATATGTCTCGTAATCGTCGCTAGATGAATAACGATATTTATCAGGCTCCTTAACGACCATTGCAGATGACAAAGTAACATCATCCACCACACCATCTAATGCGACCTTAAGCTGATGTGGACCAATAGCCGTCTCTTTATTTGAGCGAATGGTAAATGTAACAGGCTCCCCCAGTTTAACCTCTGCCTGAGCATTTCTTGATGATAATGTTGCTATGCGCAGTTTCTGCACATCTTTAATCTCTTGCCTTGCATCAATTAGCTCTACTTTCACATAGGTTTCATCACCCCCTATTTTACTAATGGCAGGTAAAGCAGCGGTATTAATCGTCAAATGATGTTCAACAGAGGATCTATTTGAAGCAACAAATGTCAGATCATCTGCAATAAAAGCCTGTGACACGCTCTTCTCTAACACTGTCTTTTCTCCATCAATTTTTTGACTGCAGCCACTTAACACTGCAATCATCAGTACTGTAATCAATACAATAACGCAGTGATGGTATGCCTTTTTAATACCGCACCTCATAGCAAAACCCTTCTTAAATAAATCACATTCAAATTAATCATTACAATCCTGCAATAATGGCCAAAAAGTAATAAAGGTAAAATATAAGCACCTAAGTAAATGTTAATTTTTCTAAACCTATTTATTTTAAATAGGTTAGATCATGAAAATGCCTGATAACATATGTACAGGCAGTTAGATATTTAAGGCTACTTTTGAAGCTTACACATCACATATTGATGCGTTGTATCAAACACAGAAAATTCATCCCCAAGGTTTATACTACTATCGCCAGTACCAACCGATTCACCAAAATACACTGCACTATACATCGTAACCTGTTGATCGTAAATGTGAGACACTTTTGAATTGCTGATATAATTATTCTTATTAGCAGGCCAACCATAATCACCTGAAAGCGTCTTGCCTTCTAGAGCCAACCATTCAGCTAAATATTTAAGATCATTCACAGTTGGTGTTGTCATCGTTTGACCATTTAATTTTAAACCGGCACAAAAGGCAATAGGATCAACGACATCTGCTGATAACAGTGCTCTCGAGCTATCATCACCATATACATAAGACATTGAAACCCAATCCACACCATCTTCTTTTGCCGTCCCATCATAACTTGGTATTGGAAAATCAGCAGGTGCATTATTCATACGCTCTACACTTAGCGGCGAACAAAAATAAGCTTTATTTGTTTCAACACAGTCTTTATTAAAGGCATATGGCGTGTAGTTAATCTCAACATCCACTGGATTACCTGCCCCCCCTTTTTTGGCAAACACCACTTGATAGCTAATCCTGTCTCCTAACTTTACACTATCCAAGATATTTGTATTTAGATCATTTAGATCAAAAATAGACTGTATGACGTGAGAGTCACCACTAACTGATTTAAATTGAGCTTTTCCAAGCACTTGTGCGTTAGCTGAATTTCCAGCCGATTCTCCTCGAGGATTTAAATAATACGTTACAATTGTCTTCTCAAGATCGAAAACTACACCTTCTTGACCTATTGCCTTCATGGTTATTTTAGAATTTTTATCAAAACTACCATCAACATATGGACTCAGACCCGTGCCACCCTCTTGAGAAAAACTAATTGGCTCGTCCGCCATAAAGCGCTCATCTTTTGAGCCCGTGTTTGCCTGAGATAATCCAGCACACAATAAAGCCGCTGCAAAAACACTACCACACTTATTTATCATAAACAACCTCCAGAATAACTTGCTATTTTGCTGTTTTTTGTTCTATTTCCACATCAGAGATACCTGCAAGTTATTACTATGTTTTAGTTTCAGCAAAAAGTTTCCCCGTTGAGTAGCCAGTATTATATTTGCAAAAATCAGCCAGTCATCAAACTAAATAATACTACCTGTGACAGTTTCTTAACTTTAAAGTACAAAACAATTCATTCCCAAAAGTATATCTACTGCAAAAGATAGGTTTTTGCTCAATCGATTCAATGATAGTTACCGCGATATTGCAGAACGCTTTGCCTTTAGGGGGCGGTCGGATTAAACTAGTTAACACCATGCTTTATACAAAAAATTGATTGAGTCTATTTCATTCTTTTTTATTTCAGTTAAAAAGTTTCGTTGCGTTGCCACTTGTGTCATGCTGTTTGCCAAACTCAGCTTATAGCGACGAGTATACTTTCTAACCGTGGTAACTTTAAAACCAGTGATATTTGCAACCATTTTATAGGTCAGACCATCTTGAGCAAACTTAAACAATACACATTCAATTGATTGCTTATATTTCTCCTCAACGAAGACCTTAAAACTCACCCCATATTGATTAGCTATCATAATTTAATTCTCAATTATCTTCACCATTTACATGACTTTTTCACACTAAAACTATGCAGCAATTGCATAAAAAAACAAAAAGCCAATTCACACTAAATCATTCTTCATCTTCCGGTATAGTCTTCACTCACCCTCTAATATCAATTATGGCCATTCTGGTGTAAAGATAAGATCAAAAGAATCACTATACTCCCCTGGGTTTGGTGGATTCTCAGCGATCACTTGCATATCAAAGTTATATAGATTTGGAATGTTCTTTAGCTTAAAATTCTTATCATCTGGTTTAATTTCAATATTATCAAGCTTCACCTGATATGCCCATTTATCTCTACCATTGCTTAAATGACATGCATTATTGTGATTACTATTACAGTTTAGCTGTACCCTATAATTGACTAAAGTACCTTCATCAACATTCGATGTATGCTTAATGTGTGTTTTGCTGTGATAGGTTGTATTATTGGAGTCATATGGGTAATCAGGCACAAGTCTTAGCTCATCATTAGCCACTAAAAATTCATGCTTTAGAGGAATTTCCAGGCTCTGTATATTAACCATTATTTGATCCAGATCATTACCATTATCATTTCCAACACCCACCAAAAAGCTCCCTGAATAGTTACCTGCAGGTAAGTCTTGATTGTAATCATATCCATTGCCACTTACTACAGAGACATGAAGTACACTTCTCATATAATCAGGATCTAGGCAGTAAGGATGGACTTCAGGGCTACAATAAGAGGTTGGATCGACTCGACTAACGTTGCCGCCATGATCATGCAACCCTTCATTCAAAAGATGAACTACGATGTTATATTTTTTGTGATTATATTCATTAATAACTTCTACCAATATCAAACCCCATGGGTAAGCATCGTAATCGTTTAATGTGTTACCTATAGGCTGTGAATATCCAGTGTTATCAGCTTTTACACTAGTAGGGTCGTCAAACAGAAATGATTCATGATAATTATTGTTGATAATACTCCCATCTTTTTTAACAGTAAAACCAACCGAATGACTAAACTCAGGAACTAAATCAGATGTTGAATAATTGGTGTTAAATTTTTTAATAGTGATTGCCTCAACCGCACTCGCTGTATTGAACATTGGTAAGAGACTAAATACACAAAGATAAAACCTAAAATAATTATGAATATACATAAAAAGCCCCTACTATAATATAGATTTCAAGAGATTTACTTAGCATTTGATTACTCCTATCCACTGACCTTTCTCAATGTTTTCAACATCTGTAAACTCATGTTTACAACTGCCATTAATTTGAATTGATGGATTTAACTTATCGATATAGACCATAAAATACCCTTCTTCATCAGTTAATGTTTGATTCACATGGTTTTTAACTACTACATTTTTTTTAGGTTGCCCCTCAACCAACGCCTGCCCAATAATCTGTATCGTTGATGTTGCTTTTTCATTGATTTGAACAATATTACCAGGTAACAAGGTAAAAGATTGTGGTGTTTGTGAATATTGTAAATTAGCATGATCATTACGTGCCTCTAATAGTCTCATTTTATACTCACTATATGCCGGTAGCATGATTAAGTTTTGACCTGAATGTAGGGTATGGCGCTTATCATTAATCTCAGCTTCAATCGTCGCATCATATGGCATGCTCATATCAATCACCACACCAGCGTCATTATAAGCGTTCCGGTAGAAAGTAGGGATAAAATCCGTAACTACAAAACTACCTGACAACGAACCATAGGCTGAATGCGTTGTATCGGTGCCCGTTGTTTGCCGTGAGATATCAATATAGCCATCGATAACTTCAGAACCCAAATCAATAGATACGCCTTGTGAATTACTATCTTCACCTTGATCAATATCCAATGCAATATCGTCGATATAAGGAGCGTTTATATTTGGTGAGTACCCAAGACTCGCGCTATTGACGCCATTTTGAGACTGATGTCCTAATGAACTATTTATATTACTGCCATCATCAAAAGAATAACTAAAGTTTAGCATCACAGAAAAGTTGTTCGTGATAGAGCTCGCTGATGGTGAGTAACTATAGTTCAATGATGAGTAAATACGTAAATTGCGATCACTGTACCAGGTCATATAATGTGAGAGATTACTATCAAATTGATAAGCATTTAGGTCATATAGTAACGACAAAGACAAAGAGCCCATATACCAATCACCCAAACTTAAAGAACCTGAAACACCAACGCTGTGGTAGTCATTAGAAAATGCGCTAAAGATATCTCCCAACCCTGAGTCTTCTTTTCTATACCAAAGCGTGGTATAAAGATTGTTAGAAATGGCTGTATTAGCATTAAAGTTATAGCCATAGCCACGTTGATTATCAAATGCTGCCGACATATTAAATGAAGTATCATCAGACCATGTATAATCAATACTCAATTCTGCAGTAGCAATATTATCAACCAGATATGCCGCATAACTTGCTACTGCAGTGGTTGTTAATAAATGCGAATAGCTTGCGCCAAGATAGAGGTCATCAAAATTTTGTGGCAAAAATCCATTTTCACGATAACTATGTGGTGCTGCAAGACCGAACCAAATGTTATAGTGTGAGGATCTATCACCAAAATCTAATGATGTTGTGGGTTTAACAACTGCCGTTTTTCGTGTTTCTATCAAGGTGCTACCTTGATAAATTCTAAGCTCAACCTGATAAATCCCATAGGGAAAATCAGACGTATCAAGCTCGTGTGTTCCAGCAGCGAAATACTGTGAACTGATCATACGAGCATCTTTATATACCTCAACCCGAGTATTACTCTGCGCGTAAATAAAAATTGGCTCCTGTGAATTACTATTTTTATTACGCTTCATATTGTTTGAGCTAGATAATTGCATGATTAATCCCTCAACTGTAGCTATATAATTTAAGCCCGTAATATTTGATAACATACCGGTATAGCCAGCTGTGAATGAGGCATCCGCAAACTCATGTGTTAGATACAATGTCTCAAGATTCAGCAAACTACTGTTTTCATTACCTGAGGCATAGATTCCGCTATATAGCGCAGTATTATTGACGCTGCTGACGTTATTTAAGTCTAGCGTATAATTGCTTGCATTATTATTTGATGCATTAAAATAAAGGTTATAGTTAAAGATACTGCCATACTGCGTCTTATCACCTAAGTGAATATAGGTTTGATCTCGATGATTTTGATATGCAATAGCCTGTGGAGCAATGTCAATCGTTAGCTGAAAATTACTATCTGTAAACATACTACTTGCCAAAATCTCATTGGCACTGCAGACACCTAACGCTTGATACTCAGGCAAACAATAAATTGTACTGTCAAAAGGAATGCCATTTTCCCATATCTTTTGAATAATGTTTTGAGCCGTGTCACTAAGTTTGATTGGAGTAAATATGTCACTTAAATTAATCTGCAATGATTGATCTTTAATTGTCATTTGTTGATAACCAAGATCAATACCAGCAACAACTACTTTTACATCAACCTTCTGCATTTGAGAAAACTCCACAAAATCACTGGGAATACTCGCATATAACGCTCCACTGGAGGCTAAGATGCTAAAGAGAAAGCAACACATTCTAAAAGACATAAACAACCAACCACCCGATTAAAGTCTCTATTTATTAACAATACGCTGTAAAGCATAACGTTAATAATCACTTACTAAATTTTGCTATAGCCTATTAAAAATAAATAGAGTTAGAAAAATGAATATCTATTCACTAAAGTTACTGAGGGACTTGCTATACCTAGTTAGTAGTTCCCAAGGAAGCATCAAACTGTAGATCAACAGTATCCGTATACTCTCCTACATACACGCCACCACTACCCAAAGTAGTTGGTTGGATAGCTATTTGAATCGCACTTGATGTACCTTCTGCGGCACTCAGCGAGAGATCCTGACTAGCGGTCGTCAAAGTCTTACCATTAACAATCACATCATAATTAATTGGTGTAGCATCCGTTTCTGGTGAGAACAGAACAGTCGAACCTATAAGCTTAGCATTTAGTGAAGTTAGATCTCCACCAGTTACTTTGTAATTTAGCGCTATCGTTTTACTTTCTAAAACGTTTTTATCAGCATCAAATAATAATTCAATATCATCTTTAACCGCCTCAAAAATGATATTTGGCTTGTTAATATCTACAATGTTAGCATACAGATTAAAGCTAAGATTTGACGTCTGATTAGTTTCAACAGAAAATCCAGTACTGGCCATTAAAATACCGCTGCTTATTAAGCTTGTTAATATTATATTTTTATTTGTTAATTTCATAGTATAAACCTCTTTAATATATTGTACGTTAATGTGTTGATTAAACACGTTCAATCATTGCAACAGTTTTACATGCCTAAACTGTTTACTTAAATTGTTTACATAAAACCACATGAGCAATAAGCGTACTCAAAACATGAGCATAACTAGATAGTTAAGCCAACTGGTTAAACTCTACAACCTAACCTGTTGTAACAGGAGATAATAATTTAGCATGATTATACTATTGCATTTTTATGTAAATAACTCACCCAGAGAGTACATTCAACTGATGAGCCAGCATTTACACAAACTTCAATATCACCTATTTATTCAAGCGTAAATTTCTGCTGTTTTTTACCTTCATAAATAGTGTAAGTGACAGTATCTCGTTGATATTTTTTTAAACTAATTGTTATATTTTGACCTGCATAGACATTTTTCTTGTCAAGAACAACATCATTCTTACAGGGATTATCCGCCGATTCTTGACACTTGCCTCTAACTTCCACTTTCACAAAGCTATTTCCTTTGTTATTAAAAGCAAGCTCATGGTTAGCGACCTTGTGCTCAGTTTGGTAATGTATATTTTTAGCCAACGGTGTGACAATCAATAGCGTACCGTAAGCAATATTCAATTGCACTCCAGCTTGCATCTTATTTTCTACATTAAAAAAACCATTTTCAAGACTTGGTAACACTGGCTGAACTACGATTTTATAGTAATGATCTTTCGTAAAATTCTGGCGACCTTTAGGGTAACTTAAGCGTAAAATTTTTTCATACTTAGGTGGTAAAATCATCTTTAAAGGTGATACCAAGAGATCCGAAACCATCTCCTTAAGCCCCATCGGTGTCTCTTTATTTACACCAAAAGGATCTTCAATTTTATATAGCAAAATATTGACATATTCCGTTTTATCACCTGTATTCTTGATTACTTTGGTAAACTCAGAGCTATCATCGTCCCATTCTTCAATCAAAGCCCCAGGGTGAATCGATGCATACCCTACTGACAGCATTAAGCCACAAAATAAAGATAGCACAAACTTTTGACAAGTTTTTATCAAAAAATCACTTGCACATACATAATAGCATTTAAACATAACAAACCAATACCCCATAATTTTTTATCAAAAATGATTTGACAGCGCAAAATCAATAATATGTTTTATCTTCATTCATTCACAAATTGATAAATGATGTAACTCTAAGTTTTTATTTATTGATGCAAGCATCAATCGTAACTTAAGCAAAGCCAACCCCCGTTGCCTTGCATATGTTGCATTATCAGCCAATTTCAGACAAAAATGAAATAACGAAATACAACCAAATACTTCATCAAATATCTATGCACTATGATTTCTTCAGATTATGGCAGATAAAAAGATCCTAGAAATGATTTGCTTTCGTTGTTTTGTTATTTAAGCTAAGACAAAGCATAAGCAAATTTTCAATCCCTTTTTATTATTTTCCAATGTCACCGTTGCCTGATGCTCCTCAAGCATTTTCTTGACAATCGCTAAACCAACTCCTGAACCGCGAATGCTACCATGCCTTCCATTCATAATACGTTGGAAAGGTTCAAAAATTTTATGCATATCTTTATTATCAATCCCTGGACCATAATCTTGAATGGTAATATAAAACTGCCCTTTATCTTGATAAGTTGACACCTCGACTTGTTTGCCATACTTGATGCCATTATCCACCAAGTTATTTAAGGCTAATTCAAAACTCACCTTATTAATACTCGTTACAAAAGCTTTATTTGAAAGCGTCACAATGCTAAACAAAGGGATAGCTGTAGCATATTGTTCAAATATTTGTTGTGTTAGCTTTGCTAAATCAGTTGTCTGCTTTGCGGCACTGCCTTGCTCCGACTTGGTATACTGTATAATTTGTGACAAAATTTCATCAATCTCACTGATAAGCACCTCTAGCTTATCAACAGCTTCAGGATTATCTACTTTGTACAAAGCAACATTCATTTTCATCAAAGGTGTTCTAATGCCATGTGCTAACGACATCATCATATGAATTTTTTCATTTGAAAGACTATCAACACGCTTAATCAAAATCTCCAAATCTTTGACTGCCATTCTAATAATAGCAGCACTTGTAATCGGTATATCTGTATCGTTTTTGTCATTGAAGCTCATACTTTTTTGATACAAGTTATGCACTCTTTTCCATGCTTTTTTCAATTGATAGACATTCCAATAGTAGCTCATCAAGATAATAATCAAAAGCGCTTGAATAAGAATAAAAACACTCAACTTCCAAGGCATTTTCAAAGGTTTAATACTAAGTAATACCCATTCTCTTAATTCTTCAACATAGACACCAATCCGCCACCCATGAAAAAAATTGACTCCCGGTAATATTTCGTCAATTTGCTCCTTAGTAATCGGGCCTTCTGGATGTGTATAATCCAGGTTTTGTGGTCTGCTTTTTTGTATGGTTATAGATACCATACTATTACTTAACTTAGGTAAGGCGTTTTTTAAATGCGCTTTCTCAATTTTATCAAAATCAAAATACTCTAAATTAGACAAGTAATACAAAATATTAGAAACACGACTGGATTTTAACTCCAAAAAATAATTAAATGCAGACAAGGTTATTTGAATAAACAAAAATACACTAGCAATTGCAAGAATAATTGAAAGCCAACTAGAGTAAACGCGGAACTTCAGTTGTTTAATCTTCTTTAACCACATCGGCAAGAATGACATATCCACCTCCATATTCGCTTTGGATGAGCTCCTCACCGCCAATTTTCCTAAGCTTTGATCTTAAGCGATAGACAAGTGTTGATACCGATCTATCCTCAAAATCATACTCGCGATTATAAATTTCTTTGGTTAATTGAGGTGTTGACATCGCTTCTTTATTCGACTCAATCAGCAACAAGATTATCTTACATTCATTGGTATTAAGCGCTAGTTTATCCTGTGAATTAAAAATAACCTTTTTAATCGGGTCAAAGTTAAATCGATCTAAACGATACATTCCTTTGTTCGCAGTTTGAGTCATTGCTTGATTGATCGGTGCACAGACGCGTAAGACATTTTTCACTTTTGTTAACAAAATACGCATACTAAAAGGTTTCCGCATATAGTGTATCGCTCCCAACTCATGGGCAATGAGCTCTTCAACATCTGACTCTAATGCACTGATCATGATGATCGGAATTTCATATTTCTCAAACAGCCTTCGACAATACGAGCGACCATCTTCTAAAGGCATCATAATATCTAAAAGCACAAGATCTGGTTTTTTATCTATAATTAATTCATCTGCTTCTATCGGATTTTCAGCTGTGATCACTTCAAAGCCATTTTCCTTTAAAACTTCAGCAATACCTTCACGTATTTCCGTTTCATCATCTACCACAAGAACAGTCTTTCCTTGCATAACATTTTCCCCAAGAAACATTTAACTGCATCAATGGTAGCTAAACCATTTGATTAGTCAAGCAGGTAATAGGATAAGGCGTCTAATACGATGGCTTTAAATGCTAATGAATAACTTGTCATTTTTGTGCTCATGAATATGCCTTCTATTCATTTCACTTTTAACTTGAATTTAGGAAAGTCAAAGAGAACTGATACAACAAACAATAAGTTCTATCAAGTGATGTCACTTAACGCTACAATAGCCCAATATTTTAATTTTATAACTTTGCGGGCTTTGTTATGTTATCGATGAAACTTAAAAAGACTTCATATATTGTTACGCTATTTATCGGCTGTTCGGGCTTGCTATCTGCTGCTGATTTTCAGTGTAGTGAGAAATTATTAAGCGCTCCAATTACGCCATTTAAAACCAAGCAAACGCTTAATTTTACAAACTGGGCAGACTATATGTCACCGGATCTTATCCCATGTTTTAGTCACCTTTCTAACTCTCGTGTGCGTCTAAGCTATACCACTGATGATAATATGACACGCGCTAAGGTGATGACTGGCGCCTCTGGATTTGATGTTATTGAGCAAGGCGCACTTTACCTACCAAGTGAGATCAAATCACATGCACTTATTAAGCTTGATAAAAGCAAATTACCCAACTGGGCACATCGCAATAAAGCCATTTATGATAAGATTTCTCAAATTAATGATCCAGGTAATAATTATGCGATTGTCTATAGCTATGGGACAACGGGTATTGCCTATAATGTCAAAGAAGTTGCCAAAGTCTTTGGACACGCTGTTGTACCCAATGGTTGGAAGTATTTATTCGATCCAAAGTATCTTAAAACATTATCTAAATGCGGTGTTTCAATGCTTGATGAACCTGAGCAGGTATTTGGCAATTATTTTTATTATGCGGGTATCAACCCGAATACCACTGACAAAGCAGCTTATGAAAAGGCAGCGTTGTATTTGATTAAAAATGTGCGCCCATATGTTAAGTATTTTGATAGCAACAAATACCAAAATGATTTCACTGCCGGTAATTTATGTGTTGTTATGGGCTACTCAGGAGATGTTGTGCGCTCCGTTGAGCGCGCTAAAGAGATCAATCCCGATCAAATCTTAAAATATGTCTTGCCCGCAGAAGGAACAAATATCTGGTTTGATATGCTGATGATTCCTAAAGGTGCTAAAAATCTTGATGCTGCCTATGCTTTTTTAAACTTCAATATGGATCCTTATATTGCAGCAATGAATAGCAACTATATTTATCAACCCAATGGCGTTGTTGATAATAGCCAATATTTGAATGCTTTATTTAAAGACCTTAACGTTAATCCAACAGAAGCTATGATTGAGAAAATGTATGTATTAAATATGCATCCACCTGAGTTACAAGCCTTTGTCTCTAAAATGTGGATGTATGTAAAATATGGGATTAGCTTTACCCCGAAGTATTATCATCCTGATAAAAAGTAATAACAATCGCTAAGCCAATTCAGCTGCTTTATCTTCTGAATAAACAGGGAATTTAGCACAAAGTGCCACAACCTTTTGTTTAATTTCCTGCTCTTTTGCTTCATTGCCAAGATCATCGATAATGTCACACATCCAATGCGCAATTTGCGCACACTCATCTTCTTTGAAACCACGCGTGGTAATAGCAGGTGTGCCAATGCGTAACCCACTGGTGACAAAAGGAGAACGTGGATCATTCGGCACTGAGTTTTTATTTACAGTGATATTTGCGCGCCCCAAAGCGGCTTCAACATCTTTACCTGTGATATCTTTACTGATTAAATCAATTAAAATCAAATGATTCTCAGTACCCTTTGAGACAACATCAACACCACGCGACATTAATACTTCCGCCATCTTTTTAGCATTTTTCACCACCTGTTGCTGGTAAGACTTAAATTCAGGTTGCAATGCTTCTTTAAAAGCAACTGCTTTGGCAGCGATGACATGCATCAATGGTCCACCTTGTGTGCCTGGAAAAACAATTGATTGGAACTTTTTCTCAAGCTCGGGGTTTGATTTAGCCAGAATAATCCCACCGCGCGGTCCACGCAATGTCTTGTGTGTTGTACTGGTGACCACATCAGCAAAAGGAACAGGATTTGGATAAACGCCTGCGGCAATTAAACCTGCAACATGCGCCATATCAACCATCAAATAAGCACCAACTTCATCAGCAATTTCTCTAAAGCGCGCCCAATCAACAATGCCTGAAAATGCAGAGAATCCAGCGATAATCATCTTGGGCTTATGCTCTTTCGCTAAACGCGCCACCTCTGTATAATCAATATCACCAGTTTGTGGATCTAAACCATATTGAATCGCATTGAATAACTTACCTGAGAAACTGACCTTAGCACCATGTGTTAAATGTCCACCATGCGCTAAAGACATGCCAAGCACCGTGTCTCCTGGTTGAAGCAGTGCAAAGTAAACAGCAGCATTTGCCTGTGAACCAGAATGCGGCTGCACATTAGCATAATCCGCACCAAATAGCTCTTTTAAGCGATTAACCGCTAACTCTTCAGCGACATCGACATATTCGCAACCGCCATAATAACGCTTACCGGCATAGCCCTCGGCATATTTATTGGTAAGTTGTGAGCCTTGCGCTTCCATCACTGCGGGACTTGCGTAATTCTCTGAAGCAATTAGTTCAATATGCTCTTGTTGACGCTTATTTTCATTTTCAATGGCTTGAAATAATTCTGGATCAAATTGTGCAACGGTAACGTGGCGATCAAACATCGATGTATCCTCCAAGATAAGGTTATATAACTTAGGAATCGTCATCAAATAAAGCAAATGTTTGCGTTGCCTATTCTTTCTCTATCTGTGTTGCTTAAACTTTGCCATAGCCTTGCTATGTCTGCGTTTAAGACGCCTTGATAGAAAACAGATTTGCTTTGCCAAGCATTTACTTTATTTTTCTCCAATCCCTTAGGAATTTGGTGTATCATTCTACACATCATTATCACAAAATCCTATTGAAAAACGGCAATGACTGAAGAATATTACCAAGATCACAACAGTGATGATTTTACTGAAGAAAAAAGTCGCACACAAATTAAAAAAGAAGCCCATGATATCACCGACTTTGGTAAGAAATTAACTGAACTAAGTGAAGAACGCATCAAAAAAATGCCACTAGATGAAAAAATTATTGATGAAATCATCAAAGCAAAATCCATGCAACGCATCGCGTTGAAACGTCAGCTGCAATACATTGGCAAACTGATGCGCAACGCTGATCTTAGCACAGCTTATGCTACTTACGATGGTTATACACAGAAAAATCAGGTTGAGATTGCTAAAATGCATCGTTTAGAGCAATTGCGTGATGCGCTTGTGAACGAACATACGATGAAAGCAGCCCTTGATAAGCTTATGAATGATCATCCGCATACTGATACACAGCAGTTACGCCAGTTGATTCGCAATCATCACAAAGAAGTATCACAGCAAACCTCCGGCAAATCCTACCGCCAGATTTTTCAACTACTAAAAGAAACCCTAGGTTAAACAATGCAAAAGCGCTTTATCTATGCTTTTTGGATTGTCATTTTTATTCTTATCACCTATCTTGCGCATTCTTATTTGCAACATGAAGAAAAAGTAAATCTAACACCAACATCACAACAAAACGCACTTGAAAAGACGGTTGTATTAAATGCTTATAACCATCATTATGTCAGCTTTGGCTTTATTAATGGCGTCAAAGTCAAATTTCTAGTCGACACAGGTGCGAGTTCCGTCTCCATTCCAGAGCATATTGCCAAGCAAATTGGATTAAAGAAAGGCTCAGGCTATAGCGTCAGTACTGCTAATGGCAATATCACCGTTTATCAAACATCAATTGATCAATTGCGTATTGGTAATATCACATTGCGCAATGTTCGCGCTAGCATTAACCCTCAAACAGATGATGATTTCATTCTTTTAGGTATGAGTGCATTGAAGCAACTTGAGATGATTCAAAAAAACAACACATTGATTTTAAGGCAAAAAACATAGGAAATTGTATAGCAACCATTTACATTCCTTGTTTATTTCGTATACTTTCAATATACAAATAAAACTTGCCGATTATGATAAAGTCATTCAAGCACAAAGGCTTAAAACAACTTTGGGAAAAAGGGATCGCAAAAGGTATTCAACCCAAACATGCGGATAAACTGCTTAGCCTACTAACTGCTTTGGATCATATCAGTAACGAACAAGAAATTATAACTTTGTTTTATCGATTAAGACCTCACCAACTCCATGGCAAAACAAGGCCATGGGCCTTAGATGTTAATGGCAATTGGCGCTTAACATTTGAGTTAGTAGATGGCGATGTTTATGTCGTTGATTACAGAGACTATCACTAAAACGTGGAGCATGAAAATGAGCAAACATACACAACACCCTGGTCTTGTATTTAAAAGTCTTGTGATTGATGAGGACAAAGACCTCAATATCTCAAAAGTAGCAGACATGCTAGGTATTACTCGCGTTGCGTTATCCCGAGTGGTTAATGGCAAAGCAAGCCTTACACCAGATCTAGCAGCACGTATTGAAAAAGTTTTTAACATCAGCTCAGCACTGATGTTAAAAATACAGGCATCATATGATAGTCAAAAAGCGACTAAAAAACTCGAAAGCTTGGAACTCACGCCTTACCAACCAGCATTTAATCAACATATTTAGAAACTTAGCTAATACGCATTCCGGGGGTTGCCCCTTGATCAGGCTCTAGTAGATATAGTGAGTCTCCATCACCGGCACACAGCACCATTCCTTCTGATAATCCAAAACGCATTTTGCGTGGTGCTAAGTTTGCCACCATCACCGTGTATTTACCCACTAAACTCTCCGGATTATAAGCTGCTTTTATGCCTGAGAATACTTGTCTTTGCTCTTGCCCTAAATCAAGCTTCAAACGCAATAGTTTATTAGAACCCTCAACGTGATCCGCTTCAATAATTTGCGCGACACGTAAATCCACTTTGAAGAAATCATCGATTTTAATTTCATTGGCGATATTTAAACTATTTTTCACCTCAGTCTCAGGTGTGACCTCTGTTACTTGTTCTGCTTCTAATTGCATCTTTTTTGTCTCCTCAATAATTAATTCAATCTTTTCTGGCTCAACACGCGCAATTAATGGTTTAAAGACATTAATCTTATGCCCCAATAACACATTAGGAATCTCCGCCCATTGCAATTGATTGATATTTAGAAAATGCTCGGCTTTCAATACTAACTCTGGCATTACTGGCTTTAAATAACCAATAATAATTTTAAAGAGATTGATCGCCAGACTGCACACCTCATGCACCGTTTGCTCTTGACCTTCTTCTTTAATCAACTGCCATGGTTTATAAGCATCAACATATTGATTCGCCTGATCAGCAAGCTGCATAATTACACGTAATGCTTGTGCAAAATCACGTTTCTCAAAAAGTGTCGTGATCTCTTCATGTGCCGCATGAAAGCGCTCAATTAGTTCCTGATCATGAATATGCTCAGATAACATGCCATCAAAGCGCTTATTGATAAAGCCCGCGCAACGACTGGCAATATTAACGACTTTGCCTACGACATCTGAGTTCACCTTTTGCACGAAGTCTTCTAAGTTCAAATCGATATCATCAATTCTAGGGGTTAATTTACTGGCAAAATAATAGCGCAAATAATCTGCTTTTAAATGATTTAAGTAAGTTCTTGCTGCGATAAACGTACCACGCGATTTTGACATTTTCTTACCATTAACTGTCAAAAATCCGTTAGCAAAAACACCAGTAGGTGTTCGATAATCTACAGCATTTAAAATTGCTGGCCAAAAAAGCGCATGGAAATAAATAATATCCTTACCAATAAAGTGATAAAGCTCTGCCTTGCTGTCTTGACGCCAATAGGCATCAAAGTCAATACCTGCGCGATTGCATAAGTCTTTAAAGCTTGCAATATATCCCATTGGCGCATCAAGCCATACATAGAAAAACTTCTTATTATCCGTACCTGGAATTGGGAAACCAAAGTATGGTGCATCACGTGATATATCCCAATCTTGCAAACCTGACTCAAACCATTCTTTGAGTTTATTTTGCACTTCAGGCTGCAATGCCTTGTTGTGCTTCATCCACTTTTGAATATCTTCACTTAATTCACTGATCTTAAAGAAGAAATGCTCACTGTTTTTTTGAATCGGTGTTTCACCACTGACTACAGACTTAGGATTAATCAAATCTATTGGCGAATAGGTTGCGCCACAGACTTCACAGCTATCACCATATTGGTCCTCTGCCTTACATTTAGGACACGTCCCTTTAACAAAACGATCCGGCAAAAACATCTCTGCCTTTGGATCATAAGCTTGCGCAATTTCACGCGTGCTAATAAGATCATTTACCTTAAGCTTTAAATAAATAGCTTCGACAATTTCCTGATTCAATGGGTGATGAGTAGAATGATAATTGTCAAACTCAACCTCAAAATCAATAAAATCATCGCGATGTGCTTGCGACATTTGCTCAACTAATTTTTCAGGTTTGATCCCTTCTTTTTTCGCTTTAAGCATAATCGGTGTGCCATGCGTGTCACTACCACAAACAAAGTGGCACTGATTACCACGCATTTTTTGAAATCTCACCCAAATATCTGATTGAATATAACCAAGCATATGCCCCAAATGCAAATGACCATTGGCATATGGCAATGCATTAGTAACTAGAATATTTCTCATATTAATTGTATAGAATGCTGAAAGTGCCGATGATTATATACCACTTATTTGGTATTTTACAGACTTGTTGACAGGATGTACTGACTTTAGTTTACCGTCCCCAAAGAATATAAACACCAAAACCACTGGGTGATAAATTTTTCAAGGTGACATCACCACCAGTTTGATGCACCAACTCATAAACAATTGCAAGACCAAGGCCACTGCCTTGCTGTGTGCGTGACATATCCTGATTATCAGCTTGCACTCTTCGACGGAAAAGCTCATTTAAACTCATATCATCCGGCACGCTAGGACCATTATCTTCGATACTTAATATGATATTTGATTTATCCATTTGCAAACATACCGTTACATCCGTTGCAAACTTAAGTGCATTACCGATGACATTATAAAGAATCCTAACAAAGGCATCTTCACTACCATAAATAGATACGTGATACTCCGGAGATTTATATATTAATGGCACTACCTTAAGCGGCAGATGAATCTTTTTTATTGGCATTTTTCTGCATCCTGTTAATTATTTCAGCTCTTTCTAATTCCCTACTTTTATTAAGTCGCCTAAATGCTTTGGGGCGCTTTTTAACAGCTCGAGGCTCAATCTGTCCTGGTCTATTCCCCGCCTTGTTTTTT
Organism: Cysteiniphilum marinum; assembly: GCF_014857925.1. Classification (GTDB taxonomy): domain Bacteria; phylum Pseudomonadota; class Gammaproteobacteria; order Francisellales; family Francisellaceae; genus Caedibacter; species Caedibacter marinus. The sequence continues at coordinate 133 of NZ_JACYVZ010000001.1, read as the reverse complement.
AAGATTGCCTGCAGCAATATGTCATGAGCTTTATCTGAGTTTGCTGCGAAGCTTAACCATGATACAAAGCTATTAAACAATTGTATTGTCCCTTTGAAACTAACTTGTACGGGAAGGCGTTCACTTTTACGAC